>NZ_JBZEER010000008.1:0-249587 GCF_058310175.1 Flavobacterium sp. AK-345 | reverse complement strand
AAGCCCGCCTGCGCAGATGGTACTGCAGTTATGTGGGAGAGTATGTCGTCGCCTTTCTTTTGAGAATCCTCATCATTCATTTGATGGGGATTTTTTGGTTTTACTCCTTTTTGGTTTTTCTTTTAATATAAATCTTACCTTGTTGTTGTGCTAATATTGATAAATTTGTTACTTTAATTATTTAAGATAATGACAGAGTTAATTAATGTAATCAATAGTTTTCAGGAATTAGATTATGAAACTGAAGAAGCTGTAAAGAAATATTTCATTTTAGAGAAGTTTAGAAAAGATGAATTCATTATCGGAGAAGGTAAAATATGCAAAAAAATATATTTTATTAAATCTGGGGCAATCCGTAGATTTTCTTTGGAAGATGGGATAGAAGTTACAAAATGGATTTATACCGATAATCAGTTTGTTACTTCATTGAGTAGTTATTTTGAGCAAAAACCTTCATTTGAAAGTTTTCAAACTTGTGAAGAAACTATTGTTTATTCTTTGTCATATTCTGATGAATTAATTTTATTGGAATATCCTTTATTTTCTAAGTTTCATATCAAACAGCTTCGTTTATACCTTTCTAAAATAAATGAGTTTCATCATTTATTCAGAGTAATGAATGCTCAGGAAAAATATATTTATTTATTAGAATCGTTTCCTCAAATTATTTTAAAAGCCAAATTAAAACATATTGCTTCACTTATTGGAGTTAGCCAGGAAACCTTAAGCAGAATTAGATCTTCAATTAATTGATCTTAGGTCAATAAAACTCATTTACTTATTTTCAATATTTGCCTTTATTAAATAATTGGAAATTGAAAAATACTATAATTGGTAAAAAAGCAGTAATTGGTAAAAATGTTCATATCGGAAACTTTACTACAATCGATGACGATGTGATAATTGGAGATAATACTTGGATAGGGAATAACGTGTCTATTCTTAATGGAGCAAGAATTGGAGAGAATTGTCAAATACATTCTGGTGCCGTATTAGCAGGTCTTCCACAAGATTTGAAATATAATGGTGAGTACACTTTGTTAGAAATTGGAAACAATACTATTATACGGGAATTTGTAACGATAAATAAAGGGACTTCTTCAAAAGGGAAAACAATTATTGGAGATAAGAACTTAATAATGTCTAATGCGCATATTGGTCATGATTGTACCATTGGCAATAATTGTATTATCGGATTTAGTGTTGGAATGGCTGGTGAAGTTATTGTTGGCGACTGGGTAAACATTAGCGGTTTAACTGCCATTCATCAATTTTCTATTATTGGAGAACATTCCATGATAAGTGGGTTAAGTCGCGTTGTAAAAGATATTCCACCGTATATAACTGCAGGACGTGAACCTTTAAGTTATGTTGGTTTAAATCTTATTGGTTTGAAAAGAAGAGGTTTTAGCTTAGAAAAGATAAATGAGTTGCAAGATATTTATAGAGTTCTTTTTCAGGAGAAAAGAAATACAACTTTTGCTTTAGAGTTTATTGAAAATTCATTTGAGAAAACGGTTGAACGTGACAAAATTATTGATTTCGTGAAATCTTCAAAAAGAGGAATTATAAAAGGTTTTAATTATTGATGTTTTTATTCAAATCCTTTTTCAAAAACGGAATCAGCTGTTTTAATTTTTTTTGATGGCAATATAGATTTACATTGTTCATTTTCGATTATGGGATTCCAATCTTCTTCAAGTTTGTTGGCTGTAGTTGTATTTGCTGCAAATATTTTTTCTTTTGTGTATTCTGAAGCTTCCGTTTTATTTAATTGATGTGACCATGAAATACGATTTTTTGGATTATAACCCGGACCGTAACAATTGTATTCGGCATAAAAAGTAGTTTTCCAATTATTGTATGCTTTATGTTCTGGATCTTCGGACCATACTGACCAGCCTTCGGGTATAATATGTGATTCTTCAAAACAATGAATAAAAACCACATTTGCGCCAGCTCCCCATGGTCTTCCTAAAGAAACTTTTGTAACGGCCTCCTTCGAATATGCCATTATAACACAATCTTTAAATACAAAGCCATATTTGTTTTTGCCAACATCCTGATTGCTTGCTGTGATGTACGAATCTCTTTTGCTTTGTATAAAACAGTTTTCAAATAAAGCGATACCCGAGCCAAAAATAAAATCTGTAGTACCGTCAATGATACAATCCTTAATATATGTCCTTTTGTTTGCCTTTAGATAAAAAGTGTCCTGAAAACCGTTTATTTTGCAATTGTGAAAAATTGATCGATCACCATTTACCATTAACACTACTGCCTGACCACCTTTTTTATATTGAGGCAAATTACTGTCTATTGTATTTTCGAAAGTGATATTTTCGGCAAAGAAATCATTTGCTTCGATCAGAGTACTGAATGATTTGCTTGTACCTCCTGCAATTTCTGCATAATCATCATAAGTAAGAATAGTGTTTTTATAAGATTCTCCAAGTAACATTACATTTTGCTTGGCAGAATTTAGCTTTATTTTTTCTTTATAAACTCCAGCTTTCACATAAATAATAGTACGTTTTATGCTATTGTCTGGAACGGCATCAAACGCATCTTGCACTTTAGTAAAAGTTCCACTTCCATCTTTAGCAACAATAATGTCGTAAATCTGTTTGTTTTTTTGTGCAAATAATGTACTGTTCAAAACAAGTAGAAGTAGAGAAGTGGTTTTAATTATCTTTTTCATTTTGGGTACAAGAATTTAATTATAAAAGAATTCCCAAGCTGATCTAACTTGGGAATTATAGAAAATCAAAAATTAATTATTAAGAAACGACATTTTTTACTTTATGCCCAAACACTCCAAAATAAAGAATGATAACAAAGCACAACAGTGGAATAATATAGCCGGATTGAATGTCATCGTGCTTCATATCAATTAAAGTTCCCATTCCATATGGCAGGATCGCACCACCTACAATTGACATAACCAGCCATGAAGATCCAGTTTCTGTATTTGATTTTAAGCCAACCAATCCTAGTGAAAAAATAGTTGGAAACATAATTGACATAAAAAATCCAATTCCACCAAGTGAATAAATTACGTAAATTCCAGTTCCGTAAATTGCTACCAAACAAAGGAAGATACTAATAACACAATAGATTGAAAGCAAGACATAATCCTTCACGAACTTCAAAAAGAAAGTTCCAATAAAACGACCAGCCATAAAAAGAAAACCATAAATACCCAAATAATATCCGGCTGTTTTTTCATCTAATCCTGCTCCTTGTTGAGCAATTCTAATAAAAAAGCTTGTGATACAAACTTGCGCGCCTACATAAAAAAATTGTGCAACAACTGCCCAACTTAAATGAGAAAATTTTAAAACAGAGAAAAAACCAGGTTTAACTTCAACTTCTGTGTGTTGTGGTTTCATAGAAGGCAAATGCATAAAGTAGAATAATATAGCTACTAAAACCAACACACTTCCCAAAATGATATAAGGTAACTTTACAGCAGAGGCTTCTTCTAATAAGTAAGCTGCTTTTGTAGCATCCGGCATCGCGGCCATTTGTTCTGGTGTATGTGTTTTTCCGGATAAGATAAATAACGAACCAACAATTGGTGCAACCATTGCCGCTAAACCATTAAATGATGCTGCTAAATTTAATCTTTTTGAAGACGATTCCGCAGGTCCTAAAATGGCAGCGTACGGATTTGCACTTGTTTCTAAAATGGTTAATCCGCAGCCAATTACGAATAAAGCAAATAGAAATAATTCGTAAGTTCTTGTATTTGCAGCAGGAACAAATAGAAAAGCACCGGTAGCAAAAACTAATAATCCGGTAATAATGCTATTTTTATAACCAAACCTTTTAATCAGCATTCCTGCGGGAATCGCCATTATAAAATAAGCAAAAAACACAGCAGTGTCAATTAAAGTAGATTGGCGATTGTTTAATTCACATGCTTTTTTAAGATGCGGTATTAAAATAGAATCCAGATTATGTGCCATTCCCCAAAGGAAAAATAAGCTGGTAATTAAAATAAAAGGCAATAGATATTTATTTCCTGTTCCTTTTTCTGTAGCGACTTCATGTTGATCGCCAATTTGGTTGGTTATTTGCATAGTTAGTTTTTTTGCCACGAAGGCACAAAGTCACAAAGTTTTATTAGAATTTTTCTTTGCGTTTTGTGTCTTTGTGAGATTGTTTTAATGTGCTGGCTTAGTATCTTAGAAGCTCAGCAACTTAGTTACTTTTTTTAACTAATAATAAGTGATCACATACAAGAACCACTTCACCACGTTGATTGATAATTTCTACGTGTTCTGTTACGGTTCCCATATCTGGTTTTTTAGCTTCGCCTTTTTCAGAAATTGTAATTTCAGAATGGATAGTATCACCAATATGAACTGGTTTTACAAATCGCATACGATCGTATCCTTTAGAAAAAGCTTCAGGATTTATTTCAGATGCGGTCAGGCCGATTCCGATACTAAAAACCATAGTTCCGTGCGCAATGCGTTGTCCGAAAGGCTGTGTTTTGCACCATTCTTCGTCCATGTGATGCGGGAAAAAATCGCCTGTGTGACCCGCGTGAACCACAAAATCGGTTTCGGTAATTGTTCTGCCAAAAGTGACGCGCTTGTCGCCAATTTGATAATCTTCAAAAAATGTTGATTTGAAATACATAATTTTTTTGTTTTCACCATATAAGTGATATAAGTTCATTTAATACTTTGCGTCAAGATTAACAGACTTATATTAATTGCATGGCTTATTAATTTTTTTGATTGTAGCTTATATGATTTTAAGTTTTTGTCTGCGTAAACTGCGTTAAATGACCTTATATAAATTATATGGTAAAATATAATTCATTAAGTGAAACTCCACCGCTTTCGTTACTGATATAGCAGGCTTCAACTACTTTCATTGTATCCAGAACATCTTGAACGCTTGCTAATAATTTGGTATCAGAACCTTCTTTGAAGCGCATTAAATTTGACATTGTTCCAATAAAAGCTTCCGGGAACCACGAACCTTCCAGTTCGATTTTTTTCCATTCATATTCACCATTTTTATTTTGTACTGAATATTCAAATTCGTCAGGCAAACCATCCGGATAATTCATCAATAAACCCATTTTTGCTTTAATAGCACCTTTTGTTCCTTCCCACTTAATGTAACTTTCTTCGTGTTTTGGTCCAAAATGATGATCGTGATTCGTATTAATGACCACATGTTTGTCTTCACCATAATCTAAAATAATAGTAGATCGGCTTGAGGATAATTTTTTTAAGGGATGTTTTGCCGTTTTTGCCATCACACTTTTCGGATTACCTAAAAACGAACGTATGCAATCGATATAGTGAACACTGTGAAAAAGAATTTCCAATCTGGGATGTTCCTTAATAAGCGGAAACAATTCCCAAGGCGTATTTACGGTAACTTTAAATTCTAAATCATATAAATCTCCAATAATTCCTTTATTGATTAAATGTCTTGCAGCGCTTACAAAAGAGGCAAAACGCAATTGAAAATTGATTCCGGCAACTAATTTTTTCCTTTCACAAACCGCAACAATTTCTCGGGCTTGCGCCAAATCATTTCCCATAGGTTTTTGAATAAGCACAGCTGCACCATCTGGAAGTTGTTCTAAAATTTCGATGTATTGATCAGGAAGAACGGTAATGTCATAAACAGCATTTGAAGGTGCATGTTTAACAGCTTCTGCAACATTTTCAAAAACATGTTCAATTTTAAATTGTTTTGCCAAATCGTGTGCTTTAGAAATAGTTCTGTTTGTAATACCAAAAACGGTAAAACCCGCCATTTCATAAGCAGGCAAATGGGCATCTTTTACAATTCCGCTTGCGCCAATAATAATAATGGGTTGATTCGTTTCTGGTAATTTTGGTTTATAGGGAATATTCATATCTAATCTTTTTTGAGTTAATCTTTGTCAAGTTTAAACTTTGATAAAGATGTCATGCGTTATATTTTGAATTGCATTTTGAGTTTCTTCTAATAAAATCTGAGATGAAATATCACTTTCAATCGCTTTCAAAACCATTTGATCTATTAACTCTGCTACTTTTGGCCAAACCGGAGTTTGTGGCAAAGTCAAAGCATTTTCATGAAGCATTTCGAGTTTATGATAAAACGGAATAATTTTATTGATATCCTCATCATTCCAGGTTGATTTTCTACAGCCAATTCCGCCTTCATTGGTCAATAATTTATCGCTTTTTGGAGAAGTCGCAAATCGTAAAAAATCATAAGCAAGTTCTTTTTGTTTACTTCCAATGCCAATGGTATACAACCAATAAACATTCAAAGAAGCCGTTTTGTGATTCGGATCGGAGGGAAGTTCTGTAATATCAACTTTGCCTTTTACCTTCGATTCTTCAATTACTTCGCACATCGAAGCAAATCCAAACCAGTTAATTGCCATCGCAGCTTGTCCTTCGGCGAAAGCCAAACCCGCTTCTACAGAACCAAAACTTTTCGATTTTGGATGAACGGCATTTTTATTGTTTACAATATTTCTATAAAAATCTAAAGCTTCAATTGCTACAGATTGATTAATGTTAATTTTATTTTGATGATCAAATAACGATCCGCCTCGTGTCCACAATTGCAGGCAAAAATCAAAAACCATATTGTGACCATCCGGATAATTGGCAAAAACACAACCGTATAGATTTTCTTTCGGACGATTAAAAAACTCAGCTATCTGAACAAATTGTTCCCATGTTTTTGGAGGATTTAATTCGTAGCCAAATTGATTTTTGAAGTTTTGCTTTTCAGTAAAATCTTCAAATAAATCTTTTCTAAAAATCAAACATTCCGGTCCATCATGAAAAGGAAGTCCGTAAACACTATTATTTATTTTCTGCAATTTTAATAACGATTCATGCCATCCTTCAGGATAATCCTGCGGAGGATTTTGATCGATAAATGATGTTAAATCCAGAACCGCTTTTTCATTTACAGCATCAAAAATCCAGTCGGTATTAATGTGGGCAATATCCCATGTTCCATTTTTTAAACCTTTATTAGTTATGGTTTGTTCATAAAGGTCATGCAATTCTAGAGGAATCATTTCGGCTTCAGCCTGAATATTATTCTCCAGGCAAAACAAATCCCATAACTTTTGAAGCGTACTTTCAAAAGGATCAAATTTTCTAACTGCAATTCTTATTTTCTTCATTATACAGTTATAAATTCTTTAATAATCTTTTCATTATCCTGTCCTAATTTCGGTGAGCCTTTTCCCGAAGTCAAATATTCGCCGTCAATTTTTATCGGACATCTTGTAGTTTGGTACGAATATCCATCCAGCATTTCAACCTTCTGAGTAAAGTCTAAAACTTTAAATCCTTCTTCGGCAAAAAGCTGTTGATAGTTCAAAACTCCTGCACACCAAATATCTGCAGGTTCTAAAATATTCAGCCAAAAATCAGTATTCTGAGTTTGTAAATGTTCTGCCAGAATATTTTTGATTTCATCTCGTAAATGAAATTTATTTTCAGGGAATTGTAATAATGCGTCACATTTTAAAAGCGAAGCCAAAACAGGAATCGAGCCCATTGCCAAAGCCAAATAACCATTCTTAGTTTTATAAATTCCGTAAGGCGCGCCCAAATAAGCATGCGCATTATTGGTTTTGGTACGAACGGGTAATTCACCGCCATCATTAAAAAAAGTAGTAATGGTTTCAAATTGAAAATCAAAAGCAGATTCTAACATACTTACCTGAACAGAAGCACCAATATTCTGAGTCGCTTTTCGATATAAAGCTGCTAAAATTCCCTGAGCCAAATGAGCTCCGGCCAACATATCGACAATTGATAATCCCATCGGAACCGGACCATCTTCCTGATTTCCACTCAACCATGTCAAAGCTGTAAGAGATTGCAATAATAAATCCTGTCCCGGTAAATCTTTTAAATCCGGATGCGTACCAAAACCAGAGATCGATCCATAAATTACATTTGGATTTATGGCTTTCACTTCTTCATAACTCAATCCAACGCGTTCCATAACGCCCGGTCTGAAATTATGCATGACAACATCGGCTTTAGCCAATAATTTTTTTAATTTTTCGAGTTCTTCCGGTTGTTTAAAATCAATGGCGAATGATTCTTTATTTCTGTTAATCGTATGAAAAACAGAAGATTCTCCGTTCATAATTAAATCAGAAGTATATAAAGTTCTGCAGATATCTCCCGTTCTCGGTTTCTCAATTTTTATAACGCGCGCGCCCAGATCAGCCAAACGTAAACTCGCCGACGGACCAGAAAGAAACTGGCTAAAATCTACTATTAAATAATCTTCTAAAGGTTTCATTTCTTTTATTCGCTTAAAAATTGTTCGTGTATTTTTATATTATCTTCTCCAACTGAAGGAGCCGCTTTTTTACTAGTTAAAATTTTTCCGTCAAGCTGAATGGGACTTCTTGTAGTCACTAATTTTTCTCCGGCAGAATTTTGAACGGTTTGTTTCAATTGTAATTCATTTACAAAAGCCTGATTGTCTAATTCTTCATAATTCAAAACTTTTCCACACCAGATTCCTTCTTTCTGAAGCAAATTCAACCAATAATCTGATGTTTGCGTTATTATTTTATTGGCTAATAAATTTCTGATTTCATCTCTAAAAGTAAACCAGTCTTGTTTATCAGAATATTTGGTTAGATCGACTCCCAAAGTTTTTCCAATGAAAATTAAATCACCCATTGCAAGGGAAATATAACCGTCCTGAGTTTGATAAACTCCGTAAGGTGCGCTAAGAAATGCATGCGCACTTCCTTTTACATCGCCTCTTTCCGGTAATTGTCCGCCATCATTTAAGAAAGAAGTAATCGCTTCAAACTGAACATCCAAAACAGATTCTAATAAACTGACTTCTACCAAAACACCTTTTCCGGTTTTGGCTCTTTTCAATAAAGCCACTAAAATTCCCTGAACAAAATGATTGCCGCACATTAAATCGGCTACAGCCAAACCAAACGGAACTGGTCCCTGACTTTTTCTGCCGCTCAACCAGCTTAATCCGGAAAGCGATTGTAATAATAAATCCTGTCCGGGTTTCTTTGCCCACGGACCAATATTTCCGTAACCTGTTATTGTTCCGTAAATTATTTTCGGATTAATAGTTAGGGTTTCATTAAAATCCAATCCTATTTTTTCCATCACACCAGGTCTGAAATTATGCGTCATAATATCAGCTTTGGCTATTAATTTTTTGATCAAAATTAAATCTTCCGGGTTTTTAAGATCAGCCGCAAAAGATTCTTTATTTCTGTTAATCGTATGAAATAATAAACTGCTGTCGTCAACAAAAAGATCTTTGATGCTTAATTGTCGGCAAGCCTCGCCTTTTATTGGTCGTTCAATTTTAATAACGCGCGCACCTAAATCGGCCAATTTTAATCCGGCAGAAGGCCCTGCTAAAAACTGGCAGAATTCTAAAACAACTAATCCTTCTAGTGGTTTCATACCGTTATTAAATTTAGAGATTTTGCATAAAGCGAATTCATTGCTTCTAAAACCAAATCTTCATCTCCGCCTTTCATCAAATAATCACGAACCACATCGCCTGCATGATCCTGAAAATACATATGTCCGGAATATCTCGGGCGCAAAAATGCTCTTTCTAAAGTAGGCAACGTATTTTTAAAATAATCATGAGTTAATGAATTGATTCGTTCACTTTTCCATGCCTGAAGATGTCCGGGTTGTCCGCCATTATCAGCAAAAATATTTTGTTGTGTATGAGATGATCCTGTAAATTCAGCATATTGAATAGCTTCAGGAATGTGTTTGCTAAATGAAGAAACAGCCAATCCCGTTCCGCCCAAAGAGCTAATCATTAGATTATTATTCAAACGAACCAAATCGTAAAAATGAAGCAATTTTCTGCCATATCCTGTTCTCGAATAATTAGAATATCCGTAAGCAAAAGGGCAGTAGGCAATTTCATCTGAATTTACCATCGCTTCATAAACCTGAATTGGGTTTCGGTTAAAATTTGCCGGATCAATTAATTGTGCTAATTCTCTAAACATCTGCAAAGCTTTTTTTCCTGTTTCCGGAGAAATAACTTTTTCTGTAGATTGAAAAGGGGCTTCGCCCAAACTACAGCAAAACATATAAAAACTCATTAAAACGTCTACCGGAATTCCTGCAAAAGCAACTAATCCTTTTTTGGCCAGAGCCAATAAATCATCATAAGTCTGCGGCACTTTTAAGCCTTCTTTTTCTAAAATATCCAAACGAGCTGCTGCAACCGGAGTCGCTGCATCAATTGGCAATGCCCATAATTTATTGTCAAAAACGTAACTTCCGTAAGAACGTCCAACGGTATTTACTTCCTGATCTTTTATATATTCTGATGATAAATAATCTGATAAAGGCAAGATGCTTTTTGAGTGCGCACCAAAGCCTGTCCACGGATGATCGATTACAAGCAGATCAAATCTTTTTGCTAAATCTTCGATCGAAGCATCTGCAAATTCCTGTAAACTTCTTTTCTCCCAGGTAATTTCAACTCCCGGATTTAATTCTGTAAATCGCTGAGCCGTAGCAACCATTGGCAATAAACCTCTTGTATGATTCCAGGTTATCCCTTTTAATATCGTCATTTTTGGTAAAATTTATATGGATGGATTTTATTCGAAAAATAATAAATGTAAAAAACACAATTACAAAAATAGAAATAAGATTGAATTGAACAACAGTTGATGACTTTATTAACACTCATTTTTTGAAGTATGTTAATCTTAATGGTAATTTTTTTACAAACGGTGTAAAAAATGTTATAATTTATTAAAGTTTACTCATTTTAGGGCATTCATATGAAAATATATCTCAAATATTAATATTAAAATATACTTTTGTAATTGTGGTTTTCACATTTATTAAATTGAAATGATTTTTTGAATGTTAGAGCGACATCAAATACTAAATGACTTAATAATTATAACATGTTTTCATTAAAAAATAAAAAAGCAGTCGTAACCGGAGGAGGCAGCGGAATAGGAAGAGCAATTGCAACTTTGTTCGCCAAACAAGGTGCAGAAGTTCACATTATAGATTTAACAATCGAAAGTGCGAAAGAGGCATTAGACGAAATTTTAAATTCTGGAGGCAAAGCTTTTTCTTATGCCTGTAATGTGGCAAATCAGGAAGAAGTAGTAGCAACATTCGAAAAAATTGGTAACATTCATATTCTAATAAACAATGCCGGAATTGCGCATGTTGGAAAAGTCGATACTACGCCAGCAGTTGATTTTGATCGTGTTATGGATGTAAATGTAAAAGGTGTTTATAACAGTTTGTTTGCGGCGATTCCGCAATTCCGACTTTCAAAAGGCGGTGTAATTGTCAACATGGCGTCTATCGCGGCATGGGTTGGTATTCCCGATCGCTTTGCATATTCTACAGCAAAAGGCGCCGTTATGGCCATGACATTATCTGTAGCGAAAGATTATATAGGAGAAAATATTCGTTGCAATTCTATTTCTCCGGCAAGAGTTCACACGCCATTTGTTGATGGTTTTATTTCGAAAAACTACGCAGGTAAAGAAGCAGAAATGTTCGAAAAATTATCGCAATCACAACCAATCGGCAGAATGGGAAAACCAGATGAAATTGCAGCTCTCGCATTATACCTATGCAGCGACGAAGCTGGATTTATCACAGGCTGCGATTACCCAATCGACGGAGGATTTATCAAATTAAATAACTGAGAAAAGGTACTAAGGTTCTGAGATACTAAGATTCTAAGGTTTTTTAGACTTAGGAAATCAGTTTCCATAGCTATCGAAATACAGCGCAACAACTTTAAAGTAAATTATTAAAAGGGTTAAGATTTTGAGCACTAAGAAAAAACCTTAGAACCTCAGAACCTTAGTACCTCAGAACCTTAAAAAAAAAGATATGAAATTAATACGTTTTGGAGAAATAGGAAAAGAAAAACCAGGAGTTTTAATTGGTGAAAAAAGATATGATGTTTCGTCAATTGTAACAGATTTTAACGAAAGTTTTTTTGAAGAAAACGGTTTAGAAAAATTACAGAAAGCATTAGAAAGTAATCCGACTTTACCAGAAGTTGATGCAAATGTGCGTTTAGGTTCTCCGGTGGCGAGACCTTCAAAAATAATCTGTATCGGTTTAAATTATGTAGATCATTGTAAAGAAACCGGTGCGCCAATTCCAACAGAACCAATCATCTTTTTTAAATCGACGACTTCATTATGCGGTCCTGACGATGATGTAATTATTCCAAAAAACAGTGTAAAAACAGATTGGGAAGTAGAGCTTGCATTTGTTGTAGGAAAAAAAGCAAGTTATGTTGAAGAGGCAGAAGCTTTAGATTACGTTGCAGGTTACGCTTTATTGAACGATTACAGCGAAAGAGAATTTCAAATTGAGCGTGGCGGACAATGGGCAAAAGGAAAAGGTTGCGACACTTTTGCACCACTTGGACCCTTTTTGGCGACAAAAGATGAAGTGAAAGATGTTGATAATTTATCGATGTGGCTTAGTGTGAATGGTAAAAAATACCAGGATAGTAACACGTTGAATTTAGTTTTTAAAATTCCGTTTTTGGTTCACTATTTAAGTCAGTTTATGACATTGCTTCCTGGCGACATCATCAGTACAGGAACGCCTCCGGGAGTTGGTTTGGGAATTAAACCAGATCCAATTTACCTTAAAGCCGGCGATGTTGTAGAATTAGGAATTGAAGGTTTAGGAACAAGCAAACAAACAGCAGTAGCATACTCTAAATAATTAAAGAAAAATCTAAGATGAAATTTATAGTATGTGAAAAACCACAGGAATTTATTCTGAAAGAAAAACCAATTCCCGAACCAAAAGACGGGGAAGTTTTACTGAAAATAAAAAGAATAGGAATTTGTGGTACCGATATTCACGCTTTTGGCGGAACACAGCCTTATTTTGAATATCCAAGAATTTTAGGTCACGAACTTGCTGCAGAATATGTTAAGGGAAATGCCAAAGGTTTTGAACCCGGCGATAAAGTAACTTTTATTCCGTATTTCAATTGTGGGAAATGTGTTGCCTGCAGAAACGGATTGACGAATTGCTGTGTCAATATTAAAGTTTTCGGAGTACATATTGATGGCGGAATGGCGGAGTATGTAACCATTCCCGAGCAATATTTACTTCAAGGTCAAGGACTTGATTATGATGAATTGGCATTGGTTGAACCATTGGCAATTGCAGCGCACGGAGTTCGAAGAGCTGCTGTAAAACCAACGGATACTGTTTTAGTAATGGGCGCCGGACCAATTGGTATCGGATTAATTCAGTTTGCTAAAATTGCCGGAGCCAAAGTAATCGTGATGGATATCAACGAATACCGATTGGGTTTTTGTAAAGAGGAATTGAATGCCGATGAAACTATAAATCCGTTGCATGATGATGTCGCTCAAAAACTGGCAGAAATTACAAACGGCGATATGGCCAATGTTGTGATTGATGCAACCGGAAACAGAAATGTGATGAATAGTGCTTTTAATTATATTTCTCACGGCGGAAGATTTGTTTTGGTTGGACTTCAAAAAGGAGAATTGAGTTTCAGTCATCCTGATTTCCATAAAAGAGAATCGACTTTAATGAGCAGCAGAAATGCGACTATTGAAGATTTTGAATATGTAATGGATTGCCTGAAAACAGGAAAAATTGATCCGAAAAAATACATTACACATAGAACCAATTTCTCAGAAATGATTACTGATTTTGGACAATTAATTGATCCGAAAAATAATGTAATTAAGGCGTTGATTGAGATAGAATAACTCACACTCAAAGAAACCTGACAGATTTTTATCCCGAGATTTCGGGACTGTCAGGTTTAGCTAGATAACCGTAATAACCACAAAAAATGGATTTAAATTTAAAAAACAAGATAATTGTTGTTTCTGGTTCTGCCGGAAAGCAGGGAAGTATTGGGGAAACGATCCTTAACCGAATTGCTGATGAAGGTGGAATTCCGGTAATAGTGGACAGAAACAGCAGAGGATTTGGTTATGCAGAAGCAATTCAGAAAAAAGGAATTGATGCATTATTTGTGCAAACAGATGTTACTAATCCTGATGAAGTTGAAAATGCCGTAAAGAAAATCATTGAAAAATACGGAAGAATCGATGCCGTAATTAACAACGTTGGTGTAAATGACGGCGCAGGTTTGGATGCGACTTACGAACAATTCATGGATTCGTTGAAACTGAATGTAGTAAGTTATTTTTTATTGGTAAAATATGCACTTCCATACCTAAAAGAATCAAAAGGAAATATTTTGAATATTGGTTCAAAAGTGGCTTTGACCGGACAAGGCGGGACTTCTGGTTATGCTGCTGCGAAAGGTGGAGTTTTGGGATTAACCAGAGAATGGGCGGTAGATTTAATTCAGTTTGGAATTCGTTCGAACGCCATTATCATTGCCGAAAGTTATACGCCGGCATACGAAGACTGGATTGATACATTACCCGACGGCGAAGCTGTTTTGAAAAAAATCAATAAAAGTATTCCGTTTGAAGGCAGAATGACTAAAACAGAAGAAATTGCAGATACCGTACTTTTCATAATCTCAAATCGTTCGTCGCACACAACAGGACAATTTGTTTTTGTTGATGGCGGGTACGTGCATTTAGATCGCGCATTAATCAACGATGTAAATTAAAAAAGCATGAATAACCGAATTGATGCACATCAGCATTTTTGGAAATTCGATCCCGTAAGAGATAGCTGGATAGATGAATCGATGCAGAAAATTCAAAGGGATTTTTTGCCCGAAGATCTTTTGCCGTTGCTTCACGAAAATCAGTTTTCAGGTTGCGTCGCCGTTCAGGCAAATCAGTCCGAAGACGGAACTAATTTTTTAGTAAATCTGGCAGCAAAAAATGATTTCATAAAAGGAGTTGTCGGTTGGGTCGATTTGCGCGGTGTAACAATCGAAGAACGATTACATTATTTTTCTTCGAATAAAATAATTAAAGGATTTCGACATGTTGTTCAGGGTGAATCCGATGATTTTATGCTGAGAAAAGATTTTCAAAACGGAATTTCAGCCTTAAAAGAATTCAATTTTACGTATGATATTCTTATTTTTCATAGACAATTACCGGCTGCGATAGAATTGGTAAATCAATTTCCGGATCAGCCTTTTGTAATTGATCATATTGCAAAACCCGATATAAAATCAGGCGATATTTTGTCCTGGAAAAAAGGAATTGAGGAAATTTCAAAAGTTGAAAATGTCTTCTGTAAAATCTCAGGAATGGTCACAGAAGCCGATTGGAAAAACTGGAAAACCGATGATTTAAAACCATATTTAGATGTCATTTTTGAAAATTTTTCTGCTGATAAATTAATGTTCGGATCAGATTGGCCGGTTCTCAATGTGGCTTCAGATTATACAGAAGTTGTAAAAACCTTGGAAGATTATATCGCTCAATTATCTGTCGAAAATCAGAATAAAATCTGGTATGAAAATGCCAAATCATTTTATAGGCTTTAATTTTAAAGTGATAATTTTAAACAAAGTGCTTTCAAGTTGATGAATTTGAAAGCACTTTTTTTTGTTTTTAGCAATTAATTTTTTAGAATTTCGATAGATGAAGTCTATTTTAAATTCATTTCAAAAAACACTTTTCCTAATGACTTTAATTTGTTTTTTGAATGGTAAAACTTTATAGTTTCTGCCTAATTTTCATGTAATTACGAGTCTTTTTTGGATTGCTTTTTTAAAATACTTTCCTCCTTCTTTGTACGATATTTTGTTGTTAATATTTAGTTTTCAGTTGAATACGTTCTTTTTCATAAAGGATAGTACAGGATAGTTATGTTTTTTACATTCTCTTATTTTACACAACAAGATTACAACCAAAACAATTATAGATGTCGAATACAAATACCAAACATATGAATTTTAAGCACGTGAGCTACCTTTGGGATGAAGCCAAAGCAGCAGCCTTGGCAGGGGATGAAGTAGCGCTTTTCATTTATCGTTCTAATTTACTTGGAGCCGATTTAAGATTGACTAATTACGGAGGAGGAAATACTTCGGTTAAAATTACTGACAAAGATCCTTTGACTGGTGAAATCTCAGAAGTAATGTGGATCAAAGGTTCAGGCGGCGATATCGGAACTCTGACCAAATCGGGCTGTGCGGCATTGTATTTAGAAAGACTTCGTAATCTGGAAAATGTGTACAGAGGCATAGAATTCGAAGATGAAATGGTAGAATTGTTCAATCATTGTATTTTTGATTTGGCTTCAAAAGCACCGTCAATTGACACACCTTTACACGGATTTTTACCCTTCAAACATATCGACCATTTGCATCCCGATGCAGCTATTGCCATCGCGGCGGCCAAAGACGGCGCAAAAATCACCGAAGAATTATTCGACGGAGAAATTGGCTGGGTAGGCTGGCAGCGCCCAGGTTTTGATTTGGGATTACAACTAAGATCTTGCCTTGAAGAAGCGGAGAAAAAAGGAAAAAAATTAAGAGGAATCATGCTCGGTTCCCACGGACTTTTCACCTGGGGAGACACAGCGTATGAAAGTTACATCAACACGCTTGAAGTCATTGAAAAATGCGCGACATATTTAGAAAATAACTACGGAAAAAAACGTCCTGTTTTTGGAGGGCAAAAAATAGAAAGTCTTGTTGAAGCATCAAGAAAACTAAAAGCGGCAAAAGTAGCTCCAATTTTAAGAGGATTCTGTTCTTCAGAACGTCAAATGATTGGACATTATACCGATGATGCAAGAGTTTTGGAATTCATTAATTCAAATGATTTGGAAAAATTGGCTCCGCTTGGAACTTCTTGTCCGGATCACTTTTTAAGAACCAAAATCAGTCCGCTTGTTTTGGAATTGGATCCAAACGAAGATTTATCAGATGTAAATGCTATCAAAGCAAAATTACAGCCTGCTTTTGAAGCGTACAGAGCAATGTACAAAGATTATTACAATGCCTGCAAAAAGTCAAATTCACCAGCAATGCGTGACCCAAATCCTGTTGTAATTTTATACCCTGGAGTTGGAATGTTCACTTTTGCCAAAGATAAAACGATGGCACGTTTGGCATCAGAATATTATGTGAATGCGGTAAATGTCATGAAAGGCGCAGAAGCAGTTTCAGAATATACTTCACTTCCGCATCAGGAAGCTTTTGATATCGAATATTGGTTATTGGAAGAAGCCAAATTACAAAGAATGCCAAAACCAAAAGCACTTTCAGGAAGAGTTGCCCTTATTACCGGATCAGCCGGAGGAATAGGAAAAGCAATTGCGAAGAAATTTGCTCAGGAAGGTGCTTGTGTTATCATCAACGACATTAACGAAGAAAGACTGGAAGAAGCTACAAAAGACTTCATAAAAGCATTCGGAAAAGATGCAGTTTCAAGTACACTATTAAATGTAACCGACGAAAGCAGCACAGAAAAAGCCTTAGACGAAGCTTGTCTTGCTTTTGGTGGAGTTGATATTGTGGTAAACAATGCCGGAATCAGTATCTCAAAATCTATCGCAGAGCACACTTTGGAAGAATGGGACAGATTATACGATATTCTGGTAAAAGGACAATTTATAGTTTCAAAAGCCGGAATCGAAGTAATGCGTAAACAAGGATTTGGCGGAGATATTGTAAACATTGTTTCCAAGAATGCAGTTGTAGCAGGACCAAACAATCCGGGTTATGGATCGGCAAAAGCAGCTCAGGCACATTTAACGCGCCTTATGGCAGCAGAACTGGGAGCGGATAAAATCCGTGTCAATACGGTAAATCCTGATGCTGTAATTTCAGATTCAAATATTTGGTCTGGAGGCTGGGCAGAAGGAAGAGCCAAAGCGTATGGTATTACGGTAGAAGAATTGCCGGCGTATTATGCCAAACGCACCTTACTCAACGAAATCATATTGCCTGATGATATTGCCAATGCGTGTTTTGCTTTTGTTGGCGGTTTACTGGATAAATCGACAGGAAACGCACTAAACGTAGACGGCGGGGTATCAATGGGTTTCTATAGATAAAAATAGTTTTTTTTAAGTTTGTTTAAGCAAAAGTGGTTTTTTGTGATCTAGCGTCCGACATTGTCGGACGTTATTTTTTTATATCTATTTATTTTACCGCAAAGAGCGCAAAGTTTTTTTTACTCTTAGCTTTCATGACAAAGGAAAGTTCGCAAAGCTTGTATTGATTTAGCTTTGCGAACTTTGTGTTTTTCAAAGCATTCTAGGATAAAAATCTTTGCGTTCTTTGCGGTAAAAATGTATAATGTGTAAAAAACACACTTATTTTAACAATATGCAGGAAGGTACAGGACACTTATATTTTAGCCTTACTTTAAATTGGTGCCAATTAATGGTAAAATGTTAAAATTGTCGAGATTATAAGTTTTTGATTCATAAAATTTATAGTTTGAATTATTTTTAAGCATTATAAAAATCAAAAAGATAAAATGCGTTTAACGATCCTACATAAAATATTTCTAGCTTTTTTAATGACATTTTCTGTTTCTTCAGTTTCGGCTGCTGAGATTTGGGTTTCAACAACCGGAAAAGATACAAATGATGGTACCAAAGCAAATCCTTTGGCAACCGTGCATATGGCAATGAGAAAAGCCAGAGAATTGCGCCGCCTAAAAGATCCTTCCATAAAAGACGGTATTCATATTATAGTACAAAACGGAACGTATTATTTAAACGAACCATTATTTGTAAGACCAGAAGATTCGGGAACTCCCGAAAGTCCAACCACAATTGAAGCCGATGTAAATGCAAGACCCATAATCAGCGGAGGATTTGAAATTAAAAACTGGAAAAAAGGCGCAACGATAAACGGAGTAAAAAAAACAAATATTTGGGTAGCCGATGCGCCTCAAAAAGCAGGTGAAATCATCAATTACAGACAACTTTGGGTAAACGGAAAAAAAGCCGTTAGAGCCAAAAGTACCTCCGGAAATCAAATGGACAGAATTCTTTCCTGGGATGCCACAACAGAAACTTGTTGGATTCCATTCAAAGATAAATCCATAAAGTACGAACCCGGAATGGAAATGTTTATTATTCAGTGGTGGTCAACGGCGAATCTGAGAATCAAAAATATTGAAGTTCAAAAAGACAGCGCACGACTTTCATTTGAACAGCCGGAAAGTCGTATTCAAAGTGAACATCCATGGCCAGCACCGTGGATTTCAAAAAATAATGGGAATTCTGCCTTTTTCTTAAACAACGGAATCTCCATGTTAAATGAAGCCGGAGAATGGTATTTGGATAAAAAAAATGCCAAAATCTATTATATTCCAAGAGAAGGCGAAGATTTAACTTCTGCAAAAGTTACCGTTCCCGTTTTAGAGAATTTAGTCGAAATCAAAGGAACTATCGATTCTCCGGTTCATCATTTTAATTTCAAAGGAATTTCATTTCAATACAGCAATTGGCTTCGTCCTTCGCAGCAAGGCCATGTTCCGTTGCAGGCCGGAATGTATTTATTGGATGCTTATAAATTAAAAATCCCCGGAACTCCAAATCAGGCGAATTTAGAAAATCAGGGTTGGGTTGGTCGACCAAGAGCGGCTGTTGAAGTTAATTATGCCAATAATAATCGATTTGAATCGTGTCGTTTTGAACATTTATCTTCAACAGGATTAGATTTTAATAAAGGAACAAATCACAATACTATCAAAGGAAATTTATTTAAAGATATTGGAGGAAACGCTATGAGTATTGGTGTTTTTTCTGAAAAAGCTTTTGAAGCACATTTACCATTAGTAATCAAAGATGAAAGAGAAATTTGTTCTGATGAATTAATTTCAGATAATTTAATCACGAATGTTGCCAACGAAGATTGGGGATGTTTAGGAATTGCAGCGGGTTTTGTGAAAAATCTTACGATAGAACACAACGAAATTTCGGATGTTGCTTATAGTGGAATTTCAATGGGCTGGGGTTGGACGCACACCAAAAATGTGATGGAAAACAACAAAATCTTAGCCAACAAAATTCATCATTATGCCAAACATCTTCATGATGTTTCCGGAATTTACACACTTTCGTCACAGCCAAACAGTCGAATAGAAGAAAATTATATTGATAAAGTATACAATAGTCCATACGCACACGATCCGTTTTTATGGTTGTATTTGTATACAGATGAAGGAAGTCAGGGTTTTACAATCAAAAATAACTGGATTGCAACCGAAAAAATCTTAAAAAACAATAACGGTCCCGAAGGCAATATCTGGGAGAATAATAATCCGTACGTAAGCACAAAAATTAAAAAAGCTTCCGGAATTAGAGCGCCTTACACAGACTTATCAAAAGAAGTTATTATTGATGAAAAATGGGGCTTACAGGAATTACCAAAAGCCGTTGCAATCGAAATGATAGGTTCTGATTTTGATATCGAAAAAGTAAAATCAACTATAAAAGGTTTCAGAATTGTTGGTGAATCATTGTACCAATGGAAAAATCATTTGGTGATTTACGGAAAAATGAATCAGCCGGAAAGAACGAAAAAGAAGTTGGCTCTCGCTTATCCATCGGCACAAATAAAAATTTACGAAAACCCGATTTATGATTTCCAGAATTTTGAAAGATGCAAAGATTCAAAACCGGCTTCAGAATGGGAAAATATAGTTTTAACGGCAAATTTAGTGGATGACGAAAAATTGCAAAAAGAGTATGTAGATTATCACACGACTCAATTTGAAAAATGGCCGGAAATCGCAAAAGGTTTCTGCAATGCCGATTTTCAGCAATTGCAGGTTTTCAAAAATGACAGACAATTAATGTTGATTATCAGTATTCCGAAAGGAGAAAATCTGGATAAACTGAATCCGAAAACAACAGAAAATAATCCCCGTGTAGACGATTGGAACGCCTTAATGAAAAAATACCAAACCGGAATCGAAGGAGCAAAACCAGATGAAACCTGGATTTTCTTAAATAAAGTAAACTAATAAAAGGCCACGAATTCACGAATTTTACTAATCGTTGAGCTAATGATTTTATTAATTCGAATTGTATTATAGGAATATTAAAAGAAGAATTGAAGGAAAATAAATTCGTGAATTCGTGGCGGAAAATAATTTAAACCAATAACAAAAATGTTAAAAATCGCCATTTTAGGACTCGGAGAAGGTCGAAGCACAATGTCGGCAGCTTTAAAAAGCTCAAAATTAGAGCTTGTAAAAGTTTGCGACAGAAATGAAGACTTGTGTAAACAAAGAGCAAAAGAATTTGATTTTCAATCTTATACAACAAATTATGATGATTTATTGAATGATGCAGCAATTGATATTATTGCCATTTATACACCGGATCATCTGCATGCCGATCATGTGAAACAAGCTTTGCTTCACGGAAAACATGTAGTTTGTACCAAACCTTTTATTGATAATTTGGCCGATGCAAAAGAGTTATTGGCATTGAGCGAGAAAACGGGAAAGAAAGTATTCATTGGTCAGAGTTCAAGATTTTTTGAGCCCGCAAAAAGACAAAGAAATGATTTTGAAGCAGGATTAATAGGTGATTTAATTACAATCGAAGCGCATTATCACGCAGACCACAGATGGTTTTTAGAAAAAGAATGGTCATTATTGCAATCTTTCAAATGGCTTTACGGAGGTTTAAGTCATCCTGTAGATTTCATCAGATGGTATTTGCCAAACATTGAGGAAGTTATGGGTTATGGAATGATCAGCAGTAACGGAAGTGTCGCTGGATTAAAAAATGAAGATACGATGCATTTTATTTTCAAAGCAACCGACGGAAGAATTGCCAGAGTTAGTGGAGTTTACACTTCACCAACGCAGCCAGCTCAAAGAGATAGCGGAATGAGCACCATTCTAAGAGCGACCGAAGGCGCAAGTCAGGCCGATTATCACGAATTGCGTTACGCGGTTACGACAAAAGATGGCGAAGAAAAAGTAATAACCTGGGGCGATGCAGCCTTAAAACATTATTTCCGTTTTGAAGGGCAAAGCCATCACGCAGGAGAATATCAAAATTATCTGGAATATTTTGTGGATAGTATAGAACAAGATTTCACAGCTTATCCGGACATGAAAGAAGGTATCGGAACTGTGGCTTTATTACAGGCGATGGATAAATCGTTACAAACCGGAATGCCAGTTAAAATAGCTGATGTTTTAAAAGAATATGAGCTATGAACAGTATTTACGATAAGTTAACAACCTTAGATTTTATCATTGTTGCCGTTTATTTAGTAGCTTTATTAATTATTGGTTACGTAGTAAGTGTGAAACAAAGCAAGAAAAATGAAACACTTTTTCTGGCCGGGAATTCGCTAAAATGGTACAGCATTGGGTTTAATATGTGGGGTACCAATGTTGGTCCGTCCTCCTTATTGGCTTTTGCAAGTATTGGTTATGCAACCGGAATTGTAGCAGGAAATTTTGAGTGGTATGCTTTTGTTTTCTTACTGCTTTTGGCCATGGTTTTTGCACCGCGTTATATTGCGAGCAAAGTGAGCACGATGCCGGAATATATGGGAAAACGTTACGGCGACAGCACGCAAAATATTTTAGCCTGGTACGCTTTGGTGAAAATCTTGGTAAGTTGGTTATCGTTAGGATTATTTAGCGGAGGAATTTTGGTACGCCAAATCCTCGGAATTCCGATGTGGCAAAGTGTTACCGTTTTAGTCATTTTTTCTGGAATTTTCACCTTCGCAGGAGGTTTGAAAGCCATTGCAAAAGTGAATGTTTTTCAGATGCTTTTATTAATTGTCGTTTCATTGACATTATCTTATTTAGGATTGCAAAAAGTAGGAGGTATTAGCGCCTTAATTGCCAAAACGCCTTCAAATTTTTGGAATTTAGTACAGCCCGCAAGCGACGCACATTATCCGTGGCCGGCTATTTTGTTGGGATATCCGGTTGCGGCGGTTGCTTTTTTCTGTACCGATCAATCGATGGTACAGAGTGTTTTGGGAGCGAAGAATTTAGAGCACGGACAATTGGGAGTAAATTTCATTGGCTGGCTAAAAGTATTGGCGTTGCCTTTGTTTATTTTACCGGGAATTCTGTGTTATGTTTTATATCCTGAATTAGGCAAAAATTCTGATCTCGCTTATATGACAATGGTGACTAATTTATTCCCAAGTGGAATGAACGGTTTGGTTATTTGTGTCATGATTGCCGTTTTGGTGGGAACAATTGGTTCGTCATTAAACGCATTAAGTACTGTTTTTACCAATGATATTTATGTAAAGAAAATAAACCCGACGGCGACTATCAAGGAACAAATTAAAATTGGACGTATCACAATTGCGGCCGGATGTTTGTTCGCCATTTTGATTGCCGTTGCCATTGACAATATAAAAGGACAAAATTTATTTAATATTTTTCAGGCCGTTTTAGGATTTTTGGCGCCTTCATTGTCTGTTGTTTTTTTGCTAAGTATTTTTTGGAAACGCACCACAAAGAAAGCCGTAAACGCAACATTATCCTGGGGATCTGCTTTTAGTTTATTTGTTGGGGTTTTATATTTATGGATTTTCCCTGCTGATAAATATCCAGTTTGGCCTCACTTTTTATTAATCTCATTTTACATTTTTGCAACATTATTACTATCAGCAATTTTTATTTCATTAGCAGATAAACATCCTGAGATTAATTTTTCAGATGAAAGTGATATTCCTAAAACTAGTAAGAAAGTGAAGATTCTGTTTGGTTTATTGGGATTGACAATTTTGGCTTTGTATTTTATTTTTAATGGAAATTAAATTTTAAACATAAAAACATTCAAACATAGCCCGTGGTTTCAACCACGGGAAACGTAATATGAATAAACGTAATGTTATATATCTTGCATTCCAGTGGTTGAAACCACTGGCTATGTTTGAACAAATCATTAAATAAAAAACACATAGCATTTCAACAGAACGCTATGTGTTTTTTATTTAAATGAAATGCCTTTTTCAGACAATCCAGATACTATGTTTCTATGTGTTTACAATTATTTCTCAACAGCCTTCCTCTTCTCCAAATTAGGCAAAAATCCAGTAATTACTCCAATTAAAGGAAGAAATGCACAAATCTTAAAAACATATTCAATACTCGTTGCATCGGCGATTCTTCCTAAAATAGCAGAACCCAAACCACCCATTCCAAAAGCAAATCCGAAGAAAAGACCAGCAACAAGTCCTACTTTTCCAGGCATTAATTCGGTGGCATAAACTAAAATGGCAGAGAATGCCGAAGAAAGAATTAACCCGATGATAACAGACAAAGTTCCAACCCAAAATAAAGATACATAAGGCAATAACATTGTAAAAGGAGCAACCCCAAGAATAGAAACCCAAATCACATATTTTCTTCCAAATCTATCACCGATAGGTCCCCCAATTAAAGTTCCTGCGGCAACAGCACCCGAAAATAAAAATAAATAAACCTGCGATTGTTGAATACTAATGTGGAATTTATCAATAAGAAAAAAAGTATAATAACTTGTAATACTGCTCATATAGAAGTATTTCGAGAAAATCAAAACCAATAAAATGATCAGTGAAGTAGTTACAGTTCTTTTCGATAAATGATGCGTTTCGATTTGATGAGATGATTTATTAGCATTTCTTAATGACAAATGTTCGCTGTACCAAAGTGCAATTTTATACAAGGCAAAAATTCCAACAATAGCGATAATACAAAACCAAGCCACATAAGATTGACCGTGTGGAATAACGATAAATGCCGCCAACAAAGGTCCGATAGCACTTCCTGCATTTCCACCCAATTGAAAAATAGACTGCGCCAATCCTTTTTTTCCGCCCGAAGCTAAATGGGCAACTCTCGAAGATTCCGGATGAAAAATCGAAGATCCAATACCAATTAAACTAACAGACATTAACAAATAAGTAAAGTTTGTAGCAATCGAAACCAGAAAAAGTCCAACCATTGTAAAACACATTCCGATTATTAAAGAAAAAGGTTTTGAATTTTTATCCGTATACATTCCCACAAAAGGCTGTAAAATCGAGGCAACAATTTGGTACGTAAAAGTGATAATTCCGATTTGAGAAAAACTTAAATTAAAATTTTCCTTTAAAAGAGGATAAATAGAAGGAACAACAGCTTGTAAAAGATCATTAATTAAATGAGAAAAACTAATGATAAATAAGATCGAATAAGTAGTTTTTTTAAGTATATCAGGATTTGCTTTAATAGTGTCCATGAGTTATTTTTTGATTTTTAAATAAGTTAAAAACAACAGCTGTATTATTTTTTACAAAGGTTAAAAGAATAATAATGTCAGAATTGCTATATTTGGACAATGAATAACCAAATTCGGACATATCGATTAGCGCAGGATTACGGATACCAAATTGATTCTTCAAGACCAGTTATTGGGTATAGTGAAATGGTAACCAATGAAATATGTATTTCACACTTTCATCCCAGAGGGCAGCTTATTTATGCTACCCGTGGTGTAATGAATGTTGTAGTAGGCAATAATATTTGGGTTGTGAATCCTTTGCAGGGCTTGTGGCTTCCGGGCGGAGTAGAACATCAGGTTACTTTTCAGAAAGACGTTAATTATTACAGCGTTTTTATCGATCCGTCGGCAATGAAAGGCTTACCCATAAACAGTTTTTCCTTTGATATTCCGATGTTTTTAAAACAGTTGATTTTCAAAATTATTTCTTTTGGAACGAATGGAAATCTTACGCCTTCGCAAAGAAGAATCAGCGATGTTTTTTTGGATGAATTAGCTTTAATTGAACCAAGTGCCACTTTTTTGCCAACAACCAATCATGAAAGATTGCAAAAAGTTGTCGAGCTTTTACTGAACGATGTAGCAAGTAAAAACACGATTGATTATTATGCCGAAATTTCGTTTATGAGCACCAGAACTTTATCCCGATTATTTATTAAAGAATTGGGAATGAACTTTAGTGACTGGCGAACCCGATTAAAATTATTAGAAGCCATAAAACGTTTAGGGGAAAAACAATCCATAAAAGAAATAGCCTTCAATTTGGGTTATGAAACTACAAGCGCTTTTATTTATATGTTTAAAAAGCATTTAGGGAAAACACCTTCCAATTACATTTTAGAAGATCAAAACGATTCGGAAAAGATGATTGCTTAAATCATAATCCTAAAATCAGAACGTCGATAAAACGGATTCGCTTTTGCGAAGACGCAGATTGAAACGGATTTTTTCTTCCGGTTCTCTTAATAGCTTTGTCAAAGTTTTAAACTTTGACAAAGCTCGCAGGTTTGCTATAATTAAAATCTGTGTAAATCAGCGTCTTTATGAAGTAAATCCGTTTCATCAGCGTCCCAAAAAATTCCAACATCGTTTTTTTTAGTACTAAAAAAGTGATAACTGATAATTTTTCCCTTAAAAAATTATCAAAGATTACTGTTTGTTATGAAATAACAGGACACTACAGGTTGGCAAATGTGGAAATAACACTTATCTTTAGCTCCAAAAAAAGATAAATGCAAAGCCGATTTTCCATATTTAGATTTTTGTTTGTTTGTGTTATTTTATTTCCTGTGACTTTTTTGTTGGCTCAGGAAAAAACAAAAGAAGCGACATGGATCTGGTATCCAGGTGATTTTGAAGTTTTGTTAAGCAATAAAATGCAGGTAAGACGTACAGAACGCGAAGCAGTATTTCCACCGCTTTGGCAATATTACAGTCCTTATGCTCTGGTAACTTTTCAAACAGAAGTAGAGATTCCACAGCCAGACGAGGTAAAAATCTACACGGAAGGATCTTTTCAATTACTTTTAGATGGCGTTCAGGTTTACGGGCAGCCAAAATCATTAAAAATTCCTGCCGGGAAACACAAAATTTCATTTAAAGTTTATAATCAGGAAGTGCTGCCGGCTATTTATATTGATGGTAAATATGTTAAATCTGATGCATTCTGGAAAGTGACCAATGAAGATAAACTTTGGATTGATGAAACTGGAAAAGCACAACAATCTGGTACACCATGGATGCCTGTTGGTTCCTGGAATTTTAATTCACCAGAAAATAAACCTTCAGGATTTAAACTAACAACTAAACCTTTAATCGCAAAAAAAACAGAAAAAATTGGAGCTGGTGAGTTGATAGATTTTGGTAAAGAAACTTTTGGTTATATTAAAATTCACGGTTTAAAAGGAAAAGGTAAAGTAGCACTTTATTATGGTGAATCTCGTGAAGAAGCACTGGATTCTGCCAAATGTGAAACACTAGACCATTTATCTTTTGATGGAAATCACCCTGAAACCTACACACACGATGGCTCGAAAGCATTCCGTTATATTCAGGTACAAGCAGATGCAACGGTAAAATATGATTCTATTTCGATGCTTTATGAATATTTGCCATTAGACTATCGTGGCGCATTCAAATCTTCGGACCAAGAATTAAATAAAATTTGGGATGTGTCGGCTTACACGATGCATTTAACAACTCGAGAATTTTTTATAGACGGGATTAAACGCGACCGCTGGGTTTGGTCTGGCGACGCTTATCAAAGTTATTTAATGAATTATTATTTATTCTTTGATTCGGCTTCGGTAGAACGAACGCTATTGGCACTGCGTGGTAAAGAACCTGTGACGGCTCATATAAATATCATAATGGATTATTCACTGTATTGGTTTGTGGGTGTTTACGATTACTATTTACACACTGGCGATACTAAATTCATCAAGACTTTTTATCCACGAATGAAATCGCTTATGGAATTCTGCTTAAAAAGAAGAAACACAAACGGATTCCTGGAACCATTAGAAGGCGATTGGGTTTTTATTGATTGGGCAGACGGATTACCAAAAAAAGGAGAGGTTAGTTTTGAGCAAATGCTTTTAGCGAGAAGTTTAGAAGCCATGGTAGTCAGCGCTAAAATTGCAGGCGAAAATGAAGACCAAAAACAATATCAAAAATTAGCTGATGATTTAAAAACAAAATTATTTGATGTGTTTTGGGATAAGAAAGAAAACGTTATGAAGCATCAACGTATAGATGGTAAAATGCAAAATATTGTAACCAGATACGCTAATATGTTCGGTATATTTTTCAATTATTTTAATGAAGAACAAAAACAAAGCATAAAAAAGAAGGTGTTGCTCAATGATAATGTTCTTAAAATCACAACACCCTACATGCGTTTTTACGAGTTGGAAGCATTGTGTGCTATGGGCGAACAAAATTATGTTCTAAAAGAAATGAAAGACTATTGGGGCGGAATGTTAAAAGAAGGTGCAACTTCTTTCTGGGAAGAATACAATCCAAATAAAAAAGGAACAGATCATTTAGCGATGTACGGACGCCCTTACGGGAAAAGTCTTTGCCATGCTTGGGGTTCTAGTCCGATTTATCTACTAGGAAAATATTATTTAGGCGTAAAACCAACTGCTCCAGGTTATGCCGAATATGAAATCAAACCCAATTTAGGAGGTTTACAATGGATGGAAGGGAAAGTACCAACTCCAAACGGAGAAGTAGCATTATATTGCAGCACCAAAGAAATCAAAGTAAAAGCAGCGGAAGGCGAAGGAAAATTGATTTTTGAAAGTTCAGGCAAACCAAAGACAAATTCAGGAACGATTACAACATTGGCTAAAAATAAATATCAATTAATTGTTAAGCCGAATGTTGAGTATAAAGTGAGTTATAAGGCAATTTAAGTTCTTAGAAATTAGTGCCTAGTCCTTAGTGATTAGTTGTTAGTTCTTAGTTTGAAACGTCTAGTTTGTCATTTCGACTGAAAGGAGGAATCTCACTTGTAATCAAAAGGATTATAACGCTAGTTTTGTCATTTCGAGGAACGAGAAATCTCCACAAGTAGCTCCGCTAACAATTTTCAAGCTTTATGTAATTATTAGTGAGGTTGCTTCGTTCCTCGCAATGACAAGATTGTAGAAATTAAGTTGCCATTAAAAATAAAAAACCAATGTTTTCAAAAAATACAAAATATAATTTCACATTAAAGACAGTTTTTCTACTGATGTTTTCAGTATGTTTTCAATTTTCAGCTTTGGCACAAAATTCAGGCTGGACACCATCTTCTTATGAAATTGTAAAATCAAATTACAAAACATTCAAAACAACACAATACGCTCATGTTTTTTCAGGAAGCAAAAATAATATTGTTCGTTTAGCACCAGATTTACAGGGTTTACAAGGGATTCAACTTCCTTTAGAAAAATATAAAAGCGGTACAAATACTCCTTTGCAGTTAAGGTTTAAAGAACCGGTTAAGGTTATAGTTGGTATTTTTCAGGAAAATAATCCAGAATATCTTCAGTCAAATAAACTTGAAAATGCAAAATTGGTTTTAAAAAACGGATTAACCATTACAGGATTACCTTCGGTGAATGTATATGCGCTTTCATTCCCAAAAGGAAAACAAACAATAAACCCCGGAAATGGATTATTTGCAATATTAGGCGTTATAAAAGATACTCAAAAATTAAGCTTTAGAAATGCTGAACTTCCAGACGGAAAACTTTGGAATCCGACATTTATAGTTGAAGGATTTTCAGATGAAAAACCACTTTTTGAAATTATTGGTGGAGAAAATAAAGCCGTTGTAGACGAAGGAATGCCAGGAACTGAAGGAATTCAGGGAGGTTTTGAAGGCGGGCGTGTAGTAAAAGTTGGCGATACGTATCACATGTTTCCAACAGAAAGAGCCGGAGAAATAGGAGTAGATTATTATTACGATCGTGTAAAAACCCGAATTGGTCACTGGACAAGTAAAGACGCCATTCACTGGAAAAGAGAATCAACGATTTACCAGGCAAGCGGAACTTACGCCATAACCGAAGATGATAACCCAATGAATGATCGCCGTGCCGCAATTTGGTCGTATATGCCGGTTTTTAACGAAAAGACAAACAAATGGTACGGCTATTATTTAGCTTACACAGTTAGTAAAACTATAGAACCGAATCACTCTTTCGGAAGAATCTGGCGTTGTGAATCAACTATTGACGGAATTGACGGAATTGGCGGTCCGTACAAAGATATGGGAATCATCATGGAACCAGGTTTAGATTCTGAACCTTGGGAAGGACGTCAAGGCGTAGCTTCTTTTTTTCCATATAAAGTAGGAGACAAATATTTTGGATTTTATAGCGGAGCATACCCTTTTAATTCTTGGGCAGATTATCCGAAGAAAACCGGAAAAGGCTGGTTTGTAGCTTTGGCCGAATCAAAAAGTTTAGAAGGTCCGTGGTCAAGAATAAAAGATGGCAGCAATCCTATAAAATCGATGCATCCGTTTTTTGTAGAAAATCCAATTGTGAGTCAGTTACCAAACGGTTTGTACATCGCCGTTTTTGATGGAGGCCCGGACGGCTGGGGACATCATTTACCGAATATGATGGCGTATTCATTATCCAAAGATGGAAAAAACTGGTCAGAAGCAAGATATCTTCCCATAGAAACAAAAGTTGATAAATGGTGGGATATTATGAGAACACCGCTTTGTTTAATCCCCGAAGGAAATGACGTTTATACAATTGTTTACGCCGCGATAGATCTAAAAAAGAGATTTCACCCAATGGGAATGGTAAAAGTAAAACTAAACAAAGAAGTAATGGAATCTCGATTGAAAGAGTTGAAATAATAGCCCACAGATTGTACGGATTAAACGGATTTACGCAGATTATTTTATTTAAAAATATGTGTTAATCTGCCGAAATCATTTTAAATCTGCGTGAAACAAAAATAGAATCAGTGTAAATCTGTTTAATCCGCGTCATCCGCGTGCCATAAACACACATTAAGAAAATGAAAGTCAAATATCTAATCATCACCATTACAACACTTTTCATAACTAGTTGTGCAACGACAAAATACAAGAAAAGAGAAATCAACGAAACCGTAATGCAGGAGATTTACAACGAAATCAAAACGCCTTATAAATACGGTTTGGTAATGGTGCCAACAGACAACTCATATAAAATGGATTGCCCAAGTGTGTATAGAAAAGATGGTAAATGGTTCATGACGTATTTAATTTACGATGGAAGAGGTTACGAAACCTGGCTGGCAGAAAGTGATGATTTATTGCATTGGAAACATTTAGGAAAAGTAATGTCTTTCTCAGAAAACGAAAAACATTGGGATGTTAACCAAAAAGCAGGATATATTTCATTGCAAGATCCAACCTGGGGCGGAAGCTACGAATGGGAAAAATACGATGACAAATATTGGATGAGTTATTTTGGTGGAGACAGTAAAGGTTACGAAGCCGGAGTTTTGTCAATCGGAATGGCGTATACAAAAGAAGCACCTACAAAACCACATGAATTTCAAAGATTAGAAAATCCGGTTTTAACTCCAAAAGATAAAGACGCCAGATGGTGGGATAATAGTACGATGTATAAAAACAGTGTTATTCGCGATGAGGACAAAGTTACAGGACACAATTTTATCATGTATTACAATGCGCGAGGTGATAGTATAAATCCTGCTAAAGGTGCAGAGCGTATTGCTATGGCTGTGTCAAACGATATGAAAAATTGGGAACGTTATGGCGATAAACCTTTAATCAATCATCATAAAGGAATCTCAGGAGATGCCTATATTCAGCGCATTAATGATACTTGGGTAATGTTCTATTTTGGAGCTTTTTGGACGGGTTGGAATCAGGGTGCATTTAACCGTTTTGCCGTTTCGAATGATTTGATTCACTGGAACGACTGGAAAGGTGAGGATTTAATTAAATCGTCTGAAACTTATGACAATATGTTTGCGCACAAATCATTTGTAGTAAAATATAATGGAGTAGTTTATCACTTTTATTGCGCGGTAAATAAAGCAGAGCAAAGAGGAATTGCCATTGCAATGTCTAAAGATTTAGGAAAAAGTGAAATGAATTTTGTGGCACCGCCAGAGAAAAAAGAGAAGAAATAATGAATAATTTTAAAGTACTATTTTTTATCCTGTTTGGAATAATTGCCCAAGCACAATCCGTAACCGGCGAACCTGCGGGAATTCCTGAAGCCCCAAAAAAATACGAATTTGCTCCTTGGGAAGATCCAACAATAACGAGTATCAACAGACAACCGTCAAGAGCAACCGCGTATTCGTATGCAAATGTTGAAGATGCCCTAAAAGGAGACCGAACAAAAAGCCGACTAAAAATGCTTACCGGTGATTGGGATTTTAAATATGCATCGAATCTAAAAGAAGCTTCAAAAAATTTTTATAAAGGAAAAGTTGCTGGTTGGGATAAAATCGAAGTACCATCCAACTGGGAATTAAAAGGTTACGATATTCCGATTTATAAAAGCGCCGTTTATCCTTTTAGGCCCATAAATCCACCTTTTATTCCTAAAGATTATAATGGTGTTGGTTCATACCAACGCACTTTTACCGTTCCCGAAAATTGGAAAGACATGACGGTGACTTTGCATTTTGGTGGCGTAAGTTCAGGTTTTCAGGTTTGGTTGAACGGAGAGTTTCTGGGTTATGGAGAAGACAGTTTTCTTCCGTCAGAATTTGATATTACACCTTATTTAAAAGAAGGAGAAAATGTAGTTTCAGTACAGGTAATTCGTTGGACAGACGGTTCATATCTTGAAGATCAGGATCACTGGCGAGTAAGCGGAATCCAGCGTGAAGTTTTTATTATGGCCGAGCCAAAACTGCGTATTCAGGATTTCTTTTATCAAACCAAATTAGACAAAGAATACAAAGACGCTTCTTTTCAATTAAGACCAAAAGTTGAAAATTTAACAGGCGAAAAAATCAAAGATTATACTTTTCAGGTACAATTATACGATGCTAATAATGTGGCATTATTTAAAGAACCGCTTCAAAAACCCGTTATCGATATGATCAACGAAAGTTATCCCCGTCTGGATAATGTACGTTTTGGAATGTTCAAGGAAAACATCGCTAATCCAAAAAAATGGAGTTCAGAAGAGCCAAACTTGTACACTTTGGTAATGTCTATAAAAGACGCCAACGGAAATATTACAGAAGCAAAAAGCTGTAAAGTTGGTTTCCGATCCATCGAATTCTCCAAGGAAAATGGAAAAATGCTCATCAATGGAAAAGAAACTTATGTATACGGCGTAAACCGTCACGATCAGCATCCAACAAAAGGGAAAGCCGTAAACCGAGACGATATCAAACAAGATATTACGACGATTAAAAAATTCAATTTCAATTTTATCAGAACCAGCCATTATCCAAATGATCCTTATTTTTATGAATTATGCGATCAATACGGAATAATGGTTATGGATGAAGCCAATCAGGAAACACACGGAATTGGCGGAAAATTAAGCAACGATCCAAAATGGACAAATGCTTATTTAGAGCGCATGACCCGAATGGTCGAAAGAGATAAAAATCACCCATCAGTGGTTTTCTGGAGTTTAGGGAACGAAGGTGGAAAAGGACCAAATCACGCAGCAATGTCGGGTTGGGTTCATGATTTTGATATCACGCGTCCGGTGCATTACGAACCAGCGCAGGGAAATCCGAGATTAGAAGGGTATATCGATCCGCTTGATCCGAGATATCCAAAAACAATCGATCACGCGTATCGATTTGAAAATCCGCAAGACGAACCGTATGTTGATATGGTAAGTCGTTTTTATCCGGGCGTTTTCACACCTAAATTTTTGGTAGATCAAAAGAAAGATACAAGACCAATTATTTTTGTAGAATATTCTCATGCTATGGGAAATTCAGTTGGAAATCTTAAAGAATTGTGGGATGAATTCCGTTCGCTTCCAAGAGTTATTGGAGGTTGTATTTGGGAATTTAAAGATCAGGGATTGGTGAAAAAAGATCCTGCAACTGGTCAGGAATTTTTTGCTCACGGCGGAGATTTTGGTGAAAAATACCATGATGGAAATTTCAATACAAAAGGAATTGTCGATTCTAACGGAAAACCAAAAGGATCGATTTATGAAAATAAATGGATTTATCAGCCAGCGACAACTACCTTAAAAGACAATTTTCAATTAGAAATAAAAAATCGTCAGGCGTTAAAATCTTTAGCGGACTATGTTCCGGTTTTACAAATTCTGGAAAACGGGAATGTTATCAAAACTCAAATATTAAAACCTTTCAATTTAGAAGCTGGACAATCTACAGTTTTAGATGTAAAACAATATTTACCAAAATTGAAAAAGGATGCTGAATATTTTCTGAATATCGAATTTCAACTTTCAAAAGATGAACTTTGGGCTTCTAAAGGTTACGCTGTAGCGGAAGATCAGTTTCTGTTGAAAAAATCAGAAGCAGTTTTAGATTTTACGAAAGATATTGTTGAGGTAAAAACTTCTGAAACTGATTCAGATTTTAAAATCAAAGGAAAAACATTTGACATTAATATAAGCAAAGCAAACGGTGCATTGAATTCTTATGTCTTTAATGGTGAAGAACAGGTTTTTGCACCGTTACTTCCTAATTTTGTGAGACCACTTACGGATAACGACAAAAGAGGATGGAAATCGCATAAGGTTTTGAAACCGTGGTACCAGGCAAAACCAAAATTGGTAAAAACCAAAATGGAAACAACAATTGCCGGAACCATAATTACAAGTGATTATGAAGTGATAAAAGACAGTGCGCAAGTGCAGGTAATTTATAACATCAACAAAAATGGAATTATAAAAGTAGACTATAGTTTAAAAGCCACAAACAAATTACCAAACATTCCAAAAATCGGAATGCAAATGGGCGTTCAAAGAAAGTTTGATCAAATTTCGTGGTATGGAAAAGGAGAATTAGAAAATTATATCGACAGAAGTTTTGGTTCGTTCGTAGGGAAATATTCATTACCAATTAATGATTTTCTGGAGCATTATGTAAAACCTCAGGAAAACGCCAACAGAACCGAAGTAAGATGGATGGCTTTTACAACACCACAAAAAAATAAAGGTTTATTGGTTGTGGATGATCAAAAAGTTTTAAGCATGAGCGCGTGGCCTTATACACAGGAAAATTTAAGCGCCGCCAAACATACTTTCGACTTAAAAGATCCCGGATTTTTAACCGTAAACATCGACTTGATTCAGATGGGAGTGGGAGGAAATGATAGCTGGACATCAGTAGCTCAGCCTTTAGAAAAATATCAAATTAAATCTGGAGATTATCAATATAGTTTTTATTTGGTTCCGTTTTCAGCAACAAAAAATGGATTGGAAGAAAGCTTGAAAAAGTTTAAATATTAGTTCGCAACGTTAGACCTGACAGGTTTTTAAAACCTGTCAGGTCTTCGTAGATAAATAAAATTAAAGGTTGACATCTCGACGAAGGAGAGATCACATCCCGAGACTTCGGGAAAGAAATCACACTCACATGTCGGCAAAGATTAGAGATTTAATATCAAATATAGCCCGAGGTTTCAACCTCGGGAAACGTATTGTGAAATCACGTTACGTCCCAATGGTTGAAACCATTGGCTATGTTTGTAATGACAAATTAAACCCGACAGGTTTTAAATTAGAGATTAAAGATAATGTTTGTCATTTCGATCCCGAGGCTTCGAGAGAAATCAAACTCGCATGTCAGCAACGATTAGAAATTTAATATCAAACATAGCCCGAGGTTTCAACCTCGGGAAACGTATTGTGAAATCACGTTACGTCTCAATGGTTGAAACCATTGGCTATGTTTTTGTAATGAAAAATTTAAACCCGACAGGTTTTTAAAACCTGTCGGGTTTAAACATAACGAATAGAAAAAGCAATAAAATGTTTCAAAAAAAACACCTCTTTTTAATGTTACTTTTTGTGGGATTCGTTTCCGCACAGGAAATCCATAAAAAAGAAAACGTATCATTTCAACCCACAATCGAATCCTCAAAACCTTGGGTGTACTGGTATTGGATGAAATCGGCATATTCTAAAGTGGGAATTACAGCCGATTTAGAAGCTATGAAACAGGCTGGAATTGCAGGTGCTTATTTAATGACGATTAAAGGTCCGGCAAACCCACCATTAATCGATCCGCCGGTTTTACAATTGAGTCCGGAATTTTGGGATATGATTCATTGGGCTTTTAAAGAAGCTGACCGATTAGGATTAAAAATCGCCTTTCACGGAGCCGATGGTTTTGCCGTTGCAGGCGGTCCGTGGATTACTTCCGAAATGTCGATGCAAAAAGTGGTTTGGTCAACGACAGAAATCGAAGGCGGAAAATCGGTTAATACAAAATTGCCAGTTCCGCAACATTACAAAGATTTTTATAATGATATTGTGACTTTTGCAATTCCGATAAAAGAATTCCAAACCAATTCGCAAATTCAATTACCAAAAGTTACGACTTCAAATAATACGGATGCCTCATTTTTGGCAGATCCTAAAAAAGACGAGAATTTTAAATTTGCCGAAAAAGGTTGGATTCAATATGAATTTGAAAAACCATTTACCTGCAAATCAATCGTAATTGAAACAAAAGGAAGAGATTTTCAGGCACAGCGCTTAATTGTTGAAGTAAGTGATGACGGAGTACATTTTAAATTCCACGAAAGAATGTTTGCCCCGCGACACGGTTGGCAGGACATGGATTTTTCGCATACACATACAATTACGCCCGTTACAGCCAAATATTTCAGATTTGTTTATGATCCTGTGGGAACAGAACCCGGTGCCGAAGATTTAGATTTTGCAAAATGGAAACAGAATTTAAAAGTGAGTAAAATTACACTTTCGAATCAGGCGTTAATTGATAATTTCGAAGGAAAATCAGGAGCGGTTTGGCGTTTAAGTCCGGAAACTTCTGCAAAGCAAATTCCGAATACAGAATCTTTCAAAAAATCTGAAATCATTAATATTTCAAATTTAGTTGATGCTAACGGAAATTTAAACTGGAATGCACCAAAAGGAAAATGGAAAATTATCCGAATGGGACATACTTCGACCGGACATGAAAATGCAACGGGCGGAGCCGGAAAAGGTTTGGAAGTCGATAAATTTAATCCAGAATTAATTCGTTTTCAACTCGATCATTGGTTTGGCGAAATGGTTCGTACTATCGGACCTGATTTGGCTGCAAAAACTTTAGAAATTTTACATTTTGATAGTTGGGAATGTGGAAGCCAAAACTGGTCTTCGGTTTTTCGAGACGAATTTCGAAAAAGACGCGGTTATAATTTGGTTGATTATCTACCTGTTATGGCCGGAATTCCAATTGAAAGTGCTGATGTTTCAGAGAAAGTTTTATATGATGTCCGCAAAACAATTGCCGAATTAGTTGCCGATAATTTCTACGGAACTGTAGCTCAAATTGCCAAAGAAAACAACGTAAAATTAAGTTCAGAAAACGTGGCGCCAACAATGATGAGTGATGCATTGTTGCATTATAAATATGTTGATTATCCAGGTGGTGAATTTTGGCTAAAAAGCCCGACACACGATAAACCTTTTGATATGATTGACGCCATTTCTGGCGGACATATTTATGGAAAAGATATTATTCAGGCAGAATCTTTTACTGCTTTGAGAATGGATTGGGACGAACATCCCGGAAATTTAAAAACACTTGCCGATAGAAATTACGCTTTGGGAATTAACCGATTATTTTACCACGTTTTTGTTCATAATCCGTGGACAGATCGAAAACCCGGAATGACTTTAGATGATATCGGAACTTTTTTTCAACGAGATCAAACGTGGTGGAAACCAGGAAAAGCGTGGTTTGAGTATTGTCAAAGAGTACAATTTCAATTACAAAAAGGAAAACCGGTGATTGATTTAGCAGTTTTTATTGGAGAAGATTTTCCATCACGCTCTTTTGTGCCGGATCGTTTAGTGCCTTTTATTCCGAATGTTTTCGGAAAAGAAAGACTCGAAAGCGAAAAAATACGCTTAGAAAATGAAGGTCAGCCAACAGCAAAAATGCCGAAAGAAGTTACGTATTCTAAAAATATTACGGATTTATCACAATGGGTAAATCCGTTAAACGGGTATCAATACGATTCTTTTAATGCTGATGTCTTAGTCAACAATGCCAAAGTTGTAAACGGAAAAATCTCTTTTGGCGGCGGAATCGAATACGGTGCTTTATTGTTTCCGGGAAGTCACAAAATGGCGCCAAATAAAATGATTTCTTTGGCTGCAGCCGAAAAAATACTACAATTGGTAAAAGAAGGAGCAATTATTTTTGTGGATGAAAAACCAGATTTACAACCTGGAATGCAATCTGATGAAGATCATAAAAAATGGCAGAATATAATTGATGAAATCTGGACAAACATCTCGAATTCATCTTCATGGAAAATCGGAAAAGGAACCATTATTAAACTGCCTTATTTAGGAAATGATTTTGCTTCAATAGGAATTGAACAAGATGTTTATTTTCCGAAATTGAACAGAGCGGATTCGGAAACAATTGCGTGGACACACAGAAAATCTAATGAAGAAGAAATCTATTTTCTTTCGAATCAAAAAGAACAAAAAAGAAGTTTAGAGGTTTCCTTTCGCGTAAGCGGAAAAATACCGGAATTGTATAATCCTGTAACGGACAAAACAACAATTTTATCTGATTGGAAAAACGAAAACGGAAGAATTATAATTCCAATTGTATTAGACGCAAACGAATCTTGTTTTATCATTTTTAAAGAAAACACAAAAGAAATACTTTCGAATAAAAAGCAAAATTATGCCGATTTAGAAACGGTGCAAACTTTAGATGAAAATTGGGAATTACAATTTGATCCTGAATTTCACGGACCAAAAGAAATTGTAAAAACGAACAAACTTTTTGATTGGAGTACTTCAACAAATGATCAAATTAAATATTATTCTGGAACATCTGTTTATAAAAAAGAGTTCATCTGGAAAGGGAAAACCAGCGAGAAATTCTGGCTTGATTTAGGAACAATTGCCAATATTGCTGAGATAACCATAAACGGAAAAGACTGCGGAACAATCTGGACGTTTCCATATAAAACAGATATTTCTGAAGCTTTAAAAAAAGGAAAAAATACGATAGAAATTAAAATTACTAATACTTGGGCAAACCGATTAATTGGTGATGAAAAATTACCAAAAGAGGAACGATTAACGTGGACAACAGCGCCTTTTAGATTACAAGAAGGAATATTGTTGAAAGCCGGATTGTTGGGGCCGGTTATGATTGAGAAAGAAAAAAAATAAAAATAGCCACAGATTAAAGGATTTTCACAGATTAAAATTATTTTAAATCATTTAATCTATGGCAAAGAAAAATGAAATACTAAGAAGGAATATATCGCTCCTACGGAGCTATTTTTCGGGGTGTTAATTCTTTCTATAAACATATCGTCCCGATGGGACTAAAAGCTCCGTAAGAGCGAAATGTTTGTAGATAAAGATTATTGAAATTGGTACCTATTTAATAAATATACCGCCCCGATGGGATTAAAAAGCTCCGTAGGAGCGAAATATTTATAGAAAGAAAGAATGTTGAGATTAGTTTAGCTCCAGAGGAGCGACACATCTAGATAATTTAAAGAATAAAATAAAATGAAAGATTTTAAACACATTTTTATTGCGTTAATTGCGCTTTTAGCAAGCTTCCAAATCAATGCAAAAATCAAATTGCCGGCATTATTTACCGATAATATGATATTGCAGCAAAAATCGAATACACCAATGTGGGGCTGGGCAGAAAAAAATGGGAATCTAACCATAAAAACGTCATGGAATTCTAAAATCTATAAAGCAAAAGTTGATAATTCAGGAAAATGGAAAGTGGAATTACAAACGCCAATTGCAGGTGGACCATTTACAATTGAAGTTACAGAAGGAACGGAAAAAGTTATTGTAAAAAACGTTTTGATAGGCGAAGTTTGGTTGTGTTCAGGGCAATCGAACATGGAAATGCCTTTGAAAGGTTTTCAGGGTCAGCCCGTAAAAAATGGAAACGAAATCATTGTAAGATCAACCAATAAAAATATCCGATTAATTACGATTCCGCGTGCGACAGTTTTAGAACCTTTGCAAGATTTTGAAGGAAAATGGGAAGTGGCTTCTCCAAAATCAACTTCAAATTTTAGCGCGACGGCCTGGTATTTTGGTTCGCTTTTACAGGAAGTTTTAGATGTTCCGGTGGGATTAATTCATGTTTCGTACGGAGGTTCAAGTATGGAAGCGTGGATGAATCAGGAAATGCTGAAAGATTTTGCAAGCGCTAAAATTCCAACCACAAAAGAAGAATTGGCAAAAGATCCAAATCGTGTTCCGACGACTTTATTTAACGGAATGCTTTCGCCTGTAATTGGTTACGGAATCAAAGGCTGTATTTGGTATCAGGGCGAATCAAATTACGAACGAGCTTCTGAATACAAAGAGCTGATGAAAAAAATGGTAAGCAGTTGGAGAGCGTTATGGAAACAAGGTGATTTTCCGTTTTATTACGCTCAGATTGCGCCGTTTAATTATACGCAATTTCATCCAAAAGATTATTTAGAAAAATACAATTCGGCTTATTTGAGAGAAGCACAATTGAAAGCTTCAAAAGAAATTCCGAATTCGGGAATGGCTGTTTTGATGGATGTTGGCGAAGAAAATAACATTCACCCGATGGATAAAGAAAAAGGCGGAAACCGATTGGCTTTTCATGCTTTGGCAAAAACATACGGTATTGAAGGTTTCGAATTTGAGAGTCCGAAATATAAATCTATGGAAATAAAAGACGGTTCAGTAACAGTTTCTTTTGATGATGTTGCAAACGGAATTACTTCTTATGACAAAGAAGTTACGGGTTTTGAATTGGCGGGAGAAGATAAAGTTTTTTATCCTGCTAAAGCGGTTGTACGAAGAAAATCGGTGGTTTTGACTTCGGATAAAGTAAAGAAACCAGTTGCTATTCGCTATTTATGGAAAGATTTTGTAAAAGCAGAATTGTTTAGTGGCGGAGGTTTGCCTGTTTCGTCTTTTAGAACAGATGAATGGTAAACCATTTGGTGAAAAAATAAATTTTTAACAAGCAATTTTGCTTCCTATCTAAAAACTAAATGGAATTACTTATTTTATTATTTATCGTTGTCATTTTTTTAATTGGAATACCAATTGGACTTTCTTATTTGATTTATCGATGGATTAAGAAAAGGGAATCTAATAAATGGTACAGGTTGTTGTCTTTGATTCCATTAATTATTGTTGGATATTTTATTTACGATGCTATTTATCCAAATGAAGATTTTTATAAAACCGACTTTAAAGAAGTTACAGAAATGGAATTTCCTGAAAATGGTAAAATAATATATAAGGATACTTCATTTCCAGATCAATTTGGAGATTACAGTTCATCATTTCTAGTTGAGTTTGACAAAGATTATATTGATAAACTTGAGATGAATTTAAAAAGTAATGGATTTACTAAAAAAGAAAACAGAATGAGTACAGCTGTGCTTGATCATATAGAAAACAAAAAGGGGGGCAAGAAATACTCGTTCGAATATAATAAAGATATTAAGAGAGGCAAATATTATTCAGTTGGCTTTTTGAATGATAATAAATCTGTAATAATTACCAGAATAAGTTGGTGATTTTAAATATTTATGAAAATTAATTTCGAAAACAAGAATAAGTGGTTATCCTATTTTGAAGAAAGTTTAGTCCAAACAATAGGTGTGAAAAATACTGCGGTTTTATTTTTTATTTTTACAACGCTTTGCCTCAAAGCACAAATTCCTGTGCTCGAAAATTACAATCAAATTTGGAACACGCAGAGCAATAATGCATCAGAATCGATGCCTTTGGGCGGCGGCGATATTGGTTTGAATGTTTGGGTAGAAAAAGGAGATTTGTATTTTTATTTTTCCCGAAGCGGAACTTTTGATGAACATAACACCTTATTGAAATTAGGTCGGGTAAAAGTGAGTTTAACGCCAAATCCGTTTAAGGATAATGAAGGTTTTCGTCAGGAATTAGTTTTGAAAGATGGCTATGTTTTAGTTTCTCAAAATAATACTAAAATCAAACTTTGGGTTGATGTTTTTAAACCCGTGATTCATCTGGATTTAGAAAGTAAAACGCCGCTGAAAATGACGGCTTCTTATGAAAGCTGGCGTCATTTCAATCGTCCTTCAAAAGGAAAAGCAAATAACGCTAATTCATATAAATGGGCACCGCAGGGCGAAATTTTCACATTTAAAGATTCCGTTTCTTTTGAAAATAATGGTGTCAAATTTTATCACAGAAATAGGGAACAAACCGTTTTTGATGTTGCTGTAAAACAACAAAAAATGGAATCGGTAAAAGAGCAAATGATGAATCCTTTGACAAATTTAACTTTTGGCGGATTCATGACGGGAACTAATTTGAAGTCTGACGGAACTTATTCGGGAAAATATCAGGATACCGATTTTAAAGGATATACACTTTCGAGTGTAAAACCTTCGAAGAAACAAGGGCTTGAAATTCATTTGTTTACAAATCAATGTTCGGAACAATCTTCTTGGGAAAACGGTTTGAAAAATCAAATTTCGGAATATAAAATCAATTCCAAAAAAGCAGCAAAAAACACCATCAATTGGTGGAATAATTTTTGGAACCGCAGTTTTATTTATACACAAAAGAACAATTCTTCTCAACAAGATTCAGTTTATCAAATCGGAAAAAATTATCAATTGTTTCGATACATGTTGGGTTGCAACGCTTATGGAAAATATCCAACAAAATTCAACGGCGGATTATTTACCGTTGATCCGGTTTTTACGAATCGGGATTTAAATTTCACACCCGATTTCAGAAATTGGGGCGGAGGAACGATGACAGCTCAAAATCAAAGACTGGTTTATTTTCCGATGGTAAAAAGTGGTGATTTTGATATGATGAAATCGCAATTGGATTATTATTTAAGTCTCCAAAAAAATGCCGAATTGCGTTCTCAGGTTTATTGGAAACACGGCGGAGCAGCTTTTACAGAACAGTTGGAAAATTTCGGTTTACCAAATCCTGCCGAATACGAATGGAAACGTCCCTCAGATTACGACCCTGGAATGGAATATAATGCATGGCTGGAATATGAATGGGATACGGTTTTTGAATTCTGCCAAATGATGTTACAGCAAAAAGAATATGCTGGAGAAGATATTCAAAAATACAATTCGTTTATCATAAGTTGCCTTCGTTTTTTTGATGAACATTATCAATATCTCGCCAAACAAAGAGGTAGAAAAGCATTGGACGGAAATGGAAAACTGATTTTATTTCCCGGTTCTGGTGCCGAAACATATAAAATGGCAAATAATGCTAATAGTACAATTTCGGCTTTACAGGTAATTACAGATAATCTTTTAAGTCTTTCTTCCGAACAATTATCAGTCGAAGATGCAGCATATTTAATTGATTTTCCGACAAGAATTCCGCCTTTAAACTTTGGTCAAATCGACAATCATAAAGTATTGGTTCCTGCAAAATCTTGGGAAAGAGTCAATAATTCTGAAGTGCCGCAATTGTATCCGGTTTATCCGTGGGGAATTTACGGCATTGGAAAACCAGATTTAGAAACCGCTTTGAATACCTGGAAATATGATACCGATGCAATAAAATTCAGAAGTCATATTGGATGGAAACAAGATAATGTTTTTGCTGCAAGATTAGGTTTAACCGAAGAAGCTTCAAAATACAATCTCTTAAAAATGAGTGATTCGGGGCGACGATTTCCGGCTTTTTGGGGTCCGGGTTTTGACTGGGTTCCGGATCATAATTGGGGAGGCGCAGGAATGATTGGCATGCAGGAAATGCTTTTGCAGGAAGCGAATGGAAAAATTTATCTTTTTCCGGCATGGCCCAAAAACTGGAATGTTCATTTTAAATTACATGCAACTCGAAATACAATTATTGAAGTTGAACTTCAAAACGGAAATACAAAAATTATAAATATAAATCCGAAAGAAAGAGAAAAAGATATTATAAATCTCTTAGGGATTTCGATAGAAGAAAAGCAAAAATTAAACTAACTAGTAGCACCAACCACAATGATCAAAAAAATAATAAGCGCCACAGTTTTGTGCCTGCTTTTTGCCACAAATGCACAAGCGCAATCCTCTGAAAAACAAATTGTAAAAGTCGATTTTGATTTTTCGGGAAGAAGAGTTGAAGAAGTAGGCGATCCGAATTACAGTTCATGGCCCATAACAGAACAAACCGAAGCGGAGAAATCTTTTAATAATGTAACATTCAAATTAAAAGGAAATTTTTCGTCGAAATGGTTCAAAGTTGGAATGAGTGCACCATTTTACAGTAGGTTAACAAGCGACGGTTTGGTTACGGATAAAAGTCTGGAACTTACAATCGGCGGATTAAAAACCGGACAACATTCGCTACTGACTTTTCATAATACTTTCGACAAAATCGAAGGAAAAACATTTGCTCCGATAAAAATTTATGTAGACAATAAATTGGTGGAAACTATAATTCCGACTAACAGAGAAACTTCGACTATTAATTCTGCTACGGCCTACATTGAATTTAAGGCTCAGGCAGGAAAAAATGTGGTGATTCGTTTTGAATTAGATTCGAAAGCACCTGATTTAATTCAGCAAATGGTCATCAACGGATTTGAAATTGATACACCAAATCTTAAAAAACAAGCACATACGCCAAAACCCGAAAACCGAGACGAACACGTTGTTTTAGGCGATAAATTTTTATTGAGTTGGAAAGCTTCAGGAGATGCTGTTTTACATCATTTATTTTTCGGAACAGATCAAAAAGCAGTTACAAATGCAACTGAAAAATCACCGGAATTTAAAGGAAAACAAACCGATACCAAATTTGCAGTTTCAGATTTATACAGCATGACAACCTATTACTGGCGCGTTGATGAAGTTGATGCAAAAGGAAATGCAACTTTGGGAACCGTTTGGTCTTTCAAGCCTGCACAATTGGCTTTTCCGGGTGCAGAAGGTTACGGTCGTTTTGCTGTTGGAGGAAGAGGCGGAAGAGTTGTTGAGGTTACCAACTTAAATGACAACGGTCCTGGAAGTTTCCGTGCCGCGGTAAATGAAGGAACTGGTCCCAAAACAATTGTTTTTAATGTTTCTGGAAATATAAAATTAGAAGATCGTTTGGTTGTCAATAATCCGTACATCACAATTGCAGGACAAACGGCGCCGGGTGAAGGAATTACAATTAGCAAAGCTCCAGTTGGTTTAACAGGTAATGATGGAATTATTCGATTTTTGAAAGTGAGAATTGGAAGCGGAAAAACCTACGACGGAATGGGACTTACGGGAGCAAATCACAGTATTATAGATCACTGTTCTATCAGCTGGACCATCGACGAATCGTTCAGTTCGCGTAGTGCGCACAATATTACTTTACAGCGAACCTTAATTTCTGAAGCATTGAATGTTGCGGGACATGACAAATATGAAGTGGGAAAAATGCACGGTTTTGCAGCAACGATTGGCGGTGATATTGGTAGTTTTCACCACAATTTACTGGCTCATAATTACGGAAGAAACTGGAGTATTGGCGGCGGTTTAAACGGAGACGGATATTATACAGGAAGACTGGATATTAGAAATAATGTGGTTTACAACTGGGGACAAAGAACGACTGACGGAGGCGCCAACGAAGTAAATTTTGTAAATAATTATTACAAACCAGGCGCTTCAACTAAATATTTCTTTGCTTTAAATGCACAACATGAAGGTGTTGGAAAAGGAATGCAGCGTTATTATTTTGATGGAAATATTATGCAGGGTCATTTTGATGAAAAAAATCAGGAAAAAGGCAGAACATCTACTATTTCGCATAATGAAATTGTAAAATATGAAACGTTTGTTGATAAGCCGTTTTTCGAATCTTATGTAAAAACAGAAACTGCAAAAGGCGCTTACAAAAATGTCCTTTCGGATGTTGGAGCGAGTGAACCGTTTTTTGATAAACACGATAATAGAATTATTGAGGAAACTTTAAAAGGAACTTTTACTTATAAAGGAAGCAAAAGCGGTTTGGGCGGAATGATTGATTCTGAAAAAGATTTAGGGGATTTGGGAGAATATGCAAGTGAAAAGCGTCCAGAAAATTGGGATACAGATCATGATGGATTGCCAAATTGGTGGGAAATGGCAAAAGGTTTAAACGAAAATTCTAAAGCAGACGATTTTACAGATACAAATCTGGATGCGGATAAAGATGGTTTTACACAACTTGACGAATATTTAGACTGGATGGCGCAACCACATTTCTTTATTAATTCTGGAGAAAAGGCAGCACTTTCTGCGGCTGATTATTTTAGAGGATATGAGAACAAACCGGTTTATACTTTCTCTGATCTTAAAAATGGAAAAGTAGTTTTAAAAGGAAAAGACATTCAGTTTACGGCAATAGAAAAAGGATTTGCATCTGTTGTAATTACCGTTAAAGATGCTGACGGAGATTCTATGAGCCGTACTATAAATTTCTTTGTAAAATAAAAAATGGCACGCGGATGACACGGATTAAACGGATTGCCGCGGATTTTTTTAATTAATTCAAATGAAAAATTTGCTTAAATCTTTTTAAATCTGCGTGAAAAATAGTAGCACGCAGATTTAGCAGATCAAGCAGATCAAAAAATCCGCGATAATCCGCGTTTTGCTTTAGCAATCCGCGTCATCCGTGTTCAAATTGTCACAATACAAAATCATCAAAATGAAAAAGAATATCATCATATCAACGTTTTTAATTTCAACTTCATTCTTTGCTCAGAATAAAGGTTTGGTTGCCAATTCAAACAGCCCGTATTCTAAATTGCAAAGTGTGAGTTTAGAAGATGTAAAATGGACAGACGGTTTTTGGAAAGAACAATTTGATGTTGAAACCAAAAACACATTGCCTTATATGTGGGATTTGTATCATAACGATTCGATTTCACACGCTTATAAAAATTTTGAAATTGCAGCCGGAGAAAGTAAAGGAACTTTTAAAGGGCCTTCTTTTCATGACGGTGATTTCTATAAAATTTTTGAAGGCATGGCGGCAACTTATGCGGTAACCAAAGACAAAAAATTAGATGCAGAAATGGATAAAGCGATTGCGCTTTTCGCGAAAGTGCAGCGCAAAGACGGTTACATTCATACTCCGGTTTTAATCGATGAGCGTTGGGGAACTTTAGGTCCGGAAGAAGTAAAAAAGCAATTGGGTTTTGAGAAATACAATATGGGGCATTTAATGACGGCAGCTTGTATTCATTATCGCGCGACCGGAAAAACTAACTTTTTGGATATTGCAAAAGGTGTGGCGGATTATCTGTATGATTTCTACAAAAAAGCATCTCCTGAATTGGCTCGAAATGCCATTTGTCCATCGCATTATATGGGAATTGTCGAAATGTATCGTACAACCAAAAATCCCAAATATCTCGAATTGGCCAATAATCTAATTGATATTCGCGGAACCACAAATGACGGAACCGATGATAATCAGGACAGGATTCCGTTTAGACAGCAAACCACCGCAATGGGGCACGCCGTTAGGGCAAATTATCTTTATGCCGGCGTTGCAGATTTGTATGCAGAAACCGGAGAAAAGAAATTACTAGACAATCTGGAATCTATTTGGGATGATGTAACTTATAGAAAAATGTACATTACCGGAGCTTGCGGAGCTTTGTATGATGGTGTTTCTCCAGACGGAACATCTTACAACCCAACAGATGTGCAGAAAATTCATCAGGCTTACGGCAGACCTTTTCAGTTGCCAAATGCTACGGCTCACACAGAAACCTGCGCCAATATTGGGAATGTTTTGTGGAATTGGAGAATGCTTCAAATTACGGGCGATGCCAAATATGCAGATATTGTAGAGTTGGCACTTTATAATAGTGTTTTATCAGGAATGAGTTTAGAAGGAACAAAATTTTGCTATAATAATCCACTGAATGTTTCTAAAGATTTGCCTTTTAAACAAAGATGGAGCAAAGAGCGTGAAGGGTATATTGCGCTTTCTAATTGTTGCGCGCCAAACGTGACCAGAACTATTGCTGAGGTTAGTAATTATGCTTATAGTTTTTCAAAAGAAGGATTGTATGTGAATTTATACGGAAGCAATTCTTTAAAAACAACTTTACCAAACGGCGAGAAAATAGAAATAGAACAGCAAACGAATTATCCGTGGGATGGAAAAATTACTTTGAAAATTGTAAAAGCACCAAATTCAGCATATGATTTTTTATTGAGAATTCCGGGTTGGAGTCAAAATGCCGAAATTTCAATAAATAATAAAAAAAATAATACTGCGGTTGTTTCGGGAACTTATTCTAAAATAAATCAGAAATGGAAAAAAGGAGATATTATCGAATTGAATATTCCAATGCCAGTTGAATTAATGCAGGCAAATCCGTTGGTGGAAGAAATAAAAAATCAAATTGCCGTAAAAAGAGGCCCTATTGTTTATTGTTTAGAGTCAAATCAGCTTCCTGAAAATACGAGCATTAATGAGGTTGTTTTAAATGCTAATTCTCAATTTACAACAAGTTTTATAGAATTAAACAATAGAAAACTGCTAACTATAAACGCAACTTCATTTACAGATCAGAACTCAGATTGGAATAAAAAGCTTTATCAGCCATTATCTGCGAAAAAAACTAAAGAATATAACTTAAAATTGATTCCATATTTTGCGTGGGGAAATGACGGGAAAAGTGAAATGACGGTTTGGCTGCCATATTAAAAGTTTATATTAAACGATTACAAAATGCTATTAATAAGAATTTACGTTTAAAAGTTAAAAAAGCTTGATAAACTTCAATAAAAATTAACATTTAGTGTTATACTAGCGGTTTTTTAATTTCTGTAGGTTTTTTATTCAGATTTGTATTGTTTATTTTAATTCTTTCTTATAAAAATATTAAATGTAACGCACTTAAAGTCAGCGACAGATGAACTGATTTTTAATGAATAAATAGCTTACAATTAATTTTGCTGATTATTTTTCGGTTTTCTACTTAAAAAAGGTTTGGATATTCAATAATGTTCAAACCTTTTTCTTGTTTTTTTCCTTACGTACATTTTTTCTTTCTTTTTTTTATTAATATTGTTTTTTTAGATAGTTTTTTTTCAGATAATACTATTGAAACAGGATAGCACAGGACACTTGTAATACGCAATCGTTATATTTTTGGATCACAAATAAATAAATGTATTTTTAACATTTAACCTTTTAATGTTAAAACAATCAAAATACAATATTTCTTTTATTTGAAAAACTGACTAAACTAATAACCTAACCAAAACAAAAACATTTATGAAACAAGCACTTTTAAAGAGATGTAGTTTTCTTTTGTTTGCACTAATGAGCATAGTGAGTTATGCTCAAACTTCAAACACTGTAACCGTAACAGGAACAGTTACTGATAATGTATCAGGATTGCTTCCAGGGGTCAACGTAACAGAGAAATCTACAAAGAATTCGGTTACGACTGATTTTAATGGTTCATATTCAATTAAAGTTAAGCCAAATGCAACTTTAGTTTTTTCTTTCATCGGAATGAGAAAACAAGAAATAGCCATTACAGGTCGTACAATAGTAAATGCTAAACTAGCAGAAGATTCTAATGAGTTACAAAACATTGTAGTTGTAGGTTACGGAACTCAGAAAAAAGAGAAACTTACCGGAGCTATCGCTACTATAAATGCTTCGGATATTCAGGAGCTTCCGGTTTCAAATTTATCTGACGCATTAAGAGGCTTGGTTCCGGGTATGAATGTTATCGATGGAGGAGGACGTCCTGGTGATTCAGGTTCATTGGAGATTCGTCAAACGTATGGTTTTTCTAAAGATGGTAGCTCAAAAACACCATTAATTGTAATTGACGATATGATTCAGATCGATCCAACTACTGGTAGGCCTTCTATGGAAGCGTTTAACAGATTAGATCCTTCTGAGATAGAAAGTATGACAGTGTTAAAAGACGCATCTGCGGCAATTTATGGTTCTCGTGCATCTCAAGGAGCAATTGTAGTAAAAACTAAAAGAGGAAAAAGCGGTGTGCCTTCATTTAATTATTTTAGCCAGTTTGCTGTAAACGATGCTGTTAGTCATAGTAAAACAATGAGCGCGTATGATTACGGTGTTTTTTCCAATAGATTTTTTACAGGAGGAAATAATATAGGTACAAATGGATCATATCTTTTTAATCCAACAGAATTAGAAGAAATGAAAGGTTTGAATTATGACTGGTTAAAAGAAGCCTGGAAACCGGCAATTCAGCAAAAACATACCTTAAATGTAACAGGTGGTACAGAAAAAGCAACCTATTTTGCAGGAATCAATTACTTTACACAAGGACCAAACTTAGGAAAGCAAGATTATAATAAATGGAATTTCCGCACCGGAATGACAGCAAAAATTACAAGTTCTTTAGATTTTTCGGCAGCTGTTTCAGGAAACTCAGGAGATATAGAAAAATCATTTACTAAGGCTTCGTCAGGTATTAATGATAGTAGTTATGCTTCTGCATCAGGTGGAGAACAGGCTGATTACGGATTTTTGCTTCACATGCCAAAATACATTCCATGGGAAACGATTGTTAATGACAAACCATATTATATGTCGCCGTTTCCTCGTACCACTGGTACTTTAGGTAATGCAAATGCAAACAATACGATTGCAGGATATAATTATTTTGCCACATTAAACAATGGTTCTAAACAAATTTCAAGTGACTTTTCTTATAATGTAAATATGTCACTTAACTGGAAAGTTCCTTTTATTAAAGGATTATCCCTTAAAGGAACTTATTCCAGAACTCAAACTTCAGAAAGTACAGAACAAGTAGCATTACCGTATGATTTGGCAAGAATAATGGGTTACGAAAAATTAGATAATCACTTAGCAAGTGCAGCGTTACCAACAACTACAAATGATGGCGTTCATAATTATTACTCAATTGAAACCAATACACGTAGTGCCAGAGTTTATTATGATAGTTTTGATTCAAAATCGGTACAAGCCAACTTCTTTATGGATTATAACAGAACATTTGACAATCATGAAATTGGCGCAATGTTCTCTGTAGAACGTTCAGAAACAGAGTTTAACAGTACACGTTTGGCATTTGAAAATACAGGTAAAGATTATGCAGGCTCTTACCAGACTGCAGGGACTTTAACTACAAATTCAACAGCATTAAAAGGAGAGCAGGGAACATTATCTTATTTAGGACGTGTTAATTACAGTTATAAATCACGATATATGCTTCAGTTCCTTTTTAGAAGTGATGCATCTACAAAGTTTGCTCCTGAAAACTATTGGGGATTCTTCCCTTCCCTTCAGGCAGGATGGATTGTTTCAAAAGAAAACTGGTTTACTGATAATGTATCCTGGATCGATTTTCTTAAAGTACGTTACTCTATTGGTAAAACAGGAAATGATAATATTGGTCCATGGAGATGGATGAAATTGTATGATGTAAATGCAGACAAAGGTTTTCAGTTTGGATCAAACGGAGGATTGTTTGGCGGTTCTGTGACTCCTAGAGTAGAACCAAACAGAAATGTAGGATGGGATACAACGATAAAAAATAACTTAGGTCTTGATGTAAGTTTATTAAAAAACAGATTGTCTTTAACAGCTGATTTTTACTATGATAAATCTAAGGATATGTTAACTACGATGGCTGGCGTAGTAGGCGTGCCAATTTCTGTAGGTGGAGGATATGCTGAAGAAAATTACGCAGCAATTGATTCATGGGGAGCAGAATTTAGCTTAGGCTGGAAGGATAAAATCAACCAAAACTTCACTTATAATGTTGGAGTGAACTTTGGATATTCTGATAATGAAGTTAAGAAATTCCCTGAGCCACCTTTAATGCATCCATCAAATAATCTGGTACAAGCAGGACAGTCTACATTTTTTCCACAATGGGGTTTCAAAACATGGAAAGGAACTTCAACAGGAGATGGTATCTTACGTACAGATCAAGATGTTGCCAATTATTGGTCTTATTTAACAGAACGTGCAACTGCTGCAGGTGGTGCACCAAATTATATGGGAATCTCTTCTGTATCAAATATGAGACGAGGAATGTTGGCTTATGAAGATGCCGGAGGACAATTCAATGATAAAGACGGTACTCAGGCTGGACCAAACGGACAAATTCAAAAAAATGAGGATTATGTGAAATTGGTTAATAGTAACAGAACTTACGGATTTACTACAAATTTAGGAGGAAGATATAAATCATTTTTCTTCAAAACACAAATTGGAACATCTTGGGGCGGTTACCGTGCAATAGATGTTGTAAAACAAGGAACAGGTTCTACACACAATATGTGGGCAAGAGAAACTTTCTGGAACGACATGTATGCTGATGATAACCTGGATGGTAAATATCCTAATTTAGCTAATCAGGAATATATAGCAGTACCATCTGATTTCTGGCAATTAGATACTTTCCGTTGTACAGTGAGAAATTTAACTTTAGGATTTGATATGCCAAAAGATCTTTTGGATAAAATTAAAATTGCAAAATGGTCAGTTGGGGTAACCGGTAATAACCTTTGGGATTTATACAATCCTTATCCGGATCACTACCGCAATATGTACGATAGCTCTTCTGAGAATTATCCAACGCTTAGAACATGGGCGGTTACTTTAAACATTACATTCTAATTTAATTAATACTGAAGATGAAACTAAAAATTAATAAATATATAACTATAGCACTTCTCGCAGTGCTTAGTACTTCTTGTAGTGATAATTTTTTGGAAGACAAGAAAAATTACGGAAGTGTAGATGACTCATTTTATCAAAGTCAGGAAAAAGCGACCTGGTACGTTAATAACGTTTACTTCGATTATTATTCGGCTTTTAAATCTCCAAATCAAAGTTTGGTAGGATCTTTTACAGATGTATATTCTAAAATGACGGAAGAAGTAGGAGGAATACAACCTCTTATTAACCCAACAATTACATATGTAAATGCGGCTGACGGATCTGGTTATTACGGAGGAAAATTAGAAGACAAAATCAATAACGTTCCTTATAACAGAATTAGAGATTGTAACTCTTTCATCGCAGAAATCGATGTAAAAGGAGCAAATTTAGACAAGACATTTCGCGATCAGGCAAAAGGACAATTGTATTATTTACGTGCTGTTCAGTACTTTGATTTAATGAAAGTGTATGGAGGAGTTCCAATCGTTACAGAAATTCAGACACCAAATTCAGTAAATCCAGAAATTAAAGTGCCAAGAGCTACAGTAACTCAGGTTGTAGAGCAAATTGTAAAAGATTTAGATATGGCTGCAAGTTTATTGCCTGCAAATTGGGCAGGTGAATACGGTCGTGTTACTAAAGGAGCGGCATTAGCAGTAAAATCAAGAGTATTACTAACATACGCAAGCCCATTATTTAATAAAAATTGGGATGGTTCTAATGATCGTTGGGAAGCAGCATTAAAAGCTGGTTTAGAAGCAGAGACTGTATTATCAGGAGCTGGATACGGACTTTATGGAAATTCAGCAAAAGACTGGCAAAATATGTTTGCACTTGGTGCTAATGCTTTCTGTTCTGAAGCGATTACAACTCAGCTTTTAACAGTTACAAATAGCAATGTAGCAATGAATAACTCTTGGGAGAAAGCTATTCGCCCAATAAGCCAGGGAGGAACAGGTGCTCTTGAAGCTCCTAAAGAAATGATCGATTTATTTCCATTGGCTGATGGAAGAAGACCTACAGCTGCGAATTATGATCCTTTTCTTTTCTTCTTAAATCGTGACCCTAGATTTTACAGAACATTTGCTTTTTCAGGTGCTAAATGGGATTATAAAGAAAACGCTAAACCTGTTGTTTGGGCTTACACTTGGTTAGATAATGCAAAAAAAGTTTATTATAGTGATTCGAATAATGAAACAAGTCCTGCATTTGTTAGAAAAATGACAGATGTTACAGCTACTAACGCAAGTAGTTTTCAATACTCAGGAAACGATATTCTAGAATACCGTTATGCAGAATTATTATTAAATATTGCCGAATGTTATGCAGCACTTGGACAAACTGGTAATGCTACAGCTTATTTAGGAAGAATTAGAAAAAGAGTAGGAATTGATGCTGGAAACAATTACGGGATTGGAACATTGGCAGATAAATATGCAGCAATAGAAGCTGTTTTATACGAAAGAAGAGTGGAGTTAGCTTACGAAGGAAAACGTTTTTGGGATATCCAACGCTGGATGCTTTATGATAACACTACACTTCCGGGAACAACTAGCGGAAGTACTATTAGTAAATTAGGTTTACAGCCAATAAACGGGACACAACGTACAGGGAATTATTTGCAATACAAAAATACGGCAACGAGTGCCGATCCTTTAACGGCTTCCCGTGCAAGTATTTCTGTAGATCCTGACGCAGCTAGTTTTCAAACACAGTTAGCAGCTTTGGCAACATTTTACACTACTAATTTTGTACTCGCAGCACCGCCAACCCCTATGGATAATGTTAATAATGTAGCAGTTCAGATTAAATTTAATCCTAACTACTACATTATGGGCTTGCAAAATACTGTTTTATCTCAAAATCCATGGTTAACACAAACCATCGGCTGGAAAGATGCTTCAGGCGGAGAGGGAACTTTCAACTATCAGGATTAAATTAAATTATAGAAACGTCTAATCGTTTTAGATATTTCTAATACAATATAATATCAAAATAATGACAAACAATTTCACCTGTATTTCTAAAAAATACAGGTGATTTGTTTAAAAAGAATTACCAAAATTAAAAATTAGTATGAAAAATTTCACTTTATCGGCTCTTTTCCTATTGTTTTTAGGAAGTTTCCAATGTTTTGCGCAGTATCCCAAAATAAGTCCTGAAGTTCAGGCGCAATCCAAAGTTATTATGGATGAAGCTGAAAAACGTTCAGATGAAGCCTGGGAAAAAGCGCTTGTAATTATTGAGGAAGAAGCCAAACACGGTAAACCATTTATTCCGTGGGCATCTAGACCAAATGATTTACCACAGGCAGAAATTCCAGCTTTCCCTGGTGCAGAAGGAGGCGGAATGTACACTTTTGGAGGACGTGGCGGAAATATTTACACCGTTACGAGTCTTGAAGACAGCGGACCTGGAACTTTACGTGAAGCGTGCGAAAAAGGTGGAGCAAGAATAATAGTTTTTAATGTTTCAGGAATTATCAGAATCAAAAGTCCGCTAATCATTCGTGCACCTTATATTACTATTGCAGGACAAACTGCTCCTGGTGATGGAATTTGTGTGGCAGGAGAATCAGTTTGGATCAATACTCATGACGTAATAATCAGACATATGCGTTTCCGTAGAGGAGAAACTTTCGTAGGACGTCGTGACGATGCCATTGGAGGAAACCCTGTTGGAAATATCATGATCGATCACGTTTCTGCAACTTGGGGATTAGATGAAAACATGTCAATGTACAGACATATGTACAGTCCGGGTGCGGGTTATCAGGATGTAAAAGTAGGTACAGTAAATATTACAATCCAAAACAGTTTATTCGGAGAAGCTTTAGATACTTACAACCATGCTTTCGGAAGTACTTTAGGCGGAGAAAATTGTGCTTTTATTAGAAACATGTGGGCAAATAATGCCGGAAGAAATCCTTCAATTGGATGGAATGGTATTTTCAATTTTGCAAACAATGTAGTTTTCAACTGGTATAACAGATCTACAGATGGTGGTGATTATACAGCAAACTACAACATCATGAACAACTTTTACAAACCAGGTCCGGTAACTAATTTGGCCGAGCCAATTAGCTACAGAATCTTAAAACCGGAATCAGGAAGAAGTAAATTGCCTTATATGGTTTTTGGAAGAGCTTATGTAAATGGAAACATTGTAAACGGAAATGAAAAAGTAACCAAAGACAACTGGGATGGCGGAATTCAAATCGAAAATAAAAAAGGCGAATTAATGACTTATGATGAAGCCAAAGTTTATTTTGATAAAATGAAAAGTGACAAACCTTTTCCAATGCCTTGGTTTCGCCCATTTATGAAAGCTGACGAAGCGTATGAATATGTATTGAAAAATGTTGGAGCAACTTTACCAATCAGAGATAAAGTAGACGAAAGAATCGTAAGAACCGTAAAAACCGGAGTTCCTGAATATGCAAAAGGATTAGAGAAAAAAGAATTTTATCAGTTCGAACACAGACGTTTGCCGATGGATTCTTATAAAAAAGGAATCATTACAGATATTTCTCAGGTTGGAGGATATCCGGAATATAAAGGAAAACCTTATGTTGATACAGACAAAGATGGTATCCCTGATAAATGGGAGAAAAAACATGGTTTAAATCCAAATGATCCAGCTGATGCCAAACTAGATTCAAACAACGACGGATATACAAACATCGAAGATTACATTAACGGAATCGATCCAACTAAAAAAGTAGACTGGAAAGATTTAAGTAATAATCAAGAGACGCTAACAAAATCTTTACAAGATTAATAAAGAAAAAATCTCCTGAATCTGCCAAATCTGCGTAAGAAAAAAATTAGCATGCAGATTTAGCAGATCACGCAGATTTATAGTGATTGTAATTTATAATTTATTAAAAATGAAATCAATAAAAAAAATAAGTGTACTATTAATGTTATTGGTATTCTTTAATAGCATCGCACAAAAAAAAATAGATCCGGTATATATCAACGTTACCAACGAAAGAGCCGCTAAAATTGTAACCAAACTTGCTTTGGCAAATCCTGAAAAAGAAAAAACAGTTACAGAAATTATCGCACAGCAATTTAGAGACTTAAGCGAAATTCAGGATGGAAGAGATGCTGAAATTAAAAAAATAAAAGAAGACAGCAGTTTGTCTAAAGAAATACAAAATGAAAAAGTTGATAAATTAAAAGGAACTGCAGATAAAGAAATTGAAAAACTGCACAAATCTTATTTAAAAAAATTAGGAACGCAATTATCTGAAGATAAAATAATAGCAGTAAAAGACGGAATGACCTATGGCGTATTGCCAATTACCGTTGCAGGTTACAACGATATGCTGCCAAATTTAACCGCAGAACAAAAAGATTACATCTACAAAGCTTTAGTCGAAGCCAGAGAATTTGCAATGGATGGAGGATCATCTAAAGAAAAACATGGGTGGTTTGGAAAGTACAAAGGAAGAATCAACAATTATTTATCGAAAGAAGGTTACGACCTAAATAAAGAAAGTGCCGATTGGCATAAACGTTTGGAAGAACGAGAAAAAGCCAAATCGGGTAAATAATTTAAGAGTTCTTAGTAATTAGTCCTTAGTGATTAGTTAAAAATGAGTACGATTCTAAGGACTAATTACTAAGAACTAAAAATAAGATTCTAATGGAAAATAAATTTCTAAAAATCAGCATAAAGCGAACAATAATGATCATATCATTCTGTTCTTTCTTTTCTTCCGCGTATGCGCAATATCCCGAAATTCCAAAACCGCTTCAGGATAAAACCGATGCGATTTTAGCCGATGAAGAAAAAAGATTAGCTGAAATCTGGACAAGCAATTATAATATTATTCAGGCCGAAGCAAAATTGGGACGCCCGTATTTACCGTGGGCCTCTTATCCAAAAGATTTTGTTCATGCCGATATTCCTGCTTTTCCCGGAGCTGAGGGCGGCGGCGCTTTTACCCCAGGCGGAAGAGGTGGGAAAATATTTGTAGTAACAAGTCTGGAAGACAGTGGTAAAGGAACTTTTCGTGAAGCATGTGAAGCCGTTGGAGCAAGAACAATCGTATTTAATGTTTCAGGAATTATTCAGTTAAAAAAGAGAATCAGCATGCGTGCTCCGTATGTTACCATTGCAGGTCAGACTGCTCCCGGTGACGGAATTTGTATTGCCGGAGAAACGTTAGAAATTGATACACATGACGTTATCATCAGATACATGCGTTTTCGCAGAGGCGCTACAGAAGTTACCCGTAGAGATGATGCACTTGGAGGAAATCCAATCGGGAATATTATCGTAGACCATTGCTCTGTAAGCTGGGGATTAGACGAAAATATTTCTTTATACAGACATCAGTTTCAGGCCAATGATAAATCAAAACTGGAAAAATTACCCGCTTGTAATATTACCATTCAAAACACCATTTCATCAGAAGGTTTAGATACATATAATCACGCTTTCGGAAGTACAATTGGCGGATTAAACAGCACATTTATGCGTAACTTGTGGGCGGATAATATTTCAAGAAATGCGTCTATCGGAATGTATGGTGATTTTAATTTTGTGAATAATGTGATTTTCAATTGGTGGAATCGTTCTCTTGACGGAGGAGATTATCGTTCGATGTTCAACATCATCAATAATTATTTCAAGCCGGGACCAATTACACCAACAGATCAGCCAATTCGTTACAGAATTTTAAAACCTGAATCTGGATATATGAAACCACAAACATACGGAAGAGCCTATGTTGACGGAAATTATATCGTTGGTTCTCCAGAAGTTACAAAAGACAATTGGAACGGCGGCGTACAATTGGAGGATCACTCAGAAGCTGAAACTAAAAATTATTTAGAGTTAATTAAACAGCCAAAACCGTTTTCAATGCCAAACATTACAATCATGAAAGCAGAAGAAGCGTATGAATTTGTATTGAAAAATGTTGGGGCAACCTTGCCAAAAAGAGATGCAGTCGACGAAAGAATAATCAAACAAGTGCGCACCGGAAAAATTGAAGCAAAAGACGGTTTGGAAAATACAATTGGTAAGGAATTTATCAAAAGAAGATTACCAGCTGATTCTTATAAAAAAGGAATCATCACGAACCCAAATCAGGTTGGAGGTTATCCGGAATATAAAGGAAAAGCATATAAAGATTCTGATAATGATGGAATTGCAGATGCCTGGGAAAAGAAATTTGGTTTAAATCCAAATGATCCATCAGATGCAAATAAAGATGCAAACGGAGACGGTTATACCAATATTGAAAAATATTTTAATAACATAGATCCAAAAGGAAAAACGGATTGGACAAAATTTGAAAATAATACCGATACGTTATCAAAAGTATTATTGCAGTAAATTTAGAAGATAGAATAAAGAATATAGAGAAAAGATAATAAGAGTTCCGGAGGAACGGATCATATTGTAGGGATGGATTTTAATCCATTCTACACATAGTATTCGCAAATCTTTTTTCAGCTTCTAGTGTCATTTCGACGGAGGAGAAATCGCATCCAGAGAGCGACGAACTGTATGTCTTCACTTTATGTGATTTCTTCTCCGTCGAAATTACAGGATTGTGTAAATTTAGTTTGAAAATAATAATCTAAGAAATCTTAAATTTAAGAAGTCTAAGAAAGTCAAAAATAGAAATGAATTTCATTCAACTAAAAAATAGAATCTCACTTCAAAAAGATAAAATAATTTTATCTGGTTTCGCGGTGTTTTTCAGTATTATTGGAACAGCACAAAATACATTTCCAGATATCGTAAAAACCAAAGAAGGCAAACTTTCTTTCACCGCAGACGCAAAAGGAAATCAAATTCCTGATTTTTCATACGCAGGATATATGGCTTCTGAAAAAGCAATTCCGAATGTGGAGAATAAAATTTTTGTTCCGAAACAAGAAGAAGATGCAACCCAAAGAATTCAGGCAGCGATTGATTATGTAAGTAATTTAAAGCCAAACAAATCAGGTTTTCGAGGTGCTGTACTTTTAGACAAAGGAATTTTTAAAATCAGCGGAACTTTATTCATTAGAAAATCTGGAGTGGTTTTACGCGGAAGCGGAAACAATGAAAACGGAACTATTTTATTAGGAACCGGATTAAAAAGAGAAGCCGTAATTAGAATTTTAGGAATTGATGATAAAAAACTAACTGAAACTTTCGAATTCAATACAAAATATACACCACTCGGAACAAAAACAATTCAATTAAAAAATGCCTCAAAATTAAAAATGTCTGATGAAATTATCATCACAAAACCTTTAACCGCAAATTGGATTAAAGAACTAAAAATGGATCATTTTGGTGCAGAAACCGGTTGGATTGGCTGGAAAAAAGACGATTGGGATATTTCATGGAACAGAGTGGTAACCAAAATTAATGGAAATGAAGTAACACTAAACGCTCCGTTAACCATGACTTTGGATGACGTTTATGGAACTGCAAAAGTAACAGCTTATTCATGGTCGGGAAGAATCGATCAAATAGGAATCGAAAATATCCTTTTGAAATCAACTTATGATACTTCAAAACCAAAAGACGAAGAACACAGATGGTTTGGAATTAGCATCGAAAACACAAAAAATGCTTGGGTAAAACAAATCAATTTTAAGCACTTTGCAGGTGGAGCAGTTTCACTTTTAAAATCGGCACAGCAAATTACAGTTGAAGATTGTATTGCAACCGAACCCGTTTCTGAAATCGCAGGTTTTAGAAGACATACTTTTTATACCGAAGGCCAGCAAACTTTATTTCAGCGTTGTTATTCTGAATACGGTTATCACGATTTTGCTGTGGGCGGATTTGGAACAACAGGCCCGAATGTCTTTATTCAATGCGAATCGTATTTGCCTTTCAATAACAGCGGCGCGATTGGCAGTTGGGCAACCGGAGTTTTATTTGAAGTTTCATATATCGACGGTCACGCTTTAAGTTACAACAACAGAGAACAAAATGGCCGAGGCGCAGGCTGGACAGCAGCAAATAGTGTTATTTGGGAAACTTCGGCATCAAAAATAGAATGCTACAATCCGCCAACAGCGCAAAACTGGGCTTTTGGAACTTGGGGTGGCATCATGGCTGGCGACGGCCATTGGAAAGAAGTAAACGGTCATATCAATCCGAGAAGTTTATTTTATGCACAGTTAGAAAGCAGACTGGAAAAACTTCCTGTAAATCCTCATATTTACGATCTAGGTTCAGAACCTTCATCAAGTCCGGCTGTTGAAGTGGCGCAGGAATTAACTAAAAATTCAGTTGCTCCAAAAGAAAGTTTAATCGAATGGATTGCCGAGGTTTCGAAATTAAATCCAATTGATACAAAGAATTCAGGTCTTAAAAACGCGAATGATTTAAAGATAAATTCGGTACAAAATACAATTTCAAATACAAAAGTAATCGTAAAAAACGGTTGGCTTACTTACGATAATAAAATAATCGCCGGAAATCGATTAAGCGTGCCGTGGTGGAGAGGAAGTTTGAGAGATAGTGATATTTCTAAGTCATTGCCGGATATTACCAGATTTGTTCCGGGAAGAACCGGAACCGGATTTACAGATAATATAGACGAAGTTTCCGATTATTTGACAACCAAAAATATGATCGCTTTAGAACATAATTACGGTTTATGGTACGAAAGAAGAATGGACGATCACGAACGCGTTCGCCGTTTTGATGCTGATGTCTGGCCTCCGTTTTACGAACAGCCATTTGCCAGAAGCGGACAGGATTTTGCCTGGGACCAATTAAGTAAATATGACCTGACAAAATTCAATGATTGGTATTGGGAGCGCTTGTCACTTTTTGCTGATTTAGCAGAAACCAAAGGACAATTGTTAATCAATCAGCAATATTTTCAACATAATATTATCGAAGCCGGAGCGCATTGGTCGAGTTCACCGTGGCGTTCTGCAAACAATATAAACAGTACAGGTTTTCCGGAACCTCCTCCATATGCAGGAGACAAACGTATCTTCATGACAGAACAATTTTATGATGTTACAAATCCTGCAAGAAGAAAATTACATCAGGGATTTATTCGTAAATCGTTAGAAAATTTTCAGGAAAACAGCAACGTAATTCAGTTAACAAGTGCCGAATATACGGGACCGCTTCACTTTATGGAATTCTGGTTGGATGAAGTTCAAAAATGGAAAGACGAAACCAGTAAAAAAGCAATTATTGGTTTAAGCGCTACAAAAGATGTTCAGGATGCTATTTTGAATGATGCCCAAAGAGCCAAAACAGTAGACGCAATTGACATTCGTTATTGGTATTATAAAGAAGACGGATCGGCTTATGCGCCAGAAGGAGGTAAAAATTTGGCACCAAGACAACACGCCAGAAAATTAAAAACCGGAAAAGAAACAGACGATCAGGTATATCGCGCCGTTCGGGAATATCGAGAAAAATATCCTGAAAAAGTCATTTTATATTCAACAGATGGATCGTCAAGATTTGGATGGCCGGCTTTAATGGCGGGAGCGTCATTATCAAACATTCCCAAAATTGCGCTTCCTGAGTTTTATTCCGCTTTAAGCGAAATGAAATTAGTTGCCGGAAATACGTTTTCAGACAATATCTGGACATTAGAAAATACAGGAAAAAGTTATCTGTTTTACATCAAAAATGAAAAAGAAGTTTCACTTGATCTTTCTGCTTACAAAGGAGATTTTGAAGTATATGCAATTAACGCTGCAACAGGAAATTTCACTAAAAAAGCAAACATCAAAGGAGGAAAAACAGTAGTAATTCCACAATCAGAAATAAAAGAAAAAGTACTATTTATAATTAAAAAATAATTGCCCGCGGATGACACAGATTAAACAGATGAACACAGATTAGAATTAAAAATTAAATCTGCACAATCTGCCAAATCTGCGTGAAATAAAAAAAAGAACCAGTGTAAACCAGTTCAATCCGTCAAATCCGTGGCCCAAAACCAAACCAAAATGAATCTGAAAATTAAATATCTATACACCATTTGTATAAGCTTTTTGCTCACAGCGCAAAGCGGATATTCTCAATCTGCAGAAAAAACAAAAGGTGCTTTACCAAAAATTAAAGTGTCAAAAAACCAGCATTATTTCATAACCGAAGATGAAAAACCATTCTTTTGGTTGGGTGATACAGGCTGGCTGGCATTTGGAAAATTAGACAGAGAAAGCATAAATAAATATTTTCAGGATCGAAAAGCAAAAGGCTTCAATGTTGTTCAGGTCATGGTTTTGCATAATATAAACGCGGTAAATGTTTATGGAGATGCCGCCCTGATAAACGAAGATGTTTCTAAACCCTTAACCACTGCAGGAAATAATTTCAATAATAAGGATGAATACGATTATTGGGATCACGTAGATTTTACTTTGGATGTTGCTCAGAAAAATGGAATCTACGTTGCAATGGTTCCCGTTTGGGGAACAAATGTTTCAAAAGGAAATAAAGTCAGCAAAGAACAAGCAGAAAAATATGCGAAGTTTTTAGCCGACAGATATAAAAACAGAACCAATGTGATTTGGTTAAACGGTGGTGACACACACGGAAACGAGTTTATGGATATCTGGAACGCCATCGGAAATACATTAAAAACAAATAATCCCGATCAGTTGGTGACTTTTCACCCTTTCGGAAGAACCGATTCTTCTGAAAATTATCATAATGCGAGTTGGCTGGATTTTAACATGTTTCAATCAGGTCACAGAAGATACGATCAGGATTCAATTAAAACGAATTTCAAAGAAGACAATTACAAATTTGTACAGCGAGATTTAACTTTAAAACAAACAAAACCTACGCTTGACGGAGAACCATCTTATGAAGGAATTCCGCATGGTTTACACGATACTTTACAGCCAAAATGGACAGACAATGACGTTCGTCGTTACGGATATTGGTCGGTATTTGCCGGAGCTGCAGGTTATACATACGGCCATAATGCTGTAATGCAAATGTTTAGAAAAGGCGATAAACCAGCGTACGGAAACAAAGAATTATGGAATTCTGCCATCAACGCACCCGGAGCCGGACAAATGGTTTACATTAAAAAATTGATGTTAAGTTTTCCATATTTAGAAAGAATTCCGGATCAAACCTTAATCGCCAATCAAGGAGAAAAATACGATTATTTAGTGGCTACAAAAGGAGAAAAATACGCTTTGATTTACACTTACAACGGTAGAAAAATTATTCTGAATATGGGAAAAATTGCCGGAGACAAAGTAACCGTAAGTTGGTACAATCCAAGAAATGGAAAAGAAACAAAAATTGGAATTATAGAAAATAAAGGAACAAAGGAATTTCAACCATTGGGAGATAAAAAAGATGGAAATGACTGGGTTTTGATTTTGAAAACAAAATAAAGAATAACTCCAATCTTGTCATTTCTCCTCCTTCGAAATGACAAAAAACGAGAATAAAGATCTGCGCAATCTGCAAAATCTGCGTGAAACAAAACACACAAACATGAAAAATATATTAATCATTCTTTGTTTCATAACCACTTTCAACACTGCTTTCGCAAACGACGGCTGGCTGAATATCCTAAACGAAGGAGGAAACAACAAAGGAATAAAATGTACCGAAGCCATTCAAAATGCTATTGAAAAAGCATCAAAAAATGGAGGTGGAACAATTTTTTTTCCTTCCGGGGAATATTTAACAGGCGCTTTAAAACTAAAAAGCAACATCACGATTCATTTAGATTCAGGTGCGCTTTTGAAATTCTCAGACAATTTTGATGATTATTTACCGTATGTAGAAATGCGTTATGAAGGTTTGGTAATGAAATCTTTCTCGCCATTATTTTATGCGAAGGATGAAGAAAATATCACCATAAAAGGAAGAGGCGTAATCGACGGACAAGGAAAAGCGTGGTGGAATGAAGTATATAGAATTGAAAGTGCCAAAGGACCAATTCCTCAAACTAAATACCAAAAAATGTGGGAAGAACAAAACGAGGGAATCGTTTATTCTGATTATTATAAAAGAACAATTGACAAAAAGTTTTTCAGACCTTCTTTCTTTCAGGCGTATGGCTGCAAAAATATTTTAATAGAAGGTGTTACATTTCAAAATTCACCTTTCTGGACCATAAATCCTGAATTTTGTGATAATGTGACCGTAACAGGGATCTCAATTTTTAATCCGCATTCACCAAATACGGACGGAATTAATCCTTCGTCTTGTACCAATGTTCATATCTCGAATTGCCATATCAGCGTTGGAGATGATTGTATCACCATAAAATCAGGAAGAGATGAAGACGGACGTAAATATGGTAAAGCAACAGAAAATGTAACTATTACAAATTGCACGATGTTAAGCGGTCACGGCGGTGTTGTTATTGGAAGTGAAATGTCGGGAGGAATCAAAAAAATTACAATTTCAAACTGTGTTTTTGACGGAACAGATCGCGGAATTCGTATCAAAGCAGCGCGAGGAAGAGGCGGCGTTGTAGAAGATATTCGCGTCGATAATATTGTAATGAAAAACATCAAAGAAGAAGCAATTGTATTAAGCCTTTTTTACGATAAAGACACCAAAGTTGAACCTGTAACAGAAAAAACACCGATTTTCAGAAACATTCACATGAGCAATATTACGGGTTCGAATGTAAACAAAGCGGGACAAATTTTAGGAATTACCGAAATGCCAATTCAAAACATAACGTTCTCGAATATTAATATGGACGGAAAAGAAGGTTTTACGGTAAGTACGGCAACTGATGTTGAATTTCATGATGTAAAAGTAAACGCAACAGTGGGTTCATCTTTCAAAATATCAGATTCAAAAAATATCATTTTAGACAATGTTGGCTCATCAACACCAATAAAAGGAGTTCCGATTATTAAGTTGGATAATGTTTCGAATATGATGATTAATAATAATTTTCCATTTAATGCAACGGATGTTTTCATCGAAGCTGATGGAAAAGAAACTAAAAGCATTTTCCTGAAAAATAATGTTTTTAATAATGTAACGACAGCAGTTAAAAAAGGAAAAGACTTGAATAAAAAAGCAATTACAGAATAGCATAATAATACAACACTAATTTCACGAATTTACACCAATTCAATTCGTGTTAATTTGTGAAATTAGTGTTCAATTAAACAACATGAAAAAAATCTTCATCATACTAGCTTTCTGTCTTTTTGCGATTAGTTATTCGCAGAAAAAGAAAGATTTATATCTTTTTACGTCGTTTAGAGAACCGGCAACTGAAGGTTTGTATCTGGCTTACAGCGAAGACGGTTACAATTGGAAAGGTCTTGAAGGATCATTCTTAAAACCAGAAATCGGCGCGAGTAAAATCATGCGCGACCCATCTATCACAAAAGGAGCCGACGGAACGTACCACATGGTTTGGACAACGGATTGGAAAGGCGGAAATGGTTTTGGATATGCGAGTTCGAAAGATTTGATTCATTGGTCAGAACAAGAATATATTTCGGTAATGAAAAATGAACCAGAAGTTGTAAACGTTTGGGCGCCTGAAATTTTTTATGATGATGTCAAAAAAGAATATATCATTATTTGGGCATCGACAATTCCGTTTCGATTTGAAAAAGGAGTTGAAGAAGAAAAAAATAATCATAGAATGTATTATATAACAACCAAGGATTTTAAAACATTCTCAGATACAAAATTGTATTACAATCCGGGTTTTAGTGTGATCGATTGTGTGATTGTCAAAAAAAGCAAAAAAGATTATGTTTTGGTTTTGAAAGACAACACAAGACCTATGCGGAATATAAAAGTCGCTTTTGGAAAATCACCTTTAGGGCCATTCGGAAAAATTTCTGAGCCATTGACCGAATATTTATCAGAAGGACCAACTGTTGTTAAAGTTGATAAAAATTGGCTTTTATATTATGACAATTACGGTTCAAAAAATTATAAAGCTTTAAGTACTTCAGATTTTGTTCATTTTGATGATGTTTCTTCAAAAATAAGTCTTCCGGAAGGACACAAACACGGAACGATTACAACAATTTCTGATGAAGTTTTAAAAGGATTAATTGAAAAGAAATAAAACACAAATTTCACAAATTTTCACAGATTAGATTAATTAAAAATTGAGAATTAAAAATTAAAAATCTGCTTGATCTGCTAAATCTGCGTGAAAAAATTACTCTCGCAGATTTAGCAGATCAAGCAGATAAAATAGAGATTAATACAATGATTACTTTCCAAAACATAAAAACCAACATCATAACTACAGCCGCAATTCTTTTGATTGGTACAGCTGTAAATGCGCAAAATGACACCGTGCGTTATGTTGGTAAAACACTTTCAAATGTAGATTATCATCACGGGCAATTAAGTCCGGCGGTTGGAGTTCACGCTACACAAATTATGCGCGCAAGCCGTGAACATCCGGAAAAAGCAGATGGTTTTGGATGGACATACAACCACCAGCCTACAATGGCGTATTGGAATGATACTTTTTATCTTCAATATTTAAGTGATCCTGCAGGAGAACATATTCCACCAAGTCAGACATTAATAATGACTTCAAAAGATGGTGTGAGCTGGAAAATGCCAAAAGTAATTTTTCCTATTTATCATATTCCTGATGGATGGAAAAAAGAAGGCGTAGAAGGCATTGCCAAAAATCTGGATGCGATTATGCACCAACGAATGGGTTTTTATACTTCAAAAGACAAACGACTTTTTGCTTTGGCATATTACGGAATCGCCATGGATGAAAAAGACGATCCAAACGACGGAAAAGGAATTGGACGTGTGATTCGTGAAATTAAAAAAGACGGAAGTTTTGGCGAAATTTATTTCATCAGATACAACAAATCATGGGATAAATCGAAATCGGCTTTTCCTTTTTATACTCAGGCAAAAGACAAGGGTTTGAAAAAAGCCTGTGAAGAAATCCTTTCAGATCCTTTGATTTTACAGCAATGGGTGGAAGAAGCCGATCGCGATGACGAATTAATTCCGTTGAAAAAGCCTTATAAAGCGCTTAGTTCGTATCATTTACCAAACGGCGATGTGGTGGGTTTATGGAAACACGCTTTGACTTCGATCAGTAAAGATGGCGGAAAATCATGGGAATATATGCCTGTTCGTGCGCCCGGTTTTGTAAACAGCAATGCCAAAATCTGGGGACAAAAAACATCTGATAACCGTTATGCGACTGTTTATAATCCATCAGAATATCGTTGGCCTTTGGCAATTTCAACAAGTGATGACGGATTAAATTACAAAGATTTATTATTAGTTCACGGCGAGATCAGTCCGATGCGTTATGGCGGAAACTACAAATCAGCAGGACCGCAATACGTTCGTGGAATTTCTGAAGGTGACGGCATTCCTGACGGAAAACTTTGGGTAAGCTACAGCGTAAACAAAGAAGATATCTGGGTAGCGTCGATTCCTGTTCCGGTTACTAGTGTTGTTACAGAAAATGCAAATGATATTTTTAATGAACTTCCAGACGGACAAGAATTAAAGTTATGGAATACCTATGATTTATCTTGGGCTTCAACTAAAATAGAAAAGAAAGATGGTAAAAAATGGCTAACTTTAAGAGATCAGGATAATTTTGATTATGCTCGTGCAGAACGTGTTATTCCGTTTGCAGAGAAAATGGAAGTAACTTTTACAGTTAAACCAGAACAAAATAATCACGGTTTATTGCAGGTGGAATTTCAAAACAAACAAGGTTTACCTGCCGTAAGATTAACTTTTGATTCAGACGGACAATTGAAGACAAAAACCGGTGCGCGTTTTAATACAATCGCCAAATACGAAGCCGGAAAAGAATATAAAGTAAATGTGAAACTGAACGTTAAAACACGTTCGTACACGATAAAAGTAAACGACGAAAAAGAATCAACAAGAATATTTTATGCTCCGGTAGATGGTTTTGAGAGAATTATGTTCCGCACAGGTGAACAAAGATATTCTCCAAATCCTGATACAGCACCGGACACGGATGATTATGATGATCTGCCTCAAACCGGAAAATTAATTCCCGAAGCAGTTTTTAATATTCAGTCGTTGATTACGAAAAAGTTGTAAAAAATATAGAACGCGGATGACACGGATTCGCTAAAGCGAAGACGCGGATAAAAACGGATTTTTTTATTTTAATGAGAATAAAAAATCAATTTTAAAAAATCCGTTTTTATCCGCGTTTTTACGAAGTAAATCCGTTTCATCCGTGTTCAAAAATCTCAACAATAAGAAATGAAGAATTTCAAAAATATAGTATTAGTAATTTGTCTTTTAGTAACGTTAGTTTCTAAAGGACAAATTTTGCCCGTACATCTAACCACAGAAATGGCTGATAATCCATTAGCAGTGGTTCAAAATCAGCCGAGATTTAGCTGGCAATTGGTAGCAAACGAATCAAATGCATCACAAATTGGCTATCAGATTTTGGTTGCTTCATCCGAAGAAAAACTAAAAACTGACGAAGGTGATATCTGGAATAGCTTGAGAGTAAATGCTACTCAAAATTTGCATATCGCTTTTGGTGGAAGCCCTTTAAAACCAGAAACCAAATATTTTTGGAAGGTTAAAGTTTGGAATCAGGAAGGTGAAATGTCGAAATGGAGTAGAACCGCTTTTTTCAGAATAGCTCCCAACGAATCCGATTTAAAACCAATTTGGATTGGCGCGATTACAAAAGCAGATAGCCATTTACCAGAAGGAAGAAATTACCACTCGGCAACTTATAAAAGAGAGAAAAAAGATGCGATAATTAATACTTCGGATTCTTTGTCACGCAGAAGTATTATGCTTCGAAAACCTTTTAAGATTGCAAAAGAAATCAAAGAAGCTGTAGTTTATATTTCAGGTTTAGGGCATTATGAATTAACAATTAACGGGAAGAAGATTGGCAACAGCGAGTTTACGCCTTTATGGACAGATTATGACAAAACGGTCAATTACAATACTTATGAATTATCGGCAAAAGAATTGCAAAAAGGAGAAAATGTAATTGGTGTACTTTTAGGAAACGGAATGTACAACACGCTCGCCGAACGATATACCAAGTTTTTTGTGAGTTTTGGTCCGCCAACTTTATTTTTCAAAATGAAAGTGGTTTACAAAGATGGCTCTGAAGAAATCATAAAATCGGATGAAAGCTGGAAATACAGCAAAAGTCCAATTACCTACAACAGTATTTTTGGAGGAGAAGATTACAATGCCAACTTGGAACAAAAAGACTGGAATGAAAAAGGATTTAAAGATTCAAACTGGAAAAAAATTGTCGTTCAGGAAGCGCCAAAAGGAATTTTAAGAGCACAGACTGCACCGCCCATTACGATTCAGAAACAATATGATGTTGCGTCATTTAAAGAACTTAAGCCTAACTTTTTTGTTTTTAATATGGGACAAAATCTTTCGGGATTTACGACTATAAAAGTAAAAGGAAAAAAAGGACAAACCGTTCGCGTTTGGGTTGGCGAAGGGTTAAATGAGGACGGAACTGTTGGTCAGGGAAGATCGGGAAAACCGTATTATTACGACTATACTTTAAAAGGAGATGGTGTAGAAGAATGGCAGCCGAAATTCAGTTACTACGGTTTTCAATATGTGCAGATTGAGAACATCAATTATAAAGAAACGAAGGATAAAAACTTGCCGACGCTGCTGGATTTAAAATCAAATTTCATTTATAATTCCGCTGGCGAAGCAGGAACTTTTGAATCTTCAAATACAATTTTTAATAAAGCGCATGAACTGATCAATAACTCAATAAAAAGTAATTTTCAAAGTGTTTTTACCGATTGTCCGCAACGTGAAAAATTGGGTTGGCTGGAAGAAATTCACTTAAACGGACCGGGTTTAATGTTCAATTATAATCTCGAAAGTTTTATTCCCGCAACGATGCAAAACATCTCAGATTCGCAACGAGAAGACGGTTTAATACCGACAATTGTTCCTGAATATGTGGTTTTTGGAGGCGATTTTACCGATTCACCGGAATGGGGTGTAACCGGAGTGATTCTGCCTTGGATGTATTATGAATATTATGGCGATGCTTCTTTATTAGAGAAATATTATCCGGTAATGAAAAAATACGTGGATTATTTAGGAACAAAAGCAAAAGATCATATTGTGTCGCACGGTTTGGGCGATTGGTACGATTACGGAACGCACGCGGCGGGATATTCAAAAAATAGTCCGATTGCACTTTCGGCGACTTCGCATTATTTTTATGGTGCAAGTTTGGTGGCAAAAGCAGCAAAATTGTTGAACAAAACAGAAGATATTTCGGAATATGAAACTTTGGCTTCTGATATTAAAACCGCTTTCAATAAGGAATTCTTCAATCCCGAAACCAAACAATATGGCACAAACAGCCAGTTTAGTAACGCTGTTCCAGTTTATATGGATATTGTAGAACCACAATATAAAGCGGCTGTAATGCAGAATTTATTAGCAGATATAAAAGCAAAAGGCGACAGATTAACAACGGGCGATGTTGGAAATCGTTATTTGTTTCAGGCTTTGGCGCAAAATGGCGAAAACGAGACGATGTATAAAATGAACAATCATTACGATGCACCGGGTTATGGTTTTCAGATCAAATTTGGGCTGACTACTTTAACCGAACAATGGGATCCGCGCAAAGGAAATTCATGGAATCACTTTATGATGGGACAAATCGAAGAATGGTTTTACCAAAGTTTAGCCGGAATTGTTCCTGATCCTGAAAATCCGGGTTTCAAACATTTCTTTATTCAGCCTCAAGTGGTGGGCGATATGACTTTTGTAAAAGCAACTTACAAATCTGTTTATGGAAATATTGCTTCGGAATGGGAGAAGAAAGATGGTAAATTAATTCTGAAAGTGGAGATTCCCGTGAATACATCGGCAACCATAAAATTGCCAATTGCAGCGGGTACAGAAGTAAAAGTAAACGGAAAAGTAACTAAATACCTGAGATTTGAATCAGGAAAATATACAATTGAATGTAAAATATAAAAATAAATTGGCACACAGATCAAACGGATTTCAACAGATGAACACAGATTTTTTTTTTAACTATCAAAATAAAATCCGCTCAACCCGCGTCATCCGTGTGCCAATGTCAACAACAAGAAATGAAGAAATTAAAAAACATAAGAAAGGCAATATTATTTTCAATTTTTGCATTGACATTTGCAAATGCGCAAATAACGTCTGATGAAAATTACAGAAAACCAGTTTCAGAAACCTTAAAAAAGATTGAAACTATTTTTCATGTGACAATCAACGACGATCGAGGTTTATTAAAGGGAAAAGAATTAGATTATGCAGATTGGAGAATTGAGCCAGGAAATTTACCAATCTCGTTGACGAATATTCTGGCGCCGTTTGAATTGATGTATTTCAAACAGCCGGACGAAACTTACATTATAAGAAAATATGAAAACCATAAAGTCTCGGTTGATAAAGGGAAAGAACGTTTGTTTTATTTGGAAAGCCTTTATTCGACCAAGCAAGAATGGGAAAAACGTAAAACGGAGTTAAAAGCTTGTATGATTACATCATTTGGTTTAGACAAGGCGCCCCCAACACCAAAGTCTAAGCCACTTTTAACCCCAAAAAGAATTTATAAAGATTACAGTGTTGAAAATATCGGATTGGAAATTCTGCCGGGCGTTTATGTAACAGGTTCGATTTATAAACCGTATCCTTTCAATAAAAAAGCTCCGGTAATTCTAACTCCGGATGGGCATTTTGGAGACGGAAGATATAGAAAAGACGAACAATATCGTTGTGCAATTCTGGCTAAAATGGGCGCAATTGTTGTGAGTTATGATTTGTTTGCGTGGGGAGAATCTTTGCTTCAGTTTCCGGAACAAACGCATAGAAATAGTATTGCATCGACGGTTCAGGTTTTAAGCGGAATCCGTTTATTGGATTATTTATCGACTCAAAAAAATGTTGATATGTCACGTGTTGGCGTTACAGGCGGATCGGGCGGTGGATCTCACACTATGTTTTTGGCGGCAATCGATGACAGAATTACGGTTTCTGCTCCGGTTGTAATGGTTTCGTCTCATTTTTCTGGAGGATGTCCTTGTGAAAGCGGCCGCGGAATTCACCTTTGCGGAAACGGAACAAATAATGCAGAAATTTCAGCCATGATGGCGCCAAAACCACAATTAATTGTTTCTGACGGAAAAGACTGGACATTGGCAGTTCCGGAATTAGAATTTCCTTTTATCCAAAGAACTTATGAATTGTACGGTAAAAAAGATTTGGTAGAAAACGCTCATTTTGCAAAAGAAGGACATGATTTTGGAGTATCTAAACGTATGGCTTTGTATCCGTTTATGGCGAAATATTTAGGTTTGGATTTGAATAAAGTCAAGAACGATAAAGGCGAAATCGACGAATCGACTTGTGTGATTGAACCTTATGATAAATTGTATGTTTTTGGTAACAAAGCTGAAAATTTACCAAAAAATGCGCTGAAAGATATCGACAAATTATATGAAATGTTTGGCGAGAAAAATAATAAGATTTATGAAGTTAAGAAGTAAGATGTAAAAGATAGCCACGAATTCACGAATTATTTTAAGCCAATTTTAATAATTAAAAATTCGTGAATTCGTGGCTAAAAAAATATACTCTATGAAATTAAAAAATAAAATAGCTGCGATTTGTGTTGGAATTTTTTCGTGTGCTGTAACAGCGCAAAGTAATAGTGATTTAAAACTTTGGTACGATAAACCAGCAGCAATCTGGAACGAAGCTTTGCCTTTGGGAAATGGTCGTTTGGGTGCGATGGTTTTTGGAGATCCGGCGGTGGAGCGTTTACAATTGAATGAAGAAACCATTTGGGCGGGTTCACCAAACAGCAATGCACATACCAAATCGATAAAAGCTTTGCCAATTGTTCGGCAGTTAATTTTTGATGGAAAATTTGATGAAGCACAAGAATTGGCTACACAGGATATTATGTCGCAAACCAATGACGGAATGCCGTATCAAACTTTTGGAAGTGTTTATATTTCATTTCCGGGACATCAAAAATATACCAATTATTATAGAGATTTAGATATTGCCAATGCTACGGCAAAAGTAAAATACACGGTTAATGGCGTAGAATTTACCAGAGAAATTTTAACTGCTTTTTCAGATCAGGTTATTGCGGTGAAACTTTCGGCAAGTCAACCAGGACAAATTACCTGTAATGTTTTTATGAATAGTCCAATTGATAAAACGGTTGCTTCAACTGAAGGAAACCAAATTATACTTTCTGGTTTGGGGACAAATTTTGAAGGGGTAAAAGGAAAAGTGAAATTTCAGGGAAGGTTAACGGCTAAAAATAAAGGAGGCGAAATTGACACGAGCAACGGCGTTTTAAGCATTAATAAGGCGGATGAAGTAACGCTTTATATTTCGATCGCGACGAATTTCAAAAATTATCAGGATATTTCAGAAGATGAAATTGCGAAAAGCAAGAGTTATTTGGCGAAAGCCGAAACAAAAGATTTTGAAACGATAAAAAAAGCGCATGTCGATTATTATCAAAAATTCTTCAACAGAGTTTCTTTTGATTTGGGAACAAGCGACGCGGCTAAGAAACCAACCAACGAAAGAATCAGAGATTTCTCGAAACAATTCGATCCGCAATTGGCGAGTTTGTATTTTCAATTTGGGCGTTATCTTTTAATTTCGAGTTCACAGCCGGGCGGACAACCTGCGAATTTGCAAGGAATTTGGAATGATATGGTTACCCCGCCCTGGGACAGTAAATACACCACAAACATTAATGCCGAAATGAATTATTGGCCTGCACAGGTAACCAATCTTCAGGAAATGCATGAACCTTTTGTTCAAATGGCAAAAGAATTAAGCGTTACGGGTGCCGAAACAGCCAGAATGATGTACAATGCCAGCGGTTGGGTTTTACACCACAATACTGATATTTGGCGTATTACCGCTCCGGTTGATTCTGCTGCATCTGGAATGTGGCCAACTGGCGGTGCCTGGGTTTGTCAGGATTTATGGGAAAGATATTTATATACAGGAGATAAAAAATATCTGGAAGAAATTTATCCTATTATGAAAGGAGCAGCAGATTTCTTTCTTGATTTTATGGTTATCGATCCAAATACAAAATATTTAGTTGTAGTTCCTTCAAGTTCACCTGAGAACACACATGCGGGTGGAACCGGAAAAGCGACAATTGCTTCCGGAACTACAATGGATAATCAATTGGTTTTTGATTTGTTTACACATGTTATTGAAGCTTGCAAATTGGTTTCACCAGATGCTGCTTATGTAAAAAAAGTAAGTGAGGCGCTGGCAAAAATGCCTCCAATGAAAGTGGGAAAACACAGTCAGTTACAAGAATGGCAGGACGATTGGGATAATCCGAAAGACAATCACCGACATGTTTCGCATTTATACGGATTGTATCCAAGTAATCAGATTTCGGCAGTGAAAACTCCTGAATTATTTGAGGCAGCAAAACAATCTTTGATATATAGAACAGACGAATCGACAGGATGGTCGATGGGCTGGAAAGTAAATTTATGGGCCAGATTATTAGATGGAAATCATGCTTATAAACTGATTCAGGATCAACTGCATTTGGTAACGTCCGACCAAAGAAAAGGTGGTGGAACTTACCCAAATATGTTAGATGCGCACCAGCCGTTTCAAATTGATGGGAATTTTGGCTGTACTGCCGGAATTGCCGAAATGCTGATGCAAAGTCAGGAAGATGCCATTCATTTATTGCCGGCCTTACCAGACGTTTGGAAAGATGGAAGTATAAAAGGTTTGGTTGCCAGAGGTGGATTTGTAATTGATTTGACATGGAAAAACAATAAAGTTTCTGAACTAAAAATTTATTCTAAAATTGGAGGAAACTGTAGATTAAAAATAGAGAATACTTTAAAAGGATCGTCGCTTAAAAAAGCAAAAGGAAAAAATCCGAATCCGTTATTTTATGATGTTGAAGTGAAGAAACCAATTATTTCAGAGAAAGCAAATCTTAAAAAAGTAGTATTGCCAAAATATAATGAATATGATGTTCAAATGAAGGCAGGGCAGACTTATACTTTTAAAGGGAATTAGGTTCTCCTAACAGGTTTTTAAAACCTGTTAGGTATAAAGTAGCAAGTCCAGTTTGTCATTCCGAGGAACGAGGAATCCCCGTTGCTGGGTCGACAAAGATTGGTGCTTTTGATTGTAGAGTTACTTGCGGAGATTCCTCGTTCCTCGGAATGACAAACTAATCGCAGAAAAAGAATTAAATAAAAAAAGAATAATGTTACATCATTTTAAATATAAAATAATTGCTTTTATAATTCTGATTTCAACTTTAAACACAAGTTGCAAATCAGGAATCAATGCTTCTAAAAAAAGCTCAGCCGTTATTTTAAAAGAAAAAAACTTCAAACATTATGTTGATTATTTCAACACCATGGAAGATGAAAATTTAAAATTTGCGATTCCGAATGATTCTGCCTGGGTTTGGATGGAAAAGAATATTCCGTTGTTTGAATGTCCGCAGCAGAATTTTGAGGAGATTTATTATTTTAGATGGTGGAGCGCGCGCAAACATATTAAGAAAACTCCGCAGGGATTTGCGATTACAGAGTTTTTGGTAGATCGTTCTTATGCCGATAAATACAATATGATTAGTTGTGCGTTGGGACATCATATTAATGAATTTCGATGGGTTCATGATCCGCAATATTTGGAGCAGGATGTTCATTTGTGGTTTAGAGGAAATGATGGCAAACCGATGAAAAAGCTTCGAACTTTTAGCAGTTGGACTGCAGATGCTTTGTACAACAGGTATTTAGTAAATAAAGACGACAAATTTTTATTGGATATGTATCCGGATTTGGTTGCAGAATATGCAGCTTGGGAAGGCGACAGAAAACGAAAAGACGGCTTATTCTGGCAGTTTGATGTAAAAGACGGAATGGAAGAATCGTTGAGTGGTGCCAGAAAATTTAGAAATGCGCGCCCAACAATTAATAGTTATATGTTTGGAAATGCAACTGCTTTGGCGAAAATTGCAAAGCTAAAAGGCGATGCCAAACAAGAAAGTTATTTTGAAGCGAAAGCAGATACGCTTCAAAAATTAGTAGAAACAAAACTATGGAATCCTAAAAGTGAATTCTTTGAGACCTTTACAGAAAAAGATACATTAGCGCAGGTTCGGGAAGCCATCGGATTTATTCCGTGGTATTTTAATTTACCACAGAAAAATAAAGGTTTTGAAAAAGCGTGGGAACAAATTAAAGATGAAAAAGGATTTTCGGCGCCATTTGGTTTGACGACGGCTGAAAGAAGAAGCCCTCGTTTTAGAACGCACGGAACTGGAACTTGCGAATGGGACGGTGCAATTTGGCCTTTTGCCAGTTCGCAAACTTTAACGGCTTTGGCGAATGTTTTAAATAATTACGATCAGAATTTTGTTGCGAAAACTGATTATTTCAAACAAATGAACTTATATGTAGAATCGCAATACTATCGCGGAAGACCTTATTTAGGTGAATATCTGGACGAAACAACAGGATATTGGTTAATGGGTGACAGAGAAAGAAGCCGTTACTATAATCATTCGACTTTTAATGATTTGATGATTACTGGTTTGGTTGGTTTACGTCCGAGAGTGGATGAAAAGATAGAAGTGAATCCGTTGATTCCACAGGAAAAATGGGATTGGTTTTGTTTGGACAATGTTTTGTATCACGGCAATATTATTACGATTCTTTGGGATAAAACGGGAGAAAAATATCATAAAGGAAAAGGATTCAGGATTTTTAAAAATGGTAAGGAAATTGCGGTTTCTGAGAAGCTAGAAAGATTGGTTTCGGAGTAAGAATTGGCACGCGGATGACGCAGGTAAAACGGATTGGCGCAGATTTTATTCTTGTTTTTGTGATTTCTCCCTTTGGAAGTTACACACTTGATGGAATTTCATAATTAGAGATCAAAAATAAATCAGTGCGAATCCGTTTAATCCGTCAAATCTGCGGGCAAAAAAGACTATCAGCATACCATTAAAACACAACACATGAAAAAGTTTTTTTTACATACAACATTCATCATCATAACATTGATTTCTTTTTCGGCGAAAGCCCAAAATAAAATCAGCGTTACCAATTTGCAATGCGAAATGCTGAACAATCCGGAAGGAATTGATGTTGTAAAACCAAGATTGAGCTGGCAAATAAATGCAGATGTAAATGATGTAAAACAAACAGCGTATCAAATTATTGTGGCTTCAACTTTAGAAAACTTAAATACTAATAAAGCCGATTTATGGGATAGCGGAAAAATTGAAAATGATGAATCTGTCAATATTATTTATAAAGGAAAAAAACTTGACGACAAACAAAATGCGTTTTGGAAAGTAACCGTCTGGACGAATAAAGGGGAAATTCAATCGAAAGAAAAGGCGAATTTTAGTATGGGAATTTTAAATTATGCCGACTGGAAATCAACACGCTGGATTGGTTATGAAAAAGCTTCTGCCGGAGATAGTATTTCTCAATATTCAAAATTGTCGGCGAGATATCTTCGAAAAGAAATCAACTTAAAAAAACAAATTAAAAATGCGAAGGTATATATAATGGGCATGGGTTTGTATGAATTGTACATTAACGGAAATAAAATTGGCGATCAGGTTTTGGCGCCGGTTCCTACGGATTATACAAAAAATGTAAAATACAATGTTTTTGATGTGACTTCGCAATTGAAAGAAGGAAAAAATATGTTGGGAACGATTTTAGGAAACGGACGTTTTTTTACCATGCGACAGGATTATAAACCGTATAAAATTAAAACTTTTGGTTATCCGAAAATGGCTTTGCAGCTTTTTGTTGAATATACGGATGGAACAAAAGAGGTAATAAGAACCGATGATACCTGGAAAGTTACCACAAACGGACCGATTTTATCGAACAACGAATATGACGGCGAAGAATACGACGCCAGAAAAGAAATGAAAAATTGGAACACCACCAATTTTGATGATAAAACTTGGTTAACAGCAGAATATGTTCAGGAACCGGGCGGTTTTTATGAAGCACAAATGACGCCGAATATGAAAATAATGGGCGAAGTAAAACCAATTTCAATCAAGCAAACGCCAAGAGGAACTTATATTTTAGATATGGGTCAAAATATGGTCGGCTGGCTGGAATTGAAAGTAAAAGGAAAAAGCGGCGACAAAATCACCTTGAAATTTGCTGAATCATTACAAGCCGATGGGTCTTTATATATCGACAATTTACGCGATGCCAGAACAACAGATGTTTATACTTTAAAAGGCGAAGGCGAAGAAATTTGGGAACCGACTTTTATATTTCACGGATTTCGTTTTGTAGAAGTTTCAGGATTTCCGACAAAACCAACTGTAGATAATTTTGTTGGAAAAGTAGTTTATGATGATATCAAAACAATCGGAACTTTTGAATCTTCGGATGCTGTGATGAACCAGATTTTCAAGAATGCTTATTGGGGAATTCGAGGAAATTACAAAGGAATGCCAATCGATTGTCCGCAACGAAATGAGCGTCAGCCATGGTTGGGCGACAGAACGACGGGAGCTTATGGCGAAAGTTTTTTATTCGATAACCAAACGTTGTATGCAAAATGGCTAGATGATATTAAAAATGCACAAACGGCAGATGGCGGAATTCCGGATGTTGCGCCGGCATTTTGGCGTTATTACGGTGATAATGTAACCTGGCCGGGAACGTATATTACAGTTGCAGATATGCTGTATCAGCAATTTGGAGATAAAAAAGTAATCGAAAAACATTATCCATCCATGAAAAAATGGATCGTTTATATGGAAGAAAATTATTTGGTTAAAGATTTAATGACCAAAGATAAATACGGAGACTGGTGCGTTCCGCCGGAATCTTTAGAATTAATTCACTCAAAAGATTCGACCAGAACAACGAATGGTGAATTAATTGCGAGTGCTTTCTATTATCATCTACTGCAAAAAATGAAAAAGTTTGCAACAATTAACGGGATAAATTCGGAAGATATTCAATATTACGATTCACTTTCTGAAAGAATAAAAACAGCTTTTAATGCGAAGTTTTTCGATTCAAAAACAAATAAATATGCAAATAATACGGTAACGGCAAACTTGCTTCCGTTGACTTTTGGAATGGTTCCTGAAAATCTTCAGTCAAAAGTATTTGACAATATTGTGCATGAAGTTGAGGTAACGTACAAAGGTCATATTAGTACGGGTGTTATCGGAACGCAGTTTTTAATGCGAACATTATCTCAATTCGGAAGACCGGATTTGAGTTACAAACTGGCTTCGAACAATACGTATCCGAGTTGGGGTTATATGGAGAAAAATGGCGCAACCACGATTTGGGAGTTATGGAACGGAAATACCGCAGATCCTAAAATGAATTCGCAAAACCATGTGATGCTTTTGGGCGATTTATTGATTTGGTATTATGAAAATATAGCAGGAATCAAGAGTAATCCTGAAACTCCGGGTTTCAAACAAATCATCATGAAACCTGATTTTGAAACCGGATTAACTTTCGTAAATGCATCTTATGAATCTATTTACGGATTGATTAAAAGTGACTGGAAAAAAGCTAAAAACAAACTCGACTGGAAAATAAATATTCCGGCAAATAGTTCGGCAATCGTTTATTTACCAACTTCGGATATTTCAGCTGTAATGGTTAATAATCAAAAATTAAACGCTGCTTTTTCATCTTCCTATAAAATTGAAAACAACAATTTGGTTCTCAATTTATCATCCGGTTCTTACGCTATCGTCGTAAAGCGTTAATTTTAGACAATTCGGGACAGTACAGGATACATCGTTAAATTTTTAGTGTTATTTTTACACTTAATAAATATTTTTGCCTAAAAAAATATTAGGAATGTATTTATAATCCAAAAATAAAATTAAGAATGAAGATCATAAAATTGACATTTGTCTTGTTTGGACTTTTCCTTTTAGGAAGTTGTAAATCGGTTTTAGAAAAAAAGACTTGGAAAGAAGGTATTTTGGTAGATGAATTTATTTACGATAAAGCGCCTTACCCGTCTTGCCATGCTGTAACAATTGTCGAAGCAACAAATGGAGATTTAGTTTCATCCTGGTTTGGAGGAACGCACGAAAGACATCCTGATGTTTGTATTTATGTAAGCATCAAACCTAAAGGAAGTGATAAATGGGGCGAAGGCGTTAAAGTTGCCGATGGTGTGATGAAAGAAGGCCCGAGATTACCAACATGGAATCCGGTTCTGTATCAAATTCCGGGTGGCGATTTAATGCTTTTCTACAAAATAGGACCAAAACCATCGGAATGGTGGGGCGTAATCAGAACTTCATCTGACGGAGGAAAAACCTGGTCTGAGGCTAAAAAAATGCCTGATGGATTTTTAGGACCAATCAAAAATAAACCGGTTTTATTAAGCAACGGAACATTATTATGTCCGTCAAGTATTGAAGGAGACGGTTGGAGACTTCGCATGGAATCTACTCCGGATTTCGGCAAAACATGGATAATGGGTGATACACTGCCAAGAGGAAAACAAAAAATCAACGCCATTCAGCCAAGTATATTATTCCACAAAGATGGCAGTATCCAAGCCATTGGAAGAACCAGAAACAGAGCTATTTTTAGCACATTTTCTAAGGATAACGGAAAAACATGGTCTGATGTAGAATTGATCGGATTGCCAAATAACAACTCAGGAACCGATGCCGTAACCCTTAAAAATGGAAAACATTTACTTGTTTACAATCACGTTTTACCTCCGGGAACAGAAGCAAAAGGACCAAGAACGCCTTTGAATGTTTCAATTTCTGATGATGGAATCAATTGGAAAGCCGCTTTGGTTTTAGAAGATTCAAAAATCAGTCAATATTCATATCCTTCTATGATTCAAAGTTCTGACGGAATGGTGCATATTGTTTACACTTGGAGAAGAGAAAAACTGAAATATGTAAAAGTTGATCCAAGTAAATTAAAAGCACTTCCTATTAAAAACGGAATTTGGCCAGGCGACGAAAACAAAGTCGTAACCGCTGTTAAGGCTGAAGAAGAATAAGATTTTTAAAATTTAACATTAAGATATTAAGTTGCATTAAGCTTAATTTTCTTAGATCATAAAGTAAGTTTATTAAGCAGCACACTTAACTTTCTTAATATCTTAATGGTAAAAAACTAATATTTATGAATTTAGCTTATTTTAAGAAAAGCAGTATTATCGTAATCTTAGCAGTTTTATCCTGCTCTTTCGATAGTTGCGCAACAGCTCAGTCATCAAACAAACAAAAATATAAAGTGGCGGTTTGTGACTGGATGATTTTAAAAAGACAAAAATTAGGTGCTTTTGGTTTAGCAAGCGAAATCAAAGCCGACGGAATAGAACTGGACATGGGCGGTTTAGGAAAAAGACCAACTTTTGACAGCAAATTGGGAGATCCCGTTGAAAGACAAAAGTTTCTCGATAAATCTAAAGAATTGCATGTGGGAATCAGTTCTATTGCCATGTCCGGATTCTATGCGCAGTCTTTTGCCAAAAGAGAAACCATCGAACCCATGATTAATGATTGTGTAAAAGCAATGAAAGACATGAAGGTAAAAGTGGCTTATCTTCCGTTAGGGACAGAAAGTGATTTGGTTAAAAATCCGGAATTACGTCCGATCGTTATTGAAAGATTAAAATGGGCAGGAAAACAAGTCGGTAAAATTGGCGGTGTAATCGCGATTGAAACTTCGCTAAATGCTACAGAAGAGAAAAAGCTTTTAGAAGAAATAGATTCAAAATACATTAAAAGTTCTTTCAATTTTGCCAATGCCGCAGACAACGGAAGAGATATTCCATCGGAATTAAAAATATTAGGCAAAAAACATTTGGCTCAAATTCATGCTTCGAATACAGATAAAGTCTGGCTTGAAAATGATACGATGATCAATATGCCGGAAATCAAAAAAACGCTGGACGAAATGAAATGGAGCGGCTGGCTAATTGTAGAGCGCTCTCGTGACGTAACACAAGTGCATAACGTAAAAGCCAATTACGGTGCAAATGTGGCGTATTTGAAAAAGATTTTTCAGAATTAATAAGCTTGTAAAAGTGCTGATTACGTAAAAGTTAAACATTACAAGTTCACACTTTTAATCTGCGTTTATCTGCTTAAATCTGCCCGATCTGCGTGCCATTATTTCACGCAGATTTACACAGATTTAAGCAGATTTGGCAGATTTAATTTATCTAGCAAAGAATAAAAATTACAATACAATGAAATATTTTACTTTACTTTTTTTAACGATTTACACCACTTTCGCAACAGCGCAAAACATTACTATTGTTAGTGATTCAAAATCGCCAAGAGTGCAGTTTGGAGTTGAGAAATTATCCGAAACTTTATCTCAAAAAGGCTTCAAAGTAATTGCTGAAGATAAAATAAATAAAAAAGATAAAGTAATTGTTATTGGTGAAAAAGGAACTGATTTTTGGAAACAAAACAGTGCCAAAATTGACGATAGCAAACTGACTAAAAAGGAAGGCTTTCAAATTCGCACTCAAAAAAATATCATTTATATTGAAGGAACAGATGCTTCTGGAGCTTTATATGGAGCATTAGAAGTAGCAGACCGTATTAAAGATTCAGGAAAACTTCCAACAGAAATTAATATTGACGACAGTCCGGAAATGGTTTTAAGAGGCGCTTGTATCGGAATGCAGAAACCTGTTTACCTTCCGGGACGTGATGTTTACGAGTATCCGTATACGCCTGAAACTTTTCCTTGGTTTTATGATAAAAAACTATGGGTAAAGTATTTGGATATGCTGGTCGAGAACAGAATGAACTCGTTGTATTTATGGAACGGACATCCTTTTGCGTCTTTAGTAAAATTAAAAGAATATCCTTTTGCTGTAGAAGTTAGCGACGAAGATTTTAAAAAGAACGAAGAAATCTATAAATTCCTAACCGAAGAAGCCAACAAAAGAGGCATCTGGGTAATTCAAATGTTTTATAATATTATTGTTTCTAAGCCTTTTGCAGAGCATTACAACATTAAGACGCAAGATCGTTCAAGACCAATTACGCCGTTACTTTCAGATTATACCAGAAAATCTATTGCCGCTTTTATCGAAAAATATCCAAATGTGGGATTATTAGTTTGTCTGGGAGAAGCTATAAACACAATTGATGACGATGTAGAATGGTTTACCAAAACCATTATTCCAGGTGTTCAGGACGGACTAAAAGCATTGGGAAGAACAGACGAACCGCCAATTATTTTGCGTTCGCATGATACAGATGGACCTTTGGTAATGGAAAAATCACTTCCGTTATACAAAAATCTATATACAGAAAGTAAGTATACCGGAGAGTCTTTAACGACTTACACACCAGGCGGACCTTGGGGAGAAACGCACAAACAGTTAAGTGCTTTAAAATCGATTCATATTGAGAATGTTCATATTCTGGCAAATTTGGAACCATTTAGATACGGTTCGCCGGACTTTATCCAGAAAACGGTAAAAGCCATGCACAGCGTTCACGGCGCAAATGCACTGCATTTATATCCGCAGGCTTCGTATTGGGATTGGCCGTATTCTGCAGATAAAACAAAAACAGGCGAAAGATTACTGGAAATGGATCGTGACTGGATTTGGTACAAAGCATGGGCAAGATATGCGTGGGACAGTAAAAGAGACAGAAAAGAAGAAGTTCAATTTTGGGATAAAGATCTGGCTGCGAAATACGGAACCGATTTAGAAGCTGCAAACAACATTCAAAAAGCATACGACGAATCTGGAGAAATTGCGCCAAAAACATTAAGACGTTTCGGAATCACAGAAGGAAACCGTCAGACTTTATTATTAGGAATGTTTGAAAGCCAGTTGGTAAATCCGGCGAAATGGCGCGTTTATCCTGGTTTCCATGAATCATGCGGACCAGCAGGAGAATTACTTTTAGAATATTCTAAAAAAGAATGGAACAAACAACCGCATTCGGGCGAACTTCCAACTCAGATTATTACCGAAATTACCGAACACGGAAGATTAGCCGTTGAAGCAATTGATAAAGCAGAAAAAAGCGTAACCAAAGACAAAGAAGAATTTCTACGTCTTAAAAACGATATGCATGCTTACAAAGCCTTCGCCGATTTCTTTTCAGAAAAAGTAAAAGCCGCCTTATTGGTGTTGAGATACAGTTATTCAAATGATATTTCAGATCTGGATAAAGCGCTTCCTCATTTGGAAAAAAGCATCGAATATTACGAAACATTAGTAAATTTAACGAAAGATAGTTATCTATATGCCAACAGCATGCAAACCGCTCAACGTAGAATTCCAATTGGGGGCGATGACGGAAACAACAAAACATGGGCAGAATTATTACCGCATTACGAACGTGAATTGGTTAATTTTAAAAGAAATTTAGAGTTGCTAAAATCATCAAAAGATGGTAAAATTGCAACCAAAGAAGGAAAGCCGTGGCAAACTGCAGAAGTAACTTTACTAAGTGAAAACAAAGGAACGTATGCTGTAAAAAACGGTACAAAAGTGTACGGGACGCCAATTTCTGAATTGACGAAAATAGCTCCTGAATTACAAAACCTGAAAGGAATTGCATTTGAGGAAACAGCACAAAATGAGAAAGGAACACATCTGAAATTTAAAAATACAAAACCTGTAAAATTAGTTGTTGGGTATTTCAATTCAGATCAAAAGCGATTTTTGTTTCCGCCAAGTTTAGAAACAGATGCAGCCGGAAACGCTTATGGTCAGGCCGAAGTGATTTTAGCAAGCGCCATGAATTTAAAAGAATTACCTCGTGTAAACATTCATACCTACACGTTTCAGCCGGGTGAAAATGAATTGAATTTAGCAAAAGGAAGAGTGTTGATTTTAGGTTTTATCGACGCTAACCAAACCATAACGCCGCGCGATGTGGGTTATATTGATGCCGGAGAAAAAGGTGCGATTGACTGGTTGTTTTATTAAGTATAAGTATAAGGGGTTTAATTTGGGCGTGCCCCTCCGGGTCGGGCTTTCGGCTATATCTTTTATTCCGCTAAAGCTTCATAAAAGGATACCGCCTCAATCCCTCACGCGAACTCGTAGTTAATTTAGACCTGACAGTCCCGATGCCTCGGGATAAAACCTGTCAGGTCTAATTGAAGAAGTAAAATAGCAAACAAACGAGAAGTACACTTTCCTACAAGGTTTTCAAAACCTTGTAGGTATTCAAAGTCAACGTTATAAAAATTAATCCTACGAGGTTTTGGAAACCTCGCAGGGTCAAAAAAAGCATGAAGAAAACATTTTTTTTTATTTATTTTTTTTTAGTTTTTTGCTCTGCTCAGAGCCAGGTGAAACATGCATCAGCGGAATTACGTAGAGAAATTTCGCTGAATTCATCTTGGGAAACTATAATCTTAAATAATCCCGTTCAGCAAGACGAAAGCTTTGTGAACAATCCCAAAATTGATTCGCAATGGCAAAACGTAAATGTGCCGCATAACTGGGATCAATATTACGGTTACCGCCGAATGAAACACGGCAATTTGCACGGAACTGCGTGGTATTGTAAAACTTTTAAAGCGGACAAAAAAGACAAAGGCAAACGCCTTTTTTTGTATTTTGAAGGAGTTGGTTCATACGCTACAGTTTGGGTAAATGGGAAAAAAGTTGGCGCACACAAAGGAGGAAGAACCACTTTTACAATCGATATTACAAACGCCGTTTCTTTTGATGGGGAGAATAAAATAATGGTCAAAGCAGATCATCCGTCGTTTATTGCAGATCTTCCGTGGGTTTGCGGTGGCTGTTCCGGCGAATGGGGATTTTCTGAAGGATCTCAGCCGCTTGGTATTTTCAGACCGGTTTCGTTAATTGTTACAGATGAGGTTCGTATCGAGCCTTTTGGCGTTCATATCTGGAATGACAAATCAATTTCTAAAGAAAAAGCGATTCTGCATACCACAACAGAAATCAAAAATTACGGAAAGTCAAATCGGAACTTAACGATCGAAAATATACTTTTTGATGCTACCGGAAAGCAAGTTGCCATAAGTAAAAGTGACATCAGAAATATTGCAGGAGAAACAAAAGAAATAACACACACACTTCCGGAAATTATAAATCCGAAATTGTGGTCTCCGTCAAGTCCTTATTTATACGAGTTGGTGACTTCCATTTTCGAAAATGGAAAGAAAATTGACCAATTAAAAACGCCATACGGAATTCGTTGGGTAAGTTGGCCAGTTAGCCGTGATGGAAAAGATAATCGTTTTTATATTAATGACGAACCTTTGTTTGTAAACGGAATTTGTGAATACGAACACATGATTGGAAACAGTCATTCGTTTTCAGATGAACAAATTCACGCCAGAATCGAGCAGATAAAAGCCGCAGGATTTAATGCTTTTAGAGAAGCGCATCAGCCACATAATTTACTTTATCAAAAAGAATTAGACGAAAACGGAATCCTTTTTTGGAGTCAGTTTTCGGCACATATTTGGTATGATACGCCAGAATTTAAAGAGAATTTTAAAACCTTGTTACGCGAATGGATTAAAGAACGCAGAAACAACCCGTCTGTCGTGATGTGGGGTTTACAGAATGAAAGCACGATTCCGAAGGAATTTGCAGAAGAATGCACGAAAATCATTCGCGAAATGGATCCGTTGTCTGCTTCTCAAAGAATCGTAACAACTTGCAACGGCGGCGAAGGAACAGATTGGAATGTGGTGCAAAATTGGTCAGGAACCTATGGCGGTGATCCTCTAAAATACCATCTCGAAATGAGCACACAACTTTTAAACGGAGAATACGGTGCATGGCGAACAGCAGATTTACATACCGAAGGAGAATTTGATCAAAAAGGAATTTTGAGCGAAAACAGATTTTCCCAATTAATGGAAATCAAAGTCCGCGAAGCCGAATCGGTTAAAGATAAAATAGCAGGACAATTTAACTGGCTTTTTGCTTCGCACGAAAATCCGGGGCGTTCTCAAAACGGCGAAGGATTTCGAGATATTGATAAAGTTGGACCCATCAATTACAAAGGACTTTTTACGGTTTGGGGCGAACCTCTGGACGCGTATTATATGTACCGCGCCAATTATGTTTCGAACAAAACAAACCCGATGGTTTATATTGTTTCGCATTCCTGGCCAAGTCGTTGGGATTCTGCAGGAATTAAAAACGGAATCGATATTTACTCCAATTGCGATGAGGTTGAATTGTTTAATGATGTTGATAAATCATCTTTAGGAAAACTAAAAAATCCTGGAGTGGGACAACATTTTCAATTTAATAATGTCAATATTCAATACAATGTTTTGTACGCCGTGGGTTATGTAAACGGAAAAGCGGTTGCCAAAGATTATGTGGTTTTGAACACGCTTCCAAAAGCACCAAATTTAAACGCATTATACACCGATCAGACTGATATTACGAAATCTAAAAAAGGATACAACTATATATATAGAGTGAATTGTGGAGGTTCTCAATTTACAGATTCAGCTGGAAATACATGGTTTACTGATACACACAAAAACGGACAATATACTTGGGGATCTTTGTCATGGACAGATAAATTTGAGAAATTACCCGATTTTTATGCGAGCCAAAGAACTACTTTCGATCCAATTTCGGGTACAAAAGATTCTGAATTATTTCAAAGTTTCAGATACGGAGTTGATAAATTAAGTTATGAATTTCCTGTTGGAGATGGCGAATATTTGGTTGAGTTGTATTTTACAGAACCTTGGTACGGAACCGGCGGCGGTTTAAATTGCAAAGGATGGCGTTTGTTTGATGTTGCTATAAACGAGAATGTTGTTCTAAAAGATTTTGATATTTGGGCAGAAGCCGGACATGATAAAGCATTGAAGAAAACCTTCTTGGTAAAAAGCAAAAACGGAAAAATCAGCATTAATTTCCCAAATGTAAAATCAGGACAAGCGATCATTTCTGCCATTGCAATCGGAACTAAAAAGAGATTTGAAAAACCGGCAGATACATCACCAAAAAATATTCAGAATCTGGTTTTAAGTTCTTATGATAAAACGATTAACAGAGTTGCGTCCTGGTTGGGTATAAATTCGAAACAAAATTCAGATTCAGATGTTGTTTTTACACAATTGCCTTCTGAAGTTTTTGGAGCAGATTATTTACAGTTTTCTTCTAAATCAAAAGTTTCGGGTTCGTTTACGGTTAAAGAAGATTCGGATGTTTATTTTTTGATTGACAATAAAATCAAAACACAATTTGGCTGGTTATCTGATTATAAAAAAACAGAAGAAATTGCCAAAAATAGTGCTAATGTTGAGTTTAGTATTTTTTCGAAAAAAGTAAAAAAAGGAGAAAAAGTAACATTTGATAATTCAGAAATTGTGAATTCTATTATTGTCGTTCCTATTTATGATATGGGCGAAAAAGACGATTCGCGTCAGACTTTAGTTCTCGAAGCAGAAAATGCCAAAACAACCGGAACCGATATTGTAAAAGGAAATTTTAAAAAAGCCGATTATATCGAGTTTACAAAAAAGACAAATAACAGCATTGAGTTTGAAGTAAAACCCGGAGTTGCCGGAATTTATTTAATGCGTTTTAAATTCATGAACAGAAACGAAACGCCATTAAAAGTAAAATTTAAAATGGAAGATGCGTACGGAATTATGATGCGAAATGATACAATCGAATTTTTTCCTTCGCCTGAAAAATGGAAGGTTTTGAATACGACATCAGGAGGATATATAAATGCGGGAACGTATAAAATTACGCTGGAAGGAGATGATTTGAAGGGGTTGATGTTGGATAATTTTGAATTTCAATAACGAGGTTTTGCCACGAAGGCACAAAGGCTCGAAGGTTTAATAAAGATTTTTATTGTAGAGACGCACAGCAGTGCGTCTACGTTCCAATTGTCCATACTGTTAGACGCACTGCTGTGTGTCTTTACGAAAACATTGTGACGTAAAATTTAAATAATGTAACCACAATCTTGTTATCCCGAGGAACGAGGGATCTCCACAAGTAACTCCGCAAAGGAATGTCGACAATTTTTGTAGAGTTTCTTGCGGAGATTCCTCCTCCGTCGGAATGACAAATAGGACGTAATTTGATTATAAAAATAAGTTTATGAACAAAAACATTTTAAAAAATACCGCAATAGCTTTAGCAATATTGCTTACCACCACATCTTTTGCCCAAGGAAAAAAAGCCAGAATTATCGAAGATTTCAATAAAAACTGGAATTTCAAATTAGGAGATCATCCAGATGCAATTCAGGCAAATTTTAGTACTGCCGATTGGAGAACTTTGCAGTTACCACACGATTGGAGTATTGAAGGTGCTTTTGACAAAGACAGTAAAACAAAACAAGCGCAAGGATTTTTACCGGCTGGAAAAGGCTGGTATCGTAAAACGTTTACCGTTCCTGCAAGCTTTAAAAGCAAAACTATTTCAGTAGAATTTGATGGTGTTTTTAAAAACAGCGAGGTATTCATTAACGGACATTCTTTAGGAATTCGTCCTAACGGCTATATTTCATTTTCTTATGATTTGTCAGCGTTTTTAAATTTTGGTCAGCCCAATATTATCGCTGTAAAAGTTGATAATGATGCACAGCCAAATTCAAGATGGTATACAGGATCTGGAATTTACAGAAACGTGCGTTTGGTTATCGCCGAAAAATTGCATGTTGCCGAATGGGGAACTTTTGTAACAACGCCGGAAATTTATAAAGAAAAAGCTTTGGTTCATTTAGAAGTTGAGGTTAAAAATGATTCGGATAGAGAAAAGGAATTTATATTGGTTTCTACCATTTTCGATAAAAATAATGATGACGTTGCCGAGGTACAAGCAACAGGAAAAATTGCAGCAAATTCATCTTCAAAAAAGATTCAGGATTTTACTTTAAAAAAGCCAAAACTATGGGATACGGAAAATCCATATTTGTATAAAATCATCACTAAAATTTATGAGAAAGGGGAATTGGCTGATAATTACGAAACACCGCTCGGAGTTCGTTTTTTTGATTTTGATACAGAAAAAGGCTTTTCATTAAACGGAAAACCAACGAAAATTTTAGGCGTTTGTTTACATCATGATAACGGAGCTTTGGGTGCGGTTGAAAACATTCATGCATTAAAAAGAAAACTAGTTTTAATGAAAGAAATGGGCGTAAATGCTATCAGAATGTCACATAATCCGCATTCGTTAGAAATGATGCAATTGTGCGATGAGATGGGTTTTATTGTTCAGGATGAGGCTTTTGATGTTTGGAAAAAGAAAAAAGTAACCAACGATTATCATAAAGACTGGGATGCGTGGCATAAAAAAGATTTAGAAGATTTTATTAAAAGAGACCGTAATCATCCATCGGTTATGATGTGGAGTATTGGTAACGAAATCAGGGAACAATTTGATAGTACGGGAATTGCGATTACCAAAGAATTGGCTAAAATCGTAAAATCGTTGGATATAACGCGTCCGGTAACTTCTGCTTTGACGGAGAATGTGATTGAGAAAAATTTTATTTATCAATCCGGTGCTTTAGATCTTTTGGGTTTTAATTACAAACACGAAGATTATAAAGATTTTCCAACTCGTTTTAAAGGGCAGAAAATCATTGCTTCGGAAAGTGTTTCGGCTTTGGAAACGCGTGGACATTATGATTTTCCTGCGGATGGAATTAAAGCCTGGCCTCCAAAACATGGCGCTCCTTTTGATGGAAATGCAGATTGGACGGTTTCGGCTTTCGATCAGGTAAAATCGTATTGGGGCGCAACGCACGAAGAGAATTGGAAAACGATCAAAAAACAAGATTTCATGGCGGGAACTTTTATCTGGACGGGTTTTGATTATATCGGAGAACCAGACCCATATCCGTATCCGGCAAGAAGTTCTTATTTCGGGATTGTAGATTTGGCCGGTTTCCCAAAAGATGTGTATTATATGTACCAAAGCGAATGGACAATAAAACCTGTTTTGCATATTTTTCCGCATTGGAATTGGGCAAAAGATCAGGAAGTTGATGTTTGGGCATACTACAATAATGCCGATGAAGTTGAATTATTCCTTAATGGAAAATCTCTCGGGAAAAAATCAAAACAAAACGACGATTTGCACATTTCATGGCGCGTAAAATTTGAACCTGGAACTCTAAAAGCTATTTCGAGAAAAAACGGAAAAGTGGTTTTAGAAAAAGAAATTCATACTGCGGGAGAAGCTTTTAAAATAGATTTATTAGCAGATAAAAAAGTCATTAAAAATGACGGTTACGATTTGGTTTACGTTACGGTTTCTATTACAGACAAGGACGGAAGTCTTTCACCAACTGCAAATGATTTAATCAATTTTGAAGTTTCTGGCGGAGGAAAATTGGTTGGGGTTGATAATGGTTATCAGGCCAATCTGGATTCTTTTAAAGCGAATTCGTGTAAATTGTTTAATGGAAAATGTATTGCGATTATTCAGTCGATTGGAAAGAGGGAAACAATAAAAATTAAAGCTTCGACTGAAAATGGGATTCCGGATGCTGTTCTTGAATTGAAAGTTGATTAAATAAAATCTTTAAATACTATAAAACTCCATTAACAATAATGGAGTTTTTTTTATCTGTAATAATTTATTTAGGTTGTCTGTTAAAAAGGGTAGTTCTACTGGCAATGTCATTAAGTTAAGCTTTAAAAAAAATAAAATTATTGCAAATCAAATCCGTTTTTATCCGCGTTTTTACGAAGTAAATCGGTTTTATCCGCGTCAAAATTAGACGCTGATTTTACTGATTCGCTAAAGCGAAAACGCTGATAAAAACGGATTTTTCTAATTACTTTCTTGATTAAATTGTTAGGTAATTTTATAGATTTACTCTTAACTTAATGACATTGCCCTTTAGGGATTATACCTTTTTACAATCCCCTTATTTTTTGAATTGTTAAACCGGCAACTTGAATTAATTACTAAAATTCAGGTTAATTAAGTTTTCGGTTTGTAATAAATAAATTTATATTAGCATAAGAAAACAAATTATATAAGCCTGAATTTTTAACTTCAAACAGAAATAATAAAATGATTTGTACCATTTATTCTCATAATGTTGGATTTGATACTATTAAAGAATTAATCCTGTCCAGCTTCCCAAAAGGTAATGTTGTTATTAGTACTCAGGATGAATTTGATATCATCAATCTTGAAATAAAAGGAGGAATTCTGGATTCTTCAAAAAAAGTAAAAATTGCTTATCGCGAAAGACTTAAACCTTCTTATCAAATTCCAGAAATCAATGATTCTGATTTAACAGCAAATTTAAAGGGACTTTATGGCTATGTAGATTCATTACCAACAGTAAATGAAAAAGTAAAAGATTTGTTTCTTCATAAAATACAAACCCTGAATTGCGAATTTTCGATTATTCAGGAAAAAGGTGAAGTAAAAGAGTTAAAAACAGCAATCGAAAATATAGCAAACGAACTGGATGCGGTTTTATTTGTTCAGCCTGATACGGCTATCAGTAAATCTAACGGGCAGCATTTTTTAGACAAGAATTTAAATCTGATCATTGACGGTGAAGGCAATTGTGAAATTGATGAACTAGATGTCAAAATCAATTCGGTTTATTTTGATGGAGATCAAAATGAACTGGAAGAAGATCAAAAAAACAGAAAAGAGAATAACGAAAAAATTCTGGAAGCAAAAGGCATAAAAATCAACAAAAATCTGCCTTGTATAGAATCTGAAGCGGAAACGACTATAAGAACACCAAAAGAAATTGCACAAAGAGTAAGTATTTTGGCCATGACAAATTTAGTGGCATTTAATAGTATTGATCCAGACGTTGCAATTGAATATTTGCAGAGTTATAATCTTTGGGATTTTGTTACAGAAAATGAAAAAGAGTTTCTGGCAGATCCAACAGATGACAAAAAAGCACAGGAAAGCTGGAAATGTGAAGGAATCTGGACTTTAATGTGGGCTTTGAAAAAGTTGGAGAATCTGGATTTTCCGGATGTGTTTTGCAATCTCGAAAATATAAGCCCCGAGGATTATCCCGTAGGTCCGGACAAAGATCCAAATGATTTTATAGATGCCATAGTTTCGACAAGATCTAAAAGTGAAATTTTAGATGCTGATGATTTGTATTACAGATACAATTGGGCTTGTGTTGACGAAAGAATTAACGGCAGAGAAATCGAAGGCATAAATCCGGGAATTGTTTATGAAAGACAATATGCCTTAAATTGGCTTATAAATTATATGGGGCAGGATTGGGATTCTATTAGTTGTGATACCTAAAATGCAAAACGCAATATTCACTTAAAAATTAAATAATGACAAAGAATATTATCATAATTGTTTTATGCAGTATTGTTCTTTCCTTCACCATTAATGAGTTTGGATATTTGTTTATGTCTATTCCTTCGTTCATTGTATTGGCTTATAATTTGTGTGATCTAATTTTAAAAATTATAAACAAAAATCATCAGCCTAAGCGAGAACTCAACAAAAATTTTCAGTCTATTTTTTTAATTGGTTTGATTCCGGTTTTTTTATCTTTCAAGGATTTTGAAGATACAATTGGAGGTTATAATTTGTTTTGGAAACTTGTTTTTTTGAGTTTGATTTTCACTGTTTTGTTTACAGTAATTCTAAGCAGGTATTTTAATTTTAATAATGATTTTCGATTTTATAATGTATTAGCTATTTGCATTTGCTTTTTTTTATTTATTCCCAATCTTGGGATACTGATTAATACACATATTTCTAATGAAACCGAAAGGGAAGAAATCATTATTATCAATTACAAAACAGAAACCAAAAAGACTAAAGGCGGCTACAGCTATTTTCTTTTCATCAAAACTCAATACGATAGTAATGAACGTTTAGATGTAAAAAAAGAATTGTATAATGCTATTAAAGATGATAATGAAATAGTTTTGACTTTGAGAAAAGGAATATTGGGTTATGATTACATTAGAGAATTTGATGTGAAGTAAAACCATACCTAATATAAAATAACAAATAACACCAACCCTTAAAACTCATTTCCCTCGGTCATATCTATAGTTTTTGGATTTATGGTAGCTAGTTGTAAAACGATGGCAGTAACAACTACAAATAATAGAAGTACAAAAACGTGTCTCATTCCTCCATTATCAGCGGCTTTTCCTAAAAATTCGGTGATAACAGCCCCGGCCGAAATACCAACAAAATTCATAATTCCGTATCCGGTAGCCCTGTAGCGAGGCGCAACAAACTGACAAAGAATAGGCATATTGTTGGTGTCGTATATTCCAAATCCAATTCCAAAAAGGATAGCACCAAAAATAATAGCTTCTATGTCACAGCAGTAGCCAAATAAAAACAATGCCGGAATGGTAAGAAACAATCCAATAGCGCTGGTGTAAATTCTTCCTTTAAGATGTTTCATCACCCATTTATCTGAAATGGCACCACCAATTAAAACGCCAAAAAAGGAAGACATCGAAATGGTTACGGTTGCAATTGGTCCCGCTATAGACATGTCTAAATGTAAAGTTTCAGTAAATAAGGTGGGTAACCAGTTTTTGGCCGCCCAACCCGGTAAACTAGGAGCAGAGAAATAAAAGAGTAAAACCCAAAAGGAGATATTACCGAATAATATTCCCAATCCTTTGAACATTTGCCTGAATTCATAACTGACGGATGACTTTTTTGTAGGATCAAAAAAGTAAGTTTTCTTTTCCTGTAGAAAAAATATAAGTACTAAACTATAAAGTACACCTAGTAAACCTACGGAGTGAAAGCTGAAATGCCAGGAAAAATGCTTAGAAATAGTAGCTCCAAAACCACCCAGCGCCTGTCCTAAATAAATCCCCGTTGTATGAATTGCAATAGCAAAAGAGCGAGTTTTTTCCTGATGGTAATCTGCAATTAAGGATAATGCAGCCGGAATATAAAAAGCTTCACTAAAACCCATAATTCCGCGTAAAATATAAATTTGATTGAAAGTTGTGGCATACCCCATCGCCATTGTAACCCCGGACCAAATAAAAAGACTTCCTATGATTATTCTTTTTCGGTTAAATCGATCGGCTATAATTCCGGAAACAGGGCTCATTAGAGCATATATCCAAAGGAAAATAGCCATTAAGAGACCGAAATTTTCAGCTTTAGCCAATTCAGGAATGTCATCCATCATCGCTGATTTCATAGTAGAAAGCATTTGTCGGTCTAAATAATTCAGTAAAGCTACAAACCACAACAAGCCCACAACAATCCATGGATAGGATTTTTTTTCATTCAATTTTGCAATCATTTTCTTTTTTCAAAATAATGGCCGAATATACGAATTCAAACGCAACAGGAAATAATTGTTTTTCCATCTGTGCTGCATAAATTAAAAGTAAAGAAATTTAATTATTGTCTCATTCACAATAATCTATTCTGATACAGTAATACAAAAACTCCATTAGCAATAATGGAGTTTTTGTATGCTCGTCATTTTGGCTAATGCAAACTCCAAAATGGCTAATTCCAACCTTATACTTCGGCTGATCTTTGCATTATAATTTTAAAACAATTAAAAATGCAAAAGACAATTTTTATTACAGGAGCTTCATCAGGATTAGGAAAATCAACAGCAAAATTATTTCAAAGCAAAGGCTGGCAGGTAATTGCTACAATGCGTAATCCGGAAAAGGAAACGGAATTAAATCAATTAAAAAACGTAATTCTGCTTCCGCTTGATGTTTCAAATTCGGAACAAATAAAATCTACTATCAAAAATGTTACAGAGAAATATTCGGTCGATGTTGTCCTGAACAATGCCGGTTATGGTTTAATAGGCGCTTTAGAATCTTTGAATGAAGAACAAATCGAACGTCAAATCGAGACCAACTTATTAGGCGTTATTAAAGTTTCTAAGGCTTTTGTATCTCACTTTCGTGAAAAAAAAAGTGGAACGTTTATTAATATAACGTCGACTTTTGGATTAATGGGTTTTCCGACTTGCTCTATTTACAGCGCTACCAAATTTGCGGTTGATGGTTTCTCTGAAAGTTTGGCTTCTGAATTAGTGCAATTTGGAATTCAGGTAAAAGTAGTCGCACCGGGCGGAATGCAAACCGATTTTACGACAAGATCTATGGATGGTGGGCAACATGAAGCGTATGAAAAACTAACAGCTGAAGTAAGTAAAGGCTATAGTGAAGAGCAAATTAGCAATTATACAAAAGCCGAAGATGTTGCCCAAATTATTTACGAAGCAGCGACCGATAATAAAACTCAATTGCGATATGTTGCCGGAAACGACGCAAACGCTTTATACGATGAACGTTTGAAATTGGGTGCCGAAACTCAGGTGCAAAATATCAAAACAATGTTTACTTTTTAATTTCGAAATCAGATGAAAAATAAAGCGATAGAATTGACTACTTTTAAACTAAATGGTTTTAGAACACAACAATTTATTGACGCCAATGCAGAAATTGATGCATTTTTAAAACTTCAAAATGGATTTTGTTCCAGAACTATTTTCGAATTAAAAAAAGGTGTTGTTTACGATATGCTCGTTTGGGACAGCACCGAAGACGGCACAAATGCAATGCATAAATTAATGACAGAATTGAGCGATTCGGTCGTACATGATATGATCGATCAAAGTTCTGTAAGCTGGAATATTGCGCCAGTAGAACATTTTGTAAATTTGTACACAAGTATTTCTAAAAATGAAAAATCAGCCTAAAATATTCCAGTCCATATCAGAACTACATAAAGCGATGGGACAGCCAAAACCAATGCATCCGCTGATTAGTGTTTTGGATTATGGCAAAGCGATTTTTGACCCCAAGGATTTTGAACAGGGAATCATTTTAGATTTTTACAAGATATCTTTCAAGACAAATTTCTCCGGGAAATTACGATACGGACATGGATTTTATGATTTTGAAGAAGGCGGAATGTCGTTTGTTGCTCCCGGACAAATTTTGAAAATGCAGGAAGAAGAAGCGGATTATAGCGGAATGTCGCTGAATATTCACCCTGATTTTATTCGGCCTTATACTTTAAATGAAAACATTAAAAAGTATGGCTTTTTCTCGTATTCTGCTGCCGAGGCTTTGTATTTGTCAGAGAAAGAAAAGGAAACAATTCTGGCGGTTTTTGCTAATATTCAGGATGAACTAAATCAACGAATTGACAATTTTAGTCAGGATGTAATTATCTCGCAATTAGAATTGTTGCTTAATTACAGCAATCGGTTTTACAACAGACAGTTTATTACCCGAAAAGCGGTTAATAACGATGTGCTTTCGAAACTAGAAAACCTGCTCGAAGATTATTTTAATACCGAAAAACCGCTTGAAAATGGTTTGCCAACGGTACAATTTGTGGCAGATGAATTGCAATTGTCATCAAGATATTTGAGTGATTTACTACGAAGTGTTTCTGGACAAAATACACAGCAGTTTATTCATGATAAACTGATCGAAAAAGCAAAAGAATACATTGCAAAAGGAACTTTATCCATTTCTGAAATTGCTTATAAATTAGGATTTGAACATCCGCAATCGTTCAATAAATTATTCAAGAAAAAAACGAATGTAAGTCCGGTAGCTTTTCAGGAATTATTCAATAAAAATTAAATTATGGCATCAATAAATTTTGAACAATTAAAAGAACGTTCTTTAAAAATAAGAGCAAAATACCGAGAATTGGAACTTACACATCACGGTAGCGAATGGACGGTTGAAGAAGATGCATTGGCTTTTTTAACTGATGCAGGTTTAGTGGGGCGTCACGTAATGTCGCAGCAAGGAAGGTGGCCAAAAGCAAATACAGAAGAAGAATTAAAACATAAATTGGGAGAATCTATTTGGTGGCTTACCGTTTTGGCAGAAAGAATGAATATCAATATTGAAGAAGCAACTCAAGAGTTTTTAACCAAAACAGAAGAATTGTTTGAGTAATACGTTTGATTGATTTTCTTCGATTTACATAAACAAAACAAAAGACTCCATTAGTAATAATGGAGTCTTTTGTTTTTATGATAATTCCTGAAATTCAGCTTCAGTAAGTTCGTGTTTGTAGTAAACTTAGTACGTTTAAAAAACGTTGCGTTCTCCGTGGTAATTTTTTCTCACTCCACAGGTTTTAGAATTGATCCTAAAATTTGAATTAATAAATTTTTATAATACCTATTTTCTTGTTTTTATGATCTCTTCTAATTCTTTTATTTTTTTACTTACAGCTGTTTGGTAACTTTGATCAGGATTTAATTGTTTTGCTTTTGTATAATTTAGCAAAGCCTTTTCAAAATCCTTATTTATTTGGCAAGCCTCTCCTAAACTGTCAAAAGTATTAAAAGACCTGGGATGCTCTGTGGTGTTTAAAGTAAATACAAGTATGGCTTCCTGAATTTTTTTCTCGTTCAAAAGCATGTATCCAATAGCGTTTAAATGCTCTTCGAAATTTACATTTAAATATTTGGGATTATTTTTTAAAGTTGTAAAATCATTTTTAAAATTATCTGTATTGTTTTGAGCAGAATTAATTAAAGACTCAAAAGCCGAAACATTATAGTTTATAATATCATTATCAACCAAATGGGCAATTTGATCAACAATGTTTTCAACGTCAAAATTATTTCCTCCTAAGCCATTTGCTAAAAAAATGATACTTAAATTATCTTTAGGGAAATTTCTGTAAGCAGTAATTCTTCCACCGGAAAAGCCATAAGATAAATGACCATTAATGATGCGTTGATCCCAGCCAAAAGTAAATTTTTCGTTTGATTTGGAATAAGGAAAAGTTTCCCACATACTGGTTTTTGATTTCTCACTAATAAGTTTGTTGCTGTTTAATTTTTTGTCCCATATTAAAAAACTGTCCATTGTGATATTGATCCCATTGCAGCTATTAAGATAACTGCCATTATACGGAAAACCAATTTGCATTTTACCCGTTTCATAATTAAAATAGGGCGTGACTCTGTTTGATATAATGTCTCTAGAGTCTGTTGAGAAAAAGACAGTTTTGCCAGATATGTCATTAAACTGATTTTGTGTAATAAACGCTTCAATGTTTTGTTTGCTCACCGTTTCTATAACTTTTTGAAGAAGCCAAAAATTGGTCTGATTATACTCAAATTTTTCTCCTTTTTTAAACACTACATCATCGGCAAATACTTTTTCCTGAGCAGCATTCTCATCTAGTTTTTCATAGTTAACAATATCGGGAAGTCCGGAAGATTGTGTAAGCAAATTTTTAATTTGAATAGAATTCCATGCTGTTGGAAGGCCATGAATGTATTTTGAAACTGAATCTTCAAGAGATAACCGGCCTTGTTCTATAAGTTGAAAAGTTCCTGTCGCAATAATTAACTTTGTTAATGAATAGATTCTAAATATAGATTTATCAGAAACGGGTATGTTATTCTCAATATTTGCTACTCCGTAATTTTTTCTGTGAATTATCATTCCGTTTTTAATAACGGCAACCGAAATCCCTGGAATTACATACCTGTTTTGAATTTGAGATATATATTTATCAATGTCGCTATTTAATAAAACCTTTGTTTTTTTTTGCGCTACACCAGCACAAAATGAAAACATTATTAGCAACGACAGAAATAGTTTAATTAGTTTTAACATTAGAGTTTTTTTTAAATTACATTTTTATTTTACCTTTTTAAGAGCATACTGTTTAAGACTTCATTACTCGTACTTTAAATACTGTAAAATATCAGTTTTTGTTGCTGCATAAGCTCTTGAAAGCACAATGATTAAAGTTAGAATTAATAACACAACAAATCCTAAAATAAAAGGAATTATGCTAATGTCGATTCTAAAAGCAAAATTCTCCAGCCATTTATTCAACAAATAATAAACAGGAAAAAGCGCAATTAAAAAACCAACAATGCAGTACAAAACATATTGTTTCGACAGTTCTTTCAACAGCACATTTGTTTCGGCGCCAAGTGTTTTTCTGATGGCAATTTCTTTCATTCGTCTTTGTATCGAATAAGAGGCAACCGCAAATAAACCAAAAAGTGCAATTAGGATTACGACGATATTCAGTAATGAAAACAAGTTCTTTTGCTTAATATAAGATTCGTAAGTTCTCGCATATTCTTTGTCAACAAAATCATATCGAAAAGGATATTCGGTATCCACTTTTTCCCATAATTTTTCAATCCTTTTAATCGTAGTTTCCAGATTATCAGATTTTACTTTTATGTAAACCCTGTTGATGTTGTGCGCCATATTAAAGGTTTTAATGTGATAGAAAACAATTGGCGGCACTTTTAATTCCGGGCTCAGTAAATTAAAATCTTTAACAATACCAATGATTTTTAATTTCTGATCGCGTATCAGAAGTTCTTTCCCAATAGGATTTTTAAGCTTCATTAAATTTAAAGCACTTTCATTTATTATAACCGAATTAACCGTATCCGAAGCTAATTTTCTATCGAAATTTCTGCCTTCTTTCATTTTAACATTCAGCATTTCAAGTAAACCATAGTCTAAAGCGATACCTCTTTCCTTAAAAAGTTCATTGTTATAAAGAACGGGTGAAATCGAGTTATCAGATCCATCAAAACAAATAAGTCCGGTTGAAATTTGTTCAACACCTTTAATTTTGCCCAATTCCTGTTTTAAAGTATTGTATTTAGCAGAAATGGTTTGTTCTGCATTTTCGGATGTATATTCTGCCAACGGAATATTTAATGGAATTGTAAGAACCTGATCACCTTTAAAACCGAGATCTTTATTTTGCAAATATTGAATTTGCTGATAAACGATGTTAGAACCAATTATAAAAAAGGCCGCAATGGCAAATTGAAAAATAAGCATTCCGTTGCGCAGCCAGATTCCGTTTTTGCTTCTCTCAAAATTACCTTTCAAAACTTTAAAGGTTTGAAAATTGGCGACATAAATTGCCGGAAATAAGCCTGCAGTTATAACCGTAATGATAAAAATCAAAACCAATTGTATATAAAACTGACTAGCCAAAAGTGTAATGTTTTTGTTTAAAAAGTTGTTGTAATACGGTAAAGTAAGTTCGACAATTACTAACGCCAGTAAAATAGAAAAGCTGGTTGTTAAAACGGTTTCAAAAAGAAATTGTACAATAATATTACTTTTAGATGCACCCGAAATTTTGCGTATTCCAACTTCTTTAGCACGCTTTACGGCATTTGCAGTTGCGAGATTGATGTAATTAACAATAGACAAAATGAGGATCAAAACAGATAAACCCATCATGATCATTAAAAATTGATAATTTCCTCGTGCTTCGGGATAACCATCTGCTACCGAATGTAATCTGGCTTTTGATAAAGGTTCAAGAATAACCGTAAAATAACCTACTTTTTTAGCCATTTCTTCGGGAGTAAAACCTGCTTCTTTGGAAAGTCGCGTAATAAAATCGTGGTTGTAAATTCTTTCGAGTTTCTTTCTTGTAAGATCAACTTTTGACGGGTCTTTTACTTTTAATAATAACTTTAAAATAAACGGATTTATGTGTCCGGAAGTTGTCAGTTCCTTCATTTTATTGATGATGGCATTTGGCGCAATCGAAGAATTTCCGGGGATATGATACACCGCCCGTACAGAAAACAGCTGGTCAAAGCATTTTATTTGTTTTCCAATGGGATTTTCATTTCCAAAAATTCTTTTAGCCGTAATATCAGAAATAGCAATGCTGGAATCATCTTTTATGGCTGAAATCGCATTTCCCTGAATAATTTTGAAAGGAAAAAAAGAAAAGAAATTTTGTTCGACATTGATAATTTTATCTACAAATTGCTTCTTTCCGTTATAAATAATTTTATCCTTTTGATACCAACTGTCCGCATACATTATAGTTTCGATATTTGGATCTTGATCCAACGCAGGTTTTAAAAATAAGGCACAATCTGACCATGCCGGCATATCGCTTAGTTGAATCAAAACCTGATAAACATTGTCTTTTTCAGGATTCCAGTCGTTGTAATTTTGTTCATCGTTCCAGTAGAGCAAAGCAAATATTAATCCTGAAATTCCTATTGACAATCCCAGAATGTTTAAGAAGGAGAAAAGCATGTTGTGCTTTAATCGGTAAATAAATATATTGATATAGTTTAGTATCATTTATTCGTATTTTAAATATTTCAGGATATCAACTTTTGTTACTTGGTATGCTTTTGCCAAAACAACGGCAAGTGTCAGAAATAGTAAAGACACAAAGGCAAGAATAAATGGTAAAATTGGAATATTGATGCGAAAGGCAAAATCTTCGAGCCAGTTTTTTAATAAAATATAAGCTGGAATAATTCCGATTAAAAATCCGATAATGCAGAAAACCACATATTGTTTAGAAAGTTCTTTCAGTAAAATATTGGTCTCAGCGCCAAGGGTTTTTCTAATAGCGATTTCTTTAAATCTTCTTTCCATAGAAAACGATGCCAGGGCAAACAATCCGAAAACGGCAATTAGAATTACAATCACATTCAAGAGAGCGAATAAATTTCTTTGATCTTCATACTTTTTGTAGGTTTTGGCGAAATTTTTATCCACAAAATTGTATTCGAAAGGATATTCTGAATCCACTTTTTTGGACCAAAAATTCTTTAAAGAAGAAATAGTATTTGAAATATCTTTTGGCGAAAGCTTTACAGAAACGTATTCTATATTGCCTTGCGTCCATTTCTGAGTATTTATATGAAATAAAATCATGGGATTAATTTCATTGTCTAAACCAGAATAATGGAAGTTTTTAACGATTCCCACAACTTTATATTTTTCGCCATTCCAGCCGATTATTTTATCCAAAGGATTTTTTTCCTGCAAAATTTTGGCTGCCACTTCATTCAGTAAAACATTAGAAATAGTATCGGATGCCAGTTTATCTGTGAGCGATCTTCCTTTTATAACTTTTATTCCCAACATTTCCAGCATCCCGAAATCAAATCCGATTTGCTGAATTACTGTCACTTTGTTGTTATAAAATAAACCACCTTTTGAACTTTCATTTTCTCCAATAGAAAATGCTCCGGCAGAAACAGCTTCAACGCCGTTAATTTTTTGAATTTCTTGCTGGATGCTTTTATATTGCTCAAATTTACCTTTGCCTTTTTGTTCTCTAAAAGCAATATTCATGATTTGAGATCCTTTAAAACCCAAATCTTTTTCTACCATAAAATTGACCTGTTGGTAGACGATAAAAGAACCGATAATAAAAAAAGCAGCAATCGAAAATTGTATAACAAGCATGCTGTTTCTACTCCATATTCCACTTTTACTGCGGGAAAAATTTCCTTTTAAAACATTCAAAACGGCAAAATTTGAAATGTAAACTGCCGGAAAGACTCCACAAACAAAAATCACGACGATGAAGATTAAAACGAGCTGTAGGTAAAATTGTGATCCGGCCAGAATTAATTCTTTGTCTAAAAATTGATTGTAAAATGGCAGCGAAATTTCAACAATTACGAGTGCTAGTAATACGGCAAATAAGGTAATTAATGCAGTTTCAAATACAAACTGAAACACAATTTGCAATTTTGTAGCGCCAATAATTTTTCTAACGCCCACTTCTTTTGCGCGTTTTATGGCATTTGCCGTGGCTAAGTTTATATAGTTTACAATTGATAATAGTAAGATCAAAATAGACAGCGCCATTAATATTTGCAAAAACTGAAGGTTTCCTGTTCCTTCCGGAAACGGATAATTTCCTTTGTAAAGTCTTGAATTTTCAAATGGGATTAATTTAACCTTCAAGGGTTCACCGTACTTTTTTATAAACGCTTCAAGGGTCATTCCTTCTTTTCTTGCCTGTTTTTTGTAGTTTTTTTCGATAAACAATTGTTCCATACTTTTAATGACCAGTCCTGCATCGTTTTTCTTTTTTAGTTTTAAGATTAAACCAAAATTAAAACCCCAATGATCTTTAAGATGTTCCAAATCTTCTTCAATAAGGTTCGTGACAGCATTCGGCATAACAACAGATTTTCCGGGTATTCTATAAACACCGCGAACGACAAATAATTTGTCAGCATATTTTACTTGTTTGCCAACAGGGTTTTCATTCTTAAATAAACGAAAGGCAGTTTCTTCAGAAAAAACAATGCTTTGCGGATCGTGAAGTGCACTTTTTGCATCACCGTATTTGAATTCAAATGGAAAAAAAGAAAAGAAACTCTTTTGGGCCGAAAATAGTTTATCGACTAACTCTATTTTTCCATTGTATTGTATTGTTTCTTTTGTGTAATAAGTATTGAAATAACAATAATTTTCTAAATACGGAGTGGTTGATTTTATAGCCGGTGCAGGAATAGCAGAGTTTGCAGCCATGATATTACCTTCTCCCAAATCATTCATCACGATAAATGTTTTATCATTTGAAGTATTCCATTTATCATAAGAATGTTCATCGTTCCAATACAAAATCGAAAAAATTAATGCCGCAATTCCTATACTCAGGCCCAGAATATTCAAAGCTGTAAAAAGCTTATTGTTTTTAATGTGGTATATAAATATGTTTATCCAGTTAAGTATCATAGTTTTAGTTGTAGCGTTAAGAATAAAAAGAAGAGAAGTGTCTTTTTTTATTCATATTTCAGATATCTCAAAACATCAATTTTAGTCACCTGATACGCTTTTGCCAAAACAATCGTTAAGGTCAAAAACATCAAACAAACAAATGCAGCAAAAAATGGAAGTAAAGGAATGTCGATTCTAAAGGCAAAATTCTCCAGCCATTTTTGCAATAAAAGATAAGCTGGCAGTATTCCGATTAAAAATCCGATAATGCAGAAAATCACATATTGTTTAGATAAACCTTTCAGTAAAGTATTGGTTTCCGCGCCAAGTGTTTTTCTGATGGCAATTTCCCGTAATCTTCTTTCCATAGAAAAAGAAGCCAAAGCAAACAGTCCGAAAATGGCGATTAAGATTACTACAATGTTTAATAAAGCAAATAAATCTCTTTGGTTTTCATATTTTTTATACGATCTGGCAAAGTTTTTATCTACAAAAGTATACTCAAACGGATATTCAGCATCGACTTTTGTTTTCCAGAACTTTCCAATATTATCAATGGTTTGAGGCATTTCATTTGGTGAAATTTTGACTGAGATTGTATGCATTTCACTTTGAGACCATGATTGTGTTTTAATGTGATAGAAAATCATTGGGCCAATTTTGTTTTCAAGACCAAAAAAATTAAAGTCTTTTACAATTCCGACAACTTTATAATTGCCATCTTGCCAATTTACTACCTTATTCAACGGGTCTTTTTCTAATAATGTTTTTGCTGCAGTTTCATTTAATAAAATATTTGAAATCGTATCTGAGGCAATTTGTTCTGTTAAATCACGGCCTTTTATCACTTGAATACCAAGAAGCTTCAGTATTCCAAAATCAACACCCATTTGCTGCGTTATAACTTCCTGATGCGTTTTATAATGTAAACCAGCCCATGAATTTTCGATGCCCCCAATAGAAAATGATGCTGCAGAAACAGCTTCGACACCGCTAATTTTTTGAAGTTCCTGTTGAACTGCTTTATAGCGGTCAAACTGTCCTTTTCCTTTTTTAGACTTAAATGAAATGTCTATAACTTGCGCTCCTTTAAAACCCAAATCTTTTTCGGCCATAAAATTTACCTGTTGGTACACGATAAAAGAACCAATGATAAAAAATGTGGCAATAGCAAATTGTAAAACCAGCATTCCATTACGAAGCCAAATCCCGCTTTTGCTTCTCGAAAAATTTCCTTTTAAAACTTTCAGCACTTCAAAATTGGAGATGTAAATTGCGGGAATAACACCAGAAACAAAAACAACAAGAATGAAAATCAATATTAATTGAAGATAAAATTGATTTCCTAAAAGAATGAGATTTTTGTTTAATAAAGCGTTATAAAAAGGCAATGAAAGTTCTACAATTACCAATGCAATCAATACAGAAAACAGCGTAATTAATACAGTTTCAAATACAAATTGCATAATGATTTGCCATTTTGAGGCGCCAACAACTTTTCTTATTCCAACTTCTTTAGCTCGTTTTACAGCATTTGCAGTTGCCAGATTAATGTAATTGGCAATCGATAATAACAAAATAAGTATAGATAAACCTATCAATATTCGCAAAAAAGTCACATTAGCATTTCCTTCCGCAAATGGGGTGTTTCCATTATATAGTCTTGCACTGGTAAGCGGTAACAACTGTGCTTTAATAGGTTCGCCGTATCTTTTTATGAACGACTCAAGATCTAAACCTTCTGCCTTTGCCTGTTTTTTATAGTTTTCTTCAAGAAAGATTTGATCCAGTTTTTTAATGACAGCGGTTGTATCTCTTGCATTTTTTAGCTTAAGCATTAATCCGTAATTCAACCCCCAGCTTTCTCTGTTTTTTTCTAAATCATCTTCTATTACCGTTGTAACTGCAGATGGCATCACCGAAGATTTTTCGTTTAATCGATATACTCCACGAACCACGAAAATTCGTTCTGCATATCTGACTTGTTTCCCCATCGGATTTTCGTCTTTAAACAGACGTGAAGCTGTTTCTTCAGAAAGAGCAATGCTGTTGCGATCGTGAATAGCGCTTTTTGCATTACCGCGAATAAATTCGAAAGGAAAAAAAGAAAAGAAACTGCTTTGTGCCGTTAAAATCTTATCAACCAATTCTATTTTTCCGTGATATTGTATCGTTTGCTTCGAGTAATTGGTTCTAAAATAGCAATATTCATCTAAGTAAGATGTGGTCGATTTTAAAATAGGAGCAGGAATTGCAGACGATACAGCCCAGATATTACCTCCGCCAAGATTACTCATTACCGAATAGACTTTGTCTTTTTCAGGATTCCACTGATCGTACGAATGTTCTTCATTCCAGTACAAAATCGCAAAAATTAATGCTGCAATTCCAATGCTTAAGCCCAAAACATTCAAAGCCGTAAAAAGCTTATTGTTCTTGATATGATATATAAATATGTTTGTCCAGTTTTTTAGCATTTTACTCGTATTTAAGGTATTTCAAAACATCAACTTTTGTTGCCTGATAAGCTCTTGTTAACACAACCGAAAGCGTTAAAAACAGTAAAGCACTAAATCCTATTAAAAAGGGATAAAGAGAAATGGTAATTCGGTACGCAAAATTCTCCAGCCATTTGTCCAGTAAATAATACGCCGGAAACAAAGCGATTAAAAATCCAATTACGCTGAAAAGGACATATTGTTTACAAAGTTCTTTTAATAAAACATTGGTGTCGGCTCCCAGAGTTTTACGAATCGCGATTTCTTTCATGCGTCTTTCGATTGAATAAGAAGCAAGGGCAAATAACCCGAAAAGAGCAATTGTAATTACAATAATATTCAGCAACGAGAAAAGATTCTTTTGCTTTACATAACTGCTATACGATTTTTTATATTCTTTATCTACAAAATTGTATGCAAATGGATATTCAGGATCTACTTTTTTTGTCCACAGATTTTCCACGTCAGCCAGAGTTTGCTGCATCGTTTTTGGATCAGCTTTAATGTAAATATTATTCATAAGTGAGGTAAACCAGGGAGCGGTTTTAAAATGTAAAAAAGTCATAGGAGGTATTGGTTCTCCAGGATTTCCTAAATTAAAATCTTTGACAACTCCCACAATAATTACATTAATTCCGTTCCAGTCGATTTTTTTTCCTATCGGATCTTTTTCATTCAATAATTTTAGGGCGGTTTCATTAATTAACATCGAACTTATAGTGTCCTGTGCGAATTTTGGGTTAAAATATCGTCCTTTCACCATTTTTATTTTCATCATTTCCAATAGTCCAAAATCGATTGGCATATTACTGCCGTCAACATTTATATCTTTATAATGATAGGCTATTACAGATTTTGCACCATGTCCAAAAACAAAACCTGCACCTGCCACTTGTTTTACTCCTTTAATGTGCTGTAATTGATTTTTAATAATGTTGTATCGTTCAAGGCGATGTTTGTCTGTAATTCCTTCGCCATAGATATTTCTGTATGAAATGTTTAGAATTTGATTTCCATTAAAACCTAATTCTTTAGAATTCATAAGATCTATCTGCTCGTAAACAATATAAGATCCAACAATAAAAAAAGAGGCAACAGCAAACTGAAAAATCAACATTCCGTTTCTAAGCCAGACACCGCTTTTACTTCTGCCAAAATTTCCTTTTAATACTTTTAATGATTCAAAATTTGAAACATAAACCGCCGGAAATATTCCTGCGATAACTACAGTTACAATAAATATCACGACAAGCTGCAAAAAGAACTGACCACTTTGCAAAGCGAGTGTTTTCTCTAAAAAGGCATTATAAAAAGGCAAAGAAAGTTCTACAATAACAAGGGATATCAAAATAGAAAGCAATGAAATTATTGCGGTTTCAAAGATGAATTGCTTAATTATAGCCGACTTTGAAGCTCCGATAATTTTTCGAACCCCAACTTCTTTGGCTCTCTTTATAGCATTTGCCGTAGCAGAATTGACATAATTGACAATTGACAGGGTTAGAATTAAAATAGATAATCCAACCATGATCAATAAAAATTGAAAATTGCCTTTTGCTTCAATCAAACTGCCGGTTTTTGAGTGTAAACGAAGTGATGCTAATGGCTCTAAAGAAGGTTTTATCTCGCCAAATTTTTTGATAAATTCTTCTGGCGTGATACCTTGTTGTTGTGCAAAGCGAACGGACATATTTTCATAATACAAATTCTTAAGATTATCCGTTACTTGTTTTTGACTGTTTGAATTTTTAAGTTTTAATAAAAGAACAGAATGAAAATTTCCCCATTCCTGAATGGTTTTATTTAATCTTGCATCCATAAAATTAACTACACACGACGGGTTATAAACTGATTTTTTGTCCAGTTTATAAACACCTCTAACAATCAGGTTTTTACTTTGTAGTACTACCTGTTTGCCCAAAGCGCTTTCGTTTCCAAAAAGCTGAACGGCTAAATCCTGAGATAAACAAATACTGTTTACATCTGGCAATGCTGTTTTAGCATTTCCTTCGATAAAAGAATAAGGGAAATAATCAAAAAAGTTCTTTTGAGCCGAAACTATCTTGTCTGACTGTACTTTTTTATTATTAAAACGAATAATATCATTATTATAATCGCCGCTTAAATAGCAATATGATTCGACTTGAGGGCTTGCTGTTTTTATAGCAGATCCTATTGGCGATGAACTTGAAGCCCAATATGTCGTTGCATCCATTTGATTGGCTACTAAAAATACGTTGTCTTTGTTTGGATTCCATTGATCGTAACTTTGCTCGTCATTCCAATATAAAATTGCAAAAATCAATCCTGCAATTCCAATACTCAAACCCAAAACATTCAAAGCCGTAAAGAGCTTGTTGTTTTTGATGTGGTATATAAATATGTTTGTCCAGTTTTTTAGCATTATTCTAGTTTTTAGAAGTTACCAAAACATCAACATTTCTATTGTTTATTTTTTCAGAAAGAATAATTCCGTCTTTCATTAAAATAGTTTTTTGAGAGAATGAAGCATCGTAATCTGAGTGCGTCACCATTAAAATTGTGGCGCCGCCAGCATGAAGATCCGTCAATAATTCCATTACTTCATTACCATTTTTACTATCCAGATTTCCTGTTGGTTCATCGGCAAGAATAATTTTTGGATCGTTAATTAAAGCTCTTGCAACCGCCACACGTTGTTGCTGACCTCCGGAAAGTTGTTGCGGATAATGTTTTAGTCGATGCGAAATACCTAATATATTGGCGATATTCTGTACTTTTTTCTTTCTTTCAGAAGCCGGGACGTCATTGTAAATAAGGGGCAATTCTATATTATCAAAAACAGAAAGTTCATCAATCAGGTTGAAATTCTGAAAAATGAAACCTATGTTCTCTTTTCTGGCTTTTGATTTTAGATTCTCTTTTAAGCCAATCATTTCCTGACCTAACAATTGATAACTTCCTCCCGAAGCGCTGTCCAGCAATCCGATAATATTTAATAAAGTTGATTTTCCGCTTCCGGATGGTCCCATAATCGAGACAAAATCGCCTTCGTTTATGGTTAATGAGATTTCGCTTAATGCATTTGTTTCTACTTCTTCGGTTCTGAAAATTTTTGAAAGTTTGTTAATCTTGATCATAATTGTTGTTTTAGATTGATGTTTTTAATTTTTTTTTATTGCCGAATAATAGAAACAGGCCCGAAATTAAGATAATTAACAATATAGTTGTTAGCTATCAAATTTTGTTACTTTTACCAGCAATAATGGTTCACATATTTGATGATTTGTTAGTCTAAATGTGATTTTCATGCCAAAAAATTAAAGATTGTAACTGCCTTATTTTTACGTTTTTATTTTTTATAAAAAACAAGAAGTGTCCATTAGTGGACAGCTTTCGTCCAAAACCGAACAAAAATGAAAAAGACAAATGCCTCAATATTAATCATCGACGATCAGGAAGATATCCTTTTTGCGTCGAAAGTGTTTCTGAAAAAGTATTTTGAAAACATTTATACACTTAATAATCCCAAAAATGTTATCGAATTATTGTCGAAAAATACCATCGATGTTGTTTTGTTAGACATGAATTACAGAATAGGTTTTGAAGACGGAAGGGAAGGTTTGTATTTATTAAAAGAAATAAAAACGCTTTCACCAAAAACTATCGTGATCTTAATGACCGCTTTTGGAAAAGTTGAAACGGCTGTAGAAGGCTTAAAATCAGGCGCTTTTGATTATATACTGAAACCCTGGGAAAACAAAAAACTACTCGAATCTGTAAAACAAGCCGTTGATAAATCCAGAAAAGAACAGAAAAAAGATAAGAATGTTGAAATACAGAATGACTTCTTTATAGGAACTTCTGATAATATAAAAAAAGCGTATTCTCTGGCAGATAAAGTAGCAAAAACCGATGCTAATGTTTTAATTCTGGGAGAAAACGGAACCGGAAAATTTGTTCTCGCGCATCATATTTATTCTCAATCGGAAAGAAAAAATAATCCATTTATTGCGGTTGATTTAGGATCTCTAAATTCTAATATTTTCGAAAGCGAATTATTCGGTTACGCAAAAGGCGCTTTTACAGATGCAAAAGTTGATACTCCCGGACGCTTTGAAATGGCGCAAAACGGAACTATTTTTCTGGATGAAATAGGAAATGTTCCACTGCATTTGCAATCTAAACTATTGCAGGTTATTCAAACCAAAACCGTAACAAGACTGGGAGAAACTAAACCCAGAGCTTTGAATGTGCGCATTATTACGGCAACGAATTTGAATTTAAAACTGGAAGTTGCCGATAAAAATTTCAGGGAAGATTTATATTATCGTATTAATACGATGGAAATTATTCTGCCGCCGTTGCGAGAAAGAAATGCAGATAAAATTCCGCTGGCCGAATATCTTCTGGAAAAAATGATTGAAAAATACGGCAGAGATGAAATTACTTTCGATAAAAAAGTATTGGAACAAATTGAAAAACACGCCTGGAATGGAAACATTCGCGAAATGGAAAATAAAATTGAACGCGCCGTTATTCTTTGCGAAAATAACAAAATCACAGTTTCTGATTTAGATCTCGAAACCGTAACTCTTTACGATGAAAATCCGGATGATATTCAGCTTTCATCTATAGAAAAAACGACAATCGAAAAAGCATTGTTGAAACACAATAGTAATATTAGCAAAACCGCCGATGAATTAGGATTGTCACGTGGTTCTTTGTATCGACGTTTAGAGAAATATAATATCAAAACAGATGAGTTGTAATTTAAAAATAAATCACATAAGTATAAAAACACACATGAATTTCACTAATTGACACTAAGCTGACTATTAAAATTTGTGCAAATTCGTGACCCGAGCGATAGCGAACGGACGAAGTAAATTTGTGTTTAAAATTGATTTATAATATTTGTATCCAGATGGTAGCATAGCTATGAGAAAAATTACAGTTCAGGATTTTTAATTTTTAATTCCAAATTTTTAATTTTAAAAATATGTTTAAAACATTTCAAACCTATAAACTTTTGTTTGTACGATTAATTCTAATTATTGCAGCGATAGAAATTTCGATTTACTTTTTTAAAATCGATTTGATTTTTACGGGCATATTTGGTCTTTTTATTGTTTTTTTATTCATTCGCGAAATGTATTTTTATGTTCGGAATTTTGTTTTGCTTTACGATAAAACCATCTCTTCGATCTTGCAAAATGATTTTACATCCGATTTTACCAAACATAAATTCAATAGAAGTTATAATGATTTATTTCATTTATACGACACCTTAAAAAACAAGCAAAACGAAGAGGTTTCAAAAGATATAATTTACCGTTCGATTTTAAATAATATCGAAACGGGAATCATCATTTTACAAAAACAAGACTCAGATTGGAATGTTTTTTTAATGAATGAATATTTCTCCAAACAGTTTAATGTTCCAAAAGTTTCAAAGTGGAAATACCTCAAAAATCAATTGCCTTCGTTATGCGAAATTATTGAAGAAGATGATTTTCAGGAAATAAAAACATCTATAGAGATCAGTATCAATGAACAAAATAAGCAAACGTTTGTTTTGCAGGCTTCGCGAACAGAAATTTTTGAGAAAGATTATTTTATTGTTTTATTAGATTCAATTCAAAATGTAGTCGAGAAAAAAGAAAAAGATGCCTGGGTAAATTTGATGAAAGTGATTTCGCATGAACTTTTAAATTCGATAACACCAATTCGTTCTATTTGCCAGAATTTGCAGGATTTAGTCGAACAGGATTCATTATCGGCAGAAGATTTGGAAGATATAAAAAACAGTGTTGAAACGATGTTGAGAAGAAGTGACCATTTGCAAAAATTTGTAGAAGGATATCGAAAACTCGCCATGCTGCCTTCGCCTAAAAAGGAAGAAATAGAATTACAAGACTTGATAGATAATTGTTTACAAATCATGAATCCGTTATTTAAGGAAAATCAGATTGAAGTTTTAAGTAACATAGCGTTTAAACGTTGGATAAATGTCGATTCACAGCAAGTAGAACAAGTTTTGATCAATTTGCTGACCAATTGTATTTACGCTGTAAAAAATGCCGAATTAAAACAGATTATCATTTCGGCGGAAGCCAAAGAAAACAGAATTTTTATTAAAATTTCAGATAGTGGAACCGGAATCGAAAAGGAAATCGAAAACAAAATTTTCCTTCCGTTTTTTACCACCAGAAATGAAGGAGCCGGAATTGGTTTGACTTTATCAAAAAATATTATCGAAGCACACGGCGGTTATATTTCGTTTAAAACGGAAGAGGGGAGAACTGTTTTTGAGATTTGTTTGGTTGAATAAGTATTTTAATTTGAATTAATTGTAATATTTTTTTTATTATATTAGCTTGATTAAAAGCTATTTATGATAAACAAATAACCAATGGATAAAAAACCACTATCAGATTTAACAGACCAGGAATTATTACAAGAGGCAAAAAAAAGAAAATCAGCTTCAATTACTAACGCTTTTCTAATTGGTTTTTTGATTGGAGTTGTATTTTATAGTGTAGTAAAAAATACATGGGGATTTCTTACGCTGATTCCTTTGTTTCTTGCTTATAAATTGATTAACAATTCAAAATACGAGAAAGAAGAATTAGAAAATCTTTTGAAGGAGCGAGGTTTGAAATAAATAATAGATCTTGTTGTCCTCACGAGTTAATTTCAGAAGTACTTAGAAAACGATAATATTCTTTAATTTTAGTTTTTAGTCTTTCAGCCAAATATTGGTTTCCGTCTTTTAATTCATTGAATATAATTTCGGCTTCTTCTATGTATTTTAACTTTTTTTCGTCTTCCCAATAATAGGGAGGCTGATACAAATTTGAAATTCGGTCCGCCATTTTAACAGCCCAAATCTCTATAGGTTGCTCTTTAATTCTTTTAAGGCTGTCAAGCATTTTTTCAATTTGTCCCTCGATTTTGTCATTTTTTGTAAGAGCAAGAACTCCACTGGCAACTTCATGACCAAAAAGTTCATTTATTTTTTCATAGCTCGCCGAAGTGTCTTCAATTGTATCGTGTAGAATTGCACATTTAATAGCTAAACCAGAATTCATATTTTCTGTTGATTGAATAGCATTTAGAATTTCAAAGACAACACTTCCAATATGATTTATATATTCAACTTGTTCTCCATCTTTAAGACCGCCATATTTTTGTCCATTATGTAATTTCGAAGCTAGCTGCCAAATTTCCTGGATTTCATCTATTGACCAATATTTTTGTTTTTCCATATATATAATAAATTAAGGCTTGTATGTTTATGGTAAAATACAAAAATATTCGGAATTATTATTAAGTAATTGTGTAGTTTTCGAAATATTTATCCTTTAATAAAGTTGTTTTCTGGTTCTTCTATACAATAGGAACTCCTATCCAATGAAATATAAAAATTAGTGCGATAGTTATTCCAATACTGCACAAAGTTAGAAGACGCCAATAAGTAGATCTTCCATACCCAAATCGCCAAATTCTTTCGCCAGTTTCTTCCCGGTTTGATTTTAAAGTTAATTTAGCAAGTATAAATGTTGAAATGATAAAGATCAAAATTGTAATTAACCAAAATTTAATCATGATTTTATGTTTTTGAAATGTTGTTTAAATTTACTCAATTTTTGTCAAAATCGCTGGTTATGAGTGTTTTTTATTTTATAAGATTATCAACCGCATAGCAATCTGTATTGATGCGGAACTAAAAAAAATATAAGCAAAAAACCTTAATTTTCTTAAGGACTTTTCTGGTGGTTCTTACGGAACTATTTATGAAATCATTTCATGCAGGATTTGAAGAAACTTTCTAATAGAAATGTTAATTTTTTTTATATAGTATTTAAAAAATTAATAAAACGTTGTACAAATAGTCTTATATTCGCTTTTAAATAAAAATCCAGTTTACGGTATAAATCCAGCCGTAATTAATCTCATTGAAGCCGTTTTATGGCTTGTATAGAAAGTTGTGTATCGCTTTCTAGCGAGAGCGACAACGATAAAAAATAAATTTAAAAAATGACATTCATTAAAACAATTTCTACATTTTTAATTACACTTTTATTAGTAACCAATACTTTTGCGCAAGAATCTAAACATAAAACTAAAATTTTATTAATCGGGACAATTCACTTCGAAACGCCTCATTTAGATGCACATGAATTAAAAACAGACGATTTTTTAGCTCCCAAAAGACAACAAGAACTGGAAGAATTGACTGGAATTTTAAAACAAACAAATGCTGATAAAGTGATGATAGAAAAACCATTTAATCAACAAAAGCAAATTGATAGTTTGTATAAGGCGTATTTACAAAATAAGTATAAGTTAACCGTTTCTGAGCGAGAGCAAATTGGTTTTAGATTAGCTAAAAAATTAAATTTAAAAGAGATAAATTGTGTAGATATTTTTTATGGAATGACACATGACAGTTTACTTTCTGTAACTGCTAAAGAAAAAAATCAGTTGTATTTATTAAAAGAATTAGGTACTAATGCAAATAACTTAAAACTTGAATTCGATAATATAGTAAAACGAAATTCAATAACCGAAGTACTAAAATATATAAACAAAAAAGAGCTTTTGCAGAAAAATTTATCATTGTACTTAAAATATATTGCAAAAGTTGGAGCAGGAGAAAATTATATTGGTGCAGAAGCAGTTTCTGATTGGTATTTGAGGAATTTAGCAATTTATGCTAATGTAATAACTCAAATAAATGCAAATGACAAATACGTTATACTAATATTTGGACAAGGCCATATTCCGATATTAAAACACCTGTTACAAAACAATGACGATTTTGAAGTTGTTGAAGTAAATAGCGTACTAAAATAAACTACCACCAATAACCAGAGTTAAAATTATAAAACCAAAACATGCAAGAAGAAATAACCAAACATTCAGAAAAAATTTATAAAACTGTGAAAAATTCAGAACACACATTGGGAGAGAAAGTAAAAGAAATCATTATAGAAATATGCATAATCGTTTTTGCAGTAACACTTTCAATAGGGTTGCACAGCTGGAGTGAACACAGGCATCAACAAGAAGAGGTATCTGTGTTTCTAGTTAATTTAAAGAATGATTTAAAGATTGACATACAAAACATCGACAATGAAAAGGAAGCCTACCAAAAGTCAAACATAGCCTATGAAAAAATTTTAGTATTAACGCCTCTTCAACTTGACAGTATTTACAAGTCTAAAAATAAGGTTAATTTTCCAATTCATTCACATGGTCATACAATGAATATTGGTAATTATGAAGGTTTTAAATCAAGTGGTAAAATTGGCTACATTGAAGACGAAAAATTAAAACAGAAAATGTTAACTTATTACCAAATATTTGTACCGGCACAAGACGAAGTTGATAAAATGTACAATGATTTTCTGTTTAAGTGTTTTGATAAAATGATAGAAAATGCAGATAAACCAGAAGAAAAATTATATTCTGACCCAAAATTTAAAAAGACAATCGAATTTCTTGTCAAACTAGGTAAGAATAACATAAGGGTTTATAATGAAAACACAAAACCACTAGCAGTTGAACTTATTAAAGATATTGAAAAAGAGTTGAATAAATAAAAACGGCACACACCGTTCGTGGTTTTGCCTGCTGGCGCGAGCGTACGCCCTCGTGAACACAAAGAGAATTTACAAGAACAAAAAACTCCTTAATTTCTTAAGGAGTTTTTTGTTCTTGTAAATAAAACTTACTGAAATAAATAAAACTTAAAAATAACTTTCGAAATTTTAATTAAACGACTTCCTGAATTCCAAGGGCGAAATATCAGTTTTAGCCTTAAATAATTTACTGAAAGACTGAGAATGTTCAAATCCCAATTCATAAGCAATTTCACTTACAGAAAGTTCTGTTGTGGAAAGTTTTTCCTTGGCTTTTTCAATCAGTTTTTCGTGGATGTGTTGCTGAGTGGTTTTTCCGGTCAAAGTTTTCAAAAGACCGCACATATAATGGCGCGACATATTGAATTCATCAGCGAGATATTGAACGCTCGGCAATCCTTTTGTTTTGAAATCATCTCTTTCGTAATAATCATTAAGCAGGATTTCTAATTTTTCTAAAAATAGATGATGCGCTTTGTGTCGTGTAATAAACTGTCGCTGATAAAATCTTTCAGAATAATTCAAAAGCGTTTCCAGCTGAGAAATAATAATGTTCTGACTGAATTTGTCAATGTTGGTTTGATATTCCTGCTTGATATTATCAGTGATTTGCTGGATTTTTATTTCCTCATCTTCAGATAAAAATAATGCTTCATTGACAGAATAATCAAAGAATTCATATTTCTTGATTGTGCTTGCCATTGGCGTATTCCAAAGAAAATCCGGATGAATCATCATCATCCAACCAGACGGATTTTTGCCGTGCTCTTCCCGGACGATGCTCAGAATCTGATTTGGAGCCATACAAAACATCACGCCTTCATCAAAATCGTAATCCTGCTGCCCGTATCTATATTTATGATTCATATCTCTTTTGACAGAAATCATATAAAAATCAAATATCAAACTCTGCTTTCCACTTTCCAAAGCCACCGCCATATCTTCAAAATTTATCACACTGATGAGCGGATGTTTCGGCTTTGGCAAACCACGCAAAGTATGGAATTGAGAGATTGTTTTTATTCTTATCGGCGAATCAGACATCGTTTTAGTATTTAATCAAATTTAGTGAATATAAAGGTACAGACTATTCTATCTCAGAGAAATAAACATTTTGCAAATCTTCCATCAAAGTTGGGTGTTGAGGATTCCATCCTAATGCCTTCTTAGTTTCTTCGCTTGAAGTAGGATTATTAAGCTTTGCAAAATGTGCAAACCAGCCGAAATGTTCTGCTGCTTCATCGTTTGTTAGCGAAACAACCTGAATTTTCAATTTTTCAGCAATGAAAGCTGCAATGTCTTTAAACGGAATTCCTTGTTCTGCAACTGCGTGATATCTTGTTCCGCTTATGAAAGGTTTTTCCAAAGCCAATCGATACAATTTTGCTGCATCTAATCTGTGAACAGCAGGCCATAAATTACTGCCACCATTAATAATCGCAGCTTTTATTTTTTCTTTTGCAATATTAATCGAGGTTGGAACAAAACCTATTATATCTCCCTTACCGTGAACAGATGGAGAGAGTCTTACAACGGCAACTTTCACGCCTTTTGCGGCTGCGGCATCAGCTGCATTTTCTGTTGCAATTCTTGGATGTGGATTGTTTGCAGAAAGATCTTTTTCAGTTGTGATTCCGTCTTTTGAAAAAAGTGCCGTTCCTGAAGTGATGAGAAAAGGTTTGTCTGTTCCTAATAAAGCTTCGCCTATTGTTTCAATCACTTTTCCATCAAGTGTACACATTTCCTCAAATCTTGTAAAATCGTGAACAAATCCTAAGTGAACCACTGCATCTGAAGCGATAGTTCCTGATTTCAAACTTTCAAAATCATTTAAATCTCCGCGGAGTACTTCTGCGCCGGCGGCAATCAATTTGTTTGCTGATTCTTCCGAACGAGCCAATCCCAAAACCTGGTGTCCATTGGCTAATAATTCCTGTACTACGGCAGTTCCTATAAAGCCTGTAGCGCCTGTAACAAATACTTTCATTTTGATATAATTTAATGAAGCAAAGTTCAGATTTCGTTTATGTACTCTTGTAGCCGAAAAGTATTTTCTTGTAGCCGAAAAATTTAATTAAATGGGGAAAAAGGATATCTTATATATCAAAAAAGATAGATAATCTTTCGCCTGCTGGTGTGAGTGTCTCGCTCGTGAACGCAAAATCTACGAGAAACAAGACATAACAAAAGACTCCTTAATTTCTTAAGGAGTTTTTGTTTTTTGAAAAGTTTATTTCCCTTTTATTATTTTTTCGAGATATTCAACTTTATCTTTTCTTCGTAAAACAAAAAAGAGACTCGGAAGTCTCTTTTTTGAATTAATATATTCGTTTAATTGTGGTTATTTATTCAATAATTTTTCAAGCCTTGCCATCATTTCATCTTTCTCTTTCAACATACGCTCGTATAAAGCAATCTTTTCTTCGTGAAGTTTTAAAACCTCTTTTACAGGGCTAAATGTTGGATGAATGTTAATTGCAGAAGCTCCATCTTTAAAATCTGAAAAAGTATTAGAAATAATATTTACTGCTTGCTCTTCATCAAAGTTCTGAAAAGCTTCCACTGGAATTTTTAATGCGTGCGAGATTTGATTAAGAATATTATCTTCAATTACATCTTTTTGTTCCAGCATAGAAATTTTCTTCTGATTCCAATCATTTCCCAGATCAAAAGCCAATGCTTCTTGTTTGATGCCTAACATTTCTCTGAAGCGTTTTACGTTTCTTCCCTGATGTATTTTCTGTTCCATAATGAATATCAATTTTTCTACAGGCTCAAAGATAAAACCATTTGTATTAAAAATGCTGAATTTCACAGATAAATCTTAGACAAAGATATGTACACAATCTTGTCATTTCGAGGAACGAGAAATCTTCACAAGTAACTCCGCAACGAAAATCGCCAATCTTTGTAGAGATTCTTGTGTGATTTCTCCCTTTGGTTGAAATGACAAATACTTTGTGTTTATTTAAATCAATAGAAAGACTTGTGGCAAAAAACGACATAAAAAAACTCCTTAATTTCTTAAGGAGTTTTTTTGTGGGCGATGAGGGGTTCGAACCCCCGACCCCCTCGGTGTAAACGAGGTGCTCTGAACCAGCTGAGCTAATCGCCCTATTTTACTAGGTTGCTATCGTTTGTGATTGCGAGTGCAAATATACGCTAGTTTTTGAGTTCTGCAAAGAAAATAGAATAAAAAAGAAAACTTTTTTTTAAATTCATTATATCTTGCTGTTTATGAATTTGTTATTAAAATGATTTTTTTAAACTTTTTTCTGCAAATTTCCTTTTCCTTAGTTCAAAGGCAATTCAGCAACAACAAAAGTGCTTCCTCCAACATAAATAAAATCATTTGATGAGGCATTTTTCTTTGCTTCCGCGAAAGCGAGCTCAACCGATTCGTATTTTTCTCCAAACAAATTATACTTTTTGGCTGCATCCTGGAGAATTTCAGTACTTAATCCTCTAGACGAATTGGGTCTGCAGAAATAATATTGCGCTTTCTGAGGAAAAAGTGGCAAGATAGAATCGAGGTCTTTGTCATTTACAACTCCCAAAACAATATGAAGATTCTCAAAAGTTTCTTTCTGAATCTGATTCATTACAACCGCCAAACCATGTTTATTGTGCGCCGTATCGCAGATTATTTTTGGGTTTTCTCCCAACTGTTGCCATCTTCCTTGTAAACCTGTATTTTTTACGGTATTTAACAAACCGCTTTTTAGATTATCAATCGAAACTTTAAAATCGGTTTGTGAGTTTAAAACAACAACAACCTGCTGAACCGTTTTTTTATTGTGAAACTGATAATCGCCCAATAAATCAGAAGGAAAAACTCCCGAAATTAAATCGGCAGCAAAATAAATTGGCGCATCGTTTTCTTTTGCTTTGGCTAAAAATACAGCCTCCGTTTCCTCCGTATATTCTCCAATTACAACGGGAACATTCGGTTTAATAATTCCGGCCTTTTCTCCGGCAATTTCAGTAGTTGTATTTCCTAAAAATTGCATATGATCCAGATCGATATTGGTAATAACCGAAACTAATGGCGTAATAATATTTGTAGCGTCCAGTCTTCCGCCCAGACCAACTTCTATAATCGCAATATCTGTTTTTTCTGCAGCAAAATAATCAAATGCCAAACCAACAGACATTTCGAAGAAACTCATGTCATTTGCTTCAAAAAAGTCTTTGTGTTTTGCAACAAATTCAATCACAAAATCTTCAGAAATGTCCTGGCCGTTGATTTTTATTCTTTCTCTAAAATCTTTTAAATGTGGTGAAGTGTACAATCCAACCTTATATCCCGCTTCCTGCAAAACCGAAGCCAGCATGTGCGACGTAGAACCTTTGCCATTTGTTCCCGCAACATGAATACACTTTAGTTGATTTTGTGGATTATCAAGATGCGCCGCAAGCAACTTAATGTTGGTTAAATCTTCTTTATAAGCCGAAGCACCCTGAAGTTGATACATGGGCAATTGGTTAAACATCCAATTTGTTGTTTCCTGATAGTTCATTATATTTGGATAAAATAGTTGTCGATTGAAATAATTTCCGGTTTTTTTAGTTTAATATTACAGTGAAATTATCTTTAATGCAAAATTGAAATATTTTTTAGAATTAATTATTAAAAACAAGAATTAAAATATGTTTAGCTTCATTCAATTACAAGCAGATACTATCGCAAACGCTGCATCTAACGTAGTTATCGAAAAAATTGCACCAAATACCGAAATCTCTGTTTTAGGATTTATCTTAAAAGGAGGTTTTTTCTTAATACCAATTGCCATTTTACTTTTTTACACGATTTATGTCATTTTTGAACGTTATATGTATATCAGCAAAGCATCGAAAATTGATGCAAGATTAATGCAGGATGTTGCCGATAAATTAAATGCAGGAAACATAGAATTAGCGAGAACAATTGTAGAAAGAAGCAATACAGCTGCAGGAAATATTTTAAAAGAAGGAGTTTTGGTAATTGGAAGACCAATTGCTGAAATCGAATCAAACATGGACCGTGCAGCCGATATCGAAATTGGCGAAATGGAAAGACATTTAGGTCACTTGGGACTTATTGCCGGTATCGCGCCAACGTTAGGTTTCATCGGAACTATTTCTGGGGTTATCAAGATTTTCTACAGTATTTCTGTAACCGAAAATATTAGTATCGGAAATATCTCAGGAGGTTTATACGAAAAAATGATCAGTTCAGGTTCCGGATTAATTGTGGGTATTATTGCTTATAGCGCTTACCACTTATTGAACGGAAAAATTGATGATTTTGCCTTGAAAATTCAGAAACAAATATTAGAATTTGTCAATATAATTCAAAGAGCATAAAATATGTCTATTAAAAGAAAAAGAAGATTTCATGCCGAAGTAGCAACTTCGTCATTGAGTGACATTATGTTTTTCTTGCTGTTGTTTTTCCTAATTATATCAACGCTTGCAAATCCTAATGTTATTAAAATGACATTGCCAAAAGCGAAATCAAATGAAAAAACCAATAAACAATTAATCAGTTTATCGGTTACAGAAGATAAAAAGTTCTACATCGACAAACAGCCAGTTGAATTTGAAGAACTGGAAACGAGTTTGATGGCAAAAATAGGAGCAGACAAACAACAAACCGTTGTCGTAAGAATTCCGTTTAATTTGCAGGTTCAGGATTTAGTAGATGTATTGCAAATAGGAGTAAAGAACAATTTGAAGTTTGTAATTGCTACGAGTCCAAAGTAAGTCTGGTTTATAAAATAATTTTTAAGTTAAAAATTTAATATTAAAATGAAGAAATTAGGATTCTTAATCGCAATACTTTTAGTAGGTTGTTCAACGAGTATTTCAACTAAAATAACAAATAAAAATTTTCAGAAATTAGAAGAAAACAATCAAGTAATTGTACTTGATAAAGAGGATGAATTGCCGAATGACTCTGAATTAATTGGAGATGTAAAAATTGGAGATTCAGGATTTACTACCGATTGTGGATATGATAAAGTTATAGCAGATGTAACAAAAGAAGCTAAAAGTGCCGGCGCCAATATTGTAAAAATTATTGAACTAAAAAAACCTAGCATATTTGGCAGTACCTGCTATAGAATTAAGGCAAAATTATATCGAAATTTAAATGCTGAATCATTATCTACAGTTGCCCAAAACAGAAATCTAAAAAATAAGTCAAGACTTCCGGAAAATAGTGATTATGCTATGATTTATTTTTATCGACCTACAGGAGGAACAGGTGCAATGCTAGGTTATAAAATTAAAGATGCCAATGATTCTATTGTTGGAAGGTTGAGAAATGGAGAAAAATTTGCATTTAAAACAAAGAAATTTGGAGAACAGACTTTTTATGGAGCTTTAGAAACTAAAGAAGAGGTAAAAATAAATGTTGAGAAAGGCAAGGAATATTTTATAAGATGCGCTGTTACTATGGGTGTTGCTCTAGGAAGACCGGAAATTACCCGTATTGAAAATTATGTAGCTATGAAAGAATATGACTCAATGAAATAAAAAGATTATTTTAGATATTAATATAAAAAAGGCTTTATGATAAAATTTCATAAAGCCTTTTTATGTTAACTATAATTCGTGAAAATTAGTGTAATCCGTGTTTTAATTCAAACTAAAATTATATGTAATTTGCCCCACTTGTTTTGGAGACGCATTATCATCAGGTGACCATTTTGTATTCAAAGCAGCAATTTTGGCTTGCTCTAATAAACAGCTTGCTGTATTGGTTGTTCCTTTTATTCCTGCTCTTGCACTTATTGTTTTTCCATTTTGGTCGACTGTAACTTCAACAACTACTTTTCCTTCTTCGTTACAAGTATATTTGGGTACAGGTTTAGATAATGCTTTTCGGTTTCCTAATGAATATCCAGATCCGCCACCAGAACCTCCGCCGCTTCCGGCTCCGTAACCGCTTCCGGTACCAATGCCATTTCCGGTTCCGTTTCCTCCGCCAGTTCCGCCACCAGAACCTCCAGTGCCGTAATAGCCGTTTGAGCCTAAACTTCCGTTTGCTTTTCCTTTGTTTCCTGCAGCTTTATCATCACCGTCTCCGCCTTTGTTTGATCCTTTTAAAATGCTCGATAAAGCATCGTTTGTAGAATTAGAAACTTTTGGTTTTTGAGGTACAGGTTTTGTTTCCGGTTTTTCAACAGGAGTCGGTTTTTTAGGTTTTTCTTTTACGGGAATAACGACGTCATTATCGTCATCTGCTGTGTTTTCCTGAGTAATAATTGCTTCTTCAGGAGTTGCTTTTGCAGGCGTCGCTTTTGCTTCGTTTTTAACGTTTAAAACTTCACTTTTATAATTGGCTCCTGATCCTACATCGCTGTCTCCAAAGTTTATAGTCACGCCGCCACCGCCACCGCCTTCAGCAAGCGCTGCGTTGTTCTCCGGATTGTATGGAGGCCAAAAACGTATAAAAAACAGCAATAGTATTATTACCGCATATATCGCCGTGGTGAGTAATAATGATTTCTTTTTATCTGAAGAATCTGTGGAACTCATTTTGATTCTGAATTTTTGTAATGTATTTAATAAAAACGTTTAAAAGTACTAAAAATTGTTTAGAATATGCGAGAGAATTTAACCGCAAAGTTCGCAAGGATTTACGCAAGGAACGCTAATTAATTTCTCGCAAAGGCGCAGAGTCGCAAAGTTTTTCTTTTTTAAGTTTTTCTTTGCCACTCTGCGCCTTTGCTTAATATTAAAACAAACAGCTTTGCGAACTTCCCTTGAGAATCAACTCAAATTAATCTTTGCGAACTTTGCGAAAAACCTTTGCGAACTCTGCGGTAAAAAAAAACGAACCAAAAAGCATTTGATCCGTTTTAGAAATAAAGTATAAAAAAATTATACTAATTGTTTCAGTGCAATCTCAAAAGCAGTTGCACTAATATTTGTTTTTGACGGATTTAAAGCGTGAGCCTTAACAATCGCATTTTTTATAATTTCTGAAGTGTCGTTAAAAATAGCCTCATCTGTCATTTGAACTTTTTTCTCCATGAAATAAGCAAAAACCCTTGCCATTCCGCAGTTTGAAATAAAATCAGGAATCAAGCTTACTTTACGGTCTACGTCTTCCATAATTGGACCGAAGAAAATTGCTGCATCAGCAAAAGGAACATTCGCTCCACATGAAATAACTTCTAATCCGTTTGCAATTAAGCTGTCAATTTGAGATTGAGCGACCAATCTTGAAGCAGCACAAGGCGTGAAAATTTCAGCACCAATGGTCCATATTTTAGAGTTGATTTCTTCAAACGGAATCATATTATCGGCAACTAATTTGTTTCCGTCTTTGTTTAAAAATAAAGTTCTGATTTCTTCAAACGAAAAACCTTCTTCTTTAATTAATCCTCCGTCGCGATCAATAATTCCGATAACTTTTGCACCCATTTCGGCTAAATAAAAAGCAGCTGCAGAACCTACGTTTCCAAATCCCTGAACAATTGCTTTTTTACCTTTAATTTCTCCGCCATAAGTTGCGTAGAAATGACGAACAGCTTCGGCAACACCGTAACCTGTAATCATATCAGCAACCGTATATTTTCTGGTTACATCCGGTGAAAATTTAGGATTTTCGATTACCTTAATTACACCCTGACGTAATTGACCAATTCTATTGATTTTATCAGCTTCTGTTGGTTTAAAATGTCCGTTAAAAACACCTTCCTGCGGGTGCCACACACCACATTCTTCTGTCATCGGGATTACTTCGTGAATTTCATCCACGTTCAAATCTCCACCAGTTCCGTAGTAACTTTTTAATAAAGGCGAAACTGCTTTGTACCAACGTTGTAAAACACCTTTTTTACGAGGATCGTTTGGGTCAAAATTAATTCCGGATTTAGCACCGCCAATTGCAGGACCTGAAACCGAGAATTTTACTTCCATGGTTTTGGCCAGTGATAAAACTTCGTTCATATCCAAGCCTTTTCTCATTCTTGTTCCACCACCCGCGGCTCCTCCACGAAGTGAATTAATTACTGTCCAACCTTCGGCTTCTGTTTCAGAATCTTTCCAGTTAAAAACAATTTCAGGTTCCTTATTTTCAAATTGCTGTAATAAATCTTTCATTTTGTTAAGATATGTTTATTTTGCGTAAAAGTATAAAATAGAATAATGCGAATAATGTATTGTAGAGCAATTTTATTTAATAAAATAAAAAAGCCGAAAACGTAATAGTTTTCGGCTTTGAAATTTATATAATTCAGGTAATTAAATTATTGCCCCAATAAATGTTTTTTTAATGTATCGTCAACCGGTTTGTCAGATAACCAGATTCCGAATAATGCTTTTTTGAAATCAAACCCAGGAATTTTTCCTTTTACAACATCATTTTTAATTACGTTGATCGTTTGATCAAAAGGATTGTATGCCAAAACAAAAACATCTTTTTCTGTAATTACATCACTTAATAATTTTTTAAAATCTTCAATTCTCGGTTTTAATTCCTCAAAATTGCTTCCGGCAGATTTTTCAAAACCTGCATTCATTGCTTTTGTTAGTTTGTTTGAAGAAACCATTGATGAGGTAATTTCAATTCGAATCGCCATTTCAGTATCGCTGTCAATAATAAATTTTGGATCCTGGCTTAATTGAGATAAATACAAAGCCTGAACATAAACTTCTAACCACATTTTAGATCTTCCGCCCGCGCCATTAAGCTGTAAAGTTTTGTTTTGAAATTCAATTTTTCTAGGTACAGTAACACCGTTTACCTCAAGGTGGGTTTGTGCAAAAACTGTTGAAAACTGAAGGCTTAAAATGAATGCAAATAATAGTAAAATCTTTTTCATACTCTATCGATAGTTTATTTTTTTTAGGCAAAATTAATGTTAATTTTCCGATTTTTTAACATATTGAAATTATTTTTTTTGATCTAGTTTATTCATAATCAAATTAGTAAGACTTGTTTTACGTACATATACGTGGTTTTATGGCTTTTGGTTTTTTTGCGTCCTGAATTATTTAAACCTTTATAAATAGTACTTTTTTATCGATAACTTAATTCTTAAATTTTGAAGAAAATGTTGCAAATTTCACGTTATAGAGACTAAAATTCAATATAATCACGAAAACGTTATCGTGATTCTTGCTAATATCTTAAAATTATATGCACGCATTGTTAATTCGACTTTAAAAATTATCTTTGGAAGCCTTTATTCAGGTGAAGAAAAAGCAATTCAAAAACACAAAAAAACCACTAGCCGAACTACTATTTTTAATTTTGGTTTAGCAAAAACAAAAAATAAACGACACTTATGGATTTCAATCTTACCGAAGAACATTTAATGATTCAACAAGCTGCGAGAGATTTTGCCCAAAACGAATTGTTGGCGGGAGTTATCGAACGCGATGAAAAACAAATTTTTCCAACAGAACAAGTAAAAAAAATGGGGCAACTGGGATTCATGGGAATGATGGTTGATCCTAAATACGGCGGAAGCGGTTTAGACACCATTTCGTACGTAATTGCAATGGAAGAAATTTCAAAAGTTGATGCTTCGGCTTCTGTAGTAATGTCTGTTAATAATTCATTAGTTTGTTGGGGTTTACAAGAATTTGGGACCGAAGAACAAAAACAAAAATATTTACCGGGATTAGCTTCCGGTGAAATACACGGCGCTTTCTGTTTAAGCGAGCCGGAAGCGGGTAGTGATGCCACTTCGCAAAAAACAACTGCTATTGATATGGGCGACCATTATTTGGTAAACGGAACAAAAAACTGGATTACTAACGGTAACACGGCATCTGTTTATTTGGTTATTGCACAAACACATGCTGAGAAAAAACACAAAGGAATCAATGCGTTGATTATGACCAAAGATATGCCCGGTTTTTCTGTTGGTCCAAAAGAACAAAAAATGGGAATTCGTGGTTCTGATACACACTCTTTAATGTTTAATGATGTAAAAGTTCCAAAAGAAAACAGAATTGGCGAAGATGGTTTTGGATTTAAATTTGCAATGAAAACCCTTGCCGGAGGACGTATCGGAATTGCTTCTCAGGCTTTGGGAATTGCATCTGGAGCTTACGAACTGGCATTAAAATATTCGAAAGAAAGAAAAGCTTTTGGAACAGAAATTTGCAACCATCAGGCAATTGCTTTTAAATTGGCAGACATGGCGGTAAATATCGAAGCGGCGCGTCATTTATGTATGAAAGCAGCTTGGGACAAAGACCAGCACAAAAACTATGATGTAAGTGGTGCGATGGCAAAATTATTTGCTTCGCAGGTTGCAATGGATACAGCTGTTGAAGCCGTTCAGATTCACGGTGGAAATGGCTATGTAAAAGAATATCACGTTGAACGTTTTATGCGTGACGCAAAAATCACTCAGATTTACGAAGGAACTTCTGAAATTCAGAAAATTGTAATTTCAAGATCGGTTATTGCGGGATAAATTTCCTTCAAAATATATTGTAAACCCTTTCAGGCTTCGGCTTCGAAAGGGTTTTTTGTTTGCTTTTTAATTTTGCTACATTTACAAAAAGTATTTTTATGTACGAAGATTTAAAATATTGGTATTTGCGTGATCACAAATTGTTTAGAACTTTAAGTTTTTCTCAAATCAAACAATTGTGCATTATTACAGGTTTTAAAAAAGCATCAAAAGGCGAGATTATTTATTTTTCCTCTTCGGATGTTCCGCGCATATTTTTACTTAAAAAAGGGAATATTAAAATTGTTTCTATTGATGAAAATGGCAATGAAACCATCAAAGATATTATCCAAAAAGGCGATTTGTTTGGCGAATTGACTTTGGAAACCGATGATAAAGTCGAAGAATATGCCAAAGTACTTTCTGACGATGTTGCTATTTGCAGTTTTTTGATGTCAGACTTTGAAGATTTATTGCTTCGAAATCCCTCATTGGCACTTTCATATACCAAATTTGTTGGTTTAAAAATGAAACGCATCAAAAACAGTTATGCTAATTTAATTTCTAAAGATGCCAAAACCAGAATGTACCAATTTCTAAAAGACTGGGCCGAGAAAGAAGGCGTTCGAAAAGGAAATATGGTGGCCATCGAAAATTATCTAACCCAAACAGATATCGCGCAAATTATTTGTACTTCAAGACAAACGGCGACTCAGTTATTAAATGAAATGGAAAATAATCAGCTTTTGCATTATAGCAGAAGCGAGATTGTGATTCAGGATATTACCAAATTATAATTATTTTAAGCTAAGTGTAAATTAGCCGACATTTTGTTTTTTCATAGTAAAGTAGTTTTACATCATCAATAAATGATAAATGTAAAACTATGAAAAAACTACTCTTTATGCTTTTGGCAACAATAAGTTTCGTTGCTAATGCTCAAACCGCAGTGCCTAAAACTGCGAATGATATTGCTCCGCTGTTAATAGGAGAAAAAATTCCGGATATTACTTTAAAGACAACTGAAAATGCAGCTGTTCAGCTTTCGGATTTATTTAAAAACAAAAAGACCGTTTTGGTTTTTTACCGCGGCGGCTGGTGCCCGTATTGCAATATGCATCTTTCTGCTTTGGCTGAAGCCGAAAAACAAATTCTTGATTTAGGATATCAAATTATTGCAATAAGTCCTGATACTCCCGAAAACTTAAAAATTACAGCAGAAAAAGATAAAGTAAAATATACGTTGCTTTCTGACTCAAAAGGAGATTTGATAAAAGCGGCAGGAATTGCTTTTGAAGCTCCTGAAAACTATAAATCAACAATTAACGTATATTCTAATGGAGTGAATACGAGTTTTTTACCTGTTCCTTCTGTTTTTGTTGTAAATACTGATAGTGACATTTTATTCGAATATATTTCACCAGATTTTAAACATCGGATTTCATCTGAATTATTGATTTCGGTAATAAAAAACTTAAAATAAATAAAGATGAAAAAGTTAGTATTATTCGTATTACTTTTTGTTTCGGTTTTTTCATTTGCTCAAAACGATTCGAAACGTACAGCTCAATATAATGTAGAAAATAAAGTTGCAATTCAGGGTTATGATCCAGTTGCTTATTTTAATCAGGGAAAAGCGGTGAAAGGCAAAAAAGAAATTTTAGCATCATATCTGGGAGTGATCTATAAATTTTCATCTAACGAAAATAAGGATGCTTTTTTAAAAAATCCTTCTAAATATGAACCTCAATATGGCGGTTGGTGTGCTTATGCAATGGGAAGCGCCGGAGAAAAAGTCGAAATAAACCCCGAGACTTTTAAAATTATTGACGGAAAACTCTATTTATTTTATAACGCTTATTTTAATAATACATTGAAAAGCTGGAATAAAGACGAGAGTGATTTAAAATCGAAAGCAGATAATAACTGGAAGAAGTTTTATAAAGGATAGAAATCATGAAAAGAAAAAAAATAGTTTGGCTTTTAAGAATTGTGTCTGCTAGTATCTTATTACAGACATTGTTTTTTAAATTCAGCGGAGCTCAGGAAAGTATTTATATTTTCTCCAAATTAGGAATGGAACCTTACGGCAGAATTGGTTCCGGAATTATCGAACTGGTTGCCGCCATTTTAATCTTAATACCAAAAACAACCTGGATGGGCGCTTTATTAGCCTGCGGAATTATGAGTGGTGCTATTCTCTCGCATTTATTTGTTTTAGGAATAGCGGTTGAAAACGACGGAGGATTACTTTTTGTATTGGCATTGATCGTGTTATTGAGTTGCATAGAATTAATTAATCTGAGTAGAAATAATTTTTTTAACCTTTTAAAAGCGAAATAATTATGTTGATAAAATCGATACATCGCAGTTTAGATGAGCTAATTAATTTATTAGGTCAGCTATCAGATCATGATTATTCAAAACCATGCGAAGCTTTAAGTAATTCAAGTATTGGAGAACACACCAGACATATTCTTGAGATGTTTCAATGTCTTGATAAAAGCTATGATTCAGGAGTTTTAAATTATGATCAAAGAGAAAGAAATGTACAAATTCAAACAGAAACAGATTATGCAAAACAATGCATTTTTGAAATAAAAAAAGGTTTGAAAAGCGAAAATAAAGTACTTTATCTGGAGCAGCTTATTGATGGACTTACCATGCGAATTCAGACCAATTATTATAGGGAATTACTATACAATCTGGAACACTGCATTCACCATCAGGCATTGATAAAAGTGGCGGTTTTGGAATATAAAAATGTTATGGTGAATGAGAATTTTGGAGTTGCACGCTCTACAATAGAATATAGAAAACAATGTGTACAGTAAGTTTTGTAAATAATAATGGAGTTGTAATGATTACTTCGAACCGTGATGAACAAGTTGTTCGGCCAGGTGCAATCGCACCAAAAAATTACAATCAAAACGGTAAGAATGTTATATATCCAAAAGATCCAAAAGCGGGAGGAACCTGGTTTGCTGTTGATGCGGATAAGACGGTTTTAGTGCTTTTAAATGGAGGTTTGGAAAAACATGAAGTGGCTTTCTCCTATAGAAAAAGCCGCGGATTAATTGCCCTGGATATTATGTACAGCCATTCTCCCAAAGATTTTTGGACTCAGATTAATCTTGAAAATATCGAACCATTTACATTGGTTTTGTATCAGGAAGAAAAACTATATGAACTTATCTGGAACGGTTTTGGAAAAAGGATGACGAAGTTAGACCAAAATAAAAATCATATTTGGTCGTCGGTTACTTTATATCCAGGCGAAATCAGGAAAAAACGATTTGATTGGTTCGCGCAGTTTTTAAAAGATAAAAGTGAAATTTCGGCTCAGGATATGTTCGATTTTCATCGAAATACCGAAGATAATGATGCCGAAAATGGTTTAGTAATAAACAGGCAGGATGTTTTAAAAACATTGAGTATTACACAAGTTACAATAGAACAAAACAAAGGTATTATGAGACATTATGATTTGATTAATGCAGAGGATTTTTCGACAACATTTATTAGTATTTAATAAAGTATCATGAAGCTATTTTTTCATAAAATCACCAATTGGGAATATTGGCCATTTCAGGTTTTGTACATTCCGATTTATTTTCTTTGGGCTTATTATGCCATCAAAGCAAGATCTATTTTTTTCTTTAATGCCTCAAATCCGAAAATTAAAAATGGAGGATTTATGATGGAAAGCAAAAAACAGATTTACGATTTATTGCCCAAAAAATATTATCCTAAAACTATATTGATTAAGGAAAATACAGATTTGAAAAAGATAATAGAAACCGTTGTCGAAAAAGGAATCTATTTTCCATTAATCGCAAAACCGGATATTGGTTTGCGAGGTTCTGGTGTTAAAAAAATAAAAACAGTTTCTGAATTAAAAAACTACGCAGAAAAAGCAAATTTCGATTTTTTATTACAGGATTTGATTCCGTTTAAAAATGAAGTTGGTGTTTTTTACGTGCGCCATCCACATCAAAAGAAAGGAAAAATTACCGGAATCGTTTCTAAAGAATTTTTAATTGTAAAAGGCGATGGCGTTGCAACAATTGAAGATTTAATTCATAAAACACCACGGTTTAAATTTCAGTTTGAAACTTTAAAAGAACAATACGGAGATCAATTGAAACGAGTTTTAAAAAAGGATGAAAGCATAAACTTAGTTCCGTTTGGCAATCATGCACGCGGTGCTAAATTCTTAGATGGAAGCGATTTGATTACACCAAAGTTAACCGCAATGATAGATAATATTGCAACTCAAATTCCGGAGTTTTACTTCGGGCGTTTTGATATTATGTACAACACTTTTGAAGAATTAGAAAGAGGAGAAAACTTTTTAATTGTAGAACTTAATGGCGCCGCGAGCGAACCAACACATATTTATGATCCTAAACATTCCGTTTGGTTTGCCTGGAAAGAACTCGCCAGACATATTACCTATATGTATGAAATAAGCGTTGTGAATCATAAAATGGGCGTTCCATATTTAGATTATAAAGTAGGAATGCGGGAATATAAACTGCATCTTGCCCAGAATAATAAGATTATAAATTTTTAAAAATGAAAAGATTAAAAAATATCTGCGTTGGTTTTCTGGTGAGTTTCATTGGTTCAATTCCGCTTGGATATTTAAATCTAGCCGGATTAGAAATTTATTCGAAATCGGGACTTCATAATTTAGTTTTATTTTTATTCGGAGTTATTTTCGTTGAAACTTTTGTGGTTTATTTTACGTTGCTTTTTGCCAGACAATTGGTTAACAGTAAAAAATTAATGAAAATTATTGATTTTTTTGCCGTCGGGTTTATGTTTGTTCTGGCTTACTTATTTTATTCAAATTCCAATCAAACGACACTTGCAAATAATCATATAAATCAATTTTTGATGTATTCACCGTTTGTAATTGGCGTAATTTTAAATTGTTTTAATTTTCTACAACTGCCATTCTGGACGAGTTGGAATCTATATTTAATTAATGGAAAATATATTGCAACCGAAAAACAGCTAAAATATTATTATATTGCAGGAACTTTAATTGGTGTTTTTTTAGGAATGTTGAGTTTGATAGTAACATTGCAAACCATTTTTCAAAAAACCAACCCATTTTCAAAGTATGTAATGCCTGTTTTTATTCCGTTGTTTTTCATTCTATTGGGGAGTATTCAGGTATTTAAAGTGTATAAAAAATATTTTAAATCATCTGCTTTAGGGATTTAGTTTCTAAAGCTAAAACTCTTCATCCATGAAAAAACTATACTTTCTTCTTCCATTTGTTTTGTTGGCATGTAAATCGAATACTACAGTAGGCGATAAATCTTCAAAAGAAGCATCCAAACCAATTGAAATAACATACAAGGTTCAGGAAACTGAGGTTTCGGATTTTTTAAAATATCTTTCTTCAGATGAATTAGAAGGCCGCGAAACCGGAACCAGAGGAATAGAAAAAGCAGCAGTATTTTTGGAAGATTTCTTAAAAAAGAATAACGTAAAACCGTATTTTAAAACCTATCGCGATACACTTACCAATTTTAAATTGCCGGCTTTTAATATCGTTGGGGTTATTGAAGGAACAGATCCCGTACTTAAAAAAGAGTTTGTGGTTTTAAGCGCACACTACGATCATATTGGTTTAGAGAAAAAGAAACAAGATGATGTTGTAAATAATGGAGCAAATGATGATGCTTCGGGCGTAACGGCTGTGGCTCAAATGGCAAAATATTTTACAGAAACAAAATCGAATAAGCGAAGTATTTTGGTTGTGTTTTTTGCCGGAGAAGAAAAAGGACTTTTGGGTTCTAAAAGTTTAGCTCAAAAACTAAAAGCACAGGATTTTAATTTATATGCACAATTGAATATCGAAATGATTGGAGTTCCAATGAAACGCGATTATTTGGCATACATAACTGGTTTTGATAAGTCAAACATGGCAGAGAAAATAAACCAATATACAGGGAAAAATACAATTGGTTTTTTACCAAAAGAAGCAGAGTATAAATTGTTTTACAGATCTGACAATTTCTCTTTTTATGAAGCATTCAAAAAACCATGTCAATCGATAAGTACTTTTGATTTTGAAAATTTCGAATTCTATCATCATGTTTCAGATGAATTTAAACTAATGGATATTCCACATATGACCGCTTTTATTCAGGAATTTTTACCCGCTGTTACCAAAATGGCAGATACTCCAACAGAGGAAATTACAATGAAATAATAATTACTCTTTTTGTTGGATTGCTTATTTTTGCCACATGAAAAATATTATTGTTACCGGAACGAGTAGGGGAATTGGTTACGAATTGGCTTTGCAGTTTGCCAATGCAGGTCATCAGGTTTTGGCTATCTCGAGAAATACACCTCAGGCACTTTTACAACATCAAAATATAACTTGTCTTTCAGTTGATTTGGCAAACGAATCGGCTTTGGCTGTTGTTGAAGATTTTCTTTCTTCAACATGGAAAAAAGTTGATGCCGTTGTGCATAATGCCGGGGCTTTATTATTAAAACCATTTGCAGAAACAACGCAAGCTGATTTTGAAAGTATTTATAAAGTGAATGTTTTTGGAGTTGCAAATCTTACGAGGATCTGTTTGCCTTATCTTCAAAGCGGAAGCCACGTTGTAACCATAAGTTCAATTGGCGGCGTTAGGGGAAGTCTTAAATTTGCCGGATTGGCAGCTTACAGTTCAAGCAAAGGGGCCGTAATTACTTTAACTGAATTATTAGCCGAAGAATACAAAGAAAAAGGAATTTCGTTTAATGTTCTGGCTTTAGGTTCAGTTCAGACAGAAATGTTAAATGAAGCTTTCCCAGGTTATCAGGCGCCAATTTCTGCCGAAGGAATGGCAAATTATATTTATGATTTTACTTTAAACGGAAATAAATATTTTAATGGGAAGGTTTTGGAAGTTTCTTCGACGAACCCTTAATTAATTATGAGTTATAAGTTATGAATTATGAGTGAGAGTATTGTGAAGGTTAAGAGTTTTGAATTAGCTATTAGAGGAGTTAATTTTTACAAGTGGTTAGTCGCTGAGAAGAAAGAGTTTGTGATGAGTAAACAATTTTTACGTTCTATTACATCAGTTGGGGCAAATGTTCGTGAGGCAGTAAATGCACAAAGTAAAGCTGATTTTATACATAAATTATCTATTTCTCAAAAAGAGTGTGATGAATCAATGTACTGGTTAGAGATATTAATCGGAACAAATTATATTTCTCAAATAGAATTTGAGTCAATGCATAATCAATGCGGCGAAGTGCTAAAAATCATCAAAAGCATAATAATTACATCAAAGAAAAATAACAAGTTAGTAAACTCATAACTCATACTTTATAATTTATAATTATTTTGAACGAAACCTTAGCTAAATACATTCCAGAACATGCTGTAAAACCTGCATTTGATTTGATTGTTGCCAATCAGGTTCATCTGAAAATCGTAAATGAGCGACAAACGCGTCATGGCGATTACAGGCGCGGTCATACGGGTAAGCATGAAATTACGGTAAATGCAAGTTTAAATAAATATCGTTTTTTAATTACGTTAATTCACGAGATTGCCCATTTAGTTGCTTTTGAAAAGTTTGGAAGAAATATAAAACCGCACGGCGACGAATGGAAATTTACTTTTCAAAGATTAATGGTTCCCTTTATTCGTCCGGAGATTTTCCCGGGGCAATTATTGCCGTTGTTAGCGCGTCATTTTAAGAATCCTACAGCAAGTAGTGATACAGATACGACTTTGTCTCTGGCTTTAAAACAATACGACAAGGAAAACGATAAAAACTATGTTTTTGAGATTCCATACGGAAGTGTTTTCAGAATTAAAAACGGAAAAATATTCAAGAAACTTGCCGTGAGAACAAAACGTTTTGAATGCATCGAAATAAGCTCAGGAAGAACCTATCTTTTTAATCCAAATGCTGAGGTTGAATTGATCAACATCAAGTAGAAATTCCAATAAAAAAAAATCCAAATTCCAAACTTGTGGGGAAATTCCAATTATAAAGGAAAATCCCAAATTCCAACTTGCTTAGTTTTGGAATTTGGGATTTATTTTTTGGAATTTCCTGTATATTGGAATTTGAAAAAGTTTACCCTTCTCTCAAATATGCTTCTCTTACTTTCTTAAACAGGTTCGAAGAGTAAACAAACTTCACAATATCTTTATTGTCTGTTCTAAAGATTTCTTCTTTGGTTCCCTGCCACGCTTTTAAACCTTTTTTAAGGAATACGATATTCTCACCAATTTCCATAACCGAGTTCATATCGTGCGTATTAATTACGGTGGTAATATTATATTCTTTAGTGATTTCCTGAATCAGATTATCAATCAAAGTTGAAGTATTTGGATCTAAACCAGAGTTTGGTTCATCACAAAACAAATATTTCGGATTGTTTACAATAGCACGGGCAATAGCCACACGTTTTTGCATACCTCCTGAAATTTCTGAAGGTAATTTTCTATGAGCATCAACTAGATTAACTCTTTCCAAAACAAAATCAACACGTTCTTTGATTTTTGCTCTATTATCGTTGGTAAACATTTTTAGAGGAAAAGCAACGTTCTCTTCAACAGTCATCGAATCAAATAAGGCACTTCCCTGAAAAACCATTCCAATTTCAGTTCTTAATTCTCTTTTTTCATCCGGATCTAAATCAGCATAAACTCGTCCGTCAAATTCAATAGTTCCAGAATCAGGTGTATGAATTCCTAATAAACTTTTTAATAAAACTGTTTTTCCGGATCCACTTTGTCCAATAATTAAGTTGGTTTTTCCAGTTTCAAAAACTGTCGAAACCCCTTTTAGAACTTTGCTATCTCCAAATGATTTTTCTAAATTTTTTACTTCTATCATGATCCTAGTAACAATTGTGTTAGTATATAATTAAAAAGAATGATACAAACCGACGTCCAAACAAATGAAACTGTACTGGCTTTACCAACCTCTAGTGCTCCACCTTTCATATAATAACCATGAAAAGATGGGATTGTTGCCAATAACATTGCGAAAATTAGCGTTTTGATAAAGGCATAAACAATATGAAACGGAATAAATTCCATTTGTGCACCATCAATAAAAGCGGCACTTGTTGTAAAACCTCCGTAAACTCCGGCAAGCCATCCTCCAAAAATTCCCAAAAACATACTGATACCAATAACAAATGGATACAATAGCAAAGCAATAATTTTAGGGAAAACTAAATAGTTTAATGAATTTACACCCATTACTTCTAAAGCATCAATTTGTTCTGTAACACGCATTGTACCAATACTTGATGTGATGAACGAACCCATTTTTCCGGCCATAATAACCGAAATAAAAGTAGGGGCAAACTCTAAAATTACAGATTGACGTGTAGCAAAACCAATTAAATATTTTGGAATTAACGGATTTGTTAAGTTTAGTGCGGTCTGAATGGCAACAACTCCTCCTACGAAGAAAGAGATAAAACAAACGATACCTAGTGAGTCGATAATCAAATCATCGATTTCTTTGAAAATTAAATTTCTCATAACAGACCATTTTGTCTGTTTATTAAAAATTTCTTTTAGCATTAAAAAATATCTTCCTATCTGAGATAAGTAACGAATTAGCATCATAAGTTTTACAAATATTGGCTAAGGTAAAAATAAGTTATGAGTTTTGGGTTATGAGTTACCGATTTTCGGTTGTTTTTCGAATCAAATTAACTTTTGTTTCATTTTCTCAAAACGATATTTTCTTATAAATTTAGCCTGTTCGGGTGTAACTAATAAAGGTGTTTTTGCTTTTTTTGCTTTCCAGAATCCTCTGATATAATCAAAAAACAAGAATGGTTTTTTCTTCATCATCGCCAGTTTTGCAGAAGCAATTGCGGTAATCCAAAAACCGTATCCTAAGGTGTAAAAAGCTTCACCTTGTTTATAACGTGCTGTTTTATTGTAGTTTGCTCCAGTGGGTTTAAGATGTTTTACATGTAAAGAAGTGTCTGTAACGATTTTCCAGTCGTAATATTTACATAGTAATTCGTCTACTGTGTCCCAGCCCATAGCGGGTTTTAAACCTCCAATTTGCTGAAAAGTTTCTTTTCTGTAGGCTTTTAATGCGCCGCGAATATGATCTTTATCTGTCAGGTTCTCTAAAACCCAGTCACCATTTTTTTCGATGTAACAAAATCCGCCCACCATTCCGATTTTTGGATCAGATTGGAAATGATTGATAATTGTCTCGAAATAATTGGAAGGAAAAATTAAATCGCCGTCTATTTTTACAATAATATCATATTCTGAATCCAACGCTTCAAAACCTTTCTGAAAAGCCTGAATTACTTTGCTTCCCGGCATGTGAATCGCATCTGAAGTTTTATTAACCACAGAAATAAACGGATTTTCTTTTGCAAAACCCAACACGATTTCTTCTGTTTTATCTGTTGAATTGTCGTTTACAACCACAATTTTAGAAGGCAAAACAGTTTGCGAAACCAAAGATTGTAAGGTCAGACCAATTAAATCTTGCTCGTTGTGCGCGGGAATAACGATGTAATACTTCATTTTAAATTCCAATTTTTTTTAAATTCCAAATTCCAATTGCTGAGAATAAATCCAACTTTCTAAAATTCCAAATTCCAATCTTACCGATAAGGTTAAAATTGGAATTTGGAATTTATTTTTTGGAATTTGCCCTTAGGCTTTTATTTTCTCTGCCACAACAATATAATATCTCGGAGTGAAATATCTCAAAAGTGGTCTAAAACCAAACTTTTTTACCGGATGTGTAAATTTTTGGCGATCGGTTATTTTCCAGCCTGTTTTTTCTAAAAGCCAGTCTAATTGCCAGTCTTCAAATTCATGATAATGTCTGTCCCACATATCTGTTTTTGAACGATATGCCGGAGAAAACCATAAACGTAACGGAATTGAAATTAGCAATTTGTCACATTTTACGTTTTCTAAAATCGTGTACGGATTTAATAAATGTTCGAAAATTTCAAATGCCGTAAAAACAGTATATTCTTCTGTTTGTAAAGCCGTTTGATCGTTATCTAAATCTTCACCTTTTGTATTTTTTACTGTATAACCATTTTCCTCCATTATTTTAGAGAACGGATTGGGAACACCAAAATCAAAAATGGTTTCTGATGTTTTGACATGTTTTTGTAAAAATTCTAAAGTAAGTTTGAATCTTTTATTGGGAAACGTTTTTTCGTACATTTTTTATTTTTTATCGGCAAAGGCGCAAATATACAAAGTTATCTTCTTTTTTGTATTTTTTAATTAGAATGAAAATCAAAAGTCCGCATTTAAAATATGTTTTCAAATGCGGACTATAACTTTATACTTTATGTGATTTACTAATAGCTTCGTAGAAGCGTAATCTTTATAGATAATTAGGTAATGGATTTTTAGAGCTCCATCGGAGCGATATGTTTTGCACTTGCCAAAATATCGCTCCGATGGAGCTTTTCCCAAAATGAATTATTTGTTCTAAATGTGACGTCCCACTGGGACTTATTATATAACTTAATTAATATCGGTAAACAAAGGCATTAACGTTCATTCCGGCTCCAACGGAAGCAAAAATGACAACATCGCCTTTATTAATTTCGTGATTTTCTAATTTTCCTTGTATCAAAAGATCATACAAAGTTGGTACGGTTGCTACGCTTGAGTTTCCTAAATCATGAATACTCATTGGCATAATATCTTTAGGTGCAGTTTTGTCGTATAGTTTATAAAAACGATCGACAATAGCTTCGTCCATTTTTTCATTTGCCTGATGTATCAGGATTTTTTTTACCTCATCGATTCCAATTCCGCTTTTGTCTAAACAGCTTTTCATTGCGCAAGGAACCTGAATTAATGCAAACTCGTAGATTTTACGACCGTACATTTTAATGTATTTGATATCCGGATCTAAATCTGGATTATATGATTTTCCGAAGTAAAGGAAATTAGCTTCATCATTAGCATAAGTAGCACTTTCGTAAGATAGTAAACCAGTTTCGTCATCTTCAGAAGCCTCTAAAATAGAAGCACCGGCACCATCAGAATAAATCATGGAATCACGATCGTGATCGTCTACAACTCTTGATAAAGTTTCGGCTCCAATAACCAAAACTCTTTTTGCCATTCCGGATTTAATAAATGCATTGGCTTGCAAAACACCTTCAATCCAGCCTGGGCATCCAAAAAGAATGTCATAAGCCACACATTTAGGGTTTTTGATATCCAGTTTATTCTTAACGCGTGTTGCCAAACTTGGTAAAATATCAGTTTGATGTGTACCTGTTTTTACGTCGCCAAAATTATGGGCAAAAATGATGTAATCTAAAGTTTCACGATCTATATTAGCATTTTCAAGCGCTCTTTCAGCAGCAAAAAAAGCTAAATCAGATGAAGTATGATGATCTTCGGCATAACGACGGTTTTCGATTCCGGTAATGCCTTTAAATTTTTTAATTACAACTTCATTCGGGTATCCAAAAGGAGTTCCGTCTTCATTTAAAAAAATATGTTTATCAAAGTCAGTATTCTTAACTTCTTTATTAGGAATGTAACTTCCTATACCAATTATTTTTATTTTCATTATTCCTTAATTATCCGATAAATTTATTGCTAAATTATAAATAAATTTATGATAACTATCATAAAAAATACTATGCATGCATATAATTATGAAATAGTAATTTTTTTTATGGATATATTGTTTATTTTCTAATGATTTTGTGATTTTATCGAGATTTCAAACGTTTGCGAATTGTTTGAGAACTTATTTTTATTTCGTAGAATTCTTAAAGTCATTTTGATTTTGTTATAAATGAAACGGAAGATTTTAAAAGTGTTAAAATAGAAAACTAATAAAGTTTCAAGTTTCAGGTTTCAAGTTATTTGAAGCTGAAATCTGAAACTTGAAACAAAAAATAAACCCGACAGGTTTTTAAAACCTGTCGGGTTGGAGAAATGTATTATTTAAAGAAAAACTTATTTCTTAGTTTTCCATATAAGCTTCAATAGGAGCACAGCTGCAGATTAAATTTCTGTCACCGTATGCATCATCTACACGACGAACAGATGGCCAGAATTTATTTTCAGCAATATACTCTAATGGGTAAGCAGCTTTTTCTCTAGTGTAAGGAAAATCCCAATTATCAGTAGTTAACATTGCCAATGTGTGAGGTGCATTTTTCAATACATTATTTTTATCATCGGCTGTTGAAGCTTCAATCTCTTTTCTGATTGAGATAAGCGCATCACAAAAACGATCTAATTCTGCTAAATCTTCAGATTCAGTTGGTTCGATCATTAAAGTTCCTGCTACAGGGAAAGAAACCGTAGGAGCGTGGAAACCGTAATCCATTAAACGTTTTGCGATATCACCAACTTCGATTCCGTTTTCTTTAAACGAACGACAATCTAAAATCATTTCGTGAGCTGCTCTTCCGCATTCTCCTGTATAAAGAATTGGATAGTGTCCTTCGAAACGGGCTTTCATGTAGTTAGCATTTAAGATAGCGTGTTCTGTAGCACTTTTTAATCCTTCAGCACCCATCATTGTGATGTAACCGTAAGAAATTAAACAAACTAAAGCTGATCCGTAAGGTGCAGATGAAATTGCTGTAATAGCTTGTTCGCCACCAACTTTTAAGATTGGGTTTGTTGGTAAAAAAGGTACTAATTTTTCGTTCACACAAATTGGTCCAACTCCAGGTCCACCTCCACCGTGAGGAATAGCGAATGTTTTGTGTAAGTTTAAGTGACAAACGTCAGCGCCAATTGTAGCAGGATTTGTTAATCCAACTTGCGCGTTCATATTTGCACCGTCCATATATACTAATCCGCCGTTGTCGTGGATTAATTTAGTAATTTCTATAATCGAAGATTCAAAAACTCCGTGAGTAGATGGATACGTTACCATTAAACAAGATAAATCATCTTTGTGCTCAATCGCTTTTTCTCTTAAATCTTCTACGTCAATGTTTCCTTCCGGAGTCGTTTTAGTAACGATGATTTTCATTCCGGCCATCGCTGCAGAAGCAGGATTGGTTCCGTGAGCTGATGAAGGAATTAAACATACATTACGGTGACCTTCGTTTCTTGACAAATGGTAAGCACGAATCGCCATTAAACCTGCATATTCTCCCTGAGCTCCAGAATTTGGTTGTAATGTTGTTCCGGCAAATCCGGTAATTACATTTAATTGCTCTTCTAGTTTTTTAAGCATCGTGATATAACCTTCTGCTTGTTCAACTGGTGCAAACGGGTGAATGCTGTTCCAGTTTGGCATTGATAAAGGCAACATTTCTGAAGCTGCGTTTAATTTCATTGTACAAGAACCTAATGAAATCATCGAATGGTTCAATGATAAATCTTTACGTTCTAATTTTTTGATGTAACGCATGATCTGACTTTCTGAATGATGATTGTTGAATACATCATGCGTTAAGAAAGAAGATGTTCTTTCTAATGAAGCCGGTAACTGACTTGCAGCAGTTAATTCAGAAACAGTAAAAGTTTCTTTTCCTAAAGCTTCAGCAAAAATCGCAATAATTTGATTGATGTCGGCAATTGAAGTTGTTTCGTTGAATGAGATCGAAATTGTATCAGCATCAACATAAAAGAAATTTACTTCATTTTTCTCAGCAATCGCTTTTACTTTTTGAGCATCAGCTTTTACCAAAATAGTATCAAAGTAAGCCGTATTAGTTTGGTAAACGCCTAATTTATTTAAAGCTTCAGCAGCAGTAACTGCCGATGCGTGAACTTTACCTGCAATATATTGTAAACCTTTTGGTCCGTGGTAAACAGCATACATTCCGGCCATAACCGCTAATAAAACCTGAGCTGTACAAATATTTGAAGTTGCTTTTTCACGTTTAATGTGCTGCTCACGAGTTCCTAATGCCATACGTAAAGCGCGATTTCCATTAACATCAATAGAAACTCCAATAATACGACCTGGCATAGATCGTTTGTATTCGTCTTTAGTTGCAAAAAAAGCAGCGTGTGGACCACCATAACCCATTGGTACACCAAAACGTTGTGTAGTTCCAACCACAACTGCAGCTCCCATTTCTCCCGGAGAAGTTAAAGCAGCTAGTGATAAAATATCTGCAGCAAAGGCAACTTTGATTTCATTTTCTTTTGCTTTAGCAACAAAAGCACTATAATCGTTTACCTGACCATATTTACCCGGATATTGTAAAATGGCTCCGAAAAATTCATTTGAAAAATCAAACGTTTCGTGGTTTCCAACAACTAATTCAATTCCAATAGGAGTTGAACGTGTTTGAAGTATAGATAAAGTTTGTGGTAAAATTTCTTCAGAAACGAAGAATTTGTTTGTATTGTTTTTCTTTTGGTCGCGTGTACGAACGTCAAATAGCAAAGCCATAGCTTCCGCAGCTGCAGTTCCTTCATCTAATAAAGATGCATTTGCAATTTCCATTCCTGTTAATTCAATAACCGTAGTCTGGAAATTTAAAATAGCTTCCAAACGACCTTGAGCAATTTCTGCCTGATAAGGTGTGTAAGCCGTATACCATCCTGGATTTTCAAAGATATTTCTTTGAATTGGCGCAGGAACGATAGTTGGATGATAACCCAAACCAATATACGATTTGAATACCTTATTTTTCTTTCCTAATTCCTGAATGTGATTTGCGAATTCGTACTCCGTCATTGCAGGATCCAAATTCAAAGGCGCTTTTAAACGAATGTCATCCGGAAGAGTTTCATAAACAAGTTGTTCAATCGATTCCACTCCAATAGTCTTTAACATGTGTTGAAGATCTGTTTCTCTTGGGCCAATGTGTCTTAAAGCAAAAGCATCTGTTCTCATTTGTAGCTATCTATTTTTTAAGGGCAATGCAATTAACAAAGCGTAAACTTCAATTTAAGCAGTGTACACAAGGTTTATTACATTTTATAGTAAATGTGTTGTTTTTTGTGGCGCAAAATTAAGTATTATTAATAATTTAATAGGTATTTTTAACTTCAATTTTTATGAAATTTCTAACTAAAGAGTTGATTTGTTAATAATTGATTAGATTTAAGGAATGAAAGTGTTGAAACAAATATTCGATTTTTACCTCCATAGTAGTATTCATGTGGCTTTGTCGTGTTATGCATTAGTCCATATAACATTTTATTTCTTTCATATTCAATATGATGAACCAATGGCTTTGTTCGTTTTTTTCGGAACAATTGTGGGGTATAATTTTGTTAAATACGATGCTTTGGTTCGGGTGAAAAAAAAACCAATCGGAAATCAGTTAAAAATTATAGCAGTTTTGAGTTTTGTTTCACTGATTTTAGTTGGCTATTATTTTTTTCAGTTAAAAAGAATTACCCAAATAGTCTCCTTTGGAATATTTGCTATAACTGCACTCTACACACTTCCGTTTTTTCCAAATCGTAAAAATGCCAGAAACTGGGCCGGTGTAAAAATTTACATTGTGGCACTTTGTTGGGTAGGAGCAACGTTGGTTTTACCTTATATAAATGCAGAAATTCCTTTTACAGGTAATTTTTTTATCAAATGCATTCAGCGTTTTGTCTTGGTTTTTGTGCTGATTCTGGTTTTCGAGATTTTAGATTTAGCCAATGATGATCCGCATTTGCAAACCGTTCCGCAGACAATTGGCGTTAAGCGTACAAAAATTTTAGGCTTTTCATTATTAGTTCCGTTTTGGGTTTTAGGAATTTTAAGTTTTACACTTCATGATCTTATTATCAATCTTGTAATGGTTCTTACTTTGATGTTGTTTATTCTATTCGCCAATACAAATCGATCAAAATATTATACTTCTTTTTGGGTCGAAAGCGTACCCATTTTTTGGTGGCTGATGATAGTGTTTCTGTAAATAAAAAATCCGATGCGTTCAACATCGGATTCTAAATAATAATATTTTGGGCGTGTCCCTCCGGGTCGGGCTATCCGCTGCAAGTCCTCGCACTTCCTTCGTCAGGCTGTGGGCTTTCCACTTCTATCCCTCACGCAAACCGTAAAGCGAGAAAATTCATTTTTTAAAGAAAATTTTAGATGATTTATTTGAATTGCCTCCAGCTTTAGCTGGAGGTAAAAATGATAGAATAAAAGTGGCTTTAGCCAAATATTATATTCTTTACTTAAATTATGCTATTTTTCAGAAACATCTTTTAGAACTTTATTTCTTTCCAAAAGAAATTGGGTCATATGTTTTTCGAGAAATAAAATATCAAATAATTCTCCAAAAATTCCGAAAGGTGTTTCATATTCCAATTTATCTTTCATAATTGTAAAACCATTTACTTCTTCAAAAAAATGCTGATGTTTGAAAGATTTGAATTTGCCTCTTTCCATTTCATCGACAAAATAATCATTAAATGTCATTGCCGTAATCCGGCTTTTGTGTGTGAGATAAAATCCAAAATGTTTGCCGCGCCAGGTTACCGTTTCATTTAAATTGATTAATCCTGAAGTTATTCCGGCAATTGCTTTTTCACTTGTTTTACTCGCAGATTTCTGATGAATATCGATATTTCGTGAAGCATCAAAAACGATTTGTTTTAGTGCTTTTATTTTTGTTGTGAGGTTTATTGTTGTCATAATTAATCAGCATATTACAAGTCCCGGCGGGACGTTATGTTTATAGAACCATAAAAAAAAGGTTTTTGAACCCCAGCGGGGTGGCATGTTTAGGAATAATCAGAAAGCAAATATATCGCTCCGCTGGAGCTTAAAAGAACGATGCATTTTTATGTTTTCTATAAATATTACGCTCCGCTGGAGCTATCAGAAAATAATAAATTATTTGCGTAACAAATCTTTAAAAGCCTCATCAATATCTCCAAACTTAAACTTAAACTCATTATCCAAAAGTCGTTTCGGAATCACATTTCTGCTTTTCAAAACCAACTCCGGTTGAGTACGAATAATGAATGAGCCAATTTCTAACAAGAAAGCATTTAATGGAATTCCGAAAGGGAAACCAACTGCTTTTCGAAGTTTCTGCATAAAATTAGCATTACGAACAGGTTGCGGTGAAACAACATTTATAATTCCAACAATTTCTTTTTGAATGACAAATTCAATTGCATTGGCAAAATCTTCTTCGTGAATCCAACTCACAAACTGATTTCCTTTTCCTTGTTTTCCTCCAAAACCAATTTTTGCCAAAGTCTTTAACGGAATAAAAGCACCGCCATTTTTACCTAAAACAATCGAAGTTCGCAAAGCAGTTTTTAAAGTATTTGGAGTTTCGATTTTAAAAAATGCTTTTTCCCAGGAAAGCGCAACATTTATAGAAAAATCATTTCCAATTTCGCCATCAACCTCATCCATTTGTTTGTCAAGAGAAAATCTATAAATAGTAGAAGTTGATGAATTCAGCCAATGCTTCGGTGGATTTGTGCAATTCAAAACCGCTTTGTTTAAAATTCTTGTGCTCTGAATTCGTGACCATAAAATCTCTTTTTTGTTTTCTTTGCTGTATCGGCAATCAACCGATTTTCCTGCGAGATTAATTAGAACGGTTGCATTTTCGAGTTCGTTTTCCCAACCAGAAAAAGTCTTTGCGTTCCAGTTTACATATTTAATTCCGTCAATTGTTGTAGATTTCCCTCTGGTCAGAATTACAATTTCATCAAATTTGTCTTTGAAGTGATTTACTAAAACCTGTCCTAAAAATCCTGTTCCAGCTGCGATTATAAGTTTGTTCATTTGTATGTTTATTGAGATTAAACCTGACAGGTTTTTAAAACCTGTCAGGTTTCTGGAGTACGTAATTACGCTTTAAAAACCAATCTTTCTTCTTGTTGTGCTTCTTTGGCTTTTCTTTTTCCTCTAAAGAAGAAATACAAATTGAAGAATAACATTACTCCCAAATAAATAGAAAATCCGCCAATTTTGTAGCTTAATCTTTCGATCAATTCCTGATAACTGTTGTCGCTTAATTGCATTTCCAGAATCATTAAGGCAAAACCAATATTTAAAAGATAAAATCCGGTTTCAAAAAGTTTGTTGGTGGCTTCTGCAATATCTTCGCGGCCTTTAAAAATGTCCAGCATAAATATTTTTCCGTTTTTAAAAAGAGTTTTAGAAACATAATAAGTAAGGAATAAAGCGATTGGTAAATAAAGTCCGTAACCGATTAAGATTTTTGTAGTTTCCATGATATTTAATTTAAGGTATTATTTAATTAATTTGTGAATGTACTTGGTTAGAATAATGATATTGAGATAATGCAATATCGAAATGATGAAAATTATAATTGCTGTTTTTGTTCCGATGGTTTCAATTAATTGCGTCGAAGATGAAATTTTTTGCCAGGAAATAAGCGTCATTGCACAGTAACCGATATTTAAAAGATAATATCCCAAAAGTAAAACCTGATTAATTTTTTGGCAGATATCAGCATGGTTCGGGATCAGTTCTGCGACGTAAATGTTTCCGTTTCTGTAGCATATTTTTCCAACTCTTAGAATAATGAAAATCGTAATGCCGAGATAGATAAAATATCCAATGATGTTGAGATTCATGACGATTATTTTTGGGGTTAATATTCATAATTTAAACCGCGTTGTGTCAAAAGGTCTGCAATTTCCAATTTGCGTTTATTTTTTACTTCAATGGCAGATCCTTTTGCAAGAAAAACGGAAGTTGGAATTGCAGTTTCTAAAAACTCAAAGTCATGACCATAATTTTCCTGAAAATCAATATCAACTTTATATTTTAGAACTTTAAATTGTTCCCATGCCGGATGTTGAACTTCGTACTCGAAAGTGGTTTCGTTATCAATTTTAGTATATCCAAAATAATGTTCCGTAATAAATTCAGCTTCAGAACCGATTTCAATTTCTATTGGATTCTTTTCCGTTTCTAACTGAATTGTATTCCATTGTTCCTTATTTTTCCATTGATAAATGAAAGTTTGCGTATCATCATCTTCAATAATTTCATGTTTCATTTTCTGAGTTTCATAATGTTCCTGATATAAAGTGTTTGCAATGAATGTAATCGCTTTTTTGGGAACAATTTCTTTGATGAAAACTACGCCGCGTTTCCATTCTCCGTTTTCAAAACGTTTTACGTAAAATCTAAGATTTACTTCTTCAAAATTGACATGAAATGGAATTTTTACGCCCAGAACTTTTGTGTTTTTAAACATAAACCCAACCAGACTTACATAACATTTGTTGTTCCAGATATCGATTTCAGTTCCTGCAGGAATATATTTTTCTAAGATTTTAGGATCAACTTCATAATTCAAAAGAGCTAAGTTTTTCCATTCTGCATGTAGAAATGAATCAGAAGTAATATTGGCTGTCAAAAAGTAGAAGTAAGTTGCTATTACCATTGGAAACAGAAAAAAACTAATAAGATTTCCGAAATCATTTCCTAATGCAGAATTGGTAAGGATCAGAAAAAAATCAATCACAACCAAAATCCAGTAAAGTCGAATTTTTCTCTTTTTTTCTTTGCTGAGTTCCTTCATTTTTGTGAGTAAAATAATTCCTATTGTTACTTGTACAATCCCTAATACGATTTGAAAGAGCATTCCAAAATAGACTAGAAGATAAAGTCCAAGAGTTGTGAAATAAAATATTTTGTTGATTTTGTGTAAATTGGTAAAAGTTGTCATCTTGTGTTTGTTTTGAACTTTCAGAAAAAAATGAAAGTTTTATTTAAATTTTTTTATTTCATGATTTTTAGAACCAAACGGCCTAACCAGTTTTCGTTGAATTCTGTTATTTTGTCTAACATATTATCTGCTTTTAAAACAAAATCATATAATTTAGAAGTCTGATCAACAAAGTGTTTTTCTTCTGCAGAAGACTCTTTTGCTTCAATTGTCGAAACTTCTTTTAGAATTTTAAGGGCAGGTTTAATTTCTCTCTTGCTTCTTTCTCTCGAAATTTTTACGGCCAATTCGTCCAGATCTTTTTCGGCAGTAAAAAACTCCCTTCTTTCTCCGGCTTTGTATTCTTTATAAACAATTCCCCAATCCATTAAAGCTCTTAGGTTCATACTTGCATTTCCGCGCGAAATTTGCAATTCCTCCATAATATCTTCCATCGAAACAGCTTCATTCGAGACCATTAATAAAGCATGGATTTGCGCCATGGTTTTATTAATTCCCCACTGAGAACCTAACGCTCCCCAGGTTTGTACAAACTTATTTTTTGCTTCTTTGAATTCCATAGAACAAATGTAAACAAAAGTTTTTAAACTTTCAAAAACAAATGAAACTTATTTTCAAAACATATTATTTTTTAAGAATAGTCTTATGTATTGTTTTTTGTGTTTTATGACAAAGAATCTTCTTTCTGTAACATTTTCCTAATTAAATCTGTAGTTCTAAAATAGCTTTGGGTATAAATTTTTAAAATTATTTTTTAATATCCTCATTATTAATAAATAATCAAGTCGTGGAGCAGAACCCACTTAAAAAACGAACTGTTTCGCTCAGTAAAATGCGAAGGTGTCATCTGAAAAGCCTTATGAGTAAGACAAATAATTAAATCATTAAGATATGAATTCATTTATTGGAAAATGGGTAGATCAACAAAATGTGTTAATCACAATTACCGGATCTAAAACTAGCATTAGTGTAGCTTACGGCAACGGACGCGGCCCCTTTCAAGGTACTCTAAACGCTTCTAATCCATCAGTAATTACCGTAAACTTTACGGATGATGGAGGAAATAAAACAGGTACGCTGTCAAATAACAATTCTGATATAAATTGGGATAATGGGACAACTTGGAAACAACTAGTTTATTTAAGAAAAAATGCATGGGATGACAACAACGGTGGGCAATTTATAGATAAGTCTGGCAATTATACCGACCTTTATTGGTATGCAAAAGCTGTTAAGGTAATGCAATCCCGCCCAATAAGCGATCCTACCAGCTGGTGGTTTTATGCTGCAATTCATGGTGAATTACTATTGCCAGGATCTTTATATCCAAAGCCATACCAATATCTAAACTGGAAGAATGTTAACTACATAGGAGCTGCTGCAAATTTAAGTGTGGTTCCATCCAATGCATTAACAACTATTTTTTGGGATCAATGTCAGCATGGTACCTGGTTTTTCCCTCCTTGGCACAGAGGTTATTTGGTAGCACTCGAAAATATTCTTCGTACTATTATATCTCAATTAAATGGGCCTTCGGACTGGGCATTGCCCTATTGGAATTATCTAAACCAATCTACTGTCTATATTGAATCTCATATCCCTCCAGCATTTACTGTCGCTGTTTTACCGGATAACACACCAAACCCTTTGTATGTACCTGAGCGTTATGGATCTAATGTACAAGTAGGTAATGGAGAGAATTCAGCAAATGATCAATGCCAATGGGATACTATTTACAGCGAAGGGGCTGCTCCTGCACAAATTGGAGCAGGTGATTTAAATGGCTATTTTTATGGCGGTGGAGAAACCGGATTTTCACATAGCGGTTCAGAGACTGGAGATCTTGAGCAGAATCCTCATAATTTCGTTCATGGTATGGTAGGTGGACAAAATGCTGCGGGACAAATAGGTTTGATGGGTGTGCCGGCAACAGCTGGGCTCGACCCTATATTTTTCTTGCATCATTCTAATATTGACCGTATGTGGGATGCCTGGAATGTAACAGGACAGAATAACAATCCTTCGGATGTAAATTGGCTGGCAGGACCAACTGCTAATGGCAATTCACAATTTGCTATGCCTTTGGATGCACAGGGTACTGCCTGGTATTACACACCTGCAGATGTTCAAACGACAAATAATTTGAAGTATAACGGATCTTATTATTCTTATACATATAGCGATCTCTCTTTAACTTCTTATGACACAATTCAACCGGGTTTTTTGAAAGAGAACTTATCTCTTAGATTAAATAAACTGAGTGCGATAAATTTAGAAACAGGAATTAAGATGGCTAGTAAACAAAATAATGAATTAGTTGGAGCAAGCAGTGGTTCAATTACATTAAAGGATAAAGAAACCAAAGCTACTGTTCAATTGGATAATACGGCGTGGAAATCAGTAAAGAATAGTCTTTTAAAAGCTTCTGTCTCTAATATCCCCGATGAGGTGTATCTTCAGTTAGAAGGTGTAAAAGGAGGTGCTGACTCCAATTTTCTTTCAGTTTATGTAAATAATACATTTATTAAGTCTGTTTCTCTTTTTGGACTCCTTGGTGCATCTCTTAAAAATACGGCTCATGGCGGTGCAGGACTTACTTTTAAATTCAATATCACAAGTATTGTTGACGAATTACATCTGGAGAGTGCTATTGATATTAATTCACTAGATGTTCAAATAAAGAGTAAAGATGCCCCTATCGATGGTGATGAAATCACAGTAGAGCGAATAGGCATTTACCGTTCAGGGCAATAAGTCAAAAAAGACATATGAAACTTTCACAAAACAAGCGTATTGCAATTAATTTAGTATTTATCAGCATTTTTGTCTGGACATTACTTTTGGTAAACCCTGGACATATTATGGCAATGAAATACTGTCATGTATTTGCTTCATGTCCCTCTGCAACATCATTTCAGATGTTGCTTGAGATGAAGCTTTTTTCGGCGCAATTAATTGGTTGGGGGCTTATGGTGGTTGCAATGATGCTTCCTAAATTAATTCTGCCCATTCAGTTTATTTACCAGCAGAGCTTCAAACGCTATCGTTTTTTGTGTTCTTTATTATTTGTGTTTGGCTATATATTAGTATGGATGGTTGCTGGTGTTTTTATGATAGAAATAATAATGGGTGTTAACCTTTTACTACCCATGTCCTATATGCCTGCATTTGTATTGTTTGTTATTGCACTAGTATGGGAGATTTCGCCAATAAAGCAGCGGTTTTTAAACCTCGGTCATGATCATCGAATTCTGTCAGCCTTTGGATGGAAGGCCTTTAGGGATTCATTATTTTTTGGACTTACCCACGGTGTTTGGTGCATTGGTTCTGGATGGGCATTGATGTTATTTCCTATGCTTTTACCCAAAGGACACAATTTAGCGATGTTGGTTGTAACTTTTATTATGATTAGTGAGCACCTGGAATATCCAAGATTCCCTAAGTGGCTCTTGATTCCTCGTATGAAATTATTAAGAATCATTGTTGTGCAAACAAGAATCAGATTGATGAGCTTTTGATTTTATAGAGCCTAAACCCAGAATCCACATTATTACTTCAATTAGAATTTCCTTCGAGAACTAATACTCCTTTTTATATTAAAATTAGATGTATTAGTTCATGGGGGCTATTCTATTGGTATTCACTGAACTTTGTTTTCTGTATTTGGTTTTTAAATGCTGATAATGAGTATTTTATGATGAAAAAACGACTCGTGTTAATTTTTAAGGCTCTCATACATAATAATCCCCCTCTTATATCATTTTTTTATTCCAGGCTTTATTTCTGACATAATTTTACTACAGAAAATAAAAAATAACACCATTTGTTTTCAGGATTTGTTTCTAATTGATCTCTCATAAGAAAATCTTAATCAGTTGATATGATTTATAAAAGTTTGTTAGATGAGAAAGACAAATTATAAGGAAACAACAAAATTTAGAAAGTGGAGCAGAAACCACTTAAAAAACGAACTGTTTCGCACAGTAAAATGCGAAGGCGGATCTGAAAAGCCAAATGAGTAGGACTAAAACTAATTGTTATGCAACCAATACCTGTAAAAGTTAAAAATGTTAATGTATATCCTTATGTCGAATGGCATGGAGGAGGAGTTGGACCTGTAATTCTTCCGGTTATCGAAGGAGCCAGCGGAACTTATGCTGTTGGAACACTTATTATGTCTGTATTCTATAATCTTGACCTTAATGTCACCGAAAAACCTAAGCTGGGCATTCACCAAAGATATGTAGCAATGGGCGAAACAGAAGACGGAACTCCTTTTACGACTCCGTGGATGTATTGCACAAACGCAAGCAATCAGCCGGAATTTGGAAGAACTATTACACTTAATCAGCCAAACTCTGAAGCAAATAGCGTAGGAAGTGTGCCTCCTTATATTACACTTGGTCCGCTTACGGATATTACAGTAAGTCAGTTATTTCCACCGCCGGCAATTGGGCAAATATTGCTTATTGAAAGTGGTTCCGGAAATGTTATCGCGACAAGAACCGGCACGCCTCACGAAATGGGGGTTGAAGTAAAAGGCGGTAAACGTTTCGGAAACTTATCGGCAGGAGCAAAAAACATCATTATTACCGGAAAAAACCAGGACGGAAAAACAGTAACGATGGGTGATTTAACTTGTTTAGATCCAAATGAACCGGCAATTTTCATACGCCAGTTTGGACCTTTTAATTAAAACAATAATCAAATATTAATCATAAAAATAAAAATTATGGGAGTAATGATGCCATATGGCGCCGCCATTAGAGAAGCTTTGGCTTCGAACGATCTAACAAAGATGGAAGCTATTGCCGAACAAGCAAAACAAACAATAAAACAACAAGGAGATCTTACTGCAGCATACTTAGAATTGATTGAAGCAATTGCTGCACTAAAAACTAAAAAATAGTTGTGTTGTCTTGTAGAAATAAAGGTGTATCCGAAAAACCTAAAAGAGTAGGAATAATTTAAAACACAAATATCATGGGATTTATACCAATGTACGGAGTGGCGATTCGGGATGCAATCGCTTCAAACGATTTATCTAAAATGGAAGCTATTGCAGAACAGGCCAAACAAACCGTAAAGGAACAAGGGGATTTAAGTGCTGCTTTGGTAGAATTGCTGGATGCAATTGATGCTTTAAAAAATAAAAGATAAAAAAATAACGAGCTGTCTTGTTAAGTAAAACAAGGGTGTATCCGAAAAACCTTAAGAGTAGGAATAACTTAAAACAACAATATTATGGGAGTAACAATGCTTTACGCAGCAGGAATCAGAGAGGCGATTGCTTCAAATGATTTAGAAAAAATGAAAGCAGTAGCCGAACAGGCGAAACAAACTGTAAGAGAACAAGGAGACTTAAGCTCAGCATTGATAGAATTGTTAGAAGCAATTGAATCATTGAGAAAGTAATCTAAAAAAGACGGTTTATTAAGATTCGCTTTTTAAACCGTTTTTTTAAATAATGACCAAACCCTAAATAAAATTAAGATGGATACGATTAAGACTTCAACACGATACAGAGTAAGAGACGATTATAAAACTGCCACGCCGGTTCATGTAGTATGGGAAATTACTTTAGCCTGTAATTTAAAATGCTCGCATTGCGGATCAAGAGCTGGAAAAGTAAGGCCTGGTGAATTAACGACAGAACAATGTTTCGGAGTTATTGATAGTCTTAAACGTCTTGGTACAAGAGAAATTACAATTATTGGCGGCGAGGCTTTTTTAAGAAAAGACTGGCTGGAAATTATAGAAAGAATAAGTCAAAGCGGTATTGAATGTTCGATGCAGTCCGGAGCATACAATTTAAATGAAGAAAGAATTATTGATGCCAAAAAAGCAGGAATCAGAAACATTGGTGTTTCTATTGATGGATTACCGGATACACATAATAAAATCAGAGGAAGAAGAGATTCATTCGAACATGTAATTCATTGTCTTCAGCTGTTAAAAAAGCACAATATTCCATCAAGTGTAAATACTGTAATTACAAAAACCAATAAAAATGAACTGAATGAATTATTGGAGGTTCTGATTGAGAATGGTGTTAGAAACTGGCAAATACAACTCGCCGTAGCAATGGGAAATGCCGTTGATAATTCAGATGAATTGATTTTACAGCCTTACGAATTAAATGATTTTTACGAAAATCTTATTGTAATCTACAGAAAAGCATTAGCCAATAATGTTTTAATACAAGCAGGAAATAACATTGGATATTTTGGTCCATACGAACATATCTGGAGACAAGGCAATGAAAAATATTACACAGGATGTTCAGCAGGACATACCGGAATTGGTATCGAAGCCGACGGTAAAATTAAAGGCTGCCCGTCATTACCAACAAACGCATATACCGGAGGAAATGTAAAAGACATGGATCTCGAAGATATCTGGAAATACAGTGAAGAAATGGTTTTTTCCAGATATAGAAATAAAGAAGAATTATGGGGAGGCTGCAAAGGCTGTTATTATGAATCTTCATGCCTGGCCGGCTGCACCTGGACAAGTCATGTGTTGTTTGGCAAAAGAGGAAACAATCCGTTTTGTCATTACCGTGCTTTAGAATTAAAAAAGAAAGGTCTTAGAGAACGTATCAGAAAAACACAAGAAGCGCCCGGACTTTCTTTTGATCAGGGACTTTTTGAGATTATTGTTGAAAATGAAAAGGGAGAAATTGTAGAAATACAATCTCCAAACGATACTACTGTACTTCCTGTTTCGAATATTGCAGACAGAACTCCAAGAATTCCCAAAGCACTTAAATTATGCAATGGTTGTGATAATTATGTGTATGAAGAAGAAACTACCTGCAGCTTTTGTAATGCCGATGTTCAGAAAGTAAATGATGAATATGCCATTAAAATGGAAAGAGCAAAACGATCGCTGGAGAAACTCGAATTATTAATGATGAAATAATTATGGAACTACTTAAAAAAATTCAATCAGAAATTGACCAGTATTCGAATACTATTGAAGACAATTTAAGTCTGCCGGATATTACCATTAAATACGGTCTTAATTCATACAGATACGGGTCTTCCAGTTTTTTGGATGATCTTTTTGATCCTATTCAAATAACTCATGAAACGGTTTTTTATGATTTGGGTTCAGGTTACGGAAATATCATTTTATACGGAGCGGTAAAATATCCGGAAGCAAAATTTATTGGAATTGAAATTCTGGAAGAACGAAATCAGGTTTGTATGGATTTAATAGAAAAAGAACAAATACCAAATGTTGCCGCAATTACAGGCGATATTTTAAAAACTGATATTTCTGACGGTACTGTTTTTTACCTCTATAATCCTCTTTTTAATTTTCAATACAAAACATTATTAGATAAGCTATATCAGATTTCATTAAACAAAAATATAGTTGTAATCGCTGAGTCCCGATGCAATTTTTTTGATGAAGCCCACTGGTTAGAACAATACCATCTTAAGGATATTGATGTGATTAGAAAAATCAAATATTATCGCTCTAAACCTTGAGATCAGACTAATAAATATCAAAAGGAAAATAAAATAGTAACCAATTTAAAACCCAAAATAATCATGACCAATTTAAGTTCTATTATTCTTCCTGTTCTTCAGGGAATGGAAGAATCCCATTTAAAAGACCAATTACTAAAATTCCTGCCTAATCAGGAAGAATCATTTTCAAAAATTGAAAAAAGTTTTAATCAGCTTACTTCAAAAGTGCAGGATAAGGAAAGATTACAGCGCTTTTTTCATAGTTGGAGCCAGACCAATAACAGCGCCATGACCGTTGCAGGAATTAGCAACCGTATGACAATGCTGGTTCATAAAAACCAACCCATTGCAGACGAAAAAGCGTTATTGCATTCTATCACAAGTTTAAACAGAATTGTAGATGAAGATTTGGCAGTTGTGGGCAGAATTCTGCATTCTCAAATGTTTTATACCATGGCAACGACTATTTGTACAGATGATGACTGGCTTTCGCGTAAATATTTAAACCAAAGCGCTTGTGATTTTAAAGCATGGAAAGATCAAAATTCGTTACGAAATAAGGATATTATGATCGCATTATTGACCACTTTGATTCATGAAATTTATACGCATGGCGAAGTAGAATTGATACTTCCAAAATTTCAATCATGGCTGCTGAACGACTACGGTTTTTCTGAAGAAGAATGTGATAAAACATTGGCGTGGATCAGTGTTCATTGTGGTCCAACTGAAAAAAATCATTTCTTTTTTGCCGTTAATTCAATCTTTCATTATGCCAAAGCAATGAATGTTAATCTTGAAGCGTACGATTTAGAAGTAATTATTAAAGATTATTTGGCTAAAAAATCGGCTGTAATGCAAGATCTTTTAGAAGTTGAAGAATTGAGTTTTTAAAAATAAAATTATTACCAGAAAGAAATTCCCAAGTCATTATGTTTAAAATTAAGTTGCAGCAAAATCACGCCGAAAAACAAGAAAAATGGAATCAGTTATTTTCAAAATATTTTCAGAAAGAGACAGGATTAAATGGCGATTATTTTGCCAGTTCTTCTGTAACGCTATCTTCAGAATATAGTGAGGAAATGAATCAATTGTGTTCTATTTTGAATAAGGCTTGTACGGCAATTGTTGTGAATTATTTTGAAGATGAGAGGATTCGGAAATACTATCAGCTTGATGATGACCTGGAAACTTTATTGAAAAAAAGTAATAATGCAGCATTCAATCAGGGTTTTTATCGCCCTGATTTTTTATATGACAAAAACGATCATCCTAAAATTTGCGAGATAGGCGCCCGATATCCTTTAAACGGCTGGATGATTAGTTATTATTTGCAATTAATAAACAATCAGACAACTGCCAATAAAGATAAAACAGAAAATAATTTAGAAAATCTTATTGACGATTTATACAATCAATTTGTTCCTCATCAAAAAATAGCTCTCCTTCATGATGATGAAAAAGGAACAGAGATTTTTTATCTGCAAAAGGAATTGGCAAAACTCAAAATCGAATTAATCTCTGCAAAACCTCAGGATTTAATTCTTTCAAATGATTCGATATATGTAAATGGAGAACCGGTTTCGCAATTTATATTAGAAATGGATCGGGAAGAATTAAAAAAAATAAAACCAGAAGTGCTGGATAAGCTCATCGACGAAAAGTCATACTTTAATGATATTCGAACTTTAATTTTAATTCATGATAAAAGAGTTTTGGCTGTCATGTACGATGCTCCAATTATGAATGATTATTTAAGCAAAGAAGATTATGGCTTTTTGCAAAAGTATCTCATTCCGAGTTTTGTGATTACAGAACCTTCCGGCTGCGACATTTTTATAAATGGCGAGGAGAATTTGATTTTAAAATTAAACAGTGGAGGAAGAGGCATTGGTGCGTATGTTAAAAAAGATTGTACAACCCAGAAGTGGGAAAAAATTATTAGACAAAACTGGAATAAATACCTGATTCAGCATTTTGTTGACCAGCAAGAATTTACCGATGTCGAAAATAATCGTCAGATTCATTTAGTAGGCATGTTATTGTGCAAAGACGATAAAAATTATGGATCCGGTTTATTTCGTGGTTCAGACGAAACGGTGGTAAATGTGCATCAGGGGCGAGCTTTGATTTATCCAATTTTAGACTAATAAATCTATGAAACATACAGTTATTATACCGCTTTATAACAAGGAGGAATATATATGGGATACAATTCGTTCGCTGGCTTTTCAGGAAAAAAAAGCATCGCAAATTATTATAATTGATGACTGCAGTACAGATGAAAGCCTATTTTATCTGGAAGATGCAATATCATTTTTTGCACCGCAATTTTTACAGACAGATGTTCAAATTATTGAATTAAAAGAAAATAAAGGTCCCGGTAATGCAAGAAATATTGGTATAGAACTGGCAACCGGAGAACTTATTAGTTTTCTGGATGCCGATGATTCTTATACTTTTTCGTGTTTAAGCGAGGTTGATTCCATTATGCAAAACGAAAATATAGATGTTTTAATACTTGGTATTCTATTGTTTCCATCTGAATATTATCTGCCAAAAATTAAATCGTTCGAGTCAGAATTGGTTGCTCTTTCTGATGAATTGTTTTTGATACCCAATATATTGAATACCATTAGTTCGCCGGATTTTATTATGGGAGTTGGCAGCAATGTTGTCATTCGCAAAAAAAAGCTGAAACACATTCGCTATGAGACAAATGTTTCCTTAAATGAAGGCATTGATTTTTGGTATCGTGTTTTAAAAAGTAATAAAAACGCGATGGTTGGCTTACTGAATAAAGCCTGTATTGAAGTAAGAGAAGTAAAAGGAAGTTTATCCCGCCAGAATTATACGAATTGGAAACAATTAGAAATTCCGGTTTCTGTAAAACGATATCAAAAAAGTGCTAATCTATACGATCAGCAATTAATGGGAATGTTGTCTCAACGCTGGTTGGAGCACGCAATGGAACGATTGCCTTCGTTGCGGCAAAAAGCGTTATTTATTTTGCATCATTTCAGGATCTTAATTAGAAATCGCTATTATTTCAAAAAAAGAAATAAATAAACCCATCAATTATGTATTCAGCTTGTATTTCTTCAGAAATAGATAATTCAGTATTGCAGGAATATTTTGAATTAGCCAGAAAGAATCCTTTATACATCGAATTTTACAAAGGAAATGATCTGGCAACCGAAGCACCAATGCTCAGTAAAAAAGAATTGATGCCGATTTTAGATACCAATTTTAAACTTCAGGAAGAAAAAACAGGTGTTTATTTGGTTCGCTCGGGCGGAAGTACGCAAAAGCCTTTGGTTTTTCCGGTTGATATACAGGAAAATCAAAAGCAACGCCTCGCCTTGGCAGAAGAACTAACCAGAAACAATTTCTTTACTTCTAAAACGATCGCTTTGAATATTTTTGGTTATTCAGATATGTACCGCACAGCCGCCATAATGGATGATATTTTAGAAAAATGCCAGGCGACAACATTAGCGTTAAGTTCACATGCAAGTTATACTGATATGGAACAGGCGGCTCATTATTTTAAACCTGATTTTATAATGGGAACGCCATCAAAATTATTATGTTTTGCACAATTTTTAGAAGCGAACAATAAAAAATTAGCGATAGAAAACTTATTTTATGCAGGCGAATTTTTAAGGCCAAATGTTCAAAAGCTTTTACAAAAAGTATTCGGTTTTCAGCAAATATATTCGATGTACGGTTCTGCCGAAACCGGAATTTGGGCGTGGTCAAATTTTACTAAAAATCCATCTTTGTTTTCAGTTATTAAAGGTATTATCGTCGAAATTATCAACCCTGATCAGGACGGATATGGAACAATTGCTGTTACGAATACTTTCCGCAAAAGATTTCCGGTTTTTAGATATGCAATTGGCGATTTGGGGAGATGGGTTGAGGTAAATGGAAAATCATTTTTAGAATTAAAATCCAGGGAAACGAAATCTTTTATCGTTTGTGAACAACACTTTGATTTAGACGAATTTCTTTCTGTTACTACTGAAGCAGATGCTTTTCAAATTCAATTATCTACCAATGAAAGTTTTAAGGAAGTTGTTAGGCTTTTAATCGTACAACATATCTCTACAAATAAAAGAGAGGATTATATTCAGGAAAAATCTTCAGAATTAAAAAAACTACTACACTACGATAAAAGATTTATGGAAGTGGAAGTTCTGCTTGTCACCGCTTCAGAATTGTACACAGATCCCAATACAACTAAAACCCCAATGTTGTTGGATTTAAGATAAACGGTCTTTTTCTGAAATTTTCATTTTATAAGTTTTCAAAATTTTTATTCCACATATTATTCGCTTCATGGATAAAAAAACCTGTCTCATGACATTTTTTTATTCATGATTTCATCTGCATTGTAATTTTAATCATGAAAATAAAAATGACAGTAGAAATACATAACTGTGCAGATAATTTTTGAACCAGAAAAATGGGTTTGTTACAAAAACATACTTTGAAAAACAAAATGAAGGTGGAGCAGAAACCACTAAAATAAACGAGGCGGTTTCTGAAAAGCCTTACGAGTAAGAAAAAAACACCAAAAAACTATCACCATGGAAAATTTATTAGAAGGAGCTTATTTAGCAGAAGGCACAATCGGAAATGTTGGAATGCCAGGCGCTCCAATTGCAACATTTAGTTTAGTAGTAGTACCATCACAACATACAGTGTCTGGTACAGTAGTTATTACACAGGCTGTAAACGGTCCTGATAGTCATATCGTTGTTTCTGTAAAAGGAAAAATATATGCAACCGGATTTGGACAATTTACTCAGGTAGTTAGTTTACACGGACAATATGTTCAGTCTTTCCCACCTCCGGCACTTGGTGCTTTCTTAGCTGATTTTGATGCTCATTTTGCTATCGATAACGCATGGAACGGAACTGGAGGATTTTCATATTTCAAACACCAAATTGAAAATGTACCTGTGGCAGCAGCAAAAAAATTACAAGAACAATTGGCATAAAAACCAATTCTATCTAAAAAATAATTCTGATTAAAAGGCTCGTCTGTTTTAGGCGGCCTTTTTTGTTAAGTATTTTTCTTTTAGAAAATCTTAAAAATATCTATTTCATCTACAATTATTCTGTCCTCAATAATTAATCACCAAAAACAAAATGAAAAGAAAACCGATTATAATTAGTTTATTAGTTGTTTTCATAATAGCAGCGGTTACATTGTTTTTTTTCAATAAGGAAAAAATAATGGAAAAGCTTGGAGTTTCTTCCAGCTATACCGCTTCAGCAACTGATTCATGTGATTGCGAAACCAGCTGGTTTCCGCACGAGCAAACCCCGGCACCGTCAGAAGGTGATGGAAGTCCGTTTGATAATGCATCTACAACAAATTGTGATTTTCATCAATGGTCGTGGCAAAAGTTTTTGTGGGTTACAAAACCACTACCAAGCGGAAATCCATTCTTTTTAGACTCTCTGGATTTAGTAAGTCCGCAAATGGAAGATGTTGTACCGCAGTTGGGTATGAAACTAACGCTGAGTTCTATCAACCAGGCAGGATCTCACGGTGTTTTGCGTTCTAATCCTAAATTTAATAATGCTGCAGATACGGTATATTATTCCATTCACGTTAATGCGCTGCTAAAAGACAAAGCAGTTACAATGGCGTCGTTAATCAACAGTAAAAAGTTACCTGTTTCTAACTCAGAGACATTTCCTGTTGGGGCTTTAGAATTAAAAGTTTCGTGGATTAATATAGATGCAATTGCAAAAGCGCAGCAACAAAATTATTTTACAACTAAAGCCGCTGTTCTAAACAGCAACGGACAATATGTCGAAAAAACCATGGCCTTATTAGGCATGCACGTAGTAGGAGTTGTAAAAAATCATCCTGAATTTATCTGGGCAACTTTTGAACATCAGGATATGGCGCCTGTTTACGATAAAAAGAATAATTCGGTAACTTCTGCAAATGAAAAGCTATTTTACGAAAAAGGAACAACTACAGGTTTAGATGGTATAACATGGATTAAAAAAGGAACTTCACCCGTAGTTTCTAATAAAGCATTTATCCTTTATGAATATGGAGTGCCAAGGGATTTAAAAACCGGAAATTTTATGGCGACAAGCCAAAAAGAACCTGATAATTTTAATAACATAGACAATATCAATAAGTGTGTTGCGGCGAATTTGAAAGATGTTTTTAGAAATTATTTCTACAATGGTTCGATCTGGTTAAATTTTGATGGTGTTTCTCCTGAAAATCAAGTAAAAGCAATTGTTACAAGAGATATTTCAAGTGCGCTTCCTGATTCACTAGCCAGAGGCTCGGTTAATTTGTCAAACATTACTATGGAAACCTACACCCAGGCTTCTCAAAAAGATATACATGCCATCAATAATAGTAATTTGGTAAATTGCCTTTCTTGCCATACATCTGCAAACTTTGATAAAACCAGACCAGGCAAATCTCCTTTGTTTTTAAGCCATTTATTTGGAGATTATTTATTGTTTACCAAACCACCAACAAATGTTAGTGCTAAAAACGCAAATAATTTAAGCAACTCAAGAGCAAAACGTATTGAAGAAATCGAAGCATTGAAAATAAAACAGTTTGAAGAATTTATTAATTCAAAAAAATAAAAGGCTCACTAATTCAAAAAAAATCCGGAGTAATTTTACTTCGGATTTTTTGTTTATCGTTTATCTTCTTTAGAATAATTTGAAGGTCCATTGATATTAATTGGATTTCCTAAAAAACGAGGTTCCCGATTTCTTAAAACATCAAAAAAGGATTTAAAAACAGAAAGATATTCTCTAAAAGTAACATATTTGTATCCCAAATATTCTCCGTTGTTGGCAGAGTAACCAACCGATTTTATTCCGAGTTTTTGTCCGATATAAATGGCACGGTTTAAATGATATTCCTGAGAAATTAATGTTGCTTTTTTAATTTTAAAAATATGTTTTGCCCGGTACATTGTCGAATAAGTATCGAAACCTGCATAATCGATGAATATTTTTGTTGTGTCAACGCCATGTGAAAAACAGTAATTTTTCATGACAGTTAACTCATCATATTCTTGACGTCCATTATCTCCCGAAAGCAAAATTTTATTAATTCTTTTTGCTTTATACAATAAAATTCCGGCGTCAAGTCGGTCTTTTAAATATTTGCTTGGCTGATTTCCGTTTATTCCTGCACCAAAAATAATTCCGACATCATTTTTCGGGAATCTTTTCAGTGAATAAGAAATGTGTTTTTTAGTCGAAGATTTCACATATATATTTACAGCTATAATCGAAATTAATCCAAGAATAAAAAGATAAAGAATTGGTTTTAGATATTTTTTCAAAATACAGTTTTTGTAAGATTAAATTTAAAAAAAAACACGAATATAAGTGAATTTATAGATAAAAAATTCCATCAAAAATAAATAAAAAAAGCCGAAGCAAATCTTCGGCCTTAATCTAAAATCTAAAATCAGAAATCTAAAATTTACAATAACCCTGCTCTTTTTAATAAAGCTTCCGGTTTTGGTTCCTGACCTCTAAAACGTTTGTATAAAGTCATTGGGTGTTCTGTGCCTCCTTTAGAAAGTACATTTTCTTTGAATTTCGTAGCAACCTCAGCATTGAAAATTCCTTTTTCCTGAAAATATTCAAAAGCATCTGCATCCAGAACTTCTGCCCATTTGTAGCTGTAATATCCAGAAGAATATCCGCCTTGAAAAATATGTGAAAAAGCCGTACTCATTGCATTTTCTTTTACATCAGGATACAATTGCGTATTGGCAAATTGTTCTGTTTCAAAAGATTTTAAATCGGTTATGCTTGTTGGATCTTGCCCGTGCCATGCCATATCTAATAATCCAAAACTCAACTGACGCAAAGTTGCCATTCCTTCCTGAAAACTGGCACTTTCCTTGATTTTCTGCACATATTCAATCGGAATAATTTCTCCGGTTTCATAATGATTGGCAAACAAAGCCAAAGCTTCCGGCTCGTAACACCAGTTTTCCATAATCTGACTTGGTAATTCTACAAAATCCCAGTAAACAGAAGTTCCTGATAAACTCGGATAGGTTGTGTTTGCCAGCATTCCGTGTAAACCGTGACCAAATTCGTGAAATAAAGTTGTCACTTCATTAAAAGTCAATAAAGATGGTTTTGTTTCTGTAGGTTTTGTAAAATTACAAACGTTAGAAATATGCGGTCTTTCGTTTACGCCGTCTTTTATAGATTGAGATTTGAATGAAGTCATCCATGCACCGTTTCTTTTTCCTTTTCTTGGGAAGAAATCGGCATAGAAAACCGAAACTAAATTGTTTTCAGCATCTGTTACTTCATAAGTAGTAACTTCTTCGTGGTATTTATCAATGTCAAAAACTTCCGTAAAAGTTAATCCGTATAATTTTTGGGCAACTGTAAAAGCGCCGTCTAAAACTTTTTCTAATTGAAAATAAGGCTTTAGTTTTTCATCATCTAAATTAAAAAGCTTTTGTTTTAATTTTTCAGAATAATAAGCGCCGTCCCATTTTTCAAGCTGTTCAATTCCGTCCAGTTTTTTAGCGAAAGCGGTTAATTCAGCAAATTCTTTTTGAGCTGCAGGTTTTGCTTTTGCTAGTAAATCATTTAAGAAAGAGAAAACTTTTTCAGGGCTTTGCGCCATTCTTTCTTCCAAAACAAAATGGGCGTGTGTTTTGTATCCTAATAAATTAGCTCTTTCAAAACGTAATTTTGCAATTTTTAAAACATTTTGCTGATTGTCATATTCATTGTTCTGAAAAGATCTTGCGCCAAAAGCAATCGCCATTTTTTTACGCAATTCGCGATTATCCGCATAAGTCAAAAACGGAACGTAACTTGGATGATCCAACGTAAAAATCCAGCCTTCTTTTCCTTTTTCTTTCGCCAATAATCTTGCTGCTTCAATTGTTCCTTCTGGTAATCCGGCTAGATCATTTTCATTTGTCAAATGCAATTCGAAAGCATTGGTTTCTGCCAAAACATTCTCGCCAAATTGTAAACTCAATTTTGATAATTCTTTATCGATTTCTCTTAATAGATCCTTTTTGTCTTCCGGTAAATTGGCTCCGTTTCTCGAAAAGCTTTTGTATTTTTTGTCTAAAAGCGTAGTTTGTTCCGGAGTTAAATTCAGGCTTTCTTTTTGATCGTAAACGGTTTTTATTTTTGCAAATAAAGCAGCATTTAGCGTAATGTCATTTCCGAATTCTGATAACAAAGGCGAAACTTCCTGAGCGATTTTCTGCATTTCGTCATTCGTTTCTGCCGAATTTAGATTAAAGAAAACACTTGAAAGACGATCTAAAATATCTCCGGCAAAATCCATTGCGACAACTGTATTTTCAAAAGTTGGAGTTTCAGGATTATTTACGATAGCATCGATTTCGGCTTTAGCCAAAGCAATTCCTTCGTTGAAAGCCGGAACATAATCTTCGATTTTAATTTGCGAAAAAGGTGCTGTGTTATGTTTGGTATTAAATTTTGAAAGTAAAACGTTCATTATGATGTAATTATTTTTATTAATTGAAGTCAATATTTTTGAATTCCAAAGATAGCAATTTATAAAAATCTAATCATCTATACAAAATGAATTGGCAGCATAAAATCCTCTTAAATTGTGTTATAGATATGTTATTTATTACTGCATGCGGTTTTAAAAGCGTAAATTGAAAAAATCGATTAGAATTATAAAACGCTGATCATAATTAAAATAAAAAACAATGAACTATCAAATTGCAATAAAGAATATAGATACTGTTAATGAAGTAGAAGGATATTGGTCTGATCAGGATTTTATTCAGTTACTGGGAAAATTCAATTATCCTGATGGCGCAATAGCGGAGAAAAGCAGTTTGCCGGAATTATTAGAAATGGCCATTTCTGATTATGAGCCAAATGAAGCAGCGGCAATAGTGCTGGATTATAAATTGGGAGATCAATTGAGCGAAGGGCAGATTGAGCAAATATCAAATAATATGTTGATCGATAAAGTTTGTGAAGAATATCCGGAAATACACATGCAAGGAATTTTGTTTAATGTAAATCAATTGCTTTTTAAAGCTTACAACGGAAAATTTCCAAATGCAAAAGCGTCGGTTGTTCATTTTTCAATGACTCCAATGGATGGTGAACTAAGAAAATTGACAGCGGAAAATGTCCTGAAATTATTGAACAATGGTTTGTCTGACAGAAATCTGATAAAAAGATTGTTTGAAAATCAAATATCTCAAAACATTCCATTTCCTGAAGCCGAAGCTATTATATGGGAATTGACAACAGAAGATAATGTAAATTATAATCTGGTTACTTCAGAAAACTGGATAAATAAAGAAGACATAACTGAATATGAGTTTGAGTCTGTTCTGGAGGATATTGAAGAAGAAGCATAATTAAAAAAGATTCTAAAAACACAAAGGCTTCCGTAATGGGAAGCCTTTGTGTTGAAATATCCATATTGTATTTTATCCTGCAAGGTTTTCAAAACCTTGTAGGTATTTTGAAGTTTTAAATTCGATTTCTATAATTAAACCTACAAGGTTTTGAAAACCTTGCAGGAACCGTAACTTCTTATTTCTTTAAACCTTCTGCCGCTTTATTAACAGCTGCTTTCAATTCTTCTTTGTATACAATAATAGTATCAAGTACTTTTTTATCGTGACTTCCAATAATTTGTGCTGCTAGAATTCCGGCATTTTTTGCCCCGTTTAGTGCAACAGTCGCTACAGGAACGCCGCCCGGCATTTGCAGAATCGATAAAACCGAATCCCAGCCATCAATAGAATTGCTTGATTTTACCGGAACTCCAATTACAGGAAGCGGTGACATTGAAGCGACCATTCCTGGTAAATGTGCAGCTCCGCCAGCTCCGGCAATAATTACCGAAATTCCGCGAGTGTGTGCATTTTTACTAAAATCGAATAATTTTTCCGGCGTTCTGTGTGCCGAAACGATATCTACTTCAACTTCAATATTAAATTGTTTTAATATGTCGATGGCATCCTGCATGACTGGCATGTCTGAGATACTTCCCATTATGATGGCTACTTTGCTCATTTGTTTTTTGTTTTGTTTATTGTTTCAAGTTTTATTTAGACTGAAAATTGCTTTTTATGATTATTCTAATTCTGGAATCATATTCCAAATATCAATTTCGAATTCTTCTTGAATTACCCTTAAATATGATACCTGTTTTATATCTTCTTCAATAAGTATAGAAAAAAAGTCTTCTGGTGAAACTCCAAAACTATCTATTTCTTTTCTTTTTCTAATGATAAAATTACGTCTCTGTTCAATTTTTTCAGGAATGTTTAATTCTAATAAATCTATGAGGTTTTTAACTTTTATGTCTGAACTTTCCTCAAAACGATATTCGCCAACTATATATACTAGTTTTTCTTCGAAATCATTTTCACAAGGTTGTAAAATGTCATCAAAAGAGATGTTCTTTTTTTTAAATTCTAATTCTTTTAATCTTTTTCGAAAGTTAACTTTGTTTTTAACTTTGAACCAATTAGAATATGAATCATAATCAGAACATTTTAAATTTGGATTAAAATGTTCAATATCATTTGCATCGATAATTGGATCAATAAATTCTTCTGAATAAGCACAGAAGCTTTTTTGTTCTTTTAAAAGAATAGATCCTAATAGACTGTTATTTGCTCCTTTTTTACAATTGTATTGTAAAATGTCAGTAATAATTTTAGAACTATTGTAGTCTTTTTTGATTTTTTTCATCTAAAACAAAATTGTACAGATTCCCTATTTTAGAAGCTTCTAAAATATATTTTTTCTTTAATTCTTTATCGTCTTCTGATTTTACTTTATCTAATAATTCTATATATTCTTTAAATTTTTCTTGTACAGCTTTACTATAATAATTTACACCAAAATCATTATAAAGCATGTCATTTGGGTCATCTCCAATTGGAGAAATTCCTCTACGAACCGCAACTGTTCCTTTTTCATCAAAATATAAAATAAACCTTTCTTCTGGTTCGAACGATGCAGCAATAAAAGGCGAGTGAGTTGCAACTATGAATTGCGATTCTGGGGCAAGTTTTTTGTAATGATCCATTAAGTCCATCTGCATATCTGGATATAGAGAACGTTCGGGTTCATCAATTAATACTATTGAGTCTTTTGTGTCAAGTTTATATAAAGGTAAAAATGATAATAATAAACCCTTAGTTCCTGTACTAGTGTTTTCTATTGGTATAATACTATCTGTTTTTTTGTTTTTTATTGGAATTGGATACTCAGTATTGACTATGTCAACCTCTAACGATAATTTTTTTAAAATAGGATTGAATTTTTCTGCAAATAATTCTACTTTGTTTGGATTTTCTTTTTGCCATTTTTGAATCTCAGAAGCTAAATTTGACAAATCTGCTGAGCCGTCTTTATTATGAATTAATTCAGATATTCTTTGTGTAAAATTTTTACGATATTCTAAAATTTCACTAAGAAGGAATAGCCAGATTTTAGGATCAACATTATCATTAAAAACGAAATTTGAAAGATAGAAACTTTTATCTAGTAAATTTTCAATATTTACCTCAGTACCTTTTCGATATATTTCAATTAAATCAATTGGGTTTTTTGTGAAAATATCAATATTCTTATCAGAAATTAAATTAGCTTTTAAGTAAATGATTTTTTCTTCTTTAGTAGGTATTAAATGTGTTCCATAACCGTTTTGTAATTCGAAAATATAATCTTTATTGTTGTAAGAAAATTTTTTATTTTCACGGCTATATGTTGTATCGCTAAATAATAATTCAATTTTCCCATTTAATTCAGGCAAATATTCGCTAAACACTGATGGTGAATCTGTATTTCCATTTAGTAGACTTATATGTAAAGCACACATAATTTGTTCATTAATCAATTCTAATAACCCAGTCTTCCCAGTTGCACTTTGTCCAATAAAACATATTTTATCTAAAGGTTTTCCTCTTTTTTCTTTAATATGGAAATCTTCAGGATAAGTAAAATCAAAATCCAGATTTTCTAAATGTCTAAACTGATCGATATGTAATTTTGAAATTTTCATTTATTGAGTTTTTACAAAGCTAATTAAAAAATGATTGCTATTAGAGACTGAAAACTGCGACCACGACTGAAAACTAAGCACTAATCACCTTAATCGTATTCTTAACTTTCTCGGCAATCTTTCTTGCTTCGGTCATATTTTCATTTACGATCGTAACATGCCCCATTTTTCTGAATGGTCTTGTTTGTTTTTTGCCGTAAATATGTGGTGTAACGCCATTCCATCCTAAAATAGTTTCGATATTTTCATAAACGACATCTCCGGAGAAACCTTCGGCACCTACTAAATTTACCATAACTCCAGCTACTTTGCTGTCTGTATTTCCTAAAGGAAGATCAAGAATCGCGCGTAAATGATTTTCGAATTGAGATGTATAACTGGCCTCAATAGAATAATGGCCCGAGTTGTGTGGGCGAGGAGCAACTTCGTTTACCAAAATCTCATCTTCATTGGTTTGAAACATTTCTACAGCCAAAAGCCCAACGTGATTGAATTTCTCTGAAACATTCAAAGCAATTGCTCTGGCTTTTTCGGCTACTTTTTCATCAATTCTTGCGGGACAAATTACATATTCAACCTGATTGGCTTCAGGGTGAAATTCCATTTCTACAACCGGATACGTTTTAATTTCTCCCGATGGATTTCGAACCACAATAACCGCCAATTCATTTTTAAACGGAACCATAGTTTCTGCAATGCATTCTACGTTAGGTAAATCATCCAGATCAGAAATCTGGCGAATTACTTTTACGCCATTTCCATCATAACCAAATTCGGTACATTTCCATACAAACGGAATTGTGATTTCGTTATTTCCTATCGATTTTTGAAGTTGTTCCGGAGAATCAAATCGTAAAAAAGCTGCGGTTGGGATATTACTTTCGGTATAAAAAGCTTTTTGGATGCCTTTATTCTGAATTCCTTTTAATGTTTTTGGAGACGGATATACTTTTACGCCTTCGTTTTCTAATTGTGTTAAAGCTTCAAGATTAACCAATTCAATTTCAAAAGTAAGAACATCAACTTGTTTTCCAAAATTGTAAACTGTTTCATAATCCATCAAATCGCCTTTAAAGAATTTGTTACAGGCAATTTTACTCGGCGCTTCGTCGCTCGGGTCTAAAACATAAGTTTGTATGTCAAATTTTCTGGTGTCAGACAATAACATTTTACCCAATTGTCCGCCGCCTAATATTCCTAATTTAAAATCAGAAGAAAAATAATTCATTTGTAGTGTGTTTGTGCAAAGATAATTGATAAAATAGAAATGCCAATTTATTGTGTATGGAATTGCTGTTTTTTAAAATTTCAAAAGCAAAAAATAATTTGTTAAAATAATGTATTTTTTTTAAAGAAGTGGTTTAAATATTTTGTTTTATATGCCTGAATTCCTTAGGTTTGATCTGATTTTCAACCATTATCCATTTCGTAATATAATGACCACAAATAATTGGGCGAACCATATTCAGAAATATCTTTTTTTATTAAAAGATGATTTTTTTGAATTGCCTTATCTGTCTAATTCGCCTCAGGTAATGTTAGACAGCCTTATCAAATTGCCTATTACAAAACATACACCAACAAAGCAATTAATCGTTACAGATAATGCTTTTTGGAAAGGTACAATGCGCTACCGCACCATCGAAGACGGGTTCTGGATTCTGGAAACCAACCTTACGATGAACGAGAATATATTGGCCAAAGCAACTTATACTCAAGATCATATTAAGGATTATTATATTCTGTCTTTTTCGGTTTTTGAGTATCGATTTCCATTCCCCGGTTCAGAGGATATAGTCCTGCTAAGTACGTGCTGGACTTTTTACAAACCCGATACTGAAGTGGCTACTTATTTTTATAAAGGTACAAAAGGCAAGTTTTTTAATATTGCCATGAATAAAGAATGGGTTGACAAGCATATAAAGTCAGATAAATTTTGCGAAAAAGGAATTCTTGAAAATTTCTTCAACGGACAAAAGGGATTTTATACCTGGCTTGATATTGCTCCAAAAGCACACTCAATATCCAAAAAACTTTCAAATATTTTAGAAGACGAAGCTAATATTCATCAAAATACGCCTGAATTGCGCAAACATTGTATGAAGTTAATTGCCGAGTTTTTTAGCAATGCTTTTGAAGACAGTAGGATTGAAGATAATATTTCGTTGTGCAATCTGGATTATTTTAATGTGGCCAAAGCCGAAAAAATGATTCTGCACAATCTGCAATCAACTTTTTTGGGAATTGATAAAATTGCTTTTGAAGTAAATACATCGCCAACAAAATTAAAAGCCAATTTTAAAACCGTTTTTGGATTTTCGATGTTGCAATATCATAAAGAAAAAAATATGCTTTTGGCAAAGCAATTGCTTCAAAATTCAGAAATTGAAGTTCAGATAATTGCGATAATTACAGGTTTTGAAAGCGCAAGTAAATTTACAGCGGCATTTAAAAAACGTTTTAAGGAATTGCCTTCTGTTTTTAGGGAAAATTAAATTGGGTTTCATATATGAACGTAGGAAGATGGGTTAAATTTATAAAAGACAACATAAACTTTTATAGAGATGGTTTTTTTGAGTTGCCTTATTTGTCTAATTCGCCTCAGGTAATTATAAAAAGTATTGTCAATTCTCCATCGGTAAAACATGTTGAGGAAGAGCAGGCTGTTTACAGAAATAATCCTTTTTCTAAAGGTGTCATGCGATACCGCGAAATTGAAGAAGGTTTGTGGGTTATTGTAACGAGTATTACTTTTAAGAAAAACGTAATGCTGAAAGCGATTTATGATGAAGATTATCCTATTGATTATTATACACTAACCTTTTCGGTTTTTGAGAGTGAAGTAAAACTGCAAAACACATTTGCAGACAAAACGCCTTTTTCGAGCAAATATTGGGGATTCAAAAAACCAGGAACGCCTGTTGGAGCCTATTTTTATAAAGGTTCTGAATGTGAATTTAATTTGTTTGCTTTTAGTAAAGAGTGGGCCGAACGTAATTTTTCTTTTGAAACACTTTCTGAAGATAATCACATTAAAAAATTCCTGGATTCAGATAGCGGATTTATTACTTACCAAAACATAGTTCCGAATGCCGAGCAATTGTCTAAAGAAATTTTGGTTATTTTAGAAGACAATAAACAAGATATTTTAAGCAAAGCACTTTTAAAAACCCAGGCTTTTCAGCTGATTTCTACTTTTTTCAAGAATGCTTCTTTAGATCAGAGAATTGGAAGTTACACCTTTCAGGAAACTCCTGATTACAGAAAAATTTCAAAAGCCGAAAAAATGCTTTTAGACACTATAACAAGTCCGTTTTTGGGCGTAGAATATATAGCAGAAAAAGTCGGCATGTCGCCTACAAAACTCAAGTTAACTTTTAAATTAGTTCATGGTGTTTCGATGATGCAGTATCATAAAGAAAAGAAATTATTGCTTGCCATGCAGATGATTGAAAACACCGATATGCAGATAAAAAATATTGCTTTGGCAACGGGTTATAAAAGTTCCAGCAAGTTTACGGCAAATTTTAAAAAGCGTTTTGGAAAAATGCCTTCAGAAATAAGGCTTTAAGCGCTGTAAAATTCTTTCTTTTTCATGTTTTTTCTTTTATAATAAATACTTTTTTATAATTTATCTTATTTCTGTATAAGTTTTATTTAACTGATTTTCAATGTTTTAATTTTCGCAAAGAAATCCAATCCTTACAACAATTTTTTGTAAAATTGAGTTGGTCGTTTCGGGCTATTGATGTGTCCGAATGGGCTATTTGAGCGGTTTTATTTCAATATATTTTTGTTGGATAACTTAAACTTAAACAATATGATAATAAAACTACGCTTCAATGCGAATAAGCTTCGCAACTTTCAAAAAACTTCTTATTTCGCCTTTGCATATTAAATAATGCAAGCTGTTATTTCGGACAGTTTTTAAATTTTCCTTTTATAAATAATTTGTCTTCGAGACAAGTAAAGTTCCATTGTTCTTAGCAATTGGAACAGGCAATTTATTGTTGTTTTCGAAATAAAAATAAAGAGATTAATAATCAACTCAAAAAAAACAAAAATCATATTAGAATATGAAAAAACAAATTTTATTAATTATAATAGTCACATTGCTGCAGACGTTTACATCGTTTGCCCAGACTAAGGTTTATGATGTGCCCTTATCGGATTTTGAATCTTTTTCCTCGACTTGTGGAGCAACAAGCAAATACAATTATGCGAGAGATATGCAATTTCACTGGAACTCAACAGGAGTAGGAATTCCAACGAGTATTACAGTAGAAGTAAATTTTATTATCAATTGTATTTCAACAGCAAAAGGAATAACTCTGAACAATGGCAATCAATCTGGGTTGGTTAACGTTCCTTATAATTGCAGCTGTTCTTACCCTGGTCCATATATTTCCACATGGACCGTAGATCCTTCGAATTATAATGAAGAGGGTTTAAACACTATAAATATTAACACAACAGGGAGCTCTGAAGGTATTGATAACCTTCCTGGACAGCCAGGTATTTATGCCAAAGTAACTGTAAATTATCCGCCTCCCGGACCTGATCCGGAAATCAGTGTTAAAGGTGGATCTCTTTCTATCGCAAGTGGAAATACTACACCAATAGCTGCTAATGATACAGAATTTGGAACAGTAGTTAGCGAAAGTGCGTTAGATCACACTTTTACGATCCGAAATAGAGGTACTAACGACTTGACTTTATCAGGTACTCCAATTGTAAGTATTAGTGGGAGTTCTGCATTTACAATTCAAACCCAGCCAGCTTCTGCAACAGTTGCAGGTTTAGGTTCACAAACATTTGCAGTTCGTTTCAATCCAACCTGCACAACTGTAGGTTTGCAAACTGCTATTGTTAGCATTGCAAGTGATGATGCAGATGAGAATCCGTATAGTTTTACTGTTCAGGGAACCGGTTTAGATAACGTAAATCCCGTTGCAATTGCCAAAAACATCACAGTTCAATTAGATGCAACTGGAAGTGTTATCGTAAATGCAGATCAATTGGATGATAATAGTACAGATAATTGCGGAATTAACAATTATAAAATCACGCCTGAAATTTCAGGTACTGTTTGTAATGTTGTTGGCGAAGAGGACTATTTAGTACTTACTGCACCGGCAGGAAGTATTTTTAATAATATTGTATTTGCTAGCTTTGGAAATTCTACAGGAACTTGTGGAAATTTTGTTTCAGGTTTTTGCAATGCAGCTAATAGCTTAAGTGTCGTATCATCGGCCTTACTTGGGCAAAACAGTGCAACTATTTATTCAAGTAATTCTACATTTGGAGATCCTTGTAACGGAACACAAAAAAGATTAGCTGTTGAAGCAGCTTATGGACCTTCAAGTTCATCTGCAACAGCATCAATAACTTATTCTTGTGCAGATCTTGGTGATCATGATGTGATTTTATATGTTACAGACAATAGTGGAAATGTTTCTTCGGTAAATGCAACTATAACAGTTGAAGATACAGCTCTACCAACTATTACATGTGCTGCTATTGCTTCTTCTTATAATAATGATGCAGGTGTTTGCAGTTATACAGTATCAGACACAAGTTTAGATCCTGTTGTGGCAGACAATTGTTCAGTAACAGTTTCAAATGATTTTAATAATTCAGCTACATTAAGCGGAGCAATTTTTCCTCTTGGAACAACGACTGTAATCTGGACAGCAACAGATGCATCCGGAAACAATGCAACTTGTACATATGATATTGTTGTAGTTGATACAGAAAAACCAACAATTACATGTGCTGTTCCCGCGGCTTCGTATAATAATGACTTGGGAGTTTGTGGTTTTACAGTAGCAGACAATAGTTTAGATGCTATTGCAACTGATAATTGTTCTACAGTATCAGTTTTAAATAATTTTAATAATTCAGCTACACTAAACGGAGCAGTATTTCCGGTTGGAACAACAAATGTAATCTGGACAGTAACAGATGCTGCCGGAAATACGGAGACTTGTAATTATGATGTTGTTGTAGTTGATGCTGAGGCACCAGTTGTTTCAGCAAAAAATATCACTGTTCAACTTGATGCAACAGGAAATGCTACAATAACAGGAAATGATGTTGATAATGGATCTGCAGATTTTTGTGGAGGAACATTAACATATTCAGTTTCACCAAATACTTTTAATTGTACAAATGTTGGAGCCAATACAGTGACTTTAACCGTTACAGATGCCAGCGGAAATTTTGATACAGCAACTGCAACAGTAACAATTGAAGATAAAACAGCACCAATTGTTTTAACAAAAAACATCACAATTCAGTTTGATGCTTTAGGAAATGCTTCGATCGCAGCGGCAGATGTTGATAATGGTTCAATAACCGTTTGTGGCGGATCGCTAACTTTAGCAGTTTCTCCATCATCATTTACTTGTGCCAATGCCGGAGCCAATACAGTAACACTTACTGCAACGGGTACAAACGGAGAAATTTCTTCTGAAACCGCAATAGTAACCGTACTTGAAAACGTTGCACCAATAGTTCAAACTCAGGATATAACGGTTGAACTTGACCAGGCAGGAAATGTTTCGGTTACGGCTAATCAGGTTAACAACGGAAGTTCAGACAATTGTGGTATCGGTACCATGACTCTTAGTAAAACTTCTTTTGATTGTACCAATGTTGGAGCCAATACAGTTGTTTTAACGGTAGTAGATAAAAGTGGAAACACAGCAACTGCAACTGCAAAAGTGACTGTTGTAAACAAATTTGGAGATAATGACAATGACGGAATTTTAGACAATTGCGATCCTGATGATGACAATGACGGAGTTTTAGATACAAAAGACAATTGCCCAATTACAGCAAATCCATATCAGGAAGATCGTAACAACAATGGTATTGGAGATACCTGCGATAAAGATCAAATGAATATTTCTGAAGCCTTTACTCCAAACGGAGATGGTATAAACGATACCTGGGTTATTTCTAATATAGAAAATCATCCTGCTTCTGTAGTTCGTGTTTTCAATCGTTGGGGAGCAGAAGTATTTACTGCAAGAAATTACCAAAATAATTGGGATGGACAAGCGAAAGGTCAGTCAAGCACTTTACCTGCAGCAAGTTCTTATTACTATCAAATCGATTTAGATGGTAACGGAACAATTGACAGACAAGGTTGGATATACATAAACAGGTAATTGTAAAAATTAAAATTTTAGAAATGAAAATAATTAAAAATATATCGGCGGGAGCATTACTACTTTTTAGTAGTATGCTTTTTGCCCAACAGGAAACCATACTTACAACATACCGTTACCACATGAATTTGGTAAACCCGGCTTATGTAGGTGTAGATAACGAAACTGCTTTGGCAACTACATTTCGTAAACAATGGACAGGAATTGAAAATGCTCCCGAAACACAAGCTTTATCTTTTGGTACACCGGTTGGAGGTAACATAGGATTAGGAGTTTCTATGGTTTACGATAAGACATTCGTTGAAAAACAAACCCAATTAGGAATTGACCTTTCATACAAAATGCAGGTTGGTGAACTTACTGATTTGTATTTCGGAATAAAAGCCGGTGGAAATTTTTACAATGTCAATGCTACTGGTCTTGAAACATATTCAAATCAGTCAGATCCTGCTTTGGCAAACATCAATCAGTTTAATCCAAATGTTGGTGTTGGAGCCTTATTAAAAAGCGACAAATATTTCGTATCCCTTTCTGTCCCAAGAATTTTGAATACTGAACGAGCAAAAAACAAAGATGGTTACAAGGCTGTTGCTACAGACAGACCACACGTTTATTTAAGTAGTGGTTATAATTTTGATCTTGAAACAACAACACTTTTAATTTTAAAACCATCTTTTATGATGCGTTATGTTAATGGTGCGCCGCTTTCTGTAGATCTAAATTTGATGCTTCAAATTGAAGAATTTTTAGAAATTGGAGGAAGTTACAGAGTAGACAATGCTTACGCAGCAATGGCCAGTATAACAATTAGTAAGCATTTGACATTCGGTTATGCTTATGAAACAAATACAGGTAAAGTTATGGCAAGTGCCAAAAACTCAAATGAATTTTTCTTGAGGTTTAAATTTAATAACTCAAAAAAATCAAATTCAGAATATTAGAAATAAGGGCAGCTATCACAGCTGCCCTTATTTATTTTACAAATATTCAGATTACTTCAATGCTATTTTATTTTCTTCAAAACTTCTTTGGCAACGGCTTTGTATGCTGCCGAATGATTTGAAAAATCTTTATTCAGAATAATTTTCAGTTCAGGATGAATCCAATCGTAATGATTTCCCAAAACATATAAAGTTCTTATAGAATAGGCTTTTGTAGCTACTTTTACATCATTTATCAGCCAGTCGAAAGAAGCTTCGATGCAATTTTGCAGATTTTCTTCAGAAAGGAGAATGCAGTTTTCGGCTTTTTTATAATGAGATTTTATTAAAAGCTGGATCACTTTTGCAATCGGTCTAATGGCGCTTTCTTCTTTCAAATGTTTCAGATTCGAACAGAAAAAATCTACATGAGGCTGCATCCAAAGTAATTCTTCGTAACAAACAAATTCTAAAACCCAACAAGCTCTGTGATGATTTTTATCCGAAGTTAAAAAACAGGCAGCAACCAGCTCATCAAATAAAGAATGGTTTTCTAAAATTTCACCTGAAAGCAGCGATCTGCTTGCTCTGCAAGGACTAACATAGTCGAGTTTTTTTTGCAATTCAGAAGACATTTTTTTTAATTTTCGATTTGAAATAAACATCTAAAATAAGTAATTTAATGAAACACTGCCGTAATAATTTACAGGCAAACCAGGATAATAATATCTGGGCGCTGTATTGCCATTTGCAACCGCATTTGGTAAAATTAACGAAGCATATTTTTCATTAGTTACATTATTTATTCCCGCAGCAATATGAGAAGTTAGATTTTGCAGAATCTCAAATCGATATCCCGTTTTCAGATTAATAATTGCATATGAATCTGAAAAAGCTGAATTAGCATCGTTCATCGGAACTTCGTCTACAAACTGATAATCGGCATTAAAATAAATTCCCAAACGGGTATTAAAACTCAAACCTGCATTTATTTTATTGGCAGGAACTCCGGTTAGTTTATTTCCCGAAAAATCATTTCCGTTATCAATAAATTCTTTAAACTCATAATTTCCAATAGACGCTCCCAAATAAGAATTCAGCCCAAAAAAACGATTAATTTGCCAATTATGATTTAGCGTAACTTCAATTCCTTCATGAAAAGTTTTTCCCGCATTTGCGCCCACATATTGATCGTCGCCAACTCTTTTTGCAACCAGTAAATCTTTAATTTCCATTCGATAAATTGCAATTTCAGTATAAAGTTTTTTATTGAAAAAATAGAACTTTCCGCCAAGTTCAAAATTATAACCGTTTTCAGGTTTTATATCCGGATTAATCGTGCCTTCGCTGGTAAGGGTTTCTTCGGTAGCCGGAAGAGAAAATCCCCGACTTGCAGAAAAATAAATAGTTTGTTCTTTATTTGGTTTGAAAAGAAAAGACAATTGCGGAGAGAAAATACCATCATAACTGTATTTCTGATTTGAGTTTTCGGTATAATTTGTAAGTTCAAATTGTGTTTTGTTATAATTGATTCCCGCCTGAACTTCAAAGTGTTCAGAAAGTGAAGCTTTAAGCTGCGAGAATACATTATAAAAGTGCCTTTTTTGATCGGTTTCTGTAAGCTGATTTCCCTGCAGACTTCCCTGACCATTATTTTGCTGGTATAAATTTTCGAAAGTATTTCCGCTATAAGTATCCGTAAAATATTCAACTCCGGCGATGAAATCAATTCCGGTTTCCTTAATTTTAAAATTACCGGAAAATTGCGTTCTCGCTCCGGTCGCAAAAGTATATTGACGCAGAATATCAAAAGGTCTCGGCTCATTACTGTCTTTATAATTGATAAAAACAGAAGTTGAATTATTTAGGTTGTCACCAATTTTGAAATCATACGCTAATCCGCCCAAAGTCGATTTGTACTCCTTAAATCCTTTAGAAGCCACCCAGGTTGGAGCACCAGATTCGGGATTATTTTCAAAAGCATCTTTGTTAATCGAACTTGGAATAAAAGCTTTTAAATACGTATAATTGGTAAAATAAGTCAGTTTGCTGTTTTGTTTTCGAAACAATTCACCCGCAAGCGTAATTCCTTCCCGATTGTACGCACTGTTTTCGCGCCAGCCATCTGTTTTTAAATTGTGATAACTGATGTTTAAACTGCCTTCATTTTCGTTTAAGCTATAATTCAAACTATTTTTTAATAAACCGTAAGAACCAAAAACCGAACTTATTCCGGCACTTTGTCCTTTTGATTTGGAAAGCTGAGGTGAAATTAAAATCGCACCGCCTAAACCTGCGCCGTAAATACTCGAAAGCGGACCTTTTATAATTTCGATCTGGTTGAGGTTTTCAAGATCAATATCGTCAATTACAGTTTCGCTGTTCCCAGAAGTTAACGGAATACTGCCGTAAAAAGCCCTGATTTTGTTGGTTCCGTAAGTAGTTCTCGCACCAATTCCGCGAATCGAAATTCGGCTAGTTGTAAAATTCGACGATTGCATAAAAACGCCGGGAATTGTATTAATAACCGTTGTAATATCTGTGGTGTTATTTTGCAAAAGCTGACTTTTGGATAAAATCCCGATCGAAGCCGGAGCATCCAAAATATTGGTATTTATATGAAGCGGACTAATAACCACTTCCTCCAGTTTTTCTGTTTTAAGAGTGTCAATAGCTTTGTCTTTTTGTTCTTGTGCAAAATTGTTTATAGAAGCAAAAAGCACAAAAACAAAAAAACAATATTTTTTTAAGATCATAAAGTTTTTTTAATTAAAAATTGAGAATTAAAAATTAAAAAATAATTCTGGATGCAATACCTTTCTTTAAAGGTAGAATCTATGTGTTTAATATTCACTAGCAATTGGAATTTGGAATTTCTAGTTTGGAATTTTAAAATTTTATTTATTCGCCGTCACCTTCCAAACTGTATTTCCACTATCGTCATTTACCAAAAGCGATCCGTCATTCATAACCGTAACCGCAACCGGACGCCCGTAAACTTCGGCTTTTTCATCATTTGAAATAAAACCAGTTAAAAAATCCTCTGGTTTTCCAGACGGTTTTCCATTTGCAAAAGGAACAAAAAGGACTTTATAACCCGATATTTTCGAGCGATTCCATGAACCATGCTGACCCACAAAAGCGCCGTTTTTATATTTTGCCGGAAAAGCACTTTTATTATAAAAAGCCAACCCTAAAGATGCCGTATGAGAACCAACCGGAACATCAGGAACAATTGCTTTAGCAGCAAGATCTTTCCCTTGTCCTTTCATTCTTGGATCTAAAATATTACCAAAATAAGAATACGGCCATCCGTAAAAACCATCTTTTTTTACACTTGTAATATAATCCGGAACTAAATCGTCGCCCAATTCATCTCGCTCGTTAACCGCTGTCCAAAGTTCCTTGTTTGCCGGATTCCAATCCATACCAACAGGGTTTCTAAGTCCCGATGCGTAGATTTTTTCGCCCGTTCCGTCAGGATTAATTTCCAGAATACAAGCGCGACGAATTTCTTTATCGATTCCGTTTTCTGCTACATTACTTCCAGATCCAACAGAAACATAAATTTTTGTCCCATCGGCGTTGGCAAGTAAATTTCTGGTCCAGTGATTGTTATAACCTCCGGCAGGAAGTTCAAGAATTTTTACACCTTTTGTTTCTAATTTTAACGGATTGTTTTTATATGGATATTGATACAAACCATCCGTATTCGCGATATAGAAAAAGTCTTTTAAAACCAACATTCCAAAAGGTTTGTTTAAGCCATCTATAAAAACTTCGCGGGTTTCAAATTTGCCGTCTTTATCTTTGTCTCGTAAAACTGTAATTTGATTTTTACTGCTTCTTGTTCCGCTTTCTACAACAAAAATATCATTGTTTGGTGCAATATAAGTCCAACGGGGGTTTTCAAAACCATCAGCAAATTTTGTGACTGTAAAACCTTCCGGTGCGGTAGGCATTTTACCTTCTGGCCAGCCTATTACTTTACTGTTTTTTGTTTTAGATTCTGTAGCATAAGGAGGTGGTAAAGTAATTTCTCCCACTGCCGTTTTTACAACATTTCCGGGTTGTTTTGCCAGAGCTTCTTTTTCTTCTTTTTTTACCTGACCGTTGCAAGCTGTCATTAAAATTAATAATGATATAGAAAATAATTGTGTCGCTGTTTTCATTACGCTCTCTAGTTAAATATTTATACTATAACAATTTAATAAATTTAAAAATAATGTTAAATTGAATTTTGTAAACATTAACTGATATTTAACATTAACAAAAAAAATAAATCAACCGTTTATTTTGATACTAAGATTTTGTTTCTAATTCTGTATCTTTGTCCATTGTTTTAAAACAGTAAAAATAATGATACAACTTCACGATAAACAATTTGTTCCGTTTATTTCGGCTAAAGAAATTGATTTTGCCTTAACCAAAATAGTAGCTCAGGTTGAAGATGATTTTGGAGACGATACGCCAATTTTTATCGGCGTTTTAAATGGTGCTTTTATGGTTGTTGCCGATTTTCTGAAAAAATACAAAAGTCCCTGCGAAGTTTCATTTATAAAAATGGCATCTTATGAAGGAACAGAAAGTACCAATGAAGTAAAACAATTAATTGGTATCAATCAGGATTTATCCGGCAGATCGGTTGTTATTATTGAAGATATTATTGATACAGGAAATACTATAGAAGAATTAAAACATCTTTTTAAAGCGCAAAATGTAAAACATTTTAAAGTGGCTACTTTATTTTTTAAACCAGAGGCGTATAAAAAAGATATTAAGATTGATTACGTTGGAATCAGAATTCCAAATAAATTCATTGTAGGTTACGGTTTAGATTACGATGGTTTAGGGCGTAATTTATCTGAAGTTTACAAATTAGCAGAATAAATTTAAACAAAACACAACTATATATTCATTTTAAACTTCTCGAATTACAGTCAGGAAGTCAAGAAACACTAACATTATGATTAACATCGTTTTATTTGGAAAGCCAGGAGCAGGAAAAGGGACTCAGGCAGAATTTTTAAAAGAAAAATATAAATTAACACATCTTTCAACTGGAGATATATTTCGTTTTAATTTAAAAAATGATACCGAATTAGGAAAAAAAGCCAGAGTTTTTATGGATAATGGCGAATTGGTTCCTTGCGAAGTTACCACAGCAATGTTAATCGATGAAGTAAAAAAACACCCTGATACTGAAGGGTTTTTATTTGATGGTTATCCAAGAACATTAGATCAGGCAGAAGCTTTAGATAAATTTTTACCAACAATTGGTTCAAGTGTTACGGCAACAATCGCATTAGAAGCCGATGACGAAATTTTAGTAGCACGTTTACTGGAAAGAGGAAAAACAAGTGGCAGAGCAGATGATCAGGACGAAGAGAAAATTCGTGTGAGATATCAGGAATACAACGAAAAAACAGCACCATTAATTGGTTATTATAAAGAACAAGGTAAGTTTCATGCCGTAAATGGTATCGGAACTATCGAAGAAATCACAGAGCGATTAACGTCAGTTATAGATAATTTGTAGAAGCTTTTTCCGGCTGTACGTTACATCCCGAAGCTTCGGGACGCTAAAAAAACTATTTTTCTAACCACAAAACAAGCTTCTCCCGACGCTTCGGAAGTCAGCTGTTTTCTGGCAAGAAAAATTAGTTTTTTTAGCTCCGGGCTTTTCTCTTTCATCTGGGCTATAAAATACATTGAGGTTACAAATTACAATTAACGAACTATTATATAACGAATAAACCACAAATTGGAAATACTAATAATATTTTTTCTAATACTATTAAACGGAGTTTTCTCCATGTCAGAAATTGCACTGATTTCGGCTAGAAAAAACAGATTGGAAACGGCCGCAAAAAAAGGAAATAAAAGCGCCAGAACAGCTTTGGATTTAGCCAACTCTCCAAATAAGTTTTTATCAACCGTACAAATCGGAATTACCTTAATTGGTATTTTAACAGGTATTTATAGTGGAGATAAAATCACAGTAGATGTTGAAACTTTTGTAAACGGATTCGAAGTTTTAAAGCCTTACGCACATTCAGTTGCAGTAGGAATTGTAGTTGTGGTTTTAACTTTTTTCTCTTTGGTTTTAGGAGAATTACTTCCAAAACGCATCGGATTAAATTATCCGGAATCGATTGCAAAAATGGTAGCAATGCCAATGAAAGTAATTTCGATTATTACAGCGCCATTTATTTGGTTGTTAACATCTTCAACAGATTTTTTATTGAATGTTTTTCAGATAAAACCAACTGCTGACGGAAAAGTTACCGAAGAAGAAATTAAAGCCATCATAAAAGAAGGAACTGAGGTAGGTGAGGTTCAGGAAATTGAACAAGATATCGTAGAACGAGTTTTTCATATTGGCGACAGAAAAGTAAACTCATTAATGACACACCGTAAATCGGTTGATATGTTGCCATTAAATGCAGAAAGAGCCAAAATTAAAGAATTGGTTTTAATGGATTTGCACACTGTTTACCCGGTTTATAGCGATAACTACGATGATATTGTGGGTATCGTAACGCTAAAAAATATATTTGCCAATATCGAAAGCGATCATTTTGATTTGTCGGCAATCATGACAGATCCTCCATATTTAATGGAGCAGACAACGGCTTATAAAGCGTTGGAAAATTTTAAAAGAACGGGTGTTCATTATGCTTTGGTTTCAGATGAATATGGAGTTTTTCAGGGAATAATTACGCTGAATGATATTCTTGAAGCATTAGTAGGAGATGCATCTGAGTTTTATAAAGATGAGTTTCAGTTAATCGAAAGAGAAGATGGTTCCTGGTTGGTTGACGGACATTATTCGCTTCATGATTTTCTAACGTATTTTGAGTTAGATGAACTAACAAACGATTATGAAGTAAATACGGTAAGTGGAATGATTATGACCGAGCTTTCACATATTCCAAAAGAAGGCGAAAAATTAATCTGGCAAAAGTTTGTACTTGAAGTATTGGATATGGACGGTGTAAAGATTGATAAAGTGCTGGTAAAAGCGCTTAAAGAGTAAAAGAAAATTTGTTTCAAGTTTCAGGTTTCAAGTTTGTTGACGTTCTGTTGATTAACCTGAAGCCTGAAACTTGAAACTATATATAAACAAGGAAAAATGACAGAAGGAAATTTTGTAGATTACGTTAAGATATATGTTTCTTCCGGAAAGGGAGGAAAAGGATCTACACATTTACATAGAGAGAAATTTATTGAAAAAGGAGGGCCTGACGGAGGTGATGGTGGTCGAGGTGGACACGTATATTTGGTTGGAAATAAAGGTTTGTGGACATTATTTCACTTAAAATTTGCTCGTCATATTAAAGCCGGTCACGGTGGAGATGGAGGAGGAGACCGTAGTACGGGCGCAGATGGAGAAGATAAATTTATCGAAGTACCTTTGGGAACTGTTGTAAAAGACAAGGAAACCGGAGAAACTTTATTCGAAATTACGGAAGACGGAGAAAAAAGAATTCTTTCAAAAGGAGGAAAAGGAGGGTTAGGAAACTGGCATTTTAGAAGTTCAACAAATCAAACTCCAAGATATGCACAGCCAGGTTTACCGGGTGTAGAAATGGATGTAATTCTGGAACTTAAAGTTTTGGCAGATGTTGGTTTAGTAGGTTTTCCAAATGCCGGGAAATCAACTTTATTGTCTGTATTAACTTCGGCAAAACCAAAAATTGCCGATTATCCTTTTACAACCTTAAAACCAAATTTAGGAATTGTAGCTTACAGAGATTTTCAATCTTTTGTAATTGCTGATATTCCTGGAATTATTGAAGGAGCTGCAGAAGGAAAAGGTTTAGGACATTATTTCCTTCGACATATTGAGCGTAACTCAACTTTACTGTTTTTAGTTCCTGTTGATACGCCTGATATTAAAGGAGAGTATGATATTTTAGTTAATGAATTAACGAAGTATAATCCTGAAATGTTAGACAAAGAACGTTTGTTAGTAATATCAAAATGTGATATGCTGGATGACGAATTAAAAGCAGAATTAAAACTAGAATTAGATGTTGCCTTTAAAGATGTTCCGTATATGTTTATTTCATCTGTTGCACAGCAAGGTTTGACAGATTTAAAAGATAAGCTTTGGAAAATGCTAAATGATTAAAATCTTTAATTAAAATAAAATAAAAAACCCGACAGTTAATAGCTTGTCGGGTTTTTGCTTTTAGCGAATAACAAAAGCATCTCGGTTTTTATCTTTTTATTTAAAGATTAAAGTCCGAAGTTTTTAGATACACCAATGTTAAATGTTTTTCCAAAATCAAAACCTAAACGTTCTTGTCTTGGATCATTTTTACCATCAATGTTATCATAGTTAACACCTCCGATAGAGAAGTTTAAACCAAATCCTCTTTTCATATTAATAAACAAAGCAGGAGTAAGATTTACATACATTCCTTTTGCATTATTTATAGATGCATTTTGATAACCTGCACCTAAATCAGCATAAACCGAAAATAATTCAGAAAGTGGAGTAGCATAACGTACAAAACCTCCAATTTTATATTTCTCTGCGCTGTCTGATCCTGTGTTTTTAAAAGTTTTGATTGAACCTTCAACTCCTGCAGTCCATTTATCTGCAAATTGATATCCAATTTTTGGAGAAAATTCAAAATTTTCTGATTTGCTGTCTCCTAGTTTTTCTGAAGAAAACCCAACATTCCCACCTAATAACATTGATCCTTTTTGTGCATTAGAAATAGTAACTACTAATAAGGCTAATGCCAGTAAAAATTTTTTCATTTTGTATTTGTTTTAAATTTAAAGCAAATTTAGACAAACATAATTGTAAGAAATAATTTATATTATTTATTTTTAATTGAAAGTTAATTTTTACAAATTGTATTGTTTCTTAATGATTTCTTTTTGCATTCTTTTAGATTTTAATAAGTTAATTGATTTTTGATCTTTGAAATTAGTTTAAATTTTATTTTTTATGAATTATGAATTTCGCAAAACTGAGATGAAATACATTTAATATGTTTTGTATTTAGGCGCTAATTTTGTGTATTGTTGCGAAAATGCGCTATATTCGCATACTTAAACAAAATAACATGAAAAAAATAGTTTTATTCTTGACCATGTGCTTAATGGCTTTTCCTGTAAGAGCTGATGAAGGAATGTGGTTTTTGATGTTTATCGAAAGATTAAACCATAGGGATATGGAAAAAATGGGCTTGCAATTAACGTCCGAAGAAATTTACAGTATTAATCATCATAGTTTAAAAGATGCTGTTGTTCAGTTTAATGGAGGTTGTACTGCTGAAATTGTATCTAAAGATGGATTGGTTTTAACAAATCACCACTGCGGATATAATGCAATTGCTGAGCTTTCTACAGCAGAACAAAATTATCTAAAAGATGGTTTTTGGGCAAAAGAGAGAAGTGCCGAGATGAAACCAAAATCATTATACGTTCGTTTCTTTGTTCGTATGGATGATGTTTCTAAAAGAATCTTATCGAAAGTAAATGATACGATGACAGAAACAGAAAGAAACAAAATTATTCAACAAGAAATTGCTTTGATTGAAAAAGAGAATAATGAAGGTGGAAAATACACTGTTTCTGTTCGTCCTTTCTTTCAGGGAAATGAATATTACTATTTTGTTTACCAGGATTATACAGACGTTCGTTTAGTGGGAACACCTCCTGAAAGTGTTGGTAAATTTGGTGGAGATACTGATAACTGGGAATGGCCGCGTCAAACTGGAGATTTCTCTATGTTTAGAGTTTATGCTGATAAAGACGGAAATCCGGCAACATATTCTAAAGAGAATGTGCCTTTAAAGCCAAAACATTTTTTACCTGTAAGTATTAAAGGTGTAAAAGAAAATGATTTTGCTATGATTCTTGGATATCCGGGAAGAACAAACCGTTGGATGCCGGCTGGCGGAATTGAGCAAAATATTAAGTACGCTTATCCTGCTTGGGTTGAAGGTGCAAAAACCGGAATGGACCAAATGAAAAAGTATATGGATAAAGATGCTACAGTGCGTTTGCAATATGCATCTAAATATGCTTCGACAGCTAATTACTGGAAAAACCGTCAAGGTATGATCGATGCTTTGACAAAAGCGGGAACGGTAGATGCTAAAACGGCACAAGAAGACAAATTCTACGAATGGGCAACTAAACCGGCAAATAGCGAAAAATATGAAAATGTAATTCCAACAATTAATGATTATTACAGAGAGACCAATTTAAAAGCACGTCATGATAATTATTTGATGCAGCTTTTACGTACTTCTGCTTACGCAGCAGGTCCTGCAAATTTAGGAAATGCATTGATTGCTTACTATGCTGAAAATGATGCTAAAAAAGCAGAAATGTTACCAAAAATCAACACGATGATTGATAATATTTACGGTGAATTTCATGCGCCTCTTGAAAAAGATATATTAACAGCGCAATTAAATTTGTATGCTTCTAAAGCTGCTGAATATGGTTTAGCTACACAAATTGCTAAAATGAAATCAGAGAATAATGGTGATTTTACTGCAGATGTAGCAAAGGCAACTGAAATAAGTTATTTTACAACTAAAGAGAAAGTATTGGCATTTATGGCTAATCCGAAACCATTAGCAATTGTACATGATCCTTTGTATATTATTTCTAACGATTTGTTGACAAAATACCGTTCTAAAACAGACGATCAGGCAAAAGCTGATGATGGTTTTGCAATTGCTTACCGCGAATTGGTTGAAGGTTTAAGAGCATCAAAATTAAATACGATTCAATATCCGGATGCAAACTCAACCTTGAGACTTACTTACGGAAAAGTTCGCGCATTGCCTGCTGATACTCGTAATGATGCTACAATAAACAATTATACTACCATGGAAAGTATGGTGAAAAAGTATAAAGCAGGAGATCAGGAATTTGATTTACCAGCACGTTTGTTAGAATTGAATAAAGCAAAAGATTACGGTCAATATGCTGATAAAGCAGGATATATGCCAGTAAACTTTTTAACAGATAATGATATTACAGGAGGAAACTCTGGTTCTCCGGTTCTTAACGGAAAAGGAGAGTTAATAGGAATTGCTTTTGATGGTAACATCGAAGCTATGGCCGGTGATGTTATTTTTGATCCTAAATTACAAAGAACAATCAATGTGGATATTCGTTATGTACTTTGGATTATTGACAAATATGCAGGTGCTAAAAATATTATTGATGAAATGACGATTGTAAAATAATCGAATTTAATAACATTTAAAAATCCGTCTTGTTTTTACAGGACGGATTTTTTTTGAATATTAATTTGCAATTAAAACTAAATGATGCACGTTATATTTCCTTATTTTTGAGACATGAAAAAACTGCTATTCCTTTTTTTGTTTGTACCGCTTATACTTTGGTCACAAACTAATTTTGAAAAAGGAGAGAAATTATTTCACTCAAAAAAGTATGATGAAGCTCAGGTTATTTTTGAAGGAATTTTAAAAACGAAACCTTCGGATATAAAAACGCTTGAATATTTGGGGGAGATTGAGGCTCATAACAAAGCATGGGAAAATGCAGCTGTCTATTTCAGGAAACTTAAAGAACTTAAACCTACTGTGGCTGATTATTTTTATAAATACGGTGGTTGTTTAGCCATGCGAGCTATGGAAGTAAGTAGATTTAAGGCTTTGGGAATGGTAGGAGAGATGAAAGAATCTTTTGAAAAAGCGATTGCTTTAGATCCAAAACATATTCCGGCCAGATGGGCATTAATCGAAATATATTTGCAATTGCCGGGAATTTTTGGTGGAAGTGAATCAAAAGCGATTTCATACTCCAATCAGTTAGCACAATTATCGCCGGTTGATGGTTATTTGTCGAGAGGAAGAATAGATGTTTATTTTAAAAGATATACAGCAGCCGAAAAAAACTTTATAAAAGCGCATGAAATTGGTAAATCAAAAAACACATTTCAAAAATTATATAATTTATATTTGAATAAATTAAATGACCCTAAAAAAGCCAGGGAATTAAAACAAAAATTTGAACCGTAATAAGCAAATATTAAATACTGAATTCTGAAATATAATTGGAATTTGGTCCCGATGCTTCGGGATAAAAATTGGAATTTAAATGAGAACACATTTTATCGCTATAGGCGGAAGTGCCATGCACAATTTAGCATTAGCATTGCATAACAAAGGATATAAGGTAACAGGTAGTGATGATGCTATTTTTGAACCATCTAAATCAAGATTAGAGAAAAAAGGAATTTTACCTGTTGAGATGGGTTGGTTTTCTGAAAAAATAACATCAGATATCGATGCTGTAATTTTAGGAATGCATGCTAAAGCTGATAATCCTGAATTGTTAAAAGCTCAGGAATTAGGATTGAAAATTTATTCGTATCCTGAATTTTTGTATGAGCAATCTAAAAATAAAACACGTGTTGTAATTGGTGGTTCTCACGGAAAAACAACTATTACCTCAATGATTTTGCACGTAATGCATTATCATAATATCGAAGTGGATTATATGGTTGGTGCACAATTAGAAGGTTTTGATACAATGGTTCATCTTACCGAAGAAAATGATTTTATGGTTCTGGAAGGTGATGAGTATTTATCTTCGCCAATAGACAGACGTCCGAAATTTCATTTATATCAGCCAAATATTGCTTTGATTTCAGGTATTGCCTGGGATCATATTAATGTTTTTCCAACGTATGAAAATTATGTAGAGCAGTTTGAGATTTTCATTGGCAAAATTACAAATGGAGGAATTTTAGTCTACAATGAAAATGATCCTGAAGTAAAACGAGTTTCAGAGGCTGCTACAAATCCAATTCGTAAACTGCCTTATAATACGCCCGAATATACAGTTAGTGATGGTATAACTTTGCTTAAAACTCCGGAAGGTGATATGCCAATTGAAGTTTTTGGAGCGCACAATTTAAATAATTTAGCCGGAGCAAAATGGATCTGCCAAAATATGGGTGTCGATGAAGCAGATTTTTATGAGGCAATTGCAAGTTTTAAAGGAGCATCAAAACGACTTGAAAAAATTGCAGAAGGCAAAGGAAAGGTTGCTTATAAAGATTTTGCCCATTCGCCAAGTAAAGTGGCAGCAACAACAAAAGCTGTAAAAGAACAATATCCGAACAGGACTTTAGTAGCTTGTTTAGAATTGCACACCTATAGCAGTTTAAATGCTGAGTTTTTAAAAGAATACGAAGGAGCGCTTGAATATGCTGATGTAGCTGTAGTATTCTATTCTCCGGATGCAGTAAAAATTAAGCAATTAGAAGAAGTAACCTACGAACAAATTGCAACTTCTTTTAATAGAAAAGATTTAATTATTTACACAAATCCTGTGGAATTTAAAGAATATCTATTCAATTTAAATCTTGAAAACTCTGCTTTATTATTGATGAGTTCAGGTAATTATGGTGGATTGAACTTTGACGAAGTAAAAGCATTAATTGAATAAACGTAATGGATTTATATTAAAAGAGAAATCACTGCAAATGCAAAAGCTATGATTTCTCTTTTTTATTTCTTTAAACTTTATTGAATGATTTTTCTTATTTTTTATATATTAGCCTTTTAAGATTTTATAAATGAATCCAACTATAAAAGTTGTAAAAACAACTAGTGAAAATCCTGATTTTTTATTTTTGATCGAAACATTCGATACTTTTTTGTGGGAACGTTATCCGGAATTAAAGAAGGAATATTGGGGAAATAATATAATTGAATTTAATTCCAATGTTTTTATTATTTATTTAGATGATGAGCCTGTCGCTTGTGGCTGTTTTAAGAAATATGATAAAAATGCAGTCGAATTAAAAAGAATGTTTGTTTCGCCCAAAGCCAGAGGTTTGGGGTTGGCGCAAATGATAATCGGAGAGTTAGAAGTTGAAGCGAAAAGTCAGGGTTTTGAAATCATGATTTTGGAAACATTATATAAACAGATTGAAGCTATTAATTTGTATCAAAAAGTAGGATTTGAGATAGTAGATAACTACGAGCCTTATGTAGGTTTAACGAATAGTATTTGCATGAGCAAATCCATAATTTAATCTTATGGAAGCAACTCATTTTCCAATTACAAATTGGTCAGAAGATGATCGTCCGCGTGAAAAATTAATGCTTAAAGGTAAAGAAGCTTTAAGCAATGCTGAATTAATTGCCATTTTGATTGGTTCAGGAAGCCGAAATGAATCTGCAGTTGCATTAAGCAAAAGGATTTTGGCAAGTGTAGACAATCTTAATATGTTGGGAAAAATGTCAATTTCTCAATTAATGAATTTTAAAGGAATAGGAGAGGCAAAAGCAATTACTATTGTTTCGGCTTTAGAATTAGGAAGGAGGCAAAGGAGTGAAGATGCGTTACAATTCAAAAATAAGATAACATCCAGTAAAGTCGTTTTTGAAATCATGCAGCCCATTATTGGTGAACTTCCTCATGAAGAATTTTGGGTGCTTTTTCTGAATAATTCGAATAAGGTAATTTCAAAATCGCAATTAAGCAAAGGAGGAATTACAGGAACTATTGTAGATGTACGATTGGTGTTTAAATTAGCACTTGAAAGTGGCGCTACAGGCCTGATTTTGTGCCATAATCATCCCTCTGGAAATCTTAATCCGAGTGATGCTGATAAAGAAATTACAATGAAATTAAAATTAGCAGGTGATAGTTTAGATGTTAAAGTTTTAGACCATTTGATTATTACTGAAACAAAATATTATAGTTTTGTAGATGAAGGAATCTTTTAAATTATGAATACGCATATAACTGACATTTTTTTTGATTTAGATCATACACTTTGGGATTTTGATAAGAATTCTGAATTAGCTTTTGATCGAATTTTTAAGGAGCGATTTCCAAATGTAAAAATCGCGGATTTTATCGAAAAGTATATGCCAATAAATCAGGCTTGCTGGAAATTGTATCAACATGATAAAATTACACATCAGGAATTACGTTATAATAGATTGAAATTTTCTTTTGATGCCTTAAATATTGAGATATCAGATAAAGATATTGATCAAATTGCAAACGATTATATTGAGACCCTTACAGATAATAATCACTTATTTGACGGAGCAATTGAAGTTTTGGAATATCTAAAACCTAAATACAAATTGCACATCATTACAAATGGTTTTGCCAATGTTCAGGATAAAAAGATCAATAATGCGTTATTATCAGGCTATTTCATGACTATTACAAATTCTGAATTAGCTGGTGTTAAAAAGCCAAATAGTATTATCTTTGATTATGCAGTTAATGTGGCACAGGCTTCAAAAGAAAATTGTATTATGATTGGTGACTGTCTGGATGCAGATGTTAACGGAGCGCTAAATGCGGGGCTCGATGCTATTTTTTTTAATGATAAAAAAATAGATGCTCCCCAAAATATTAAACAAGTAAATCATTTATTAGAACTAAAAAAATATTTATAACTATGAAAATTAAATTTTTGCTGGTTACTCTTTTAATTTCTGTTGTTGGATTTTCGCAATCAGTTAACGACTACAAAGCCGTAATTGTGCCATTGAAATATGATTTCCTTAGAACAGAAAATCAATATAGATTGTCAACAATGACTAAGTCTAATTTGCTTAAAGCCGGTTTTCCTGCTTATTATACAAACGAGGATGTTCCTGCTGAATATGGTGATCGCTGTCAGCTTTTATATATTGATGTAAAAAAAGACAATGGTTTTTTAGTAACAAAGCTTTACTTAGAATTTAAAGATTGTTACGGAAAAGTAATTTATACTTCTGAAATTGGGAAAAGCAAGGAAAAAGAATATGAGGTAGCTTACAAAGAAAGTCTTGATCAGGCTTTTTTATCTGTAAATAAATTACATTATAAATATAGCGGTAAAACAATTACAGGTTCTTCTAAAGGGACTCCTGCAGTAGCTTCGGTTCCAGTTGAAACTGTCGCTGTTGCAACAACTCCTGTAGCAGATACTTCTGATCCGAATTTACTTTACGCACAACCAACAGAAAATGGTTATCAATTAATTGATAAAACACCAAAAGTGGTTATGAAGCTGCTAAAAACATCCAGACCAGATTCTTTTATTGCTATAAAAGATGGGGTGCAGGGAACATTAAATGCAAAAGATAATCAATGGTATTTTGAGTTTTATCAAAATGACAAATTAGTTTCTGAAAAAATATCAGTTAAGTTTTAAAATATAAAATTTGGTTTAATAACCATATTTATCTTTCCAGCGGTTCTTTAAAAATTCGCGGTTGCTATTCTCTCTTGAATTGCTTCCCGGATTGTAAAGAACCGTTTCTTTTATAGCATCTGGCAAAAATTCCTGTTCGGCAAAATTGTTGGCATAATCATGTGAGTATTTATAATCTTCGCCATATCCTAATTCTTTCATTAATTTTGTTGGAGCATTGCGTAAGTGAATAGGAACAGGTAAATCCCCGGTTTGTTTTACTAACTGTTGTGCATTTCCAATTGCCATATATGAAGCATTACTTTTTGGAGAAGTTGCTAGGTAAATTGCGCATTGACTTAATATAATTCGGCTTTCAGGGTATCCAATAGTAGAAACAGCCTGAAAAGTATTATTTGCCATTATAAAAGCGGTCGGATTTGCGTTTCCAATATCTTCACTGGATAAAATGAGCATTCTTCTGGCGATAAATTTAACATCCTCGCCACCTTCAATCATTCGTGCTAACCAATATACTGCTCCGTTTGGGTCGCTTCCGCGAATTGATTTTATAAATGCGGAAACAATGTCATAGTGCTGTTCTCCGGTTTTGTCATACAAAACGGTATTTTGCTGTACCAATTCAAAAACACGATCATTTGTTATAATAATTTCTTCACTTGCAGCTGCATTAACTACAAGCTCGAAGATATTTAATAGTTTACGACCGTCACCACCAGAAAGACGAAGAAGGGCTTCGGTTTCTTTTAAAATGATGTTTTTTGAGGCTAATTCTACATCTGTTTTCATGGCACGATGCAACAGTGCTTCTAAGTCTTGTTTTGTGAAAGCATTTAGAATATAAACCTGACAACGTGATAATAATGCGGGAATTACTTCAAAACTTGGGTTTTCTGTGGTAGCACCAATAAGAGTTATCCAGCCTTTTTCGACTGCAGCCAAAAGTGAATCTTGTTGAGATTTACTAAATCTGTGAATCTCATCTATAAATAAAATAGGGTTCTTCGCAGTAAATAGTCCACCGCTTTGTTTTGCTTTTTCGATTACATCGCGAATGTCTTTTACGCCAGAATTTATTGCGCTCAAAATATAAAACGGACGTTTTGATTCCTGAGCAATAATTTGTGCTAAAGTCGTTTTTCCTGTCCCGGGTGGTCCCCAAAATATTAAAGAGGGAATAATTCCTTTTGAAATTTGCTGCGTCAATGATCCGTTTGGTCCAACCAAATGACTCTGACTAATATAATCTTCTAATTTCTGTGGGCGAATACGCTCTGCTAAAGGTGCTTCCATTTTGTAAAATTACTATTTTCAATTTTAATTTTATAGTATTAAAGGGTTACAAATCATAACAAAGGCTAACTGACAAATTATCAGTAAATCGTATTTGGATAGTTTTTTGATGTTACAGCTTAAAACCAATTGTTTGATATATGAAAGACAATCATTTTAACTTTTCTACTGCCGTTGTTGGATTACCAGTTTTGTTTGTACTTTTCTTATGGATTATTTATTGGATTCAGATTCGGTTTGATTTTGATTTTTATCAGTATGGAATTTATCCTCGTGATGTTTCAGGTTTACAAGGCATTTTGTTTAGTCCTTTTATCCATGAAAACTTAGGCCATTTATATAATAACTCAATTCCGCTTTTTGTATTACTTGCGGCTTTGCAATTTTTTTATCCAAAACAATCTTTTTCGGTAATTGCTTATGGAATTTTGTTCTCAGGTTTAATTACCTGGATTATTGGCCGAACCAATTATCATATTGGTGCCAGCGGATTAATTTATGTTTTGGTCACTTTTATTTTTTTTAAAGGAATCCAAACGAAATATTACAGATTAGTTGCTCTTTCTTTTGCAGTAGTATTACTTTATGGCGGAATGATTTGGTATGTTTTCCCGGATGTTGATGCTTCTATTTCATGGGAAGGACACTTGGCTGGTTTTATTACAGGATTTGTGCTGACATTATTTTATAAAGCCCCAGAATATACAAAGCCGATTGTTTATGATTGGCAAAAACCAGATTTTAACCCGGAAGATGATCCTTTCATGAAGCATTTTGATGAAAATGGAAATTTTGTTAATACTGAAAAGATTGAAGAAGAATCTGAAATTATTTCTACTTATTTTAATTCAGATGTTTTGGTTAATTATACTGTAACTAGAACAGAATCAGATGATAAAAATTAAATAGAAATGTCTGGTTTAAATTAAATGATTATTTTTGTTCAGATGATTTTTAATTTTATTTGCCAGATTATGAAAAAGATAAATTTTGCAATAGTTTTTTTAGTCGTTCTGATTAGTACAAAAATGATTGCGCAATGCGATGTAAAAAATAGGGTATTGGCGGATGGAACAATGTTGTATTATTTTGAACCTTCAGTATTTTACTTTACTAAATCAAAATCATTAAAAATTAATATCGTAACTGATAAAGAACATTATTTTATTGCTTTGCAACCAACACCTTTTCCTCCTAAGAAAGAAGGTAAAAAAATTAAAAAAGATCTGGTTATTCACCTGGCAGATAATAAGCCGTACAAGGTTGCGCATTATGATACGCAATACAGGGAAAATGACTCAATAATGCAGGTTTTATATTTAATAGATGACAAAGATATTGAGGCTTTTTCTAAGCTGGAGGCCTTGGTGGCAGAAATTAATATGGAAGGAACAGAATTTGTTAGAAGCTATAAATTTAAATTACATAAGAATGCTATAATAGAACAATTGAATTGCTTCCTAAAGAAAGAAGGGGAGAAGTAGCGCTAATCTTCATTTGAATTGGATTCGTTTTTATGTAATAATTTTTTATTTAGCTTTTTAAAAAGATTATTAAAAGTAAGTGTTAGTGATGCTGCATTTACAATCTGATTTTCATCATCTCTCGGAAGATAATCATTTGCATACGCCAATTCTATTTGTATATCATCTGTAAATAAATATCCCGCACCTAAAATCAGTCTGTTACGATCAAAAAAACTAAGACCTGTAACTTTAGTTCCGGATTTAAAGAATAGCTCGTCAGAAGCAACAGCATAAATAACACCTTCCCGAAGAATCTTACTATTGATGGGTTGAATGTATTTTATCTGTTGGCGATATCTGAGGACATTTTCATAATCGTCATCTCCATTTTTCATATGACGAAGTTCCATTCTCATTCTTGTGCTTAGCGTATATCCTGTTTTATGGAAATAGTATATTCCTTGTAGAGCAAATCTCCATTCAGGAGATTTAAATTGCCCTATTTCCGGTACATCTTTGTTGTCGTAATAAGCCAAAAATGTTGAAAGTTTCCAACGTGGAGACAGATAATAATGTCCCCATCCTCTAAAAGATCGTTGAATGTTATTTTGAAAGATATTGGATGATGTTTCTGTACTACTATATGAGCTTCCTAAATTTATTTCGGTAGACCATTTGTCATTTATAGTTCTGTTGAATTGAATTTCATTCCACGACTGGTCATAAGTTTTTGTTTGAGAGTAACCAATGCTCATGATCAAAAATGTTGCAATAGTGCAGCAAAGTTTTTTTATTGATATGTTCTGAGCAGATTTGGAAGACATCAAGTAATAGTTTTTAAATATTTATTTTGGCATCTTAAATTCTAAATCAATTTTAACTTCTTTGACGTACAGTTTCGTATAAAAATGCTCCACAAGCAACTGATACATTTAGTGATCCAATTGTGCCAAACATTGGCAGCTTTGCTTTTTCATCAACAATTTTTAGTACAGAAGGATTTATACCTCTGTCTTCTGATCCCATAATAATTGCTAATGGTTCGTTCAAAGATAAATCATAGATGTTTTGATCTGTTTTTTCAGTGGCTGCTATAGTTTTGATTCCGGAACCTTGTAAATAGAATATGGCATCTTTAATATGTTCAACTTTACAAATCGGAACATTGAAAACTGCACCCGCGGAGGTTTTAACTGTGTCTCCGTTTACAGGAGCAGAACCTGCTTTTTGAACAATGATTCCATTTACACCAGTACATTCAGCAGTTCTGATGATAGCACCGAAATTACGCGCATCAGAAATTTGATCTAATATTAAAAATAATGGTTTTGCACCAGATTCGATAGTCGATTCCACAAGGTGTTCTAAATCAATAAAACCTATTGGTGAGATTGTTGCAACAGCCCCTTGATGGTTATTTGGAGTTAACCTGTTTAATTTTTCTACAGGAACATAGGAGAAATTAATGTTAGCGCGTTTCATCACTTTCATTAAATCTTTCATTAATTCTCCAGAAATTTCTTTTTGGATGAATACTTTGTCTACTTCTTTTCCTGCCTGAATTGCTTCTATAATGGCTCTAATTCCAAATATTTGATGTTCTTTTTCCATGAAGCAAATATAGGTATAATGTTTATATAAAAAAAAACCACCAGCATATGCCGGTGGTTTTATATTTAGTTGTATTAAAAACAATATTAGATAGGATCTTCTACTGATAATACTCCTTCTTTATAAGAGAATGATAATTTTTGACTTGTAGTTCCTTGAACTTTGTCAGTAATATGCAAGATACCAGTGTATTCTACATCATCTCTAGTGATTTTGTAAATAACTACGTCTCCAAATACTAAATTAGTTAAAGATGAAACTTGAGTACCTGCATTATAAGCAGCTTCAGCAGTGAATAAATCAGCTGTTTCATAATCTAAAGTAGTTTTTACGAAAGTAATATCGCTTACTGCTTCGAAACCAAATGAGCTTACAAATTTAATATCAGCTGTACTATCAGCTCCGTCACCATTTAATCCAGTTGAGAAATTAAATCTGCTTGTAGCATCCGAATTAGAAACAGCACCAGCATGATCTCCATCAAAAGTTTGATTAACGAATGTAACTGTAGTAGATATAACATCCTTTTGAGTTCCTGCAGTTACAGTAAATCTATAAGTTATTTTATCCCCAACAGCTATTCCACCATATGTAGAGTAAGGAATTGCTGCAATATCAAGATCTTGGTGAGTAATTGGCAAAGTTCCAGGTAATGCAGAAAAAGCACCATCATTTTTAGACCATTCCCCTACGATACTGTTAACAGTTGTAGTTGCTTTTTTTACTGGTGCAAAAGTAATAATTACTGGTGTTGGATCTAAGTATTTTATTGTAGATACACCACTTGTTGCATTAGTTACAGGATCGCCATCAGCATTGTAAATTTGCCAAACAATTCCTTTTGCAACTGTAAGAGTAAATGTAGCTCTTGTTGTTGAACCATCAGAATATGTTGTTAAAATTGCTAAAGGAAAAGTACCTGTTTTACCAGTTAAGGTAGTTGTAGTTCCTGAAGTTACAGGAAATACATCAAAACTTCCTAAGGTAGAAGTGTTAAATGTTGCTTTTCCATCTGCAATAGTTGCATCTGAAACTTTATCACCAAATATGATTGGATCTGAAGTTGTTTTAGCCGCATTTTTGTAGATTTCAACTTTAGTTGCAGTTACACCTTCTTTTGTAAAAACGTTAAAAGGTAGATTGTAGTTATTATCTAAGCGACTAATGCTTGACGTTGTTGGTACCACATTACCTCCCACAGATGTGTAATCTATATCATCATCTGATGAACAAGATGCGAAAGCCGCAATTAATGCGAATGTGGCAATTTGTTTTATATATCTTTTCATATTTATTTTATTAAGTATTAGTTTTTATCCCAGAAGATTTTGGTAGTAACTGCATTGTTACCCAATTTAGCAACAGCAGCTTCTAAGCTAGCAGCATTAAGCGTTTGCTCTCTGTTAGGATATGAGTAGCGTTTTGGAACTGAAGTGATATCACCATAAGTTACAGCTGGTACTTGTAAAGCTGGATAATCCAATCTTCTGTAATTTGTCCATGCTTCAAAACCTCTATTGAAGAAAGAAATCCAAGATTGTTCTCCAATTTTTTGTTTCCAAGGAGTAGCTGCAGAATAAGCTACATCAGTTCTTGCTAAGTAAGCTGCAATATCAGCAGATGCTACACCCCAGTCTTGTAATGAAGCCGTTACAGCTCTATTGTAATGAATTTCTGCAGTTTCGCCTACAGCGATATTTCTTTCAACAGCTTCGGCTAATAAAAACTCAACTTCTGAATAAGTAAACAATACTCCAGGATAAGTTGGATCTTGTATTGTAGTAGTAAGGTGAGAGAAATTATCATAAACATTTATTGCGCCATAAACTCCACCTTTATATACACCTGAACCCTCAGGGAACTCTGTGAAGTATTTAGGTCTTCTAGGATCATTAAGTGCATTTAATCTATTTACAAATGTGTCAGCTGGAATAAAGTCAAAACGTCCAGATGCAACTAAATCAACATATAATGGGTTAGCATTTGGTTGAGTTTCGGCATAAGTCATGTAAGTTCCTTCTGCGCTAGAAGAGATTACTCCATCAGCAACAGCAGCCAAAGCTTCAGTAGAAGCATATGCATGATCAACATCATCCATGTTAATTGCCATTCTTAAACGTAATGAGTTAGCAAATTTTGCCCATGATGCAGCATCTCCTTTGTAAATTAAATCAGCATTCCCAAAGCTACCAGCATCTGTGTCTAATGCATGTGATGCAGCAGTTAATTTTGCAATAAGATCTTTGTAGATTGTTTGAGCATCATCATATTTAGGTTGTGGAAAAGCAACGATATCTAAAGCTTCAGTATAAGGAACGTCTCCAAAAGTGTCAACTAAAATCCCATATGAATAGGCCGTTAAGATATCAATGATCGCAATTTTATTGTTGATAACAGCTAGCTCATCTGCTGTAGCATCAGCTTGCTGATCAACTAAAATGCTTTTTGCTTCTTTAAAATCTCTTAATACATCACGGTAATAAGTTGTCCAGTGAGTATCTGGAATAGTACGTCCTGTAAGGTCATACTGGCTTTCTTGTGGGTACTGAACTTCAGTCCATTGTTGAGCAAGTAATCTGAAAACATTAAAGTTAACAGAAGTACTTGTTACCTGGTCTACCATTGCATGTTCTGCATTAGTAAATAAGTAATTAGCTTCGGTGTAAGTTGGACGTTTTGTGTCCGTGTTTAATCCTGTAATGTCATCAGTACATGATGCAAACAAAGATAAAAGCGGTATTAATATAAGAAGTCTATTTTTCATAGCTTAGAATTTTATTGTTAAGTTGCAACCAATGTTTCTAGTGGTTGGTAAAGATCCGATAGATAAACCTGAAGATCCAATGTTAGATCCTAATCCACTTTCTGGGTCAGCTTCTGGAAGATCTTTGTCGATTATCCATAAGTTAGATCCAACTAGCGAGATTTTCGCATCAACTAATTTTATTTTTTGTACTAATGAAGATGGTAAAGTATAAGTAATTTGTACTTCTCTTAATTTGATAAAACCAGCATCGTAAACATATTGACTTCTTGGTCCTCCAGAATAACTATTAGTAATAGCACCACCAGTAGAATAAGCAGTTCTAGTAGTGTTTGGAGTTCCGTCAGCATAAACACCAGGAAGGATTACACCACCACCATTAACTAAAGCATTTCTTTTAGGAAGACCTAAATCGTTGTTACCAACTGTAGACTCAGATAAACCTGTTCCTACACCGTACCATTGGTCAGTAGAGAAAATATCTCCTCCTTTTTTCATATCAATTAAGAAACTGAAAGAAAGACTCTTGTATGTGAATTTATTACGAAGACCACCAATCCAATCAGGGTTAATATCTCCAATAATGTTGTTTGTAGATGTGTTGATTACATATCTTCCTGTTGCAGGGTTGATGATTTTTTGACCATCAGCAGTGTAAGTGTAATCTGTTCCTTTTAAGATTCCAAAAGGTTGTCCAACTACAGCATTCAATGTAACACCTCCAGGGTATGAACCTCCAACTTGTAAGTTAGATACACCATCAGCTAATGCGGTTACAGTGTTGTCGTTTTTAGACCAGTTAACAGTAATGTCCCAAGCAAAGTTGTTTGTTTTGATTGGAGTAGCATTAAATTGAACCTCGATACCTTTGTTTTCAATTGTAGCAGCATTTACGTAACGAGTTGAGTTACCTGTAGCTGTAGAATAAGGTACAGGGATAGCCTCACCATCATTCACGTTTTTGTATAAACTCACGTCAAACCCAACTCTTTTGTTTAAGAACTGCATCTCAAGACCAATCTCTTGTGTTTTAGTTTTAATTGGCTCTAAGTCTGGATTGTTTTTTGTAATGTTTACAGAGTATTGTTGTTGTCCATTGAAAGAGTTGATTTTTTCATATGTATCAACTAAAGCCAATGTTGGAGTTCCAAGTGGGCTTTCAGAGTAACCTCCTCTTAATTTACCAAATGTTAACCAGCTAGCGTTAATGTTTTTAGTGAAAACCCAGCTACCTGAAACAGAGTTACTGAATAATGAGTTGTTTCCTTCTGGTAATTGAGAGAAAGCATCTCTTCTTGATGTAGCATCAACGAAAAATTGATCCATAAATCCAACAGAAGCAGAAACGAAGTAACTATTTACTCCAGTTTTAGTTTCTCTTTCGTAAGGGTAAGGGCTTCCAGAAACTGAATTATCTAAGCTATAAAGTCCTGGGATAATAAGTCCGCCTTCAGTTGAAGCAGTAATTTGATTGAAATAGTTTCTTCTTATAGTTCCACCGGCAACTCCAGTTAAGTTCCAGTTTTCACCGAAGTTCTTTTTGAAGTTCAATAACAAATCATAGTTTTGCTCAGAATAGTTACCGTTGTAACGTTGGTAACCTGAAGTTTCATTGAATGCATTAATACCGAAAGTTTTACCAACTGAACCAACAGCTAATCTTTCTTCACGAATTTCAGAATATGAATCTGTAGAGATTTTTGCAGTTGCAGAAACCCATTCGGCAATTTTATAAGTAAAGTTAGCATAACCTACGAAACGGTTTCTGCTATCATTTTGATAGTTTTTGTAACGGTCAAAATAAGGATTGTTCCAATATGCAGGGAAACCATTAGAAGCAGAAAGTCTGTTCCATGTAATGTTTTGTCCACCTGAAGCATTGTAGGCTTGCTCTAATTGTTTCAAGTCTACGTTTGTTTGCCACCATTGACGGAAACCAGATACTAAGTTGTCGCTATATCCAGTCATGTTTCTACCTGTAGTAGCCTGATTAGAGAAGTTAGCAAAAGTACTAAGAGATAATCTGTCAGTAAATTGGTGATTTAATTTTAAACTGAAGTTGTTTTTCTTTAATTCACTATTTGGTAAAATACCTGTTTGATTAGTATTTGAATAGTTGAAAACTAAATTAGTTTTTTCGTTAGCATCTTCAAATGAGATACTGTTTACTAATGATAAAGAATTTTTAAAGAATGCGTTTGGATCATTTTTAGCGCCTGTCCAAGGAGTTGCTTTTCCGTAATTATTGTTTCCAGGATAGTTTGAGAAAGCATCCCATTGGTAAACGTTTAAACTTGGATCAAAAGCATCTCCTACAGAAGCATCGTCTCCCATAGCAACTACTAAATCATTGATTCCGTCTCCATCAATATCTTGCTCTCCGAAAGAACCTCCGTAACCAGCACCATATTGTTTTTGGTATTTAACGAAAGTATCTTTGTCTGGTGAACCAGAAACTACTTCAGAAGAAACAGTGATTCCAAGACCTTTTTTAGCTCTACCTTTTTTAGTAGTAATCATTAATACCCCGTTACCAGCTAAGTATCCGTATAATGCAGATGCAGCAGCACCTTTCAATACGTTCACACTTTCGATATCTTCTGGGTTAATATCCATACCATTATTTCCGTAGTCATAACCTTGAGCTCCTCTAGATTGAGCTGTAGTACCGTCATTAGTATTGTTTGCATTGTTAATTGGCATACCATCAATAACGATAAGCATCTCATTACTTTGGTTGATAGCTTTAACACCACGAGAGATAGCACTTGTAGATCCACCAAAGTTAGTGTTTCTTCTTACGTTAACACCCGCAACTTTACCAGAAAGTTCATTTAAGAAGTTTCCACTTGAAGTTCCAGATTTTAAATCTCCTCCTTTTAATTCCTGAGTTGCATAACCAAGAGATTTTTTCTCTCTTTTAACACCTAAAGCCGTTGTTACTACAACACCTTCAAGTTCTTGTGCATCTCCTGCTAATTTTACATTAACGCTTGATGAACTTGCAGCCACTTCTTGAGTTTTCATCCCGATGTAGCTAAATACCAAAATTTGGCTTGTTGATGCTTTGATAGAATATTTACCATCAAAATCAGTTTGCGTTCCGGATTTTGTTCCTTTCACTAATACACTTACACCTGGCAAAGGCATACCTGCATTATCAGTAACAATTCCTGAAACAGCTCTTTCTTGCGCAAAAGTTAGTTGCGCCACTAGTACTAATAAAAGCACTAAGAATCCATTGAACTTTAGTTTCATTTTTAAATATTTTGAATTAGTATCGCAAAACTCTTAATAATTTGTTAACTTTCCTAATAAATAAAAATCTTTTTTTGTTAAACATTAAAATTTAACATTATAACATATGTTTATGATAGTGTTATATAATTGTAGTTCACTTGCGTTTTCTGCTCCATTTGTAAGAGTAATTTTTAATAAACCATTTGTTGTCTGTATTCCGGTTCCAACTCCAATTCCTATTAATTTTTTTACTTTATTTTGATTAGTATTAGTTGTGAGGTCTTGATATAGACCATAATCAATAATAGAATTAACATATAGGCTTTTCGAGGGAATATATCTGTATTCTGTAAGAATTAAAGCGTTGAAATTTGCCTGCAGACTATTTTCTAAAAAACCTCGAATTGAATTCATTCCTCCAAAACGAAATAATTCGTTTGAAATGTAATTTTTACTGTTAAGATAAAAATTTTGTGAATTTATGTTAATGAAATTCTTTTCATTTAATTCAAAATTGTATGATAAGTTTATGTTTGTGTAAAATTGTTTACTTGATTCAGCGGTTTCAGGATTGTTGTTTGTGTCTCTTTTTCCATAACCAAAAATGAAATTTAGAACTGCTTTTTTGGGAAATAAATTATTAGTAATATCTGTTTTTTTATAATCGAAAGAAGTTGTGATGTATGAATTTTTATAGTCGCTAATTGTTGTGTTGTTTGTATTTTGAATATCGCTTGATTCTGTTGATTGATAACCAACATATATTCTGGAATTATAATTTACAAAGTATCCTAAATCAATAGCTGTTTTTGTATTTTGAAAAGTACTGTCTTGTTTAAAGATGTTTAATTGAGCTTTGATTCCAAGTGACGAGTTAAAGATGTATGGGATTTCTAATTTTGCATTGAACGTTTTTTGTTGGTTGCCATCACTTTTCCAGTACAATGAGAACTCTTCTCCTGAGTGAAGTATGTTTTGTAAAGTGATATCAACATAACCATTGAGATTTAGCTTTTTGTTTTCGTCATTCGAAAAACCGATATAGCCATCAAATGTGTTTGCTTTTCTTTTTTGAATATATGCGTAGATTTTGGTTGAGTCCTGAGTGAATAGAATTTCGGGATATTTTGTCTGAGTTATGAATTCAAAATTATTTATTTCATTGTAAAGTTCTTTTACCGTTTCCTGATTAAAAGTCCTGTTGATGTATTTTTTATTAAGTTGTTTTAGATGACCTTTGGGAAAAATATCCTTACCTGTGTTATTTGTATAATTTAGAATAATGGAATTTAGTTCGCGTTTTTTTTCGGATTTAAAATTTAAGTCAGCATAAATTATTAAATTCTTTCTTCGAATATTTTCAAGATTAATTTTTGTTAGTGCATAACCGGCTTTCTCTGCATCATTTATTTTTTGATTAAGGTAGTTTTCTACTTCTTCGTAAGGAAGAATTATGGTGTCATTTCCTGTTTTTTGAAAATTAAAAAACGAATTATTTATACCTATATATATATGCATCTCTTTTATTCGTTTTTTTAGTTCAATAATTGAGGTGTAAGAGCTATCATTTATGTTTTTGGTTTCTAGTATTTTATTGTCAAGAAAACCTTTTTTCGCGAGCTTTTCTGAGGTGTTTTTTATCTCGTTTAATAAGGATTTTAAATTTGGATGTTTTGCAGAATAGTTTAATGAATCTATAATTTTTTTTTCAACTGTATTTGTGCCGTTTATTTTTAAATTAAAGTTTTGTGCATAACTTGAGATGCTTATAAGGCAAAAAATAAATATTTGGAATAACTGTTTCAAGGGCAATTGTTTCATTTATTAAAAGTATTGCAAATATCTATTATTTGTTTGTAAAAGTTTAAGCTTAAATAATGTTATTGAAAATTAATGAATTAACGTTTGTATAGTGAAAATTATTTTATACATTTGCAACCCCGTAAAAAGCGGGAATTTAATATACATAATAAATTTTTAGTATTAATTATGCCAACAATTCAACAATTAGTAAGAACAGGAAGAACTCAGATAACTAAGAAGAGTAAATCGGTTGCTTTAGATTCTTGTCCTCAAAGAAGAGGGGTTTGTACGCGTGTTTACACTACTACACCAAAAAAACCAAACTCTGCAATGCGTAAAGTTGCGCGTGTACGTTTGACAAATGGTAATGAGGTAAATGCTTACATCCCTGGAGAAGGACACAATTTACAAGAGCACTCGATAGTATTAGTTAGAGGCGGAAGGGTAAAAGATTTACCAGGTGTTAGATATCATATCGTTCGTGGAGCGCTTGACACGTCAGGAGTTGCAGGAAGAACGCAAAGAAGATCTAAGTACGGTGCTAAACGCCCAAAAGAAGCAAAAAAGTAATTTAAACTTTTAAGAAAAAGACATGAGAAAAAGAGCGGCAAAGAAAAGACCACTTTTACCAGATCCGAGGTTTAACGACCAATTGGTAACACGTTTTGTGAATAACTTAATGTGGGACGGTAAGAAATCTACAGCTTTCAAAGTATTTTATGATGCAATTGACATCATTGAGTCTAAAAAGCAAGATTCAGAAAAATCTTCATTAGAAATTTGGAAAGATGCTTTAACAAACGTTATGCCTCACGTAGAAGTACGTAGTCGTAGAGTAGGTGGAGCTACATTTCAAATTCCAATGCAAATTAGACCAGACAGAAAAATTTCTATGGCAATGAAGTGGTTGATACTTTATTCTAGAAGAAGAAATGAAAAATCTATGGCACAACGTTTAGCGTCAGAATGTTTAGCTGCTGCTAAAGAAGAAGGTGCTGCGGTTAAGAAAAGAATGGATACTCACAAGATGGCAGAGGCTAATAAAGCTTTCTCTCACTTTAGATTTTAATTCGTAAGAAATGGCTAGAGATTTAAAATATACAAGAAATATCGGAATTGCTGCTCACATTGATGCTGGTAAAACAACAACAACTGAGCGTATCCTTTTTTATACTGGAAAGTCACATAAAATTGGTGAAGTACATGATGGTGCTGCAACAATGGACTGGATGGCACAAGAGCAAGAAAGAGGTATTACAATTACTTCTGCTGCTACAACTTGTGAGTGGAATTTTCCAACTGAGCAAGGTAAAATTTTGCCAAACTCATTGCCTTATCACTTTAATATTATTGATACTCCTGGACACGTTGATTTTACTGTAGAGGTAAATCGTTCTTTGCGTGTTCTTGATGGATTGGTTTTCTTGTTTAGTGCTGTTGATGGTGTTGAGCCGCAATCAGAAACTAACTGGAGACTTGCAGATCAATATAGAGTTCCGCGTATGGGATTCGTTAATAAAATGGACCGTCAAGGATCTAACTTTTTGGCAGTTTGTCAACAAGTTCGTGATATGTTAAAGTCAAATGCTGTTGCGATCACTTTGCCAATTGGTGAAGAAAATGATTTCAAAGGTGTTGTAGATTTAGTAAAAAACCAAGCTATCATTTGGCATGATGCAACTCAAGGGGCGACTTTTGATATTGTTGAAATTCCTGCTGATATGGTTGCTGAAGTTAAAGAGTATAGAGATATTCTTATTGAAGCAGTTGCTGATTATGATGAAAACTTGCTTGATAAGTATATGGAGAATCCAGATTCTATCACAGAGGAAGAAATCAACAACGCTCTTAGAGCTGCAACTATGGACATGGCTATCATTCCTATGATTGCTGGTTCTTCTTTCAAAAACAAAGGAGTTCAATTCATGCTGGATGCAGTGTGTAAATACTTGCCTTCTCCAATGGATAAAGAAGGTATTGAAGGTATTCATCCTGATGATGCTGAATTGTTAGAAGAAGATCAAACTAAAATCTTGCGTAAGCCAGATGTAAAAGAGCCGTTTGCTGCTTTGGCATTTAAAATCGCTACTGACCCATTCGTAGGTCGTTTAGCTTTCTTCCGTGCTTACTCTGGTCGTTTAGATGCGGGTTCTTATGTTTTGAACACACGTTCAGGAAATAAAGAAAGAATTTCTCGTATTTACCAAATGCACGCTAACAAACAAAATCCAATCGAATATATTGAGGCTGGAGATATTGGAGCTGCTGTTGGATTTAAAGATATTAAAACTGGAGATACATTGTGTGATGAAAAACACCCAATCATTCTTGAGTCTATGAAATTCCCTGCACCGGTAATTGGTATTGCAATTGAACCTAAAACTAAAGCTGACGTTGATAAAATGGGTATGGCTTTGGCTAAATTAGCTGAAGAAGATCCAACATTTACTGTTAGAACAGATGAGGCTTCAGGGCAAACTATTATCTCAGGTATGGGTGAGCTTCACTTAGATATCTTAGTGGATCGTATGAAACGTGAATTTAAAGTTGAAGTAAACCAAGGTGAGCCTCAAGTTGAATATAAAGAAGCGTTTACAAGAACTGCTACACACAGAGAAACTTATAAGAAACAATCAGGAGGTCGTGGTAAATTCGGTGATATCGTATTTACACTTGAGCCAGCTGACGAAGTTGATGGTAAAGTTCCTGTAGGATTACAGTTTATTAATGCAGTAAAAGGTGGTAACGTTCCTAAAGAATATATCCCTTCTGTAGAAAAAGGTTTCCGTGAAGCTATGAAAACTGGTCCATTGGCAGGTTATCAAGTGGATAGTTTAAAAGTAACTTTGACGGATGGATCTTTCCACCCTGTCGATTCTGATGCTCTTTCTTTTGAATTAGCTGCTAGAATGGGTTATAGAGAAGTGGCTAAAGCTGCTGGTGCGATTATTTTGGAACCAATCATGAAAATGGAGGTTATTACTCCTGAAGAAAACATGGGGGATATCGTAGGTGATATCAACCGTCGTAGAGGTCAGGTTAATGACATGGGTGACAGAAACGGTGCTAAGACTATTAAAGCTGATGTGCCTTTATCAGAAATGTTTGGATATGTAACAACATTAAGAACATTATCTTCTGGTAGAGCAACTTCAACAATGGAGTTTTCTCACTATGCAGAAACACCTTCTAATATTTCAGAAGCTGTAATTAAAAAAGCAAAAGGTAACGCTTAATTCTTAAGAAAATGAGTCAAAAAATCAGAATAAAACTAAAATCTTACGATCACATGTTGGTGGATAAGTCTGCTGAAAAGATCGTAAAAACAGTAAAAACTACTGGAGCAGTTGTAACAGGTCCAATTCCGTTGCCAACTCACAAAAAACTTTTCACTGTGTTACGTTCTCCGCACGTTAACAAAAAAGCGAGAGAGCAATTTGAAGTAATGTCATACAAGAGATTGATTGATATTTATTCATCTTCATCTAAAACTATTGATGCATTAATGAAACTTGAATTGCCAAGTGGAGTTGAAGTAGAAATAAAAGTATAATTTTTTATTATATTTTACATATAAAAAGCGAGACAGAAATGTCTCGCTTTTTTTGTGGACAAAAGTTTTCATGGCTAATTTTTCCGAGATATTTATTTTGGTGAATTATTTCTGTTTTTGTTGAAATGCCTTGAGTTTAGGGTGTTACCGATGTTTTTTCTTTAGCTGATTAGGTAATTGTTAAGCTGAATGTTGTTGTGGGTTAAAAAGATAGATTTTATTTTTTTAATGAAATAAAATATAGGTGATGGTCAGATTGATGCTTTGATTTTGATTATGAGCTATTTAATTTTTATAACCGTTTGGTATATTCAATTTTAATGTATACTTTTGCACTCCCTGTTTGGAAATTTCTGTTATTTTCAAATTGAAGGGAATTTTAGTAATTAATAATTAATATTTATGTCTGGGTTAATTGGTAAAAAAATCGGCATGACTAGTATTTTCGACGAAAACGGGAAAAACATTCCTTGTACAGTAATCGAGGCTGGCCCGTGTGTTGTTACCCAAGTCAGAACCAAAGGTGTTGACGGGTACGAAGCGTTGCAACTTGGTTTCGATGACAAAAACGAGAAACATTCCACTAAAGCGGCTTTAGGTCACTTTAAAAAAGCTGGAACTGTTGCTAAGAAAAAAGTCGTTGAATTTCAAGATTTTGCAACTGAACAAAAATTAGGAGATCTTATTGATGTTTCTATTTTTGCTGAAGGAGAATTTGTAGATGTACAAGGTGTATCTAAAGGTAAAGGTTTTCAAGGAGTTGTTAAACGTCACGGATTTGGTGGTGTTGGACAAGCAACTCACGGTCAACACAACCGTTTAAGAGCGCCAGGTTCTGTGGGAGCTTCTTCTTATCCATCTAGAGTATTCAAAGGAATGCGTATGGCTGGAAGAATGGGAGGAGACAATGTAAAAGTTCAAAACCTTAGAGTTTTAAAAGTGGTTGCTGAAAAGAACCTGCTTGTTATTAAAGGATGTGTTCCTGGACATAAAAACTCTTATGTAATCATTCAGAAGTAATGGAAGTAAAAGTATTAGATTTCAACGGAAAAGATACTGGAAGAAAAGTTCAACTTTCTGATTCAGTATTCGCAATTGAACCAAACAATCACGCTGTATACCTTGATGTTAAGCAATATCTTGCTAATCAAAGACAAGGAACTCACAAAGCTAAAGAAAGAGCTGAAGTGACTGGAAGTACACGTAAGATTAAAAAACAAAAAGGAACTGGTACGGCTCGTGCGGGAAGTATCAAAAATCCATTGTTTAAAGGTGGTGGAACAATTTTCGGACCAAGACCAAGAAGTTATTCATTTAAATTGAATAAAAGCTTGAAAAGATTGGCAAGAAAATCAGCTTTCTCAATCAAAGCAAAAGAGTCAAATATTATCGTTCTTGAGGACTTTAATTTTGAAACTCCAAACACTAAAAATTTCATTAACGTTTTGAAAGCTTTAGGGTTAGATAACAAAAAATCTCTATTTGTGTTGGGAGAGTCAAATAAAAATGTATATTTGTCGTCACGCAATTTAAAGGCTTCTAATGTCGTAACTAGCTCAGAATTAAGCACTTACGCCATTTTAAACACTAATAATTTAGTGCTTTTAGAAGGTTCTTTGGAGTTAATCGAAGAAAATTTAAGTAAATAATAGGAATATGAGCATCATAATTAGACCTATAGTAACGGAGAAAGTAACCAAAGAAAGTGAAGTTTTAAACCGCTTCGGATTCGTTGTTGACAAAAAAGCAAACAAAGTTCAAATTAAGAAAGCTATTGAAGCTGCTTATGGAGTAACTATCGTTTCAGTTAACACGATGAACGTAAGACCGGATAGAACTACAAAATACACTAAAAGTGGTTTAATCAGTGGAAAGACAAATGCAATTAAAAAAGCGATTGTTCAAGTACAAGAAGGAGAAACAATTGATTTTTACAACAATATCTAAGATAGAAAAATGTCAGTAAGAAAATTAAAACCTATTACCCCAGGTCAGCGATTTAGAGTTGTGAATGGTTATGACGCCATTACAACTGATAAGCCGGAACGCTCTTTGATAGCGCCGATAAAAAACTCTGGAGGTAGAAATAGTCAAGGAAAGATGACCATGCGTTATACGGGTGGTGGTCACAAGCAGAGATATCGTATTATTGATTTCAAAAGAACTAAAGACGGAATTCCGGCTACAGTGAAATCAATCGAATATGATCCAAATCGTACTGCATTTATCGCTTTATTAGCTTATGCTGATGGAGAGAAAACATACGTTATTGCTCAAAACGGATTGAAAGTTGGTCAGAAATTAGTTTCTGGTCCGGAATCTCAACCTGAAATTGGTAATACATTGCCTTTAAGCAGAATTCCTTTAGGAACTGTTATCTCTTGTATTGAGTTACGTCCAGGTCAAGGTGCGGTAATCGCTCGTTCAGCTGGTACATTTGCTCAATTAATGGCAAGAGATGGAAAATATGCTACAATTAAAATGCCATCTGGTGAAACAAGATTAATCTTGTTAACTTGTTCGGCTACAATTGGAGCTGTTTCTAATTCAGACCACCAATTAGTTGTATCTGGTAAAGCAGGTAGAACAAGATGGTTAGGAAGAAGACCTAGAACAAGACCTGTTGCAATGAACCCTGTTGATCACCCAATGGGTGGTGGAGAAGGACGTTCTTCTGGTGGACATCCACGTTCAAGAAATGGAATACCAGCAAAAGGTTATAGAACTCGTTCTAAGAAAAACCCGAGTAACAAGTATATCGTAGAACGTAGAAAGAAATAATAAGATATGGCACGTTCATTAAAAAAAGGACCTTTCGTTCATTATAAGTTAGACAAGAAAGTTCAGGAAAACGTAGAAAGTGGTAAAAATAGTGTAGTAAAGACTTGGTCTAGAGCTTCTATGATTACTCCAGATTTCGTTGGACAAACTATCGCAGTTCATAACGGTCGTCAATTTGTACCAGTTTACGTAACAGAAAACATGGTAGGTCACAAATTAGGAGAGTTTTCACCAACTAGATCTTTTAGAGGTCATGCTGGAGCAAAAAATAAAGGTAAAAAATAAGAAGCAATGGGAGTTCGTAAAAGAGAAACAGCAGATGCGAGAAAAGAGGCTAATAAGTCTATTGCTTTCGCAAAATTGAATAACTGCCCTACTTCACCTAGAAAAATGCGCTTAGTAGCGGACTTGGTAAGAGGTCAGAAGGTAGAAAGAGCACTTAACATCTTAAGATTCAGTTCTAAAGAAGCTTCAAGAAAATTAGAAAAACTATTATTATCTGCAATCAACAACTGGGAGCAAAAAAATAGTGAAGGTAATTTAGAAGAAGCTGGATTATTTGTTAAAGAGATCAGAGTAGATGGTGGAATGATGTTAAAAAGACTTCGTCCAGCTCCACAAGGTCGTGCACACAGAATAAGAAAACGTTCTAACCACGTTACAATCGTGCTTGGAGCTATCAATAACACACAAAGCAATTCTTAAGCAGCATGGGACAAAAGACAAATCCAATTGGAAATAGACTTGGTATCATCAGAGGGTGGGACTCAAACTGGTATGGTGGAAATGATTACGGTGATAAACTTGCCGAAGATCACAAAATCAGAAAGTATATCCACGCTCGTTTATCAAAAGCTAGTGTATCAAAAGTAATCATCGAGAGAACTTTGAAACTTGTAACCGTTACTATCACTACTGCAAGACCTGGTATCATTATCGGAAAAGGCGGACAAGAGGTAGACAAGTTAAAAGAAGAACTTAAGAAAGTTACTGACAAAGAGGTTCAAATCAACATCTTTGAAATTAAAAGACCTGAATTAGATGCTTATCTTGTGGCGACAAGCATCGCTCGTCAAATCGAAAGCCGTATTTCTTACAGACGTGCAATCAAAATGGCTATTGCTGCTTCTATGCGTATGAACGCTGAAGGTATCAAAGTTTTGATTTCTGGTCGTTTGAATGGTGCTGAGATGGCACGTTCAGAAGGTTTCAAAGAAGGTAGAATTCCTCTATCAACTTTCAGAGCTGATATTGACTATGCTTTGGCTGAAGCTCATACTACTTATGGTAGAATGGGTATCAAAGTATGGATCATGAAAGGTGAAGTTTATGGAAAGAGAGATCTTTCTCCACTTGCAGGAATGGATAAAAAACAATCTGGAACTGGTGGTGGTAAAGGTGGTGATTCTCCTAGAGGAGACAGAAAGCCCTTTAATAAAGGTGGTAAACCAGACGCTCGTAAAAGAAAGTAAATTTTTAAACTAAAGAAAAATGTTACAGCCTAAAAGAACAAAATACCGTAAGGTACAGAAAGGTAAAATGAAAGGTAACTCTCAAAGAGGGCATGAACTTTCTAATGGAATGTTTGGTATTAAATCTGTACATGAAGATGGAATGTTCTTAACGTCTCGTCAAATCGAAGCTGCACGTATTGCTGCAACTCGTTTCATGAAGAGAGAAGGACAATTATGGATCAAAATATTTCCAGACAAACCAATTACTAAGAAGCCTCTTGAGGTACGTATGGGTAAAGGTAAAGGTGCCGTTGAATATTGGGCTGCCGTTGTTAAACCCGGAAGAATTATGTTTGAAGTTGGAGGAGTTCCTTTATCAGTTGCAAAAGAGGCTTTACGTCTTGCAGCTCAAAAGCTTCCTGTAAAAACTAAATTCGTCGTTGCTAGAGATTTCGAAGCATAATTAAATTTATATTATGAAACAATCAGAAATAAAAGATCTTTCTGCAGCGGAGTTGCAAGAAAAACTTAGTCAAACTAAGAAAATATATGCTGACCTAAAAATGGCTCACGCTATTTCTCCAATTGAGAACCCACTTCAGATTAGAAGTGTAAGAAGAACAGTTGCAAGATTGGCTACAGAGTTAACTAAAAGAGAGTTACAATAATTGTATTCTGCTGAAAGATGGAAGAAAAAAGAAATTTAAGAAAAGAAAGAATAGGTGTTGTTACTTCAAATAAAATGGATAAGTCTATTGTTATTGCTGAAGTAAGAAAAGTAAAACACCCATTATACGGTAAGTTCGTGTTGAAAACAAAGAAATACGTTGCACACGACGAAACAAACGACTGTAACATTGGAGATACTGTAAGAATTAGCGAAACGCGTCCTTTAAGTAAAACAAAATGTTGGAGATTAGTTGAAATCTTAGAAAGAGCTAAATAATTATGGTACAACAGGAATCAAGACTAAAAGTAGCAGATAACACGGGAGCAAAAGAAGTTTTAACTATCCGTGTTTTAGGAGGTACCAAAAGAAGGTATGCCTCTGTTGGTGACAAGATTGTAGTATCTATTAAAGATGCAACTCCTAACGGTAACGTTAAAAAAGGAGCTGTTTCAACTGCAGTTGTTGTACGTACCAAAAAAGAAGTGAGAAGAGCTGATGGTTCTTATATCCGTTTCGATGATAATGCATGTGTTCTTTTGAACGCTGCAGGGGAAATGAGAGGAACACGTGTTTTTGGTCCGGTAGCAAGAGAACTTCGTGAAAAACAATTCATGAAAATTGTATCATTAGCACCAGAAGTGCTTTAATTCGTTTTAAGATGATAAAGCTAAAAATAAAATCAGGAGATATCGTAAGAGTTATTGCTGGAGACCATAAAGGTGCTGAAGGTAAAGTTTTACGTGTTTACCGTGAGAAAAATAAAGCGATAGTTGAAGGTGTAAACATGGTTTCGAAACATACAAAACCAAGTGCTAAAAACCCTCAAGGTGGTATCGTTAAGAAAGAAGCTTCTATACAAATATCTAACATTTCACTAATTGATCCTAAAACTAAGGAAACAACTAGAGTTGGTATTAGAGTAGAAGGAGATAAGAAAGTAAGATTTTCAAAAAAATCTAATCAAGTACTATAGTAATGGCATATACACCTAGACTAAAAGAAGAATATAAGAGTAGAGTAATCTCTGCTCTTAAAGAGGAATTCGGATATACAAACGTGATGCAAGTTCCAAAACTTGAAAAAATCGTTTTGAGCCGTGGAGTTGGTGCAGCTGTATCTGATAAAAAACTTATTGACTATGCAGTTGATGAGTTAACAAAGATCACTGGACAAAAAGCAGTATCTACAATTTCAAAGAAAGACGTTGCGTCTTTTAAATTGAGAAAAGGGATGCCTATTGGAGCAAAAGTTACTTTACGTGGTGAAAGAATGTATGAGTTTTTAGATAGACTTGTTACTTCTGCTTTACCACGCGTAAGAGATTTTAGTGGTATCAAAGCTACTGGTTTCGACGGAAGAGGTAATTACAATCTTGGAGTTTTAGAGCAAATCATTTTCCCAGAAATTGATATTGACAAAGTAAACAAAATTTCAGGAATGGATATTACATTTGTTACTACTGCAAAAACAGACAAGGAAGCAAAGTCATTATTGGCTGAATTAGGATTACCTTTTAAAAAGAATTAAGACATGGCTAAAGAATCAATGAAAGCCCGTGAGGTTAAGAGAGAAAAAACGGTAGCAAAGTATGCTGAGAAAAGAAAAGCTTTGAAAGAAGCTGGAGATTTTGAAGGTTTACAAAAATTACCTAAAAATGCTTCACCAGTTCGTTTGCACAATCGTTGTAAGTTAACAGGTAGACCAAGAGGTTATATCCGTCAATTCGGTATTTCACGTGTAACTTTCCGTGAGATGGCTAATAATGGGTTAATTCCTGGAGTTAAAAAAGCGTCTTGGTAATCTCGCAATAAGTTAGTACTTTTGCAAACCTAAAAATAATTTTAATTGATTAAAGGTTCGGGAGATGGGTATCTCCCGAAAACCATAATCGCAATCAAATACATATGTATACAGATCCTATTGCAGATTATTTGACTAGAGTTCGTAACGCTGTGGCTGCAAACCACAAAGTTGTTGAAATTCCAGCTTCTAATCTAAAAAAAGAAATAACTAAGATCTTATTTGATCAAGGTTATATCTTGAGTTACAAATTTGAGGACAACACTGTTCAGGGTTCAATCAAAATCGCTTTGAAGTATGATAAAGATACTAAAGAGCCTGTAATTAAAGATATCCAAAGAATTAGTAAACCTGGTTTACGTAAATACGCAGGTGCTGCCAAATTACCAAGAATCCTTAACGGATTAGGAATTGCAATTGTTTCAACTTCAAAAGGTCTTATGACTGGAAAGCAAGCGAAACAATTAAATGTAGGTGGTGAAGTAATTTGTTACGTATACTAATTTTAAAGACTAAATAAGATGTCAAGAATAGGTAAAAGCCCAATTGTAATCGCTGCTGGTGTAACTGTTGAAGTTAAAGACGGTATCGTTACGGTAAAAGGAAAAAAAGGTCAACTAACTCAGGAGTTTTCGGACATTACTGTAAAAGTTGAAGGCGATCAAGTTCTATTAGAAAGATCGTCTGATCATAAAGACCAAAGAGCAAAACACGGATTATACAGATCATTAATCAATAATATGATAATTGGTGTATCTGAAGGTTTTACAAAAGAACTTGAATTAGTTGGAGTTGGATATAGAGCTTCAAACCAAGGTCAAAAGTTAGATTTAGCTCTTGGATATTCTCACAATATTGTTTTGGAAATAGCTCCGGAAGTAGCTTTAGAAACAATATCTGAAAAAGGTAAAAACCCTATCGTAAAATTAACATCATTTGACAAACAACTTTTAGGACAGGTTGCTGCGAAAATCAGAGGTTTCCGCAAGCCTGAGCCATACAAAGGAAAAGGTGTTAAATTTGTGGGTGAAGTATTAAGAAGAAAAGCAGGTAAATCAGCTTAAAAAATAAGATTATGTCATTAACAAAATCTGATAGAAGACAGAGAATTAGATTCAGAATTAGAAAATCGATTAGTGGTACTGCTACTAACCCAAGACTATCTGTATTTAGAAGTAACAAAGAAATTTACGCTCAACTTATTGATGACGTAAATGGAGTTACTTTATTAGCTGCATCTTCAAGAGAAAAAGAAATAGGAAAAGGTACTAACGTTGAAATCGCTGCTGCTGTTGGAAAATTAGTTGCAGAGAAAGCGTTAAAAGCTGGGATTGATACAATCACTTTTGATAGAGGTGGTTATTTATATCACGGTCGTATTAAATCATTAGCAGAAGGCGCAAGAGCGGCTGGACTTAAATTCTAATATATTATGTCTAAATACAAAAATGTAGAATTGGTAAAACCAAGTGGTCTTGAACTTAAAGATCGTCTGGTAAGTGTTAATCGTGTTACTAAAGTTACAAAGGGTGGTAGAGCTTTCGGTTTTTCTGCTATTGTAGTTGTAGGTGATGAAAACGGAGTAGTTGGTCATGGATTAGGAAAATCTAAAGATGTTTCTGAAGCAATTGCGAAAGCAGTGGAAGATGCTAAGAAAAATTTAGTAAAAATTCCTTTGAACGGACAATCTGTTCCTCACGAACAAAAAGGTAAATTTGGTGGTGCACGTGTATTCTTAATTCCTGCTTCTCATGGTACAGGAGTTATTGCTGGTGGAGCTGTTCGTTCAGTTCTTGAATCAGTAGGTATTCACGATGTATTATCTAAATCTCAAGGATCATCAAATCCTCATAACGTAGTGAAAGCAACTTTTGATGCTTTATTACAAATGAGAAGCGCTCATACTGTTGCAAAACAAAGAGGTGTTTCTTTAGAAAAAGTTTTTAAAGGTTAATTCAAGGAAATTATGGCTAAATTATTAGTAAAACAAGTAAGAAGCAAAATCAACTGTCCTCTTTCTCAAAAAAGAGGTTTGGAAGCTTTAGGTCTACGTAAAATGGGACAAGTTGTAGAGCATGATTCAAACCCTGCTATCCTTGGGATGATAAACAAAGTTAAACACTTAGTTTCTGTCGAAGAAGCTAAATAACAAATACTGTTATGAATTTAAGTAACTTACAACCAGCTGAAGGGTCAACACACAATCAAAATAAAAGATTAGGTAGAGGAGAAGGTTCTGGAAAAGGTGGTACTTCTGCAAGAGGTCACAAAGGAGCAAAATCTCGTTCTGGTTATTCTAAAAAGATTGGTTTTGAGGGAGGGCAAATGCCACTTCAAAGACGTGTACCTAAGTTTGGTTTCACAAACATCAATCGTAAAGAATACGAAGGTGTTAATTTAGATACGCTTCAATTATTAGTAGACAATGGTGTGATTACTGATTCTGTTTCAATGACAGATTTCGTAGCAAATCGTCTTGCTACCAAAAATGAAATCGTTAAGATTTTAGGTAGAGGAGAATTGAAAGCAAAATTAAAAGTAACTGCCCACAAATTTACTGCTACTGCTAAAGCTGCTATTGAAGCTGCTGGAGGAGAAGCTGTAACTATATAACTTATCTATTAAGATGAAGAAATTTATTGAATCAATAAGTAATGTTTGGAAAATCGAAGAACTGAAAAACAGAATCCTAATTACATTAGGATTGCTTTTAGTATATCGTTTTGGTGCACACGTTACGCTTCCTGGAATTGACGCAACTCAATTAACAGGTTTAGCGGGACAAACTAAAAATGGTTTAGGATCTATCCTAGACATGTTTACAGGAGGTGCTTTCTCTAAAGCTTCAGTTTTTGCTTTAGGTATTATGCCTTATATTTCTGCATCTATTGTTGTTCAGTTGATGGGAATTGCTATTCCTTATTTACAAAAACTTCAAAACGATGGAGAGAGTGGTAGAAAAAAGATTAATCAAATCACTCGTTGGTTGACTATAGCTATTACACTGGTTCAAGGTCCAACTTATATCTATAATTTGTACAGAACATTGCCTGGTAGTGCATTCTTACTAGGCTTTAATTCGCCTGAATTTTTGTTCTCGTCTGTTATCATCTTAGTCACTGGTACAATTTTTGCTATGTGGCTTGGTGAGAAAATTACAGATAAAGGTATTGGAAATGGAATTTCATTATTGATTATGGTTGGTATTTTAGCTCGCTTACCGCAAGCTTTTATTCAAGAATTTACAACCAGAGTTACCAATAACAATGGAGGTCCTATGTTGTTAGTTATTGAAATTATTGTGTGGTTATTAGTAATTATTGCTTGTGTATTGCTTACAATGGCAGTACGTAGAATTCCGGTTCAGTATGCTCGTCGTACAACAACTGGAGATTATGAGCAAGATTTAGCAGGTGGTAATAGACAATGGATTCCTCTTAAGCTTAATGCTTCTGGAGTTATGCCAATCATTTTTGCTCAGGCAATTATGTTTATACCTGCAGCTGTAGCCGGATTGTCTAAATCAGACACATCACAATCTATTGTTGGAGCATTTAGTAATATCTTTGGATTTTGGTATAATTTTGTTTTTGCAACTTTAATTATTGTATTTACATTTTTCTATACTGCGATCACGGTTCCTACTAACAAAATGGCCGATGATTTAAAAAGAAGCGGTGGTTTTATTCCTGGAGTTCGTCCTGGAGCTGAAACCTCAGACTTCCTTGATAAAGTGATGTCTTTAATAACTTTCCCAGGATCTTTATTCCTTGCTTTGATTGCTGTGTTCCCAGCTATTGTTGTAAGTATTATGGATGTACAACAATCTTGGGCAATGTTTTTTGGAGGTACCTCATTAATAATTATGGTTGGAGTTGCAATAGATACTATTCAACAAATCAATTCATACTTGTTAAACAAACATTATGATGGTTTAATGAAGACTGGTAAAAATAGAAAAGCGGTAGCTTAATATATTTATGGCAAAACAATCAGCAATAGAACAAGACGGATCAATCATTGAAGCATTATCAAATGCGATGTTCCGTGTAGAGTTAGAAAATGGACATATTGTAATTGCTCATATTTCTGGTAAAATGCGTATGCATTACATCAAGTTATTACCTGGTGATAAAGTGAAACTAGAAATGAGTCCTTATGATTTGTCAAAAGCAAGAATTACTTATCGATATTAAAGGATATTCACTATGAAAGTTAGAGCATCAGTAAAAAAGAGAAGTCCCGAGTGCATCATTGTGCGTAGAAAAGGGAGATTGTACGTAATAAACAAAAAGAATCCTAGATTTAAACAAAGACAAGGATAATTATGGCAAGAATAGCAGGGGTAGATATCCCAAAAAATAAAAGAGGTGTTATAGCACTTACCTATATCTTTGGATTAGGAAGAAGTAGAGCTATTGAGATTTTAGAAAAAGCTCAAGTTAGCCAAGACAAAAAAGTTCAAGATTGGAATGATGATGAGATCGGAGCGATTCGTGATGCTGTTTCATTTTACAAAATTGAAGGAGAATTACGTTCTGAAGTTTCTTTAAACATCAAACGTTTAATGGATATTGGTTGTTACAGAGGTATCCGTCATAGATCTGGTCTTCCTTTAAGAGGACAAAGAACTAAAAACAACTCTAGAACAAGAAAAGGTAAAAGAAAAACTGTTGCTAACAAGAAAAAAGCAACTAAATAATAAGTAATATGGCTAAAGCAACTGCAAAAAAACGTAAAGTTATCGTTGAATCAACGGGTGAAGCTCATATTTCTGCCACTTTCAACAACATTATCATTTCTTTGACTAATAAGAAAGGTGAAGTTATTTCTTGGTCTTCAGCTGGTAAGATGGGTTTCAGAGGTTCTAAAAAGAACACTCCGTACGCAGCTCAAATGGCAGCAGAAGATTGTAGTAAAGTAGCTCTTGAGGCAGGACTTAAAAAAGTAAAAGTTTATGTAAAAGGACCAGGAAACGGACGTGAGTCTGCTATTCGTTCTATTCATAACGGTGGAATTGAAGTTACAGAGATTATCGATGTTACTCCAATGCCTCACAACGGATGTCGTCCTCCAAAAAGACGTAGAGTTTAATTTTATTTATTCATAGTATAAACAAGGTAGAATATAGATTATCGAAGGATTTGACCTGAATTCATAATCTCTACCTTAAATTTAATTTTTTAGAAATGGCAAGATATACTGGTCCAAAAACTAGAATTGCTCGTAAATTTGGCGAAGCAATCTTCGGAGATGATAAATCTTTCGAAAAAAGAAATTACCCACCTGGACAACACGGGATGGCTAAAAAAAGAGGTAAAAAATCTGAGTATGCTGTTCAGTTAATGGAAAAGCAAAAAGCTAAATATTCTTATGGAATTTTAGAAAAACAATTCAGAAATTTATTTAAAAAAGCATCAGCAACTAAAGGTGTTACTGGTGAAGTTCTTTTACAATTATGTGAGGCAAGATTAGATAACGTTGTTTTTAGAATGGGTATTGCTCCTTCTAGAAGAGGTGCTAGACAATTAGTTTCTCACAGACACGTTACTGTAAATGGTGAGGTTGTAAATATCGCTTCTTATCACCTTAAACCAGGTGATAAAGTTGCAGTTCGTGAAAAATCTAAGTCTTTAGAAGCTATCGAACGTTCTTTATCAAATTCAAGTCATGTTTATGAATGGATTACTTGGAACAATGATCTTAAAGAAGGAACTTTTGTTTCTGTACCTGCAAGACTTCAAATCCCAGAAAACATTAAAGAACAATTAATCGTAGAGTTGTACAACAAATAATAATTGACTTAGTCGAAATTTATGGCAATATTTAATTTTCAAAAGCCCGATAAAGTTATCATGATCGATTCAACCGATTTTGAAGGTAAATTCGAATTTAGACCTTTAGAACCTGGTTATGGATTGACAGTTGGTAATGCACTTAGAAGAGTTTTGCTTTCAGCATTAGAAGGTTATGCAATTACATCTGTTCGTATCGAAGGTGTAGATCATGAGTTTTCTACTATTTCAGGTGTTGTTGAAGATGTTACCGAAATTATCCTTAATCTAAAACAAGTACGTTTCAAACGTCAAATTGAAGATATCGATAATGAAGCAGTTACTATTTCTGTTTCAGGTAAAGATCAATTAACAGCAGGTGATTTTCAAAAATTTATCTCAGGTTTTCAAGTTTTGAATCCAGACCTTGTTATCTGTAATTTAGATTCTAAAATCAAATTGAACTTCGATTTAACAATCGAAAAAGGTAGAGGATATGTACCTGCTGAGGAGAACAAAAAACAGAACGCTGCAATTGGAACCATTTTTACAGATTCTATTTTTACTCCGGTAAAAAATGTAAAATATGCAATTGAAAACTTCCGTGTAGAACAAAAAACAGATTATGAAAAATTAGTTTTTGAAATTAAAACTGATGGCTCTATTAATCCAAAAGATGCTCTTACTGAAGCTGCTAAAGTTTTAATTCACCACTTCATGTTATTTTCTGACGAAAGAATTACACTCGAGGCTGACGAAATTGCACAAACAGAATCGTATGATGAAGAGTCATTGCATATGAGACAATTGCTTAAAACTAAGCTTGTTGATATGGATTTATCTGTGAGAGCATTAAATTGCTTGAAAGCGGCTGAAGTTGATACACTTGGTGATTTAGTATCGTTCAATAAAAATGACCTAATGAAATTCCGTAATTTTGGTAAAAAATCTTTAACTGAGCTAGATGAACTTGTAGCTGTTAAAAATTTAACTTTCGGAATGGATTTAGCAAAATACAAACTAGATAAAGAATAATTCAATCCGCCACGGCGGATTAAATTTAAAATAGCAATGAGACACGGAAAAAAATTCAATCACTTAAGCAGACAGACTGGACATAGAAAAGCTATGTTGGCTAATATGGCTTGTTCTCTTATTGAGCACAAACGTATTAACACTACTGTTGCTAAGGCTAAAGCGCTTAAACAATTCGTTGAGCCTTTAATCACAAAATCAAAAGAAGATACGACTCACAATCGTCGTATTGTTTTTGCTTACTTACGTAGTAAATATGCTGTAACTGACTTGTTCAGAGACGTAGCTGCTAAAGTTGGTGACCGTCCAGGTGGATACACTCGTATCATTAAAGTTGGAAATCGTTTGGGAGATAATGCTGATATGGCAATGATCGAACTTGTAGATTTCAATGAACTTTACAATGGAGGTAAAAAAGAAGTTAAAAAAGCTAAAAGCCGTCGTGGTGGTAAAGCAAAAAAAGCTGAGGAAACTACTTCTGAAGCTCCTGCTGCTGAGTCAGAATCGACTACTGAAGCTTCTGAATAATTATGAAAGTAATGATTCTATAGAAATCAAGGATAAGCTAATTTTTAGTTTATCCTTTTTTTTTTTGATTTTTTTTAAAATGAGAAATTTAACTTATTTCAATTTGAAGGTTTTATTTTTATGAATGAATTTTTTAAAAAATCTTGGAGACACTCTTTTAAAGAAGTAAATTTGCAAAACTTATAATTACAAATGAAATGAGCTTGGCAAGTTTCATGTACAATTAAAAAAACAACACAAATTAAAGAATGAAATACACGACACGACAAAGCGCCATTTTATTACTAAGCGACGGAACTATTTTTCACGGAAAATCTATCGGAATTAGCGGTAAAACTTTTGGTGAAGTTTGTTTTAATACGGGAATGACAGGATATCAGGAGATTTTTACTGATCCTTCTTATTTTGGTCAGATATTGGTGGCTACAAATGCACACATTGGAAACTATGGTGTTAATGATCAGGAAATTGAATCTGATAGCGTTAAGATTGCTGGTTTAGTTTGTAAAAACTTTAGCTTTAATTATTCAAGAGAAGATGCATCTGGAAGTTTGGAAGATTATTTCACTAAACAAAACCTGATTTGTATTTCTGATGTTGATACGAGAGCTCTTGTGAGTTATATTCGTGATAACGGCGCAATGAATGCTGTTATTTGTACAGATGGAACTTCGGTAGAAGAATTGAAAAAAGAATTGGCAAATGTGCCAAACATGGAAGGTTTAGAGTTGGCGTCAAAAGTTTCAACTACTGAGCCTTATTTTTTTGGAGATGAAAATGCTACTTATAAAATTTCAGCTTTAGATCTTGGAATTAAAAAAAATATCTTGAGAAACCTTGCGAAAAGAGATTGTTATATCAAAGTGTTTCCTTATGATTCAACTTATAAGGATTTAACTGAATTTAATCCTGATGGTTATTTCTTATCAAATGGTCCTGGAGATCCAGACCCATTATTTGGCGCTATACAAGTGGCAAAAGAAATTATAGCGGATGATAAACCTTTGTTTGGAATTTGCTTAGGTCACCAGATTATAGCTTTGGCAAATGGTGTTAAGACCTATAAGATGTTTGGAGGTCACCGCGGAATTAATCATCCGGTAAAAAATATTATTACAGGAAAAGGAGAAATAACTTCTCAGAATCACGGTTTCGCTGTAAAAAGAGAAGCTTTAGACGGTCATCCAGAATTAGAAATTACGCATGTACATTTAAATGATGATACAGTTGCCGGAATGAGAATGAAAAATAAGAATTGTTTTTCAGTACAATATCATCCTGAAGCAAGTCCAGGACCACACGATTCATCTTATTTATTTGATCAGTTCGTTGAGAATATAAAACTGGCTACCGCTAAAACGATGTAGTTAATAAATAAAGGTGTTTAATAGTAAGAATGCGTTTTTACTATTAAAAAATTTTATAATTTCGGAAAAAAATATATAATTTATTAATAAAAAAACAGAAATAATGAGTATTATAATTAAAGTTCACGCAAGACAAATTTTTGATTCCAGAGGTAATCCTACTATTGAGGTTGATGTAGTAACTGAGAATGGAGTTTTAGGAAGAGCAGCAGTTCCATCTGGAGCTTCAACTGGAGAACACGAAGCTGTTGAATTACGTGACGGAGGAAAAGCGTTCTTAGGAAAAGGAGTTTTAAATGCAGTGAATAATGTTAATACTGTTATTGCTGAGGAATTAGTTGGAACTTCTGTTTTTGAACAAAACACTATTGATCAATTAATGATTGATTTAGACGGAACTCCAAATAAATCTAAATTAGGAGCTAATGCTATTTTAGGAGTTTCTTTAGCCGCTGCAAAAGCTGCTGCAAATGAATTAGGTTTGCCATTATACAGATATGTAGGTGGAGTTTCTGCTAATACATTACCTGTTCCAATGATGAATATCATCAATGGTGGTTCTCACTCTGATGCTCCGATTGCTTTTCAGGAGTTTATGATTTTCCCTGTAAAGGCAACTTCATTTACACATGCAATGCAAATGGGAACTGAAATCTTCCATAGCTTGAAAAAAGTATTACACGACAGAGGTTTAAGTACTGCTGTAGGTGACGAAGGTGGTTTTGCACCAAACTTAGCTGGTGGTACTGAAGATGCTTTAGATACAATCAAATTAGCAGTTGAAAAAGCTGGATATACTTTTGGAGACGAAATTATGATTGCACTTGACTGTGCCGCTTCTGAATTTTATGTAAACGGTAAATACGATTATACTAAATTTGAAGGTGAAACTGGAAAAATCAGAACTTCTGAAGAGCAAGCTGATTATTTAGCTGAACTTGCTGCTAAATATCCAATTATTTCTATCGAAGATGGTATGTACGAAGATGACTGGAATGGATGGAAATATTTAACTGAAAAAATTGGACATAAAGTTCAATTGGTAGGAGATGATTTATTCGTTACTAATGTTGAGCGTTTGTCAACAGGTATTGAAAAAGGAATTGCAAATTCAATTTTAGTAAAGGTTAACCAAATTGGTACTTTAACTGAAACTATTGCTGCAGTAAATATGGCTAAAAATGCTGGTTATACTTCTGTAATGTCTCACCGTTCTGGTGAAACAGAAGATAATACAATTGCTGATTTAGCAGTAGCTTTAAACTGTGGTCAAATTAAAACAGGTTCTGCTTCTCGTTCTGATCGTATGGCAAAATACAATCAATTATTAAGAATTGAAGAAGAGTTAGGAGCAACAGCTTATTTCCCTGGATTAAACGCTTTCAAGATTAAATAATTGTAAGGTTATATATAGATTTAAACCATCCATTTTTTAATGGGTGGTTTTTTTTTGGAGTTTTAACAAATTCATAGCAGTATTCTTTTTTTAATTAGTCTTAAATTCCTTAGATTTGATAAATTATTATTTTAAAGATTTATTTCCGATATATTATGTCAAAAATAGCTACATTAGAAGTAGATGGTCAAAAAATTGAACTTCCGGTAATCACAGGAAGCGAAAATGAATCAGCTATCGATATTAACAAATTACGTGATTTAACTGGTATTATTACTATAGACCCGGGATATAAAAATTCTGGATCTTGTAAAAGTGAGATCACATTCTTAGACGGAGAATTAGGAATTTTGCGTTACAGAGGATATTCAATCGAAGATTTAGCTGAGAAAGCTAGCTTTTTGGAAGTATCATATCTTTTAATTTTTGGTGAATTACCAACAGCTCAGGAATTAGAGCAGTTTGAAAATGGTATTAAAAAACATACTTTGGTAAACGAAGAGATGAAAAATATCATTGATGGTTTTCCAAAAACAGCACATCCAATGGGTGTACTATCTGCTTTGACAAGTGCTTTAACGGCATTTAATCCAAAAGCTGTAAATGTTGACAATGAAAAAGAAATGTACGAAGCCATTTGTAAAACAATGGGTAAATTTCTTGTAATTGCTACATGGACCTACAGAAAATCTATGGGTTATCCTTTAAATTATTATGACAACACAACAGGTTATGTAGATAACTTTATGCAATTAATGTTTAAATTGCCTACAGGACCTTATTCTGCTAATCCGGTTATTGTTGATGCATTAGATAAATTATTTATTCTTCATGCAGATCATGAACAAAACTGTTCTACTTCTACAGTAAGAATGGTAGGTTCATCTCATGCTGGTTTGTTTGCCTCAATTTCTGCAGGAGTTTCTGCTCTTTGGGGACCTCTTCACGGAGGTGCAAATCAGGCCGTACTTGAAATGCTTGAAGAGATTAATAAAGATGGTGGTGATACAGATAAGTTTTTAGCGAAAGCAAAAGATAAAAATGATCCATTCCGTTTAATGGGATTTGGTCATAGAGTTTACAAAAACTTTGATCCAAGAGCTAAAATTATTAAAAAAGCGGCTAAAGAAGTATTAGAGACTTTAGGAGTTGAAGATCCTATTTTAGAAATTGCTAAAAAATTAGAATCAGCTGCTCTTGAAGATGATTATTTCAAGTCAAGAAATTTATATCCTAATGTTGACTTCTACTCTGGAATTATTTACAGAGCGTTAGGAATTCCAACAGATATGTTTACAGTAATGTTTGCTATTGGTAGATTACCAGGCTGGATCGCACAATGGAAAGAAATGCGTGAAAACAAAGAGCCAATTGGAAGGCCAAGACAAATTTACACTGGACATCCTTTGAGAGACTTTAAGTCTAACAAATAAAAAACTTTAAAGCTTCACTTAACTGTGAAGCTTTTTTTATATTTGCTCAAAATATAATACTATTATGTTGCAATTAAATGTAAAGAACGAAACGTCAAGATTGCGTGCTGTAGTTTTGGGTTCAGCCGTTCATAATGGGCCAACTCCATCTTTGGAAGAAGCCTACGATCCTAAATCATTGGAACATATTAAAGCGGGAACATATCCAATTGAAAAGGACATGGTTGCTGAAATGGATGCTTTTAATGCTGTTTTTCAGAAGTATGATGTAAAAGTTTATCGTCCGGAAATGATTGAGAATTATAATCAAATTTTTGCCAGAGATATAGGTTTTGTTATTGACGACACTTTTGTGAAATCGAATATTTTGCCAGATCGTGAACGTGAATTAGATGCAATTCAATATGTAATTGATCAAATGGATGCAACTAAAGTGGTTCGCCCACCGGAGGAAGTACATATTGAAGGCGGAGATGTTATGCTTTGGAATAATCATATTTTTATTGGAACATATAAAGGCAGTGATTATAAGGATTACATCACAGCAAGAACAAATATGCATGGTGTTAATTTTATCAAGGAATTATTCCCGAATAAAATTGTCAAAGAATTTGATTTGGTTAAATCGAAGTTAGAAGCTCGGGATAATGCTTTGCATCTTGATTGTTGCTTTCAGCCAGTTGGAAAAAATAAAGGGATCATTTATAAAAGAGGTTTTCGTGAGGAAGCTGATTATTTATATTTAGTAAATCTTTTTGGGAAAGAAAATTTATTTCACATTGAGAGAAACGAAATGTATAATATGTTTTCAAACGTATTTTCAATTGATGAAAATGTTGTAGTTTCAGAGAAGAATTTTACTCGTTTGAACAATTGGCTTCGTGCAAATGGTTTTACAGTTGAAGAAATTCCGTATGCAGAAATTGCAAAACAAGAAGGATTGTTGAGATGTTCAACGTTACCATTAATTAGAGATTAAAAAAATAGTTTTAAGTTTTATGTTTCCGGTTCCAGCAACTTGAAACTTTAAAACCTGAAGCAAAAAATATAGATTATGAAACAAACTACAAATGCAATCGTAATGATTCGGCCAGTTGCTTTTAGAATGAATGAGCAAACGGCTGTAAATAATTATTATCAAAAAGTATTAGACGGACTTTTGCCAAGTACTGTAAATGCAAAAGCCCAGCAGGAATTTGACACTTTCGTTGAGAAGTTAAGAGCAGTTGGAGTTGATGTGACAGTTATTGAAGATACTTTGGATACAGATACTCCGGATAGTATTTTTCCAAACAATTGGGTTTCATTTCATGAAAATGGAGATGTAGCTTTATATCCAATGTTTGCTGAAAATCGTCGCCATGAACGTCGTGAAGATATTTTAGATACTCTCGAAGAAAAAGGTTTTGAGATTTCTAATATAATGGATTATACATCTGCAGAAGATGATGGTTTTTTTCTGGAAGGAACAGGAAGTCTACTTTTAGATCGAGCAAACGGAAAAGCATATTGTGCTTTGTCTCCTCGAGCTGATGAAGAATTGTTTATCGAATTTTGTGAAGATTTTGATTATGCTCCGGTTATTTTCGAAGCATTTCAAACAGTTGATGGAGAACGAAAATTGATTTATCACACCAATGTAATGATGTGTTTGGGTGAAACTTTTGCTGTTATTTGTGCAGATTGTATAGATGATAAGAAAGAACGTAAAATGGTGTTGGATAATCTAAAAGCTGACAAGAAAGAAGTTATTTTGATTACGGAGGCTCAGGTAAATAATTTTGCCGGTAATATGCTGGAAGTTCGAGGGGCAAATGACAAAAAATATATTGTTATGAGCGCATCGGCACATCAGAGTTTAACTCCAAAACAAATTGCACAATTAGAAAATCATGCAGAAATTTTAAGTTCAAGTTTAGATACAATTGAAGCTTGTGGAGGCGGAAGTGCAAGATGCATGATGGCTGAAGTATTTTTACCAAGAAATTAAAAAGTAATTTTCAGAATATAAAAAAGGGATAGAACGTATGTTTTATCCCTTTTGTTTTTAATATAAATATAGAAATGAATTACATCAAATTTCCTTTGATAATATTTACGATTGAGCTTACTATATATTGAATCCCAATAGAAATTACAATAAAACCAACTATTCTTGATATTGCTACAATTCCTGAAGCTCCTAATATACGGGCTAAGTAATGTGCGCTTTTAAGTATGGCAAAAATGGCAACGGCAATCGCAAAAATGGCTAAACTAGAAATAATGATTTCATTCATTTTATGGTGTTCCTGATAAAAAGCAATTAATAATGACATCGATCCAGGGCCAGCTAACATTGGTATTGCTAATGGAGTAAGCGCAATATCGTTTCGATGGTGTGCTTCATTTTCAATTTTTTTGTTGATGCCTCGTTTTTTGTTGAATTTCCCTGAAAGTAAAGAAAAGCCCGAATTCACAATTACGATTCCGCCGGCAATTCTAAGAGCGTCAATGCTGATCCCGAAAAAGGTTAAAACATATTGACCTATAAAATAAGAAACCATTAAAATTATAAAAACATTTATCGCTGTCCAAAGTGAAATTCTCGAGCGTTCTTTCTGAGAGTCATCCTGTGTAAGTCCAACAAAAATAGGAACAGTGCCAATTGGGTTTAAAACCGAAAAAAGAGCAGCAAATAAGTAAATAAATAAATCCATAGAGTTTTGGTTAACGAAGTAAAAATAGTCAAATTTTAATATTACAGAACAATTTGATGTAAGGTTATTCGTTTTTTATTGCTTTAATTCGTAAATTAATAACTTAAAATTAGCTCATTCTTTTTGACTACTTTTGTAAAATATTTTAAAATGATGAAAAATAAGAAAACTTTAGTTCTGGGAGCTACTACAAAACCAGATCGATACGCATATAGAGCTATAAATATGTTGGTTCAAAAAGGACATACTGTTTTAGCAATTGGTCAAAATACCGGTGAAGTAGCCGGTGTAAAAATTCAAACCAAAGCAATTCCGGTTAAAAATATAGACACAGTAACTTTGTATTTAAACCCTACGCGTCAGCGTGATTATTACAATTACATAATCGAAGCTCAGCCAAAAAGAGTAGTTTTTAATCCAGGAACTGAAAATCCTGAATTATATCAGTTGCTTGAATTGAATGATATTAAGGCAGAAGTTGCTTGTACTTTGGTTTTATTGGCAACAAATCAATACTAATTTTCCGGATTGTCCGGTTTAGTTCAAATCCTTTTTTATTCTGTTCAATAATAAGAAAGGATTTGATTTATAATTTAAGTAAAAAAACTCTTAGTAGTATATTTGCTCTTTAAAACACAGTGAATTTAGTTGTCCCCAAGTCTACTAAACCATTAAAAGTATTACTTTTGTCGTTATGGAATTTTCATCAAAGTTAATAGAAAAGGCGGTTAACGAAATGTCGCAATTACCAGGTATTGGTAAGCGTACGGCATTACGATTGGTTTTGCATTTGCTAAAGCAACCAAAGGAACAAACTGGTTTTTTATCTCAGGCATTGCTAAATATGCGTGAAGATATTAAGTTTTGTAGAAGCTGTCATAATATTTCTGATACAACAGTTTGCGAAATCTGTGCAAATTCAGGCAGAAACCATCAGACGATTTGTGTCGTAGAAGATATTAGAGATGTGATGGCAATCGAAAATACAGGACAATATAAAGGAATTTATCACGTACTCGGAGGAAAAATTTCTCCAATTGAAGGTGTTGGGCCTGGGCAATTAAATATTTCAAGTTTAGTAGAAAAAGTGAAAGCCGGAAAAGTAATTGAGATTATTTTTGCGCTAAGCTCTACTATGGAAGGCGATACAACTAATTTTTATATCTATAAACAAATTGCAGAATCTGAAATTGTGATTTCGACAATTGCAAGAGGAATATCTGTGGGGGACGAATTAGAATATGCTGATGAAATTACACTTGGAAGAAGTATTTTACACAGAGTACCATTCGAAAAAACTTTTAAAAACAACTAAATAAAACCAAACAAAAGTTAGATTTCCTGAAGATTAAAGGAAAAGCTATATTTGCGACTAAATTTTAAATAATGACAAGAAAAAGCTTTTATATATTGCTGTTAATTAGCACACTTTTTACATCTTGTATTCCAATAAAAGATTTGGTGTATTTACAAGATAAAAATACTTCAGCAGAACAAAATACAATTGCCGCAGTCGAATCTAAACCTTATAGATTGCAAGTTAATGATATTATTAGTATCGATATAAAAGCAATTGATCCTAAACTTGTTACTATTTTTAATTCAACCGAATCAGCTTCAGGAACTACAGCAAAATCAGAATCATCATTATATTTCAATGGTTTTACGGTCGATGATCATGGAAATATCCGTATGCCAATTTTAGGTGAAATAAATGTAATTGGATTTACAATCGAGGAGGTAAGAGTTAAAATTGAAAAAAAATTACTTGAAGAATATTTTAAAAGTGATGCGAATATTTTTGTGACCGTCAAATTAGCGGGTTTTCGATATACAATTAATGGAGAAGTGGGAAGTACTGGAACTAAAACACTATTTCAGCAACATGTAAATATTATGGAAGCTATTGCAAACGCTGGAGATATTACGACTGTTGGAAATAGAAGAGCTGTAACCGTAATTCGTCAAACACCAACGGGAGTTCAAATGAACGACCTTGATCTTACTGATGTAAATGTGATGAAATCTCCATATTATTATCTACAGCCTAATGATTACATTTATGTAAAACCACTAAGACAAAAAACATGGGGAACAGGACAAACTGGAATACAATCAATTGGTACAATTATAACCTTGTTGTCATTAGCAACGACGGTTTATTTGATTCTGAAAAATTAAACTAAATTCAAAAAATGTTAGATATAAAAGATTTTTCGATTTTTGAAAATCATTCAAATTTTGATTTTAAAGGGTTTTTATTAAAAATTGCCAGTTATTGGAAATGGTTTCTCGCTAGTTTAATAATTGCATTTACAATTGCATATCAGGTAAATATTCGAAAAGAGAAAATTTACGCAATGCAAACGATGATTTCTATCAAAGAAGAAAGTAATCCTTTTTTTACTTCAAATACAAGTTTGGTCTTTAATTGGGGAGGAATATCTGATCAGGTAAATGGAATTTCGACTATATTGCAATCAAGATCGCATAATGAGTTAGTTGTGAGTAAGTTGCAATTTTATATTGATTATCTGAAACAAGGAAAATATAATTTGACCGATGCATACGGAGCAGTTCCTTTTTATCTAAATATTGATAAATCAAAAGGTCAGCTTGCAAATACTTTAATTGGGATTAAGTTTTTAAGTGAAAATGTATATGAAATTCGAATTCCGTTTGAAAATTCTTCAGTTTCAGTAGTAGACTACACGACCAATACTTATTCGAATACAAATGTACAGCCTGCAGAATTTGTAAAAAGGTATAAAGTGGGAGAACAGGTTACATTGCCTTTTTTAAATTGGAAGTTACAAATCAATGATAATCCCGGTTTTTATAAAGGAAATGAATACTTTGTAAGATTCAATGATTTTAATGGCACAGTATCAAAATACAGAGGTATAAATATTGATTCTGACGATAAAGGAGGTTCTATATTGACTTTAAGTATGCAGGGTACAAACAAAGCCCGAATGGTAGAATATCTAAATGCTACCGTAAGAATGTTGATAAAAATTCAGCTTGACGGAAAAAATCAATTTGCAAACAATACAATACGATTTATAGATAGCACGCTTGTGGCTATGGAAGGGCAATTGAAGCAAACCGGAAATGAATTAAAAACTTTCAGAAAAGATAAGAATGTTTATGATATAGAAGCCGGAGGTGCAAAGTTTTCAGATCAAATAATGAATTTTGATGTAGAGAGAGATCAAATTTCCAGAAAAATAGCATATTATAATTCATTAAAAACTTATTTGAATAACAGTGTCGATTATTCCAGGCTTCCGGCTCCGTCAGTTGCTGGAATTGAAGATCCAAATATTGTTGCCAATGTGTCCAAAATAATAGCACTTTCTACTCAAAGGTCAGAGATGGCTTATGCAGTAAAAAGCGATAAGATTTTTAAAGATTTTGATAACCAAATGCGTGCTGTTAAAGATGTTTTATTAGAAAATATAGGTACAGCAAAATCTTCATTGTTGTACGATTTATCTATGGTGAATGCCAAAATTGGACAGGCAGAAAGTACAGTTAAAAAATTGCCGGAAGAACAGCAGGAATTATTGAAGATTAAAAGAAAATATGATTTAAATGATAATATTTATACTGAATTTCTTCAAAAGCGCAATGAAGCAGAAATTGTAAAAGCTTCTAATTTATCAGATATACATTTTATTGATCCGGCCAAAGATATTGGAGGTGGTTTAATTGGACCTAAAACTTCTGTAAATTATGTATTGGCTTTATTTTTAGGTATTTTAGTTCCTTTGTTATTCGTTTTTGGAATTTTCTTCATTAATAATTCAATTCAAAATACTGAAGACATTAATAAATTGACTCAGATTCCACTTATTGGAGTAATTGGAGTAAATAAGGATAATGTTAATTTAGCAGTATTTGATAAGCCAAAATCGGCACTTTCTGAGTCTTTTAGAGCTATTCGTTCTTCATTACAATTTTTGTACAAAAAACAGCAGGTAAGTGGTTCAAAAACGTTAATGATCACTTCATCTATAAGTGGAGAAGGAAAAACATTTTGCTCTATAAATATTGCTACTATTTTCGCTTTAAGCGAAAAGAAAACTGTTATTATTGGTTTAGATTTAAGAAAACCCAGATTAGCTGATGAGTTTAATTTGAGTAATCAGACAGGAGTTGTGAATTATTTAATTAAACAAAAAACGTTGAGTGAAATTATTAATCCAACAGAAATTCCTAATCTTGATGTTATACTTTCCGGCCCTATTCCACCCAACCCGTCTGAGCTTATCATAAGTGAAGCTATGAAAGAGTTGATAGAAGAGCTAAAACAAAAATATGATTATATTATTTTAGATACTCCGCCGGTTGGTCTTGTTTCCGATGCTTTAGAATTGGTTCAGTATGCAGATGTAACATTGTATATTGTTAGACAAAATTATACTAAAAAAGATATGATCACGTTGTTGAATACTAGAGTAAAAAGAGGAGAGCTAAATAATACAAGTATTGTTTTGAATGGATATGAGAATAAAGCAAAATATGGAACTGCTTACGGGTACGGTTATGGAGTATATTCTAATGGTTATCACGAAGAAGAAGTAAAGCCAGGTTTTATAAAGTCTCTTTCTAATAAATTCAATAAAAAATAAATTCAATAAATGGAAGCATCAACTCAATATAAAATTTTGATTACGGGTGGAGCGGGTTTTATTGGTTCAAATTTATGTGAGTATTTTCTAAAATCTGGTCATAAAGTAATTTGTTTAGATAATTTTTCGACGGGCCATCGTCATAATTTGAAAGATATTTTAAATCATCCTAATTTTAAATTAATTGAAGGAGATATACGAAATATAGAAGATTGTGTTTTGTCTGTAAAAGATGTTGATTATGTTTTACATCAGGCAGCTTTAGGTTCTGTGCCAAGGTCTATAAATGATCCGATAACTACAAATGATGTTAACGTTTCAGGATTTCTTAATATTTTGGTAGCTTCACGCGATGCAAAAATTAAACGTTTTATTTATGCTGCAAGTTCTTCAACCTATGGAGATTCTCAAGGATTGCCAAAAGTAGAAGATGTCATAGGAAAACCTTTATCGCCGTACGCAATTACGAAATATGTAAATGAATTATATGCGGAGATTTTTAGTAAAACGTATGGTTTAGAAACTATTGGATTACGTTATTTTAATGTTTTTGGAAGAAAACAGGATCCAAATGGTGCTTATGCTGCAGTAATTCCTAAATTTGTAATGCAATTCATGCATTATGAAAGTCCGGTAATTAATGGTGATGGAAATTATTCTCGTGATTTTACTTATATTGATAATGTAATTCAGATGAATGAATTAGCTATGACAAGTCAAAATCCGGAAGCTATAAACACTGTTTATAATACGGCATATGGTGATCGAAATACATTAAATGATCTGGTAGGGTATTTGAAAAAATATTTAGCTGAATTTGATTCAAAAATAGCAGATGTTGAAGTTGTCTATGGAGTAAACAGAGTGGGGGATATTCCACATTCATTAGCAAGTATTGATAAGGCAAAAAATATATTAGGTTACAATCCAAAATATTCGTTGCAGGATGGGTTAAAAGAAGCAGTAAATTGGTATTGGAATAATTTGAAATAAATCAAGGATAACATAATAAGAAATAAATGAAAATCACAAAAATTTGTTGTATTGGAGCTGGTTATGTTGGAGGGCCAACAATGGCAGTAATTGCGCAAAAATGCCCTCATATTCAAGTGACTGTTGTTGATTTGAATGAACAAAGAATTAAAGATTGGAATGATCCAAATACAGAAAATATACCTATTTACGAACCTGGACTTTCAGAAATTGTAGCTGAGGCGAGAGGAAGAAATCTTTTTTTCTCCACAGAAGTTGAAAAAGCAATCGATGAAGCTGAAGTTATCTTTATTTCAGTAAATACGCCTACCAAAACCTATGGAAAAGGAAAAGGAATGGCTGCGGATCTTAAATATATTGAATTATGCGCAAGGCAAATTGCAAAAGTTGCTAAACAAAATAAAATTGTTGTAGAGAAATCTACTTTGCCTGTTCGAACTGCCGAGGCGATAAAAAGTATTCTGGATAATACTGGAAATGGAGTTCAATTTCAGATTTTATCAAATCCTGAATTTTTAGCAGAAGGAACTGCTGTTTCAGATTTATTAAATCCAGACAGAATTTTAATAGGCGGAGATACAGCACCAGAAGGCGAAGCTGCGATTAATTCTTTAGTTGATGTTTATGCTAATTGGGTAAGTAGAGATAAAATATTGACTACAAATGTTTGGTCATCAGAATTATCAAAACTTACAGCAAATGCTTTTTTAGCTCAACGTATTTCTTCAATAAATGCAATGTCTGAACTATGTGAAAAAACCGGAGCAGATGTAAACGAGGTTGCCAGAGCGATTGGAATGGATAGTAGAATCGGTCCTAAATTTTTAAAAGCATCAGTAGGATTTGGAGGTTCATGTTTTCAGAAAGATATTCTTAATCTGGTTTATATCGCTAAATCTTATGGATTACTTGAGGTTGCAGATTATTGGGAGCAAGTAATTATTATGAATGATCATCAAAAAAGAAGATTTTCAAATAAAATTGTTCAGACGCTATACAACACCGTTGCGGATAAAAAAATTACTTTTTTAGGTTGGGCATTCAAAAAAGACACCAATGATACACGTGAGTCTGCGGCTATATATGTAGCAGACGATTTAATCAATGAACAAGCGAAAATTTCAGTTTATGATCCGAAAGTTTCAAGAAATAAAATGCTAAATGATTTAAATTATTTAGAAACAAGATTAGTTGAAGAAAACAATTCAGCAGTTTTAACGTTTGATGATGCTTATAATGCTTGCAATGGATCACATGCAATTGCAATTCTGACTGAATGGGATGAATTTGCTGCTTATGATTGGAAGAAAATTTACGATTCAATGCATAAACCGGCTTTTGTTTTTGATGGAAGAAATATATTAAATGGTAAAGAATTAGAAGCAATTGGGTTTATTTATAATGGAATAGGTTCTTAATTGAAGATTAAAGTTAATCTGAAATTTAAATAAATAGTAATAACAAAAAGGGCTGGATTTTCAAGATAGAAAAAATTATGAATTGGTATGTTATTTATACTAAACCCAAATGGGAGAAAAAGGTTGCAGAGAGACTACTTGAAATTGGAATTGAATCTTACTGTCCTGTCATTACCCAAATAAAGCAATGGTCAGACAGAAAAAAGAAAGTTGAAGTGCCGCTTTTTAATTCTTATGTATTTGTTAAGTTGTTGGAAAGTGAGCGAAATTCTGTTTTTCAAATTTCGGGTGTAGTTCGATATTTGTTTTGGTTAGGAAAACCTGCAATTGTAAGAGACGAAGAGATTAATGTTATAAAGAAAAGTCTATCGTCTCCTAATTTAAGTGATGTTTCAGTAACTTCAATTCAGGTTGGTGATCGTATAACATTAGAAACAGGAGCTTTTAGTAATCAGGATGCGATAGTAAAAGAAGTTTCTAATACGCATTATATTTTAGTTTTGGAATCTTTAGGATGTGTTCTGAAAATAAAATATAAATAATTTTAGGATACAATCAGCATCAAATAATAAGAATAAGAGAGCAAAAATCACTTTTTGTGTGATATTTGCTCTCTTTTTTCTTGTAAAAAAAATCGTTGTTATCTGATTTGTAAAGATTTGAAAACCCGTTATTTTTTTTATTCTGTTTCTTTTGTAGTTCTGTAAGAAACTCATTGAATAAATTGAGTGAATGTGTTATATTTGCCAAAAAATGATTCTAGAGTATCTGTGTCCAATATTTGTGACTCAGAGTGGCGAAGCCATGAGTTGTAATGATCAAAGTTGATAAAAAGATAAGAAAAATGGATGAAAACATAAAAATTGCCATTATAGGTTTGGGTTATGTTGGTCTTCCTTTAGCGAGACTATTTGCTACTAAATATCCAGTTGTGGGTTTTGATATAAATGAATCAAGAGTAGCTACTTTAAAATCAGGTACTGATACAACTTTAGAAGTGGATGATGAGACTTTACAAAAAGTCTTAGTTGCTAATTCTAATAATGAAAATGGATTGTATTGCACTACTACTTTAAGTGATATTGCAGATTGTAATTATTTTATAATAACAGTTCCAACGCCAGTTGATAAAAATAATCGTCCAGATTTAACTCCTTTATATAAATCTAGTGAATCTGTTGGAAAAGTCTTAAAAAAAGATGATATTGTAATTTATGAATCTACTGTATATCCAGGAGTTACAGAGGAACAATGCATCCCTGTTTTAGAAAGAGTTTCAGGTTTAGAATTTAATGTCGATTTCTTTGCCGGATATTCACCAGAAAGAATAAACCCGGGAGATAAGGAACATACTGTTGAGAAAATCTTAAAAGTAACGTCTGGATCAACAAAAGAAATTGGTTTAAAAGTTGATGCTCTTTACAAATCTGTCATTACAGCAGGTACACATTTAGCACCAAGTATAAAAGTTGCCGAAGCCGCAAAGGTTATTGAAAACTCACAAAGAGATATTAATATCGCTTTTGTAAATGAGTTAGCCAAGATATTTAATTTGATGAATATTGATACACAAGAAGTATTAACAGCGGCAGCGACTAAATGGAATTTTTTACCCTTTAAACCTGGTTTGGTTGGAGGACATTGCATTGGTGTAGATCCTTATTATTTAGCACAAAGAGCACAAGAATTTGGATATCATCCTGAAATAATTTTAGCAGGACGACGTTTGAATGATAGTATGGGAGAATACGTAGCGTCGCAAGTGGTTAAATTAATGATTAAAAAAGGGATTTCAGTTAATGGAGCAAACCTTCTGATGCTTGGAATTACTTTTAAGGAAAATTGCCCCGATGTTAGAAATACCAAAATTGTAGATGTAGTAAAATCATTAAAAGAATATGGTATATCAGTTACAATATATGACCCATTAGCAAATATACAAGAAGTTAAAAAAGAATATAAATTGACGACAATAGATTCATTACCAGCAGAAAAATTTGATGCTATTGTCTTAGGAGTTGCCCATGCTGAGTTTTTAGAATTAAACTTTTCAGAGTTACAAAAATCAAATAGTTTATTATATGACGTAAAAGGAGTTTTAGGTGCTATAGCCGATAATAGATTATAGAACTGAAATTCTTTTTTTTATACTAAAAGAAAAATGGAGAAAAACAATTCAATTATACATGTAATTTTGACGGGTGGAGTTGGTAGTAGATTATGGCCACTTTCCCGTAAGAGTCAACCTAAACAATATCTTGAGATATTTGAGAATAAATCATTATTTGAGATGACGGTTGATAGAAATAGTCATTTAGCAAATAAAGTAATGGTTGTAGGTAATGTAGACAATCATCATTTAAGTGGTAAAGTTATGAATAAAACCAATACTGCTTATGTGAATATTGTTGAAGCTACTCCAAGAAATACAGCGGCGGCTATTGCTTTTGCTGCATTTGCATCAAATCCGGATGATATATTAATTGTAACGCCTTCTGACCATATTATTGATAGAATGGAGAATTACAATCAGGCAATTGATGAAGCAATTTCAAAAGCACAAGATGGTTATATAGTCACATTTGGAATTATTCCAACCAAGCCTGAAACGGGATATGGTTATATTGAATCAAAAGGAGATAAAGTTTTATCATTTAGAGAGAAACCTAACGAAACGACTGCAAAGGAGTTTATTGCAAAAGGAAATTTTTTATGGAATAGTGGAATGTTCTGTTTTAAGGCCGGAGTTCTTTTAGAAGAGTTAAAGCAATTTCAACCTGAAGTTTATGAGAAATCAAAAGCTGTTTGGGAAGCAAGTAAAGATGGTTTTTTAGATTTAGATTTATCTTTAGAAATACCATCAATAAGTATCGACTATGCTGTAATGGAGCGTAGTAAAAAAATAAAGGTAGTTCCGGCATCATTTTCATGGTCAGATTTAGGATCTTTTGAATCAGTTTATGATTATTTAGTTTCAAAAGGACATCATATTGATAAAAATGGAAATATGGTTATTGGGAGTGGAAAGCACACTACATTTTTAGGATTAAAAAACACTATTTTTGTTTATACAGATACAGCAAATTTAATTCTGCAAAAAGAAAATTCACAAGATGTTAAAGATATCTATACCGAATTAGAAAAAATAAATTCTGATTTACTAAATTAATTAATAAAATGAAAAAAATTCTTATAACAGGTGGTGCTGGTTTTATTGGTTCTCACGTAGTTCGTCGCTTTGTAAATAAATATCCTGAATACCAAATTTTCAATTTAGATGCTTTAACTTATGCCGGAAATCTTGAGAATATTAAAGATATTGAAAATCAGTTAAACTATACTTTTGTAAAAGGCGATATTGTGGATGAATCCTTTATAAATAAACTTTTTTCAGAACATAATTTCGAAGGAGTTCTACATTTAGCAGCTGAGTCTCATGTTGACCGGTCTATAGAAGATCCATTGGCATTTGTAAAAACAAATGTTATTGGAACTATGAATTTATTAAACGCTGCCAAGAATCAATGGAAAAATAATTTCGAAGGCAAACGTTTCTATCATATTAGTACTGATGAAGTTTATGGATCACTAGGGGCAGAAGGTCTATTTACTGAAACGACTTCATATGACCCTAATTCTCCATATTCGGCTTCCAAAGCGAGTTCTGATCATTTTGTCAGAGCTTACGGAGAGACTTATGGCCTGCCATATGTTTTAACTAATTGTTCTAATAATTATGGATCGTATCATTTTCCTGAAAAGTTGATTCCTCTTTTTATAAACAATATAATCAATAACAAACCATTACCTGTTTATGGCGATGGGAATTACACTAGAGATTGGCTTTTCGTAGAAGATCACGCTATTGCAATTGATTTAGTTTTTCATGAAGGAAAAAATCATGAAACATATAATATAGGAGGATTTAATGAATGGAAAAATATTGATTTGGTAAAATTATTATGCCAAATTATGGATCAAAAATTAGGAAAAATTGAAGGAACTTCTCAAGAGTTAATTACTTATGTAAAAGACAGACCAGGTCATGATTTACGATATGCAATTGATGCTTCTAAAATTAATAAAGAATTAGGATGGAAACCATCTGTAACTTTTGAAGAAGGATTAGAAAGAACTATTAATTGGTATTTGAACAATGAAGAATGGTTGCAAAACGTAACCTCAGGTTCATATAAAGAGTATTATCAAAAACAATATTCGTAAACAAATAAGTTTTTTTAAATAAACTTAAGGTTAAATTATAAATCAAATATGAAAAAATTAATATACGTTCTTACATTATTTTTTATTTTACTAATGTCTTTTAATGCAAATGCTCAGGATATTATAAAATCTAAAGATCTAAGTACTGTAAAAGTAGATTATTTGTCAGATGATGAAATTGGTAGAATAATTTCTCAATTAAAAAGTAATAGTGCAACAATTGATGATGTTGAATCAATGGCTTTGTCAAAGGGAATGAGCCAAAATGAATTCGATAAATTAAGAACTCGAGTGAAAGAATATGAGAAGAAAAATTCCAGCGATAAGGATAAAAAAGACAAGAATAAAAAAGATAAGGATAAAAAAGACAAGGATAAATTAAAAGATACAGACGAAGATTCAGAATTTGGAAGAAAACAAGAAAAAATTAAAAATGAAAAAATAAAAGATTCCTTAAATGCTTTGATTTTTGGATCTGAATTATTTGATAATCCAACTTTAAGTTTTGAGCCAGATTTAAAAATGGCAACGCCAGTAAATTACGTTCTGGGACCAGGTGATAAATTGGAAGTTAGTGTCTATGGTGTTCAACTATTTGATGATACTGTTCCTGTAAACTTTGAAGGTAAAATTACAATTCAAAATGTTGGTCAAATTGCAGTAGCAGGAATGTCAATTGAGGCTGCTACGCAAAAAATAAAAGCCGCAATTGCAAGAGTGTACAGTACCGTTAGATCTGGGCAGTCTCAAGTTAGTGTAAGTTTAAGTGATATTAGAACTATAAAAGTGACAATTGTGGGAGGGAAGCAACCTGGGAATTATTCTATTTCATCTCTTGCCTCTGTTTATAATGCATTGCATCTGGCAGGTGGGCCAGGTAAAAATGGTAGTTATAGAAATATAGAATTGATCCGAAATAACAAAGTTTATAAAAATGTTGATATTTATAAATTTATAGTTAAAGGAGATCAATCGGAGAATGTAAATTTAAGAGATAATGATGTAATTAGAATTCCTGCATACACTGAAAGGGTAGTAGTTGAAGGAGAAGTAAAAAGACCAGGAATTTTCGAGATGAAAAAAGGAGAAACCTTTTCTGATTTACTAAATTTCGCTTCTGGATTTAATGAATTCGCTTACACAGCATCAGTAAATGTTTTGCAAAAAACAGGTAAAGAGTTTAAAGTTCATGATATTAACGAAAGCGAATTTGGTTCTTATTTGCCTAAATCAGGAGATGTCTTTAAAGTTACAAAAATCTTAAATCGATTTGAAAATCGTATTAAGATAGAAGGAGCAGTTTTTAGACCAGATTATTATTCATATAGTGAAGGAATGAGAATTTCAGATCTTATTACAAGAGCTGAAGGTATTAAAGAAGATGCCTATACGAAACGAGCAAGAATTATTCGGTTAAAAACAGATTTAACTACAGAAATTGTAAATGTTGATTTAAGTGCAGCCTTGTCAGGGGATTTAAATTCTGATATTGAGCTAAAAAGAGAAGATATTGTTACAGTTTATTCGATACTTGATTTTAGAGAAGAATATAAAATTACTATAGATGGAGAAGTAAAAAATCCTGGAGAATACGAATATTTTGAGAATTTAACCTTAAACGACCTAGTTGTACAAGTCGGAGGATTGACAGGTTCAGCTTCAAAAAGAGTTGAGATCGCAAGGATGGTAAAATCTGATGCAATTGACGACAGCGATCCAAAGCGTATCGAACTAGTAGAACTTGAAATCACTGCTGATAATAATGAACAAATTAAAAATTTTGTTTTAAAACCTTTCGATGTTATTAATATAAGAAGAATGGCTGTTTATGAAAAGCCTGAAATGGTTAAAGTTACTGGGGCTGTAACTTATCCAGGTAAGTATGTACTCGCTAATAAAAGAGAAACAGTTTACAATGTTGTAATGAGAGCTGGAGGATTAACATCAATTGCTAATCTGGATGGTATGAAAATTAAAAGACCGATTAAGGAAGAACAAATTGAGCAGTTAGAAAGTGTAAATCTTAATCTTGATAAGAAACTAACTGAAGAAGGAAAAGATCTAAAAGATTCAAATTTAAAAGAAAAAGATACATTAAGTTCTAAATTATCTAAAAAGCTTAGGGATGAATTAAAATTCGCGACAATTCCTATTAACTGGGAAAAAATAGTTAAAGATAAAAATCATTATTCAAACGTTACTTTATTTCCTGGTGATGAAATCGAGGTTTCAGTTTATAATGAGGGTGTCAAAGTAACTGGAAATGTATTGTTAACTTCTGAAATTCCATATAGAAGTGGAAAAGGATTTAAGTACTACATTGATGCTGTTGGTGGAGTTGATCATAAAGGATGGAAAAGAAAGGCCTATATTATTTATCCAAATGGGAAGGCATCAGTAACTGGTTCATTTTTGTTTTTTAGATCTTATCCAAAAGTGGAACCTGACTCCCAAATTGTTGTGCCGGAAAAACCAGAGACAACAAAAATGAGCGCAGGAGAATGGGCAGGGCTTGGAACTGCATTTGCTAGTTTGGCATTGTTAATTGTTACAGCTTTTAAATAAGAATTTGATGGAAAAAGGACCTATTCAAAAAGATGAAATTTCGTTAAGAGAATTAATTGAAAAAGGTAATGTGTTTTATTTATATCTCATTTCTCAGTGGAAAACAATAGTCTTGGCAGGGATTTTTGGAGCTGTTTTAGGATTAACTTATTCGTTATTATTTAAGAAAACTATTTATACTGCAACTTTATCTTTTGTATTGGAAGATGATAAATCCAGTGGTGGTTTAGGAGGTGCATTGGGTTTGGCCAGTTCCTTTGGTTTAGATTTAGGAGGTAATGGAGGGAATATATTTACAGGTTCGAATTTAACAGAGTTATTCAAATCCCGCAGGATGGTTGAGCAGACACTATTAACTCCTGTTGATTATAATGGAAAAATAATTTCTTTAGCTGAAATGTATATTGCTATTAATAATATCAGAGCTAGTTGGAATGAAAATCCAAAACTGGCTAAAATTAAATTTCTACCAGATAGCGAACGCAAAAATTTTACTCGCGTTCATGATAGTATTTTAGGGTCGTTATATAATGGTTTATCTGCGAAAGGGTTAACTGTTGGACAAAAAGATAAAAAAGTTGCAATAATTAGTATTGACATGTCTTCTAATAACGAGATGTTTGCTAAATACTTTTGTGAAGCTTTAGTAAAAGAAGTAGGTAAATTTTATATTGAAACTAAAAGTAAAAAAGCTAGAATAAATATGTCAATTTTAGAACATCAGGTCGATTCTATTCGTAGAGAATTAAATAGGTCTATTACAGGTGTTGCAGTTGCAAATGATAATACTTTTAACTTAAATCCAGCTATGAATGTTCGTAGAGCGCCTTCTGCAAACAGGCAAGTTGATGTTCAGGCAAATACCGCTATATTGACAGAATTAGTAAAACAGGCTGAATTAGCTAAAGTTACTCTTCGTAAAGAAACTCCGTTAATACAAGTAATAGATAGACCCATTTTACCATTAGCAAAAGAAGGATTAAGTAAGCATAAGGGTATTCTACTAGGAGGCTTCTTAGCAGTTTTCCTAAGTATTTTATTTCTTATATTAAAAAAAATATTTAAAAATTTAGTTTAAAATTGAAATATTTTTGTCAGGGATAATTACAATAAATTGTAATGAGGTTCTGAATCAATTAAGTGTATGGAAAATGTATTATTGATAGGAGGTACTGGTTTTATAGGGTCTAATATTATTAAATTTTTTGCAAAGGAAAAGTACAAAATATTTGTATTAGAATTGCCAAATGGTTCATTACATCATTCAAATAATAATTTTACAATTTATTACGGCAAATTAGAAGAGATAGAGTTAGTAAAAAAAATTGTTTTAGATCATTCAATTAATACTGTTATTCATCTAGTTTCAACTTTAATTCCATCGAGTAATATTGATGAATATCTTAATGAATTTGATGCAATAATTAAACCAACAATAACCTTACTTCCTTTTTTTGCTAAATCGAATGTTAAATTTGTTTTTTTCTCTTCAGGTGGTGCTATTTATGGTATTAATGAAAATGGTTTTTTTATAGAGTCAAGTGCAACAAATCCAATTTCTTATTACGGCCAGTCAAAGCTTATAATAGAGCAGTCTATTTTATTAGAAGGCAAAAAGTCAGGATTAAATTATCTTATTTTAAGACCTTCAAATCCTTATGGTATCGGACAGAATATATTTGGTAAGCAAGGTTTGATAGCGGCTTCAATTGGACATTTATTGAATAACGAGAAAATATCTATATGGGGAGATGGAACTGTCGTTAGGGACTATATCAATATTGATGATTTGGCAAAAGGAGTTGTTGCTATTATTGAAAATGGCTCAAATAATGAAATATACAATATAGGTAGTGGTCAAGGATCTTCTATAAATGATATTATTGCTATTTTAAAGAAATATTCAATAAAAGATTTTGAAGTTGAATATTTAGAAGGAAGATCGGTTGATGTTCCGATTATGATATTAAATGTTGAGAAATATACTGACTTAGTTGGTGATTCTAAAAAAATTAGCTTAGAAGAAGGTATTAGAAACTTTTATAACCATGAATTGGTCAAAATGAAAAATAAATAACTAAATGGATAAAGTTTATCTTTCAATATGTATTCCAACTAATGGGCGAATTGAAATTTTAAAAAATACTTTAGATAGTATATATAATGATTGTATAGTGCCTTTTTGTGATTTTGAGGTAGTACTATCTGATAATTCAAAAAATAATGAGTTAGAAATTTTATTAAAATCTTACCAACATTTTCCTAATATTATATACAGTAGGACGGATTGCGAAGGATTTTTGAATTCATTAAATGCTTTAAAATTAGGTAGAGGTATGTTTTTAAAATTGCATAATAATTATACTTTATTTTCAAATCAAGGATTATCAAAATTCATTTCTTTTATCAAACAACAAGAATTATTAAAACCACTGATTTTTTTTAAAGGTTCTGGTATAGATGGAATAAGAAGCTATAGTTGTTTTAATTCTTTTAATTCCGATTTGTCATTTTGGAGCTCATGGAGTTCCGGATTTTCGATTTGGAAAGAAGATTTTAATAAAATTTCAGATTTAGAAGTTAATACAATGTTTCCACACACTTCTTTATTTCTTAGTCAATATTCAAAAGATTTATTTATTATTAATGATTATGTTTATTTTGAAAATCAGGAAGTATCAAAAAAGGGTGGGTACAATTTGTTTAGAACTTTTGCTGTAGATTATTTACAGCTGATCGAACAAGCAATGATAAAAGGTCATCTTTCTATTATTACTTTTGAGAAAATAAAGAAAGACCTGTTTTTTAATTTTTTAGCTAGCTGGTATTATAATACTAAAATAATTAAAAACGAATATACTTTTGATTTGGAGAATATTAAAGAAAATTTGCAAATTTATTATGGTAAATATAGTTACTCTAAAATGGTTTTTTTTAGTTATTTATTTGCAGTAAAAAAAAATCTTTATCTTTTTTTTAAATTCATAAAAAAACCAATCTAACTAAGTTTTACTAATTAAAACTAAAAATAATAGAAAGTGCAAAATAATGGTAAGAGTTTAATGTTAGATAATCTATTTAAAATATATTGAAAAAAAATTTTTTGTTGTTAAAAAACAAATTAGGCATCGACGGAGCTATAGCATTTACAGTTTTGTCCAGAATTATACAAGCAGGAGGAGGAGTTGTTACCTTGATTTTTGTTGCAAAATTTTTATCAAAAGTTGAGCAGGGTTATTATTATACTTTCGGGAGTATATTAGCAATTCAAATTTTTTTTGAATTAGGTCTATCTAATATCATTACTCAGTTTGTAGCTTACGAAATTGCACAATTAAAATGGTTAGATAGCATTAGTTTTTCTGGACCAACAGAAGCAAGCTCTAGATTATCTTCTCTACTTAGATTTACAATAAGATGGTTTGCGGTAATTGCTGTTTTGTTATTTGTTGGTTTATTAATAACAGGTTACTGTTTTTTTAATAAATTTGGGAAAAATGGCAATATTGTTGAATGGCAAATACCGTGGTTAATTCTTTCTATTACAACCTCATTTTCTCTAATGATTTCTCCAATTTTAGCTTTTTTGGAGGGATTAGGAAAAATTAAGGAAGTAGCCAAAATTCGTTTTACGCAACAAGTTGTTCAATTGTTTTTAGTTCTCAGTTTGTTTTTTTTTGGCTTTAAGTTATTCTCTAGTCCCTTAGCGGCTATAATTGCATTTTTGATAATTCCGATCTGGATTATATTTAGTGAAAAGAAAAAAATACTTCTTTTCATCTGGAGTAAAATCGATATATATAAGGTAAATTATCGAATTGAAATTTTCCCTTTCCAATGGAAAATTGCTTTAAGCTGGATTAGTGGATACTTTATTTTTCAATTATTTAATCCAGTGCTTTTTGCTACGGAAGGTCCAATTGCAGCAGGTCAAATGGGAATGACTTTAGCTGTTTTAAACGCTATTTTAATGTTTACATTAAGCTGGATTAGTACAAAAATACCTGCTTTTTCTGGTTTGATTTCAATTAAGAAATATAAAGAATTGGATCTTTTATTTAATAAAACCCTAATTCAATCTTCTTTTTTAAATTTTGTAGCATTAACTATTTTCTTTATATTAATTTTTGCATTTCGATATTTTAATATAAGAATAGATGGTCAAAATATAGCAGATCGTTTTCTTCCTTTTTTTCCAATGTTATTTATGACGATACCAATATTTTTAAATCACATGATCAACGCTTGGGCCACTTATCTTCGCTGCCATAAAAAAGAACCGATGTTATTATTAAGCGTCGTGATTGGGATATTGTGTTCAATTTCAGCAATTGTTCTAGGGAAAAATTTTGGTTCTTTTGGAATGACCTTGGGATATATGATTATTACGGCTATAAGTTTTATTTGGACATATTTTATTTTTAAAAATAAAAAAAAGGAATGGCATTCTGATAATGAGTAGGTGTAATGAAAAAAATTATGTTTAAGATAGTTGAATTGCTAGTAAGCATATTTTATTTTATTGTTTCTCCTCGCAGGGCAATAATAATAAATTTTTATTTTAATTATGCTTATTCTTTTTGGTATGCAAAACGATTTAATCAAATTGGGAAAAACTTCTTTATTATATCTCCATTTTACTTACATGGTGAAAAATACATTTCAATTGGTGAAAATTTCAATTGTGGTTTGCGCTTCCGTCTTGAAGCAATCGACGAATATTTAGGATTTAAATTTAATCCTAAAATAATAATCGGAGATAATGTTAGAATAAATCACGATTGTCATATTGGAGCTATTAATAAGATTATAATTGGTGATGGTGTACTAATAGCTAGTAAAGTTTTTATTACAGACCACTACCATGGAAAAATTGAAAGTGATTCTATTATCTTTTCTCCCTTTGAGCGACCACTTTATTCTAAAGGATCAGTTGAAATTAAAAGTAATGTATGGATTGGTGAAGGAGTAGTAATTTTACCTAATGTTATAATTGGAGAAAATACTATTATTGGTGCTA
>NZ_JBZEER010000007.1:0-260987 GCF_058310175.1 Flavobacterium sp. AK-345 | reverse complement strand
AAGTAATGTATGGATTGGTGAAGGAGTAGTAATTTTACCTAATGTTATAATTGGAGAAAATACTATTATTGGTGCTAATTCCGTTGTGACTAAATCAATTCCTCCTAATTCTGTTGTGGGTGGTAATCCTGCTAAAATATTAAAATTACTATAGAACTAAATTTTAACAAATTAATTAGTGAAATTAGCTGCAATTGTTATTGTTTATAATCCAAATGTCAAATCTTTGATTTTTAATCTGGAGAAATTAATTAAAAATTTGGATACTATAGTTTTGTATCAAAATTCACTTTTAGAGGAAGAATTATTGTTATTTAGTCAATTTAACAAAGAAATAGTAGTAATTGGAGATGGTAAAAATGTGGGAATAGGCAAGGCTATAAATTCAGGAATAGAGTTTTTAAAGAATGGCGATTTTACACATGTTTTGACTTTAGATCAGGATAGTTATTTTAAAGAACATCATTTGAATAAATTTATTGACTTGATAGATAATTTTAAAGGAAATAATGTAGGGGTGTTTGCACCAAATTTTAATAATCGGGGCAAATTACTTTTTGATAATACAATTGCACCATTTGATGAGTCTGATGCTATTACTTCAGGATCTATTTTTCCTTTGAATGTTTTTGATTTAGCAGGTGGATTTAATAATGATTTGTTTATTGACACTGTTGATCAGGAATTTTGTTATAGAATCAAAAATGATTTTGGACTAAAGACAATGGTTTTTCCATCTATTGAACTTATTCATGAATTAGGTTATCCATTAAAAATTATTTTTGGTTTAACAACTTCACTAAATTATTCTTCGTTCCGTACTTACTATCTTGTAAGAAATCATATTATTTTATGGAAAAAATATCCTACTCTTTATAAAAAAAAATATAAAATTAACTTAGTAAGAAATTATATATTTTTAAGATTTATTAAGGTGTTACTTGGAGAAAAGGACAAGATAAACAAAATTAAATCGATTTTTAAAGGTATTTCTCATGGGAAAAAGGGAAAAATTGTAATATAATAAATTTTTAAGATTTAATTTAAGAAGGTTTTAATAAAGATATATGTCCAAGCACGAAAATAATAAAATAACTGTTGTTTTATGTACTTATAACGGAAGTAAGTTCTTAAATAAGCAACTGGATTCTATACTCTTTCAAAGTTATGCCGTGGATGAAATTATTATAATAGATGATTGCTCTACAGATTCTACAAGAGAAATTTTAAATAAATACAAAGAAGAATGTAAGAAAATAAAACTTTTTTTTAATGAAAAAAATCTAGGACCTAATTTATCATTTCAATATGCATTGTCACTAGCAGAAAACGAATATATAGTTTTATGTGATCAAGATGATATTTGGCTTGAAAATAAAATTGAAATTCAAATGGATAAGGTTGTTAGTTCGCCATTTTATAAAAAGGAACAACCACTATTAGTTTTTCATGATTTACGTCTAATTGATCAATATGATAACGTAATAATAGATTCGTTTTGGAAATTACATAAATTCAACCCTAAGAAATTTAGTTTTAAAAAACTTATGATTTCAAATATAGTGACAGGTTGTACGTGTTTGATTAATAGAAAAACTAGGGATGAGATCTTAAAATGTGATATGAATGATATTATCATGCATGACCATTTGATTGCTTTAATAGCATATGGATTTGGTAATGTTATACATATTGATGAGCAATTAATAGATTATCGCAGTCACAATAATAGTGTTACTAAGAAGGAAAATATTTCAGTTATAATTAGGATTAAATTATTTGTAGGTAAAATTAAAAGCAAAAAATATTTAAAACCTAATATTCTTCAAATTAAGAAATTTAGTGATTGTTATGCAGCAGAACTTAACATGGATAAGAAGAATGTGGTTAAAAATTTTATTGAATTAGAAGATTCAAGTATTATTTATATGTTGGTTTATAGATTTTTGGTGAGTTAGTTGTGACAAATAATTTGTTTGATGGTAACAAATGATTTCTAAATGGAATAACTTATTAATTAGATAAATAATGTAAATGAAAGAAGATATAATTCCAAAATATAAGACTATTTTAAATGTGATTTGCCTGACCATCCTTATGTTAGATTCAGGTGGAGGCTTACGTCTGAGAAATATATCTTTTATGATTATCATTGTTTTTGGATTATATGGAATTTATAAATACCAATCATTTAATAAAAATTTTATTTATATTTTTATGATTTTTGGGACGTTTTTAATTCCTGGAGTATTAATTTCTCTTTTTAATTCAGTGCCTGTTTACCAGATTATTAATTGGGTAATGTCATTTATGCTTCTTCCCTTTTTTTACTTTTACGCTAAAGGAAGTCAACTATCAGATAAATGTTTTGTAATTGCAGGTGGTATTTTTTCAACATTTGTTATTTTTCTCTTTTTTGGAAGACTTATGGACGTTGGTATAATACTTGCGGCTAATGATTATATAATGAATCATTCAGATGGTTTTTTTGGAAATAAAAGTTTTTTAAGTGGAGATATTCTTCCCAATGTTTATTTTCAAGGCACATTAAGTGTTATCATATGTGGATGTTTATCATTACGAAATAAAAATTTTTTTATTTATATTTTAATATTGATAGGCTTGATTCTGGCGCCCTCTAGATTTGGCTTTATGGTTCTAATATTTTGGGCTCTATTCACTTTTGTCAGAAAATCATGGATTAGAATAGCTTATTTGCCATTTTTTTTTGTAATTGGGTTTTTAATTTTGCAAAATTTAGCATTCGGTAAAGAACTTTTTAGTGCTTTTAATGGCGAAAGTGATGCAGTGGAGATAAGGAATGGCCATTGGATTTCTATATCTGCGATTTTTGCAGATAATCCCTTAGCATTTTTATTTGGACAAGGACCTGGATCTGTGTTTTTTACTAAAGGTACTTACGCTGTGGTTGATAATATAGAAATTAGTCAACTTGAATTTATTAGAAAATACGGCATTTTTGCATTTCTTAGTTTTTGCTTACTTTACTTTATGCCACTTTTGAGTCGTTTCAGCTCCGATATTTATTTAAAAGGCGCACTAATTATTTACTTCGTTGTAGCTTTTTCAAATCCAGTACTTTTTTCAATATTTTCAATGTTATTTTTAGCATTTGTCTATGTAGAGATTTTCGATAATAAAAATAAACATTATGTCCCAACCAAATCTTAATTATCTTGCAAAAGATTTTTTCATATGTGCTATAATAGTTACATATAATCCCGACTTCACAATATTCTCAAGGCAATTGGCTTCACTTTCAACACAGGTAAATTATATAACTATTGTAGATAATAATTCAACAAATATTGAGGAAATAAAGGAAGCAATAAGATTGTTTTGCTCGAATGATGTAGAAATTAATGTTACCTATAATTTTGTAAATGAAGGTTTAGGGAAAGCTCAAAATAAAGGTATTAAATTAGCTATAGGGCTAGGTGCAACACATGTACTATTATTTGATCAGGATTCGATACTTGATTCGGGTTTTGTAGAAGGACTTTTAAACTCTGAAAGTGAACTTAAAAAGGAAGGTGTCAAAGTTGGAGCAGTTGGTCCTATTTACTATAATGAGAAAAGTGGTGAAACATATCCCATCTCTAAGTATTTTGGACCTTTTATTGAAAGAATTATTCCCAATGATAAACCAATTGAAGCAAGTTTTCTAATTGCTTCCGGATGTTTAATTTCGATAGATATAATTAAAAAAGTAGGATACATGAATGAAGATTTATTTATTGATTATATAGATGTAGAATGGTCATTTAGAGCAAAATCAAAAGGTTATTCTTTATTCTCATCGCCATCTTCAAAAATGAAACATACCATAGGAGACAATAGGGTTTCACTATTAGGAAGAAGCATTTCTGTTCATAGTCCTTTGAGAAGATATTATCTATATAGAAACAGTATATATATGATTAAGGACTCAAAAATTTCATTAGGGTATAAAATTCGTGAAATAACCTTCAACTCAATGAGATTTCTTGTCTTTTTTATTTTATCAAAGGAAAGGGTTAAATATTTTAAATACAGTATTTCTGGATTTATTGATGGACTTAAAGGTGTTGTCGGTAAATGCCCTCACATTTATAATTAAAATAGAATTAATGCGCTTACTACTAATAATAACAGACTACGGCAGTTTTAATAATTTCTTAGCGGAACTTGCAGTAAATTTGAGCTACGATAATGAAGTTCATGTGTTATGTTCAACATCGAATGTAATTAAAATCGTAGATAAATTTGATTACACTAAATATAACTTAATTTTTCATAAAGTAGAGATACCAAGATCCACATCTGTAAAAAAGTTAATCAAAAGCGGTTCCGAAATCAGAAAGTTAATAGCAATTATAAAACCAAATTTAGTTTATGCACATTTTACGACTGGAATTTTTCCTGCCGTTTTATTTAGAGAAAAAAATATTGAATATTGGGGGGCTTTTCATGGGCTAGGGATGAATGCTAGTAGTGGGGTTAGAAAAATAATGTTTTCCATTGTTGAATTGTTTTGTTTTTTTAGGTTAGATAAGAGGTTTCTAATTAATAATAAAGATTATGAATTGGTAAGGAAAATAATTGAAAAAAATACATTCAAGTATAATTCTTTTGGGGTCGGTTGTGATATAAATAAGTTTAATGTAAATAGATTTTCCGATGTGGATAAGTTAAATTTAAAACATCAACTGAATCTTAATGATAAGTTTATTATTACCTATACTGGAAGGTTCGTTGAATTCAAAGGTTTTGATTTAGTTTATCATAGCTTTATAAAATTGATAGATAAATTTCCTGATAAATTTGTTTTACTTTTGATAGGGGGTAAAGATCCTATACATTCTACAGGACTTACAGAACAGGAAGAAATTGATTTATTTAGAAATGAAAAAATAATTAATATAGGTTATACTTCAGAGGTTGAAAAGTATTTGGCTGTTACTGATGTCTTTTTGTTTCCAAGTAAAAAAGAAGGATTACCCGTTTGTATAGTTGAAGCTTTGTCTATGGGTATACCTGTAATAACACTAGATGAAAGGGGGAATTCCGATGTTATTGAAAATGGTTTTAATGGATATTTGGTTAAGTCAATTTCAAAATCGAAAGATGTAAATAAAATTATGGAGAAATTGAAGTATCTAAATGCGAACAGGGAAATTCTTAATAAACTATCTCTAAATTGTTTTAAAAATCGCCAGAGATATTCTCGTTCCTTTTTTGTTGAAGAACAATTGAAACTTGTCAATATATTTAAATTTGAAAAAAAAATAATTTAAATGTATTTTTTAGAAATACAAAATTTGGCATCTAGTAAGTAATAAAGTGGGTAAATGAAAATCGTATTAACAGGTGCATCTGGCTTCGTGGGTAAAAATCTTTGTGATTATTTGTCAATTAATTTTTTTTTGATTGAAGAAATTTCTTTGCGAAATTTAAATTGGAAAAATAATCTGACTGGAGATGCAATTATTCATTTAGCGGGAAAGGCACACGATACAAAAAACACTAGTCAGGCATCTGAATATTTTGAAGTTAACACTAATCTAACGAAAGAATTATTTAATGAATTTTTAAAACGTGATATTAAAGATTTTATTTATTTCAGTAGTGTTAAGGCAGTTGCAGATGAAGTGTCAGAGATATTGTATGAAGATATAAATCCGAATCCTCAAACTCCATACGGGCAATCAAAATTAAAAGCTGAAGAATACATTTTATCAAAAGAAATTCCCGAAGGAAAAAGAGTTTTTATTATTAGACCATGCATGATTCATGGTCCCGGAAATAAAGGAAATTTAAATTTACTTTATAGTGTGGTCAATAAAAGAATACCTTATCCATTAGCAGCTTTTTATAATGAAAGATCGTTTTTAGGAATAGATAATCTAAATTATTTGGTTAAGGAAATTTTGCAAAAAAAAGAAATTCCTTCTGGAATCTATAATTTTGCAGATGATGAAGTATTATCAACAAATAAGCTAATTGAAATAATTTCCTATACTGCCAATAAAAAGAATTTATCGATAGCAATACCTAAAACGCTAATAAATCTTATTGCTAAATTCGGTGATTTGATAAAATTCCCTTTAAATTCTGAAACAATACAAAAGTTAACAGAAAACTATAGGGTTTCAAATGAAAAAATAAAGTTTGCTATAGGAATTGAGAAACTACCAAACACAGCACGACAAGGACTCGAAAAAACAATCAAAAGTTTCATAACCAAATAATGGAATACACAATAATAGGACTTATATTAATGATCATAATGCTGTTATACTTCAAAGTAGCAGATAAGTTTAACATCATTGATAAACCCAATCAAAGAAGCTCACATAGCGAAATTACCTTAAGAGGTGGAGGAATTATTTTTTGGTTCTCTGCTTTACTTTATTTCGTCCAGCATTTTCAGACTAACTACTTTTTCTTTACCGGAATTACATTGGTAAGTTTAGTGAGTTTTTGGGATGATATTCAAAACCTTTCAAATAAAATTCGAATTTCAGTTCATTTTATTTCGATAACCTTAATTTTTTATGACTTGGAATTGTTTAATCTCGTTCCTGTATGGGGAGTAATAATAGCTTATGTTTTAGCTATCGGACTAATCAATGCCTACAATTTCATGGATGGAATTAATGGTATTACTGGTTTATATACTTTGGTTGTAATGGGTTCATTATTATATGTAAATACAAAGATCCAGCTTTTTACTGATGGTAGTTTTATAAAATATGCAATGATTGCAAGCTTAGTTTTTTTGTTCTTTAATTACAGAAAAAAAGCTAAATGTTTTGCTGGTGATGTAGGTAGTATAGCAATCGCTTTTTGGATAATTTATTTGGTATTAAAACTAATTCTGATAACAAATTCGGTTATCTGGCTTTTATTTTTAGCTATTTATGGGGTTGATGCTATTTGTACCATATTACATCGAATATATTTAAAACAAAATATTTTTGAAGCTCATCGTTTACATCTTTATCAGGTATTAAGTAACGAATATAAAATTCAGCATAGGTTGGTTTCACTATATTATGCACTGGCACAAATAGTAATTTCTGTTTTGGTTATCTATTTTTATCAAAAAGTACAAGACTTAATTTTATTTGTATTTATAATTACGCCTTTGCTTTTATTATATACTTTAAAATTTTATTTATTGAATAAAAATAATTTGAAAGTTAATATATGATTCCTAAAATAATTCAGGGCGGAAATTTTTCAGATCATCGCGGAACTATTTCATTTGTAAATGATTTTAGTTTTAAAGATATCGAGAGGTTTTACATTATTAGTAATTCAGATGAAAATCCAATTCGAGCCTGGCAAGGGCATAAGTTAGATGCAAAGAATTTCTATTGCTTAAACGGATCTTTTAAAATTCATTTTGTAAAAATTGATAATTGGGACAATCCTTCAAAAGATTTAATTATTGAAACAATATTTGTTTCTGATTCAGAAAGTAAAATTGTTCATATACCGGCTGGTTATGCAAATGCAATCGAATCGCTTCAAACAAACTCAAAATTAATTTCCTTTTCAACTTTGCCATTAGAAAATGTCAGCGATGATGATGTTCGTTATGATTCAGATTATTGGAAAATAAATGGATAACAAACGAATTTATTTATCCCTTTCACAACAAAGTGGTTTTGAACAAGAATATATTCAAAAGGCACTAGAAACAAACTGGCTTACTTCTGGTGGGCCAAATGTTGATGATTTTGAAAGTAAATTACAAAAATATTTCCCCGATGAATCATTCATTACAGCTCTTAACTCTGGAACTTCGGCCATACATTTGGCTTTAATTTTATTAGGAGTAAAAGCTGAAGATGAGGTTATGTGTCAGACTTTGACGTTTTCGGCATCAGCCAATCCTATTTTATATCAGGGAGCAAGTCCTGTTTTTGTCGATAGTGAACCTGATACTTGGAATATTAGCCCAGAATTTCTTGAAATTGCTATAAAAGATAGAATCAAAAAAGGAAAGAAACCCAAAGCAATAATTACTGTTCATTTATATGGAAATCCGTATAAAGTTGAAGAAATACATACAATTGCAGACCGATATAACATTCCGATAATTGAAGATAGTGCGGAAGCACTTGGGAGCTCTTATAAAGGTAAAAAATGTGGAACGTTTGGGACTTTTGGAATTCTTTCATTTAATGGAAATAAAATTATTACAACTTCAAGTGGAGGTGCATTAATTTCAAATTCACAAGAATCAAAAGAAAAAGCTATTTTTTACGCAACTCAGTCAAAAGATGTTGCCGTGCATTATCAGCATAGTGAAGTTGGTTATAATTATAGAATGAGCAATGTTTGTGCAGGTATTGGACTGGGCCAAATTAAAGTACTTGAAAATAATATTTCAGCAAGAAGAGCAACACATTTTTTTTATAAGGATCTTTTTGATAGTATTAAAAATGTAACTCTTTTTGAAGTATTACATGAAGATTATTTTTCAAACTATTGGTTAAATGCAATTTTGGTTGAGCCAATTTTGGAAAAAAATATAAATAGCGAAACTTTGCGACTGGCTTTTGAAAAAGCAAACATTGAAACTCGACCACTTTGGAAACCAATGCACCTACAGCCAATTTTCATGTCATATTCTTATTACGGTAATAAAATTGCTGAGGACTTATTTTCAAAAGGCCTTTGTTTGCCTTCCGGATCAAATTTAACAAAAGAAGATAAAATTAGAATTGAAGAAGTTATTAAAACTTTTTTTAATTAGTAAATACAAACGAGAATTACATTTTTAATATGAAAATTGAAGAAACATTTATAAAAGATTTAGTGGTTGTAGAACCAACCGTTTTTGGCGATGAAAGAGGTTATTTTTTTGAATCTTACAATAAAACTAAATTTGAAGATTTAGGAATTAATATTGAATTTGTTCAGGATAATCAGTCCTTTTCAAAAAAAGGTACTTTAAGAGGTTTGCATTATCAAAATCCACCTTTTGCACAAACAAAATTGGTTCGTGTTTTAGAAGGTGAAATAATTGATGTTGCAGTAGATCTAAGAAAAGATTCTCCTACTTACGGAAAAGCTTTTAGTGTTTTATTATCAGCAGAAAATAAAAAACAATTATTAGTTCCTCAAGGATTTGCACACGGTTTTTCAGTGATTAGCGAAACAGCTTCCGTAATGTATAAATGCGATCAGTTTTATAATAAAGCCTCTGAAGGCGGAATTAAATACGATGATCCATCCCTTAATATCGATTGGGGTATGAATTTAGAAGATGCAATAGTTTCTGAAAAAGACCAGATACTTCCTTTTATAGAAAATTGTAATAGCTTATTTTAATGAAAAAAATTCTTGTAACAGGAGCAAATGGGCAATTAGGATCTGAACTCAATGTTTTATCCATTAATTATCCAAATTATCAGTGGATTTTTGCAGACAGAACGATGGTTACATTAGATAACCTTGATCTTTTGAATACACAATTAGAAAATATTCAACCCAATATAATTTTAAATTGTGGTGCCTATACAGCAGTTGATAAAGCAGAAACTGAAAAAGAATTAGCGTTTACAATTAATGATTTAGCTGTTGAGTTAATAGCAAAATATGCTTCGGAGAATAATGTAAAATTAATCCATATTTCAACAGATTATGTTTTTGATGGATCTTCAGCTATTGCATTAAATGAAGAAGCACCCACCAACCCCATAAATGTTTATGGAGAAAGTAAGTTGGCTGGTGAAATAGCATGTTTAAATAATTGCCCTGATTCAATTATTATTAGAACTTCTTGGGTATATAGTAAGTTTGGCAATAATTTTGTTAAGACAATGCAAAGATTAATGCAGGAAAGAGAATCAATTAATGTCGTTAATGATCAAATTGGTTCGCCAACTTATGCTGCAGATTTGGCTCAGGCGGTGATTGATATATTGGAATCTTCAAACTGGGTTCCGGGTATTTACAATTATTCAAACGAAGGAGAAATAAGTTGGTACGAGTTTGCGTTGAGCATAAAAGAATTTGGAGGTTATAATTGTAATGTTGGTGGAATTCCATCATCTTCATATCCAACTCCTGCAAAAAGACCAGAATTTTCATTGTTAGATAAGAAAAAAATTAAAACTATTTATAATTTGCATATCCCGAATTATAAAGAAAGTTTAAAAAAAATGTTTATATAGATTAAATATGATTTAATTTTAATGTTTTAGCATTGAAAGAAAGTCTAATCCAAAATGTAAAATAAAAGATATATGAAAGGAATTATATTAGCCGGAGGTTCAGGCACGCGTTTACATCCTTTGACATTAGTAATGAGCAAGCAAATGATGCCTGTTTATGATAAACCGATGATTTATTATCCGTTATCAACGTTGATGATGTCTGGGATCAATGAAATATTAATTATTTCTACTCCACATGATTTACCAAATTTTAAAAAATTATTAGGGGATGGTTCTAGTTTGGGGTGTAAATTTAGTTATGCAGAACAAGCGATTCCTAATGGACTAGCTCAGGCTTTTGTAATTGGAGAAGAATTTATCGGTAAAGATGACGTAGCGTTAATACTTGGTGATAATATATTTTTTGGTTCTAATATGCAGGAACTGTTAAAATCAAATACAAAACCTAATGGAGGTGTAGTTTTTGCCTATCATGTTTCGGACCCTGAGCGCTATGGAGTGGTTGAATTTGATGAGAATTACAAGGCAATTTCTATCGAAGAAAAACCAGAAGAACCAAAGTCCAGTTATGCGGTTCCGGGATTATATTTTTATGATAATTCAGTCGTAGAGATTGCTAAAAATATTAAGCCAAGTGCCAGAGGTGAATATGAAATTACCGATGTAAATAAAGTCTATTTAGAAAGAGAAGCTTTAAAAGTTGGTATTTTGAGCAGAGGGACGGCATGGTTAGACACGGGAACTTTTAATAGTTTGATGCAAGCCGGACAATTTGTTCAGGTTCTTGAAGAAAGACAAGGCTTAAAAGTAGGCTGTATCGAAGAAATTGCATGGAGACAGGGCTTTATAAATGATACTCAGTTAGAGGAACTTGCATTGCCTTTAGTGAAATCTGGATACGGATCTTATTTAATTGATTTTTTAAAACAAAAGAAAAAAGTTGTTAAAGTTTAATTTCTGTTAGAGAAACAATTTTTTGAAACCTTTAATTTGTATTTTTGTATGTAATACGAAGTTTACAAAATTAAACAGAACCCAAATTGAATACAGAAGAGCAATCTAAAATAAGGACTTTGTTCCATAATTTCCTATCCCCGAGAAATTTAAGGGCAAATATTAATAACCTGAGTTATTTACCCAGGTGGATTATTATTGCTATAGATGTAATGGTGCTGGTTTTTTCATTCACATTTACGTACATGTTGTTTGAAGGAACAGCATTAGGATACATTGTTACATCACATCATTTCTACTTTGTTGGGAGTTTAATTTTTGTAAATATATTTTTCTTCTGGTTGTTTAGAACTTATTCGGGAATTATTAGACATTCCTCTTATATAGATGCTATCAAACTGCTGTTTTCTCAAATGTCAGTTTTGGTCTTCTTTCTGTTTTTTAATCTGGTTTTCGAATTATACGCAGGACATAAAGCTTTTTTAAATACCGCTCTCTTTATTAATTTAGTTCTGTCTTTTTGCGGATTGTTTTTATACCGTGTAATTGTAAAACAGACTTTTGAATTATATTTTTCAGAGAAAACAAGCACTAAATTAATTAGAACAGTCATTTATGGAACAGATGCCAATGCTATTTCGGTAGCCAACGCATTAAAGTTTGAAACCCCTTCTCGTTTTAAAATAGTTGGTTTTGTTGATAAGAATAATCAAAATGCATCTAAGAGAATGTTGGATTTACCAATTTTGATTTTAAGAAAAAAATTACCGGCCTTAATGCGTTCCGTTGCTGCAGAAGGTGTAATTATAGCGGATAAAAGTTTAACTAAAGAGGAACAGTTAATTATTGTTGATCAATGTTTAGAATTCAATTATAGAGTTTATACAGTTCCTTTGATTTCTGACTGGGAAAATCAAAAAGAAATTTCTCAAAAGGTAAAAAATATCCAGATTGAAGATTTATTAGAAAGAAAACCTATAGTTCTGGATAGTAAATCAATTTCAAAGCAATTAAAAGACAAAACAATTCTTATCACAGGTGCAGCAGGATCAATAGGAAGCGAGATAGTAAGACAAGTACTTGGGTTTAATCCTAAAAAAATAATTATTTTAGATCATGCTGAAACTCCACTTCATAATTTATGTTTGGAAACTTTGGGGATGAATTCTGAAACAAAAATTATTGCTGTAATTGCTGATGTAAGAAGTAAGAAAGCATTAGAAAAAGTTTTTAAAACTCATAGCCCACATGTTGTTTTTCATGCTGCTGCTTATAAGCATGTGCCATTGATGGAAGAAAATCCTTCACAGGCAATATTAACAAATATTAAAGGGACTAAGAATTTAGCTGATTTAGCATGTAAGTACTTTGTGAAGAAGTTTGTGATGGTTTCAACAGATAAAGCTGTTAATCCTAGCAATGTGATGGGGGCCAGCAAACGAATTGCTGAAAAATATGTACAATCTCTATTTTTGAAAAACCAAAATGAAAATGTAGAAGGTGCGACAAAATTTATTACTACTCGTTTTGGAAATGTTCTGGGATCAAATGGATCAGTTGTTCCTTTGTTTACCAAACAAATTGCAGAAGGTGGACCAGTAACAATTACACATCAGGATATCATACGATATTTTATGACGATTCCGGAAGCTTGTCAATTAGTTTTAGAAGCCGGAGCAATGGGTAACGGAGGCGAAATTTATATTTTTGATATGGGAAAACCAGTCAAAATAATAGATTTGGCGAAGAAAATGATTAAACTGGCAGGTTTTATTCCTGATAAGGAAATAAAAATAAAAATTGTTGGTTTACGACCAGGTGAAAAATTATACGAAGAATTATTAAACGATACATCTAAGACTTTACCGACTTATCATAATAAAATCATGATTGCACAGGAGATACAGGATGAATATGAAAACCTGCATACTGAAGTCGATGAACTTATTGGAATTGCTGATTTTTATGATAATGATGACATTGTATCTAAAATGAAAAAAATAGTTCCGGAATTTAAAAGTATGAATTCAGCTTTCGAAGTTTTAGACAAATAATTTGCTTAATACATACGAGAAATTCTAAATCAAATATTTAAAAAGGTGTTTTAATAAAACGCCTTTTTTGCTTTTTATACTTTTTGTAGTTAAGTAAAAATCTTGTTAATTTTATTGGGCTGAATCGTTTTTTAATTATAATTTTTAAGGGACTAAAAAAAACTTTTTTATAATTTTTAAATGCCTATTATTGCACTCCAAATTGTAATCAAAATAAAATGAAAAATAATAATGTTTCAAATGATTGGCTCTTTGAAATAACACCAAAAAACAAATTTTTCTCACTCAATCTTAAAGAGGTTTGGCAATATCGTGATTTACTTTTCTTATTTGTAAAACGTGATGTAATTACAGTATATAAACAAACCGTTTTAGGACCACTTTGGTACTTAATTCAGCCTTTGTTCACTTCGGTAACTTTTACAATAATTTTTAATAATGTTGCTGGTATAAATACGGGTACAGTGCCTCCTTTTTTATTCAATTTAGCCGGGATTACCGTATGGAATTATTTTACAGCCTGCCTTAACGGAACTTCTGATACTTTCAAGTCTAATGCGGGAATATTCGGGAAAGTTTATTTCCCTAGAATTATAACACCTTTATCAGTTGTAATTTCTAATTTAATCAAATTCGGAATTCAATTTCTTATTTTTATAGCTTTCTATTGTTATTACTACCTCATAGGAACAGACCTGAGTTTAAATGGTCTTGTTTTATTTTTCCCTGTTCTGATCATCATTATGGGAATTCTTGGGTTAGGATTAGGAATGCTAATATCGTCAATGGTTACAAAATATAGGGATTTTAGTTATTTAGTTGGTTTTGGAATACAGTTACTAATGTATTTATCTGCAGTAATGTATCCAATGGAATTGCTAAAAGATAAATTACCAAAATATGGCTGGCTTGTTGAATATAATCCTTTAGCATATATCATTGAGACTGCTCGTTATATGCTTTTAGATGTTGGTAAAATCTCAATTCCCGGATTACTTTATACTTTGGTATTCACAATTGCAGTATTTTTTATTGGTCTTTTAGTTTTTAATAAAACCGAAAAGAGTTTTATAGATACAGTTTAAAGCTAATTTTTGATCGGGAGAATAAATTTAAAATTTACAATTAATAATATATTATAATTGGAAAAAGATATTATTTTAAAAGCTGAAAATATCTCTAAACAATATCGTTTAGGGCAAGTAGGAACAGGTACGTTAAGCCATGATTTAAACAGATGGTGGCATCAGGTTAGGGGAAAAGAAAATCCATATTTAAAAATTGGAGACACTAACGACCGTTCGACAAAAGGAGAATCAGACTATGTGTGGGCTTTGCAGGATATTAATTTTGAAGTTGAGCGAGGAGATGTTTTAGGGATTATAGGGAAGAATGGTGCCGGAAAATCAACCCTTTTAAAGATATTGTCAAAAGTCACGGCTCCAACTACGGGAAGTATAAAATCGCGCGGGCGAATTGCATCTCTTCTTGAGGTAGGAACTGGTTTTCATGGCGAAATGACCGGACGAGAAAATGTCTATTTAAATGGAGCTATTTTAGGAATGACCAAAAAGGAAATCACTTCAAAAATAGATGAAATTATTGAATTCTCAGGTTGCGAACGTTATATTGATACTCCTGTAAAAAGATATAGCTCTGGAATGACGGTTCGTTTGGCATTTGCTGTAGCTGCTTTTCTAGAGCCTGAAATTTTAGTTATTGATGAGGTTTTAGCAGTTGGAGATGCTGAATTTCAGAAAAAGGCTATTGGTAAGATGCAGGATATTTCCAAAGGTGAAGGGAGGACCGTATTATTTGTTAGTCATAATATGGCTGCTGTAAAAAGTTTATGCACAAAGGGCATTGTCATGGAACATGGGAAGGTAGTTTTTAAAGGAGGAATTGATGATAGTTTAAAAAAGTACCAAACTTTAACACAAAGAATAAGCACTAAGCTTTTTGATTTTAATAGAAAAGGAACTGGAGAATATAGAGTTTCAGGTCTAAGTCTCATTTCAAATGGTGACAAGAAGAATACCTTTTTTCTTGGAGAAAAGATTACAATTAATTTATTGTTAAAGCAGCTTAAACAAGACAGCTTAAAAAATGTGAGAATTGTTATTGGAATATATAATTTCATGGATGAAGGATACTTAAGATTTGATTCCAATTTGTTAAATTTCGCTATTTCCCTTGATAAAGACGAATCAGAAATCTCTTGTGAATTGGAGGAATCTTTAAATATTAAACCTGATAATTATTATTTAAATATAGCAGTTTTCAACGACAATGTTTTAATCGATTATTTAACGAACGCTTTTGAGTTTACTATAGAAAACGCAGATTATTTTAATACTGGTAAAAATTTACAAGATTCAGAATTATCAAGAGTATATTATAAACATAAGTGGTCACAGTTAAAATAAATAAAATGGATAATATTCAATACTCTCATAAGTCAATGATAGATGATTTTGGCAGAGTTTTTTTTTATAATAATAGAGTTTTCAGACAGATATCAAAAGAAAAAGAAAGCATTTGTTTGGAATTGCTTAACTCAGATATGTTTAAAGAGTTAATCAAAAGAGAGCTAATACCTCAAACCTTTGTATCAGACGAATTCCCGGAAAGCAAACAACTTATTTTAGAACATGAACGGTTAGTTGAAAGTTTACAACATGAATGGACATTTCAAATGTTTAAGGATGCTGCTTTAATGGTGTTGGAAATTAATAATATTTGCAATAAATATGGTTATGAATTAAAGGATGCACATACCCTAAATGTCTTATTTAATAACAATAAACCTGTTTTTGTAGATATTGGAAGTATAGATGTGATTAGATCTAAAAATCATTGGATTGCTTACGAAGAATTTTTAAATTCGTTTTTTATCCCGTTATTATTTTGGAGTAAAAATGAACTTTTGATTGTTAGAAAATTATTAGAGAGTAATTTTCATAGAATGTTCACAATTCCTTCTCAAAATATAGAAGAATCGGGATTGTATAAATTGCTATTAGTCGATAGATACATTTTTTCTTTTAGAAAAAATATATTGTTTTCATCAAAAAGAAATATTTCTATTATCAGCTTTTTTGTAAAAGCTGCAAACAAGCTATTAAAAATTATTTTTAATAAGAAAAATAAGCTTTTTAGATATGATCTAAAAGTAAATAGACTAACGGATAACTTTCCAAAAAAGGAAATAAAGAACAATATAGATTTACTTTCAAAATCTATCATAAATAGTCAATGGAAAGGTTATCATGGTAAATTTTACAATGAGATTGAAAATGTTAATTACTCCTATAGATTTAAAAGATTATTAGAAATTATCAATGAATTAAAAGACATTGAAACAGTAATCGATTTAGCAGGTAATGAAGGTTATTTCTCTTTTTTGTTGTCTAAGGAAATGGATTTAAAAAGAATTATTTTAGTTGATTATGACGAAAATGCGATAAATGAGGCATACTTAAATAGTAAGAAGTTAAATGTTAATAATGTCACGCCTCTTTTATTAAATTTCATGTTTACACCTGATTTATTAGGAACTTCTAAAAGACTAAAGTCCGATTTGGCAGTTTCTTTGGCTGTAACGCATCATTTAATATTAACAGGTAAATTTTCTTTAGCTGCAATTTTTGAAAGACTTATTATGTTTTCAAATAAATATGTGATAGTAGAATTTATGCCTTTAGGGTTATGGAGTATTGAAACAAAAATAAAACAAGAATTGCCTGAATGGTACACTATTGAATGGTTTAGAGATGAATTTGTAAAGTCTTTTAGTTTGCTAATTGAAGAACAATTAGAAGAAAACAGAATTGTTTTTGTGGGGAAAATTAAATAGAGGTAAATGAAAAAAGTAATTAAAAATAAAATTATTTCCTTTTTAGATTTTGTTATAAAAAAAACTATAATAGCTGTCTATGGAGTTAATTCAAATATTTATAAATTACTCTTTAATAATATAGATTTAAAAGAAAAAGAACAGATTCACAATAGTATTTTAGATAAGAATGTTAAGTTGTATCCACCTTACAGGCTTTTGAATTCAAATGTTGGAGAATACACATATATTGCAGAGAATGTGATTCTTAATAATACTACAATTGGCAAGTTTTGTTCAATAGGTCCTAATTTGATTTGTGGCTGGGGAATACATCCAACTAACGGCTTATCAACACATCCTATGTTTTACTCAACACAAAAACAAAATGGTACCACATTAAGCGAAGTTGATAAAATTAAAGAAACAAAAAACATTGTAATTGGGAATGATGTTTTTATAGGAATGAATGTTACTATCCTCGATGGTGTGAAAATTAGCGATGGTGCTGTTATAGGTGCTGGCGCAATTATATCTAAAGACATCCCTGCGTATGCAATTGCAGTTGGAAATCCGGTCAAAATAATAAAATATAGATTTGATGATGCTAAGATTGAGCAACTTTTGAAAATTAAGTGGTGGAATTTTGCAAAAGAAGATTTGCCTTTAGTCGAAAAACACTTTTTCGAAGTAGAAGAGTTTATCAATAAGATGAAATAAATAATTCTTTAAAATTTAAAAATAAGATTAATTAAAATGGCGTTAATTTCAATCATCACCATTAATTATAATAACCTCGAAGGTCTAAAAAAGACTATGAACAGTGTTATTGATCAAACCTGGCAGGAATTTGAATATATTGTTATTGACGGGGGATCAACAGATGGCAGCGCTGCTTTTATTGAATCAAAAAAAGATGATATTGACTATTGGGTAAGTGAAAAGGATTCTGGAATTTATAATGCTATGAATAAAGGAATTGAGAAATCCAGTGGCGATTATTTGTTGTTTTTAAATAGTGGAGATCATTTTTTCAATAACAGAATTTTAGAAGAAAATCATAGGCATGTTAAATTAATAGATATAATTTATTTTAATTTAAATGTTAGTGATGGAATAAAATCAAAGGTTGTTAAATATCCTGAAAAGTTATCTTTTTCTTATTTTGTACATGATAGTTTACCGCATCCGGCAACTTTTATAAAGAGAAATCTATTTGAAAAAATCGGTATGTATGATGAAAATCATAAGATTGTTTCAGATTGGAAATTCTTTATTTTAAGTATATGTAAATTTAATCATTCCTATGTGAGGATAGACTCTGTTTTGTCAACCTTTTATTTAGATGGATTAAGTTCTGTTCCAGAAAATAAGAAGCAAATTAAATTAGAAAGAATAAAAATTCTAAAAGAAGAATTTAGTGCTTTTATGAGTGATATTTATGAGCTTGAAAAATATCAAAATCTAATTTATAGTTTGCGAACATCAAAGAAACTTAATTTTCTAATAAAATTAGGTGTAATAAACAAATTTTAAATAATTCTTCATCAATTATGCCTCTTCCTGTAATTTCCATCATAGTTCCATGTTATAATCAGGCTCAATATTTAGATGAAGCTCTCAATTCAGTGCTTAATCAAACGTATGAGAATTGGGAATGTATAATTGTTAATGATGGAAGTCCCGATAATACAGAATTTGTTGCACAAAAATGGTGTGCAAAAGATATTCGTTTTAAATATATTTTTCAAAAAAATGCAGGTCCAAGCGTTGCTCGTAATTCTGCTATAGAACAAGCAAAAGGAGAGTTCATACTACCACTAGATGCAGATGATAAAATTGCTCCGGAATATATTGACTTAGCATTAAACGCTTTTAATAATGAAAGTTCTTTAAAAGTAGTTTATTGCAAAGCTGAAAAATTTGGAGATGAGCTTGGATTATGGAATTTGAAACCTTTTTCCCTTTATAACTTAAGCAAGAAAAACATGATTTTTTGCTCTGCTATTTACAAAAAAAGTGATTGGAAAAGAGTAGGAGGATATGATGTTAAAATGGATAGGGGAATTGAAGATTGGGAGTTTTGGATTTCTATATTAAAAGATGGGGGTAATGTAAAGCGTTTAGATTTTATTGGATTTTATTATCGCATAAAAAAGATATCCAGACATAAACAGTTTGATGAAAAAACAGAAAAAAATACAGTTGAATACATGTGCATCAAACACGCTGATTTTTTTGTAAACCAATTGGGCTCATCAATAGAATTAAACAATGATTTAGAACAAACCAGAAGCGATTATAGGCGAAAACTTAAAAGCAAAAAATTTGTTATTGATGTCTTTTTTAATACCTTTTTTGGTTTTACAATTTTTAATAATAAGAATGATTTATATTAAATAATGTTAGTCTCAATAATAATTCCCGTTCACAAAACTATAGATTACTTTAAAAGTTGTGTAGAAAGTGCGCTTTTACAATCATACAGCCATATTGAAGTACTTATAGCATGCAATGGAGAATTGGAAATTCAAACTTGCAAGGATTTTTTAAATATAAATGACACAAGACTTATTTATTTAAAAACAAACCCCGGTCGACATAATGCTAGAAATGAAGCATTATTAGTTGCTAAAGGAAAATATATTCAATTTTTAGACTATGACGATTTGTTATTTTTAGAAAAAATTGAAACCCAGGTTTCACTGTTGGAAAGTGCAAACAGTAAAGGAGCAATTTCTATTACAAAATGGAAAAAGTTTAAAAATGAATTAAATGAAAGTTATAATTTTCCATATAATAACATATTTGAAGAAGAGAAAATTGATGCCCGAAAATTAATTCGAAAATTATCAGTTAATGGAGGTTTTATTGCCACTGGATCATGGTTAATTCCTAAAGTTTCAATTGGCAATATCAAATGGATAGACAGTCCGAATGATGATGCTGTTTTTTTATCAGGCATATTAAAAGAAAATCCTGAAATAATAATGGTTTCTGAAACTTATGCAGGGTATAGAATTCATGATGAAAATACAAGTTCTTTATTTAAAAAATCAGAATTAGATAAACTTTTAATGAGTTGGGAATTGATTTACCAGAACTTGAACGCACTAAATATATTTGAAGTAAATCTTTATTTGTATAAAGCATATCTAAATCTAATTCGTTATTCTAAAGTTGTAAACAGATATCGAATTTTGTTTATACTTTATAAAACAACAATTTTTGGTTTTAAATCTAAACTTGGCTTTAACTTGGTTTTAGATCTAAAAAGAATGTTACTTAAATAAGAGAAATTGAAATCAAAAATACTTATAATAGGCCCAATTACGGATTTTGGAGGAAGAGAGTTAGAAGTAGGCTTTGTTTCTAATGTATTGTCATCAAAATATGAAGTTGAAGTATGTTCGACAGTGACTATTTCAAAAAATACTCAGGTTTTAGATTTTAGTAAAAGTCTTCCCGTTTTTTCTTTAAAAAGTAAAGTATTTAAAAACTTCGGGATAATTAAATTTCTGGCGTTTATCAGTTATTTAAAGAACAATTGTAAAGGATCAGTTCCGGATTATGCCAATAACGAATGGGCCAAAAAGCATTATAGTTATGATGGTAAAGCTTTAGAGGTTTTAAATACCCTGATTCCCAAATATAATTTGGTTGTTTTTTTTGGTCAGTTATCATCGAATTACGTAAACGAAGTTATAGAAATTTGTCATCATAATAAAATCAAATTTGTTTTTAGAACAACAGGTAAAATTTTAGATTATCAGAATTATGATTATTTAAATTATGTTGATTTGTTTATTCATCATTCTGCAAGTAATGCAAATGGTCTTAAAATAAATACCCATAACTATACAGTAATTGATCAATGTGCTTTTAATGAAGAAGAATTGCTGAAAATTCCGGTAGTAAAAAATAAAGTGAAAACATTTTTGACCATCGCACGTTTAGAAAAAGAAAAAAACATTGATGTTCTTATAAAAGCTTTTTTAAAGGTTTCCAACAATGATAAATTAATTATTATTGGTGAAGGATCTGAATATAATAATCTGAAAAAACTAGCGAAAAACAATGACAATGTTGTTTTTACAGGATTTATACCGAATCATAAAACAGCTAATTTTTTTAAACAGGCAGATTGTATTATTATTTCGCATTACGATTTTGAAACTGGTCCTTTGACAGGTATTGAAGCTATGGCAAGCGCAAGATTAATTTTGTCAGCAAAAACCGGTGCCATGGAGGAGCGATTCAAAGGAATTAATATCTCCTGGTTTAATAATACAGTAGAAGATTTATCTGAAGAAATGATGAAAATCAAAAGCATTGATGCAGATCAGGCTGAAAAATTATCAATTGAAATTAGGGACAGATATACTTCACGTTTTTCGAAAGAAAATATTAATGCAAGATACTTAGAAGAAATAGAAAAAGTAATGGACGTATAATGAGAAAAGGAAAAAATATTTCAAAAGATATTTTATTACCGGTTTCGGATTCAAATCACCGAATAATAATTCCTTTGTATATACCAAATGAAGAAGATTATTATAAAGATGCTTTTACCATTTTTACCTATTGTCTGACTTCAATTCATAAAACTTCAATTTCAAATATAAAAGTATCTGTAATAAGCAATGGTTCTTGCAGTAGCGTAAATGCTAAATTATTTCAGTTACAAGAAGAAAAGTACATTGATGAACTAATAATCGAAAAAGAAAGTATTGGCAAAGTAAACAGTATTTTAAAAGCATTGCGTACAGCCGAAGAACGTTTGGTTACAATTACAGATGCCGATGTTTTATTTGATAATGATTGGGAAAAAGAAGTTTTAGATGTTTTTAATGCTTTTCCCAAGGCGGGATCGGTAAGTCCTGTTCCTGTTTTTAGAACCCATTTTAGATTAACATACAATATCTGGTTTGATAATTTATTTTCATCACGATTAAAATTTCGTCCGGTAAAAGATCCCGAAAGCATGACATTGTTTGCTAACAGTATTGGCTGGCCATGGCTTGATCTCAAGTATAAAGATGTTATTGCAACCTTAAAAAGTAAAGAAGAAACTATCGCAGTTTTAGGAAGCTCTCATTTTGTATGTACCTATAAAAGAGAAGTTTTTTCTAAAATGCCTAAAGATAATACGATCTATAAATTAGGTGGTGATAGTGAATATTTGTACACAGATCTCCCGGTTCTTAAATTAGGAGGATATCGTTTGGCCACTTATGGTAATTATGCGTACCATTTAGGAAATGTTTTAGAAGACTGGATGACTGAAAAGCACATTGGGTTAAAAGAAGAAGTCAAAAAAACTCAAAATATTGAAACCTTAAAAGTATTAAGTGCCAGGCCATTTTATTATTTTTTTACCGAAAAAGTTTTTAAAAAGTTTCTTAGATATCCAGTACTTTGCAGATATATCTTAAAAAGAAAAGGGCTTTCAGAAAAACAATTAAATGATTTACTACAATGATAACAATAGTTCTAACCAATCGTAACCGTGATTTACAGACTGTAAAGAATTGTTTTGATTCTCTCGCAGAGCAATCAAATGACGATTTCGAATTGTTTTTTGTAGATTATGGATCAGATCAAAATTATCTCTACGATTTAAAACAATTGATTGCAAAATATCCTAAAATCAAATCTATAATTTCTCCGGTTTCCGGACAGTTATGGAATAAATCCAGAGCCATAAATATTGTATTGAAAAAATGCAATACACCTTATTTTTTTGTTGGAGATATAGACATGCTTTTTCACCCTGATTTTATAAATAAATTGCATGAACTTAAAAATAAAGATAAAGCAACCTACTTTCAGGTTGGTTTTTTAAGTCAAAAAGAAACTGCACACCAAAGAGATTTTCATAATGCAACGGTAGATTTTACTTCAAGAAAAGAAGCTACCGGAATGACCTTGTATCCAACTCAATTGTTGAAAGAAATAAATGGTTACAATGAGTTTTATCATGGCTGGGGCGCCGAAGATACAGATGTGCACATTCGACTACACAATCTCGGGATTAAAATTAATTTTTTTGAAAAAGAAGTTCTGTTAAAACACCAATGGCATCCAAAAACATACCGAACTAATTTAAGCACAGATCCATATCATTTTGAATTGGAAAGAATAAATCATTCCTATATTCAGATTTCTCAAACCAGCAAACAAACAAAAGCAAATATTAACCAGCAGTGGGGAGTTTTACCGGAAGAAAAAGAATATTCTAAATTATCAGATCAGCCGGATTTTACAATTGAGATCGAACCAGAAACTTCAAAAGTAAATGCATTATTAGCACAACTGGATAATTTTGAGAATAAAATGGTTTCAATAATAGTTAAAGACACATCTGACAGCAATAAGAGAAAACAATTTGCAAAAAGAATATTAGGAAAAAAGTATCTGAAATTTTTACCGATGAAAAGTGTAAATAATGCGATATTACAGGAAATTGTAATGCATTACAGGAATCTGCCATATCAATATTCATTCGACCAAAATAAAAATCTAATTACCCTTAAAATTTATTTTCGATAATGAAGATACTCATGGTTTCAATTCCATCACTCCATTTTTTTAGATGGACAAGTCAGCTTCAGGATTCTGGACATGAAGTATATTGGTTTGACATTACCGGAATGAGTGAAAAGTCTGAAAGGCTAAATTGGGTATCTCAAAAAGTAGGGTGGAAATTAAAATGGAATTATCCCGGAAGATTGTTTGTAAAGAAAAAATTTCCAAAAGTCTATCAATTTCTTCAATATTTTAATGAGTACAAAACGGCATCGGTTTTTGAACAATATTTAAATGAAATTAAGCCCGATGTTGTTCATAGTTTTGCTTTATATCTGTCATGTACTCCCATTATTTCTGTAATGGAAAAAAAATCAAATCAAAAATGGATATATTCTTCCTGGGGAAGTGATTTGTTTTATTTTCAAAATGATAATAAATATTTAAAAGATATCAAACGGGTTTTGCCAAGAGTCAATTATTTGTTTACAGATTGCAAAAGAGATTATGAAATAGCAAAAAAATATGGTTTTTCGGGTGATTTTCTTGGTGTTTTTCCTGGCGGAGGCGGATTTGATTTGGCTCATATGGAACAATTTAAATTACCTGTCGACCAACGAAATGTCATTCTGCTCAAAGGTTTTCAAGGAAGATCGGGTAGGGCTATTTCGGTTTTAAAAGCAATGGAATTTCTTAAAAACGAACTTTCCGATTATTCGATAGTTGTTTTTGGTTCGGATAAGGAAACTTTAGATTATGCAAAAAAGTCGATGCTAAAAGATTGGCCCAATTTCCAAATAATAGGAAAAGTTTCGCATCAGGAAGTTATAGAGCTTATGGGAAAATCTAAAATCTACATTGGTAATAGTAATTCAGACGGAATTCCGAATACTTTACTCGAAGCCATTTGCATGGAAGTTTATCCTATTCAGTCAAATCCGGGTGGCGCAACCGCTGAAGTTATAAATCATGGCGTTAATGGCTTGCTAATCGAAAATTGCGAAGATGTTTCTGAAATCAAATCTAAAATTCTAGATGCTATTTACCGCCTGCCTGAAACAGATTACTTAAAAAATGATCTGTTACAATTAGAATACAATTATTTAAAAGAAAAAGTAAAAGACAGCTATAATAGCTTAAACGCTAAGTCAATAGAAATTAAAAATTAATTTAAGTGCAAAAAAGTATTTCAACTCAAGAAGATATTAAACAATTAATTATTGATATTGAGCAAAAATGGCCTGTAGATTTATGGAATATTAACGGCATTGATATTTGGCCTTATGTTAGAATTAAGATATATATAGATTTCTTAGTTCAAATGAATAAATCAAACGTATCAACTGACAGTAATAAGCAGACTGAAAAGAAAAAATCTAATTTCTTAGTCCGTATTTTTTTAATGATTTTAAAAATAACGGGAGCTTTCGTGAGATTAATTGCGTTTTTTTTAAGGTTGAGAAACAAAAAGATTTTATTTTTTGGGTCACATATTCATAGGGTTTTAAATGATGATGCTTATTTTAATAGATTTTATGATTCAATGATTGAGCATCATAAATTGGAGGATGAGGTTTATATGGTCGAATATCAAAAAACCTATAACAAGATGTATAATCCAAATGCTGTCATAGAATTAAAAAAGCATTTGAATGATTTTACTTTATTATCCAAGTTGTTTTCTGGTTTCAGGAAAAATAAAAATATGGTTCATTTAGAGGGATATGAGGAATTTCACTTATGGCTGTCAGCACATTTTTTTGAATTGAAAAGAGTAAGGATTTCAGAGAAAGAATTAATTAATTGGACCAATAAAATAAAATCACTTAAACCATTTTATAGATTATTCTATAAAATAGTAAAACCGTCAAAAATAGTTTTTCTTGGATATTATGGATTGGATGATTTGACAGCAGCCCTATTAGTAGGAAATGATTTGAAAATTACAACAATAGATTTTCAGCACGGACCACAAACTAATATTCACATGGCTTATACAAGCTGGACAAAAGTGCCCAAAGAGGGTTTCAATATAATGGCTGTTGAATTTTGGAATTGGGATTCAAGATCAAAAAGCAATATTGAAGAATGGGCATCGACAACACAAAACGTTAAGTCAATATTGGTGGGGCAGCCCTTTGTTTCCTATTATCTAAACAAATACAAAACAATAGAGAAAAGTGATGAAAAACAAATTTTTTATAGCTTACAAACCACTCCATTTTCTATTGAGGATATGATTACTCCTAAAATTATATCATTAATAAAAAAAACAGAATTGAAATGGATTTTTAGATTGCATCCAAGAACTAACATAAGTCTCCAGGAGCTAAATGATTTTTTAATTTTAAATAATATTAATGATAAAGCCGTAGCTCAGGATGCATTTCAAACTCCTTTGCCAGAATCACTTGTTCGTTCTTTCTTGCATGTTACAAATTATTCCGGTTGTTTAATTGAAGCTTATTTAATGGGAATCCCGTCATTGTTAATTCATAATATGGGTAAAGAAATGTTTAATTTATACATTGATGATAAAAAAGTGTTTTTTATTGATCAAAAGGAATCAAATTTCGAATCAGATTTTTCTATTCTTATTGAAAATATAGGACGAAATAGCACGGTGAATACAGCGTTAGAAGTTTATAATCCCTTAGCATAATTTAATTGTTAGGATGTTAATTAATATTGAATTTTGAATACAAAAGAAAACTTTTTGTGGATTTCTAACCTTCGTGTTATTGCTGTTATAGCAGTTATTTTTGTACATACAGCATCGCCGTTAGTAGTGAAATTTGGTCTATTATCAAATGAATTATGGAATTATGCCAATTTTTATGATGCGATATTTCGCTTTTGTGTTCCTGTATTTGTTATGATATCGGGAGCATTATTGCTGAATAAAGAATATGAATTTAGAACTTTTTTTATTAAACGTTTTATAAGGATTGGCTTGCCTTTCTTGTTCTGGAGTATTTGTTATGTTTTATATTCGATATTTATAAAAACAGATGATTACAAAAAGCTGCATTTTTTTGGGATTATTAAAAAACTAATCAGATCTGTTTATTTTGGAAGCGCTTATCATCTTTGGTACGTATACATGCTTTTCGGACTACTATTAATTATCCCAATTTTGAATGTCTGGATTAGCAAAGCCAAAAAAAATGAAATTCATTATTTTTTGTTGCTATGGTTCATAACGCTGCTATTTAAGAATTTTGGCTTTGAAAACTACAGACCTGCAATAGATTTGTCGTATTTTTCGGGATATGTTGGTTATTTGGTATTAGGATATTATTTGTCTGTAATAGAAATTAAGAATATAAAAAAATGGAGAATAATAGCAATATTGGTTTTTATTTTAGGTTCACTTATTACCTTTTTTAGCACCTATTGGTTTTCTGTTTCAAAAGATAAAATCGATACTTCATTGTATGATTTTTTTAGTTTTAATGTCCTTCTTGCCTCAATAGGAATTTTTCTGTTTTTTAGATTGTCTAATTTTTTAAATAGCAAAACCAATGTTGTTTTGGTTCAAATTAGCAATTTGAGCTATGGTATTTACTTAATCCACGTTTTGGTTTTATCAATATTAGATAGTTTTGGCATAAACGCATCATTTATTAATCCAGTAATAGGAACTCCAATCACAGTTTTCTTATGCCTTAGTATTTCAACCCTTATTATAAAAATAATAAATTCAAATAAGGTTGGATCTTACATTTCAGGCTAATCCTCTTTTAAATAAAACTTTAATAAACATAAACTTTATTATTACAAAGTGCCTTTTTTTAACTTTTAAAATTACTTTTGAGGCATTAAAAAGTATTACTTATGAAAAAAACAGCCATTATTCCGCTTCGTAAAAATTCTAAGGGAATTCCAGGAAAAAACAAGAAAAAAATGTTAGGACGCCCGCTTTTTTCATGGGTTCTGACAGAAGCAATTTTTTCGGAATTGGATGAAGTTTACATTTTTACAGATGATCAGGAAATAATCGATTATATAAATAAAGAATACCATTGGTCGCCAAAAGTAAAAGCGCTTTTGCGTAATGATGAAAATGCTTCTGATACAGCCTCGACAGAAAGTGTGATGCTGGAGTTTGCCGAGATTATTAAATACGATTTTGATATTCTGTGCTTATTACAGGCAACTTCTCCAATGACAAAGGCAGTAGATATAAATGCCACATTAAATGAAATTATCGATAATAAAAAACAATCTGCATTAACGGTTGTAAATACGCATCGTTTTATATGGAATTCTGATGGAACATCTCAAAATTATGATGTTTTTAAAAGGCCGAGACGTCAGGATTTTGATGGTTTATTAATAGAAAACGGTGCCGTTTATACCACAACAAAAGAAGCTTTTTTAAATTCAAAAAACAGAATAAGCGGTTCGATTGGTTTAGTAAAAATGCCCGAAGAATCTCTTGTTGAAATAGATAGTACATCAGATTGGCATATTGTTGAAAATTTATTGGCTGAACGTCAGAAAAAAAGTAAAACGCACCAAAAAATTGAATATTTAATACTCGATGTCGATGGTGTTTTTACTGATGGAAGTGTTTATTATAATGCTGATGGAGAAATGGCCAAAAAATTTGATATGCGCGATGGAATGGGATTGGAAATTATCAGGCAAAATCAGATTCAGGTCATTGCAATAACATCCGAAAATTCTGATTTAGTTGCGCAGCGCATGAAAAAATTGCAGATAAACGACACATTTTTGGGGGTAAAGGATAAATTTTCGTTTTTAACACATTTTCTTTTAGATAGAAATAGTAGTTTTGGCGCCGTTGCGTACGTAGGAGATGATGTAAATGATTTGGCAAATATTTGTAGCGTTGGATGGTCTTTTGCACCGGCAAATGCAACCATTACCGTAAAAGCAAATGCTGATTATATTTTAACCCATGCATCTGCATCCGGAGCAATAAGAGAAACTTGTGAAATTTTAATAAAATATAATAAACGTTATGAAGGAATATAAAAAACCTTATGTGATTGCCGAAATAGGATGTAATCATAAAGGCGAAATGTCAATAGCAAAAGAATTAATTAAAATTGCTAAGATTTTTGGAAATGCAGACGCAGTTAAATTTCAAAAACGAAATAATAAAGAACTTTTAACAGAAGAACAATACCACGCTCCCCATCCAAATGCATTAAACTCTTATGGAGATACTTATGGTGCGCATCGTGAATTTTTAGAATTTGATGTTAACCAACACCGCGAATTAAAAGAATATTGCGAAGAAATTGGTATCGTTTATTCAACATCAGTTTGGGATACAACTTCTGCAAAAGAAATTACATCATTAAATCCGGAATTCATTAAAATTCCTTCTGCATGCAACAATAACTTTGATATGTTAGGTTGGTTATGCGAAAATTATTCTGGCGAAATTCATATTTCTACAGGTATGACTACTAAAGATGAGACTGATATTTTGGTAAACTATTTTACTGAAAAAGGAAGAAACAAAGATTTAGTATTATACAATTGTACTTCAGGATATCCGGTTCCGTTTGAAGATGTTTGTTTGTTGGATATCAATTTGTTAAAACAAAAATACGCAGATAAGGTAAAACATATTGGTTTTTCTGGTCACCACTTAGGAATTGCTGTTGATATTGCGGCTTATACTTTGGGCGCAAACATTATAGAAAGACATTATACTATCGACAGAACCTGGAAAGGAACTGACCATGCAGCATCTTTAGAACCAATGGGTTTACGCAAATTATCTCGTGATTTAGATGCAGTTTATCAGGCATTAACTTTTAAATCGACTGATATATTGCCAATTGAGCAAGTTCAAAGAGATAAATTAAAGAATAAAAAAGTCTAAAACGAATGCTTTTTTCAAACAGAATTAGAGTTTTTTGGTGGAACGAAAAAATTATCCAGGGTAAGTCTAAAGAAAACTATGGAGATGTTTTGGGTAGATACCTTGTTGAAAAAATCTCTAATAAAAAAGTTGTTTTTGCATGGCCTAAAAAATTCTCTGTTTTAGATTGGTTTTCACCAATTTATGTAACGATAGGAAGTATTTTAACCAATGTAAATCATAAATGTATTGTTTGGGGCAGCGGAATTATCAGTAAAGATTCTAAAATAAAAAATGCTGTTTTTTTAGCTGTTCGTGGGCCTCAAACTCGCAAACATTTGTTAAGTCTTGGATATAAAGTTCCGGAAATATATGGAGATCCGGCTTTACTCTTGCCGGATTATTTTAATCCTGAAGTAACTAAAAAGTACGAGTACGGCATTGTACCACATTACAATGATTATAAAATAGTTCAAAGCTGGTTTCAGGGACAAAATCATATCAAGATTATAGATATGATGACCAATGATATCGAGTCTAAAACTATTGAATTTTTAGAATGTAAAAAAGTGGTTTCGTCTTCTTTGCACGGAATCATTATAGCACATACATATGCTATTCCGGCAGTTTGGCAGCCGTTTTCTGATGGTGTTTTTGGTGATGATATCAAATATCAGGATTATTTTGAGTCGGTAAAAATACCTTCATATAATCCATCAATTCGAACAAACGAATTCTCAGAGATAGAATTAGAGAAATTATTTGTAGAGAATGTTAGTTTGCCTGATAAAGAAGTTATAGAGTCACTGAAAAAAGGTTTAATGGCAGTTTGTCCTTTTAAGAATTAGTTTAATAATAGAAAATATTATTTTAAAATACCACTTAGTGTTTAGGTTATGAGTAAAAAAGTATTTGTTTTTTTTCCGGATGGTGTAGGACTACGCAATTTTGCTTTTACAAAATTTAAAGAAATAGGAGAAGAAAAAGGGTATGAAATCGTTTATTGGAATAATACTGTTTTTTCTTTAAAAGAGGAGCTAGGATATGATGAGGTTAAAATCGAAAATCATACAACGCATCCTTTAACGCCTGTTTATTCCAGAATAAGAAAACATATTGAATTAAATGTTTCTCAAAAAAAATTTAATGATAAAGTCTATGAAACCTATAAATTTCCATTTAGTTACAAAGGTTTCAAAAATACTTTAAAAACCTTATACACTAAATTGCTAATTGGTTTTAATTCTTCAGAAAAAGGGATTGTAAGAATCAGAAAGCGTATCAATGCCCTGGAACGTTCAACGACAAAATATCAATATTGTAAAGCACAATTACAAGAACATAAACCTGATTTAGTTTTTTGTACCACACAAAGGGCAACACAATCTATTAGTGCATTATTAGCAGCCAAAGATCTGGGTATTCCCGTAGTGTCTTTTGTATATTCATGGGATAATGTGCCAAAAGCAATGCAGGTTGTCGAAGCTGATTTTTATTTTGTGTGGAGTGATTTAATGAAAGAAGAAGTCCTGAAATATTATCCTTTTGTACAAAAATCTCAGGTTTTTGTAACGGGTACGCCACAGTTTGAACCTCATTACGACCAAAATTTGTTTAAAAGCAGAGAAGAGTTTTTTAATGAAAACAATTTAGATACTTCTAAAAGATATATTTGTTTCTCTGGCGATGACGAAACAACTTCTCCGCTAGACCAATATTATCTGGAGGATCTGGCAAAAGCAGTACGAAATTTAAATGCAAAAGGCGAAAATGCGGCTATTATTTATCGTAAATGCCCTGTAGATGTCAGCACAAGATATGACGCAGTTATTGATGCTAACAAAGATGTAATAACTGTTCTTGACCCATTATGGAAACCTGCAGGTAAAAATTGGAACGAAATTTTACCAACCAAAGAAGATTTAGGATTATTACATAACGTTTGTGCACATTCAGAGTTCGTTACAAATGTATGCTCTTCTACCGTTTTTGATTTTGTTGCACATGATAAACCTTGTATTTACTTCAATTACGAGCAGCCACAACTAAAAAAAGGAATCAGAGATATCGGTCAGAATTATAAATATGTTCATTTTAGAAGCATGCCTTCTCAGGAAGCGGCAGTATTTTGTACAGATAAGACAACTTTGGAAGATCAGGTAAAACAAATTTTAGACAAGAAATTATCGAATGTCTCAGATGGCAAAAAATGGTACGAAATTGTAGTGGGAAAAAACCCAACACAAGCATCTTTAGCGATTTGGGATACAATCAATCAATGTATAAATAAATAATATGTTTTTTAATTCTATAGCATTTGCTATTTTTCTGCCAATTGTATTTTTTCTGTATTGGTTCGTTTTTAATAAAACAAAAAGCACTCAAAACGCTTTACTAATTATAGCGAGTTATTATTTTTATTCTTGTTGGGATTGGAGATTTCTGTTTCTATTAGTTTTCTCTACGTTTCTGGATTATTATACCGGAATCCAGATTGAAAAAGGTAAATCTGAAAAAAACAGGAAATTTTGGTTTTGGCTTAGTATTATAGTCAATTTAGGATTCTTAGGAATATTTAAATACTATAACTTTTTCACCTCTTCTTTCTCTGATTTATTAAATTCAGCAGGAATAAAAGCGAGCCCAATTTTATTAAATGTGATTCTTCCTGTCGGAATTTCATTTTATACATTTCACGGTTTATCATACGTCATTGATATTTATTACAAACGAATAAAAGCAGAATATAACTTTGTCGATTATTCCTTATTTGTAAGTTACTTTCCACTTTTAGTTGCCGGACCAATTGAGAGAGCAACCCATTTATTGCCACAGGTAAAAGTTAAAAGAGAATTTAATTTTGAAACGGCAAAAGAAGGAGTTTATCAAATTATATGGGGATTAGTAAAAAAAGTGGTCATTGCAGATACTTGTGCAACTTATGCCAATGCCATTTTTGATCATTATACATCAATGAACTCGTTTTCATTAATTATGGGAGCCATCTATTTTGCATTCCAGATTTATGGCGATTTTTCAGGTTACTCGGATATTGCGTTAGGAGTTTCAAAACTCTTTGGTTTAGACTTATTGCGAAACTTCAATTATCCTTATTTCTCAAGAGATATTGCCGAGTTTTGGAGACGCTGGCATATTTCACTTTCATCCTGGTTTCGCGATTATTTATATATTCCTTTAGGAGGAAGTAAAGGAGGACTTTGGATGAAAATCAGAAATACCTTTATCATTTTTGTGGTGTCCGGATTTTGGCATGGAGCCAATTGGACATATGTTGTATGGGGTTTTATAAACGCAGTTTACTTTTTGCCTTTACTGTTGTCAAATAGTAATAGAAACAATATGGATGCCATTGTATTGAAGTGGAATTTTGATTCTGCAAAAGTAATAATGAGCATTTTGTACACATTTTTATTAACCTGTATCGCCTGGATATTTTTTAGAGCTAACACAATCACTGATGCTTTTTTATATTTAAAACGTATTATTACAGACAGGCATTTTGGTTCTCAATACCTGGAAAATGAACGTTATAATTATGAATTATTACTATTAATTGGCGTTTTTGTTTTGGTTGAATGGAATAATCGTAACAAAGTCGAACCTCTTTCGGGTAAAAAAAGTTTACTGAAATTGAGCCTTGCTATTGCGGCAATACTTGCATTCGGAACTTATTCAGATTATAAAGAATTCATATATTTTCAATTCTAATGAAGAATTTTTTAATTTATATAGCCAAGATTATTCTTGTAACAATCTTACTGGCTATTGTTTTAGACGGACTTTATAGTGCAATGTTCATACAATGTAAAAACCGGGGAAAGATAGATCAGATTTATAATTCAGAAGGAAGGAAATATGATGTAGTGATTTTGGGTTCATCAAGAGCAAACAATCATTTTGTAGCTCCAATGTTTGAAGAAAAAGGATTAAAAACCTTTAATTACGGCATGAGCGGTTCACATTTATTTGAAACCGCTCTAATGCTAAAACTGATGATAGAAAGAAAATATCAAATTAAGAATGTTATTCTTGAAGCTGATTTAAATCTTTCCGGCAGTGATCAATCTGAAGGAATCGCTTCAAGATTTTTGCCTTATATTCATAATTCAAATGTTATTAAAGAGCATTTTCAAACACAAGAACATTTTAATGAATTGTATTATATTCCATTTTACAGATATATTAAATATGAAATAAGAATAGGATTTAGAGAAATGTTTTTTAATGCAATTCATAAAAAAACAATTCATTTAAATAATTTGGGATATAATCCTCTGGATGGAGTTGAGAATGGTAATATGAAAAATAATATTGTCAAATTAAATCCCTTGCCGCATAACAAATACTATGAAGAAATTAAAAGTATCTGCAAAGCAAATAACATAAACCTGATTGTTTTAATGACGCCAATGTGTGAAAACGTAAAGGGCATGAATTATTTTGAAAAGGTAAAAAAAGCATATCCTGAAATCCATAATTATGAAAATGCAGTAGTCGAGAATAAATATTTTTCGTCTTGCGGACACATGAATGATACAGGAGCCAGAATGTTTACTGCCAGAATTTTAAAAGATTTTTTTAATAAATAGTAATTTATGAAACGGTTTTTAATTTTTACAGGTAAAATAATTCTTATTACAATTTTGATTTCAGTTGTATTAGACGGAATTTATACAGCAATTTTTATGCGATCTAAGGATCGTGGAAAAATTGAAACCGTTTTTAATTCAAAGGCTGAAAACTATGATGTGGTTATTTTAGGTTCATCAAGAGCAAATAATCATTTTATACCACAAATGTTTCAGGATAAAGGCCTAAAAACGTTTAATTATGGAATGAGCGCCGCGCATTTATTTGAAGCTTCTCTGATGTTAAAATTAATGGTCGAAAGAAAATGGAAAATTAAAAATGTTATTGTTGAAGCAGATCTTAATCTTGCAATTGGTCATAGGTCTAAACCAATTTCATCAAAGTTTTTGCCTTACATTCATAATTCAACTGTAATAAGAGATCATTTTAAAGATGAAGAAAGCTTTAATGAAATGTATTATCTGCCATTTTACAGATATATAAAATACGATTCTAAAATAGGTTTTAGAGAGGTGTTTTTTACGCTCATTCATAAAAAAACTAACGCTTTAGAAAATCTTGGTTTTTATCCGTTGCAAAAAAATAAAAATGGTAATATGAAAAACAATATTGTCAAATTAAATCCTTTGCCTCACAATAAATCTTACGAAGAAATTAAAAGTATATGTAAAGCTAATAACATTAATCTGATTGCTGTAATGACTCCTATGTGCGAGAATGTTAAAGGGATGGATTATTTTGATAAAGTAAAAAAAGCATATCCTGAAATTCATAATTATGAAAATGCAGTAACGGATGATAAATATTTTTCTTCTTGTGGCCACATGAGTGATGAGGGAGCCAAAATCTTTACAGCCAGAATTCTAAAAGATTTTTTTAATAAATAACGTAAGTAAAAAGATCTTTTTAAGATGATAACATACTCTAAAATAGGAAAGAAAGGAAATTTGGGAAATCAGCTTTTTCAAATTGCATCTACTATTGGTTTGAGTGTTGCAAATAAACAGCAATATGCTTTTTTAGATTGGAAATATCAGCAGTATTTTAAAAATAAATTACCACTTTTAACATCCGACTTTTCAAACTTTATAAATGCTGAAGAGAAGGAATATAATTTTCATGAATGGGATATAAGAGATGGAGATTATAATCTTTCCGGTTGGCTTCAAACTGAAAAATATTTTGACAAAGGATTAACCAAACATCATTTTGAGTTCTCTGATTCGTTAACTAATCATATTAAAAAAAAATACGAAAGTGCTTTTACGAAACGAACCATTCTTCTTTCAATAAGAAGAGGCGATTTCGTAAATCATCCGGATTATTTTCAATTGCCAATTAATTACTATTTAAATAGTTTAGCGCAATTTTTTCCAAATTGGCAGTCTTGCAATTTGATCATTTTAAGTGACGATATTAAATATTGTAAATTTCATTTTTCTTTTTTAGAAAATGTCTTTTTTGGAGAAGATTTAAATGGTATAGAGCAGCTTTGCCTGGGTTCATTGTGCGATGATTTTATAATAAGTAATTCTACTTTTTCGTGGTGGACAGCCTGGCTGGGGGAAAAAGAAGACTCCAAAGTAATAAGACCATTAAAGAATTTTGATGGCGCAAAAAGTCAGGAACTTAATGATAAAGATTATTTCCCGGAAAGATGGATAAAATACAATCATACAGAAGAGAGAATTAAACTTGAAGATGTCGTTTTTGATATAAAAAGCAAAAAAAATAGCCAAGAAGTTGCAGCATATATTTCGACTTATTTTGATGTGGAAATGAATCTAAACCAGAGTGAAACTGAATCCTCCAAAAACACTTATGTTTTAAAGAAAGATTATTTTTTACCTCCTTTAGTAATTTATTCGTCTTATTTAAAATTGAAAGAAGATTCAAATACTTTAGTTGTCAATAATATAGTTAGATCTTTTAAAGTTTCTAAGCCATTAAACTATAAAGATTTTCTTTTACAAAAAGATTTCGGTTTGTTTTCGACTATTTTTTCATTTTCGAAAACCAAAGAAAACTCAAAAACTCAAAATCCCGACATTTATTTAAAAAGAAATAGCAATGCATTTTTTGAACCAAAAGAATCAATATTGCATTTTTCAGCAGGACAATTTTGTGCAATCGGAGCGTATGGTTATAGTTTTAAAAAGTTAGCGAAAAGAAAAGAAATAGAATTAAAAAGAACTATTAAAAAAATACTTTCAATAAAATAATATGGCAGCAAAGCTACATGTCGCATACATTGTATCTCATTATCCTCATAAAGCTTTTGGCCACGATGGCGGATTAGGAACCAGCGTTTACAACTTAGTTGAAAAACTTAGAATGAGCGATGTTCGGGTTTCTGTTTTTGTATACGGACAAAAAAACGAGTTTGTTCTGGAAGAAAATAATGTAACGATTTATAGTCTTACTGATAGTAAAGTGAAATTGCTTAAATTTTATTTTAACAGAAAAAAGATAGAAAAGTTTATCAATAATAAAATTCAGGAAAAGAATATCAATATTATTGAAGCTCCGGATTGGACAGGAATTACTGCTTTTATGAATTTTAAGATTCCGCTTGTAATTCGTTTTCACGGAAGTGATGCTTACTTTTGCCATCTCGAAAACAGAAAACAAAAGCCTAAAAATTTCTGGTTTGAAAAATTAGCCATAAATGGAGCAAAAGCTTTTATTGCCCCAACTAGCTTTGCCGGTGAAGTATCAAAAGAACTATTTAAAATAAAAAACAAAGAGATAAAAACGATTCATTACGGATTAGAATTAAAAAAATTCACCAATGATTCTCCTTTAATTTATGAAAAAGGAATTATTCTCTATGTAGGCACATTAATTAGAAAAAAAGGAGTTTTAGAATTACCCGAAATTTTTAATAAAGTGCGAAAAGAATTTCCGGAAGCTAAATTGGTATTAATTGGCAGCGATGCTTCTGATATAAAAACAAACTCAGATTCTACATGGCAATTAATGCAAAGTCAGTTTAAAGCTGATGATTTAGAGCATGTAAGTTATTTAGGTAAAATTCCATATAACGAAGTTCAAAACCATATTAGAAAAGCAAATATTTGTGTTTTTCCAACTTTTGCAGAAACTTTAGGAATGGTTACTATAGAATCAATGGCGATGCAAAAAGCCGTTGTGAATAGCAATATTGGCTGGGCGCAGGAACTTATTATTGATGAAGAAAGTGGTTTTTTAGTGCATCCGGAAAATCATAATTTATACGCCGAAAGAATTATCCAGCTGCTAAAAGATGATGCATATTGTTTAAAAATTGGTCAGCAAGCCTTAACAAGAGTCGAAACCAAATTTGATATTAATAAGGTAGTGCTTGAGAATATAGCTTTTTATGAAAAAATAATCGATCAAAACAAAAAGCACTAATGATTGTTATTTATCATCAATATAATAAAGTTGTAGCAATAGAACGTGAAGGGAAAAGTATTCCTTTTTCTCAGGCAAGTATTGTTAAAACACTTTTGGAGATTGCTTCTCAATATCCGGACGACTTACTAATTTGGTGTCATATCGATTTTAAATCAAATCTGAATTTTTCTAAGATTCAGGATATATTTCACCATTCAAAAATAATGGCGTCTTATAATCCTTTTCAAAATTCGTATTTACCGGGAGCGATTGGTTATGTTGAAGAATCACCGTTTATAAAAGTCAATAAAAAAGTAGCATATCCAACCTGGCAAATGAGCAGTTGCGTTGGTGGTATTCACACTTCAGTTTTAACAGCATTACAAGGTAATTTTGATGCAATCAAAGATTTTGATTATTTCTTGCATTCAATAGCAAAACTACTAATGCCAAAAGGCTTATTGTGTTATTCTGAGCCTGATTTACTGATAGCTTTTTCAGAGATAATTCAGAAACAAAAAAATAGTACATTTCTATTATTTAGATTTGTAAAACAACATTATAAAACAAGTTGGATTTTTTTGCTTTTCCTGAATTTTTTGTTGTACGAGAAAAAAATAAAGTTCCTGCCGCTTATTTTTAGTTTCTTTTATTCCAGAATAAAAATAAATGAAAATTTCCTGAATGATATTAAGATACAATCTGCCAGAAAAGTAATTGAGAATGGAAATATAGATGTTATAATACCGACCATTGGGAGGAAAAAATACCTCAAAGATGTATTGACAGATTTGTCTTTGCAAACACATTTACCAAAAAACATTATAATTGTCGAGCAAAACCCAGAACCAGAAAGTGTATCAGAACTCGATTATCTTACCAGTCAATCGTGGCCATTTTCTATAAAACACATTTTCACACATCAGCCTGGCGCTTGTAATGCAAGGAATTTGGCTATAGCCGAAATAAAAAATGAGTGGGTTTTTATGGCAGATGATGATATTCGACTGGAAAAAAACTTTTTAGAACTTTGCTTTTCCTTTATAGAAAATTTTGGAGCAGAACAGGTTACATTTGGGTGTTATGCTCCGGGATATCCTCAGAATAAAAAAATAGGGCAAAAATTTCAATGGCCAAATTTTGGTTCCGGTTGCAGCATTGTAAAATCAAAAAATATAAAAGACATATTTTATAACATTGGTTTTGAATTTGGATATGGTGAAGATACTGATTTTGGAATGCAGCTAAGAAACTCAGGTTTTGATATCCTTTATGCGCCAAATCCGGAAATTCTTCATCTTAAAGCTCCTATGGGAGGTTTTAGAACAAAACCGGTTTTAGCCTGGCAAAAAGATGCAATTCAGCCTAAGCCATCTCCAACAGTGATGTTGTACAAAATATTAAATCTGAGTAAGCAGCAAATTAATGGATATAGAACAGTATTGTTTTTTAAGTTTTATAAAGCGCAAGCCATTAAAAATCCATTTTTATACTTCTCTACTTTCAATAAACAGTGGAAACAAAGTGTATATTGGGCTAATGAATTAAATAATAAAAAATGAAATTTTCGTTAATTATTTGCACATATATGCGTCCAGAGTCGTTGCTTAATTTATTGCATTCGGTTCAAAATCAAACACTTTATCCTGATGAAATAGTAATTGTTGATGGTTCTGTAAATGGAGAAACACAAAAGGCTTTAAATAATAAAGAATTTCAGAATCTTAAATATTTCTTAGTTTCTGATGCGCACAGAGGGCTTACAAAACAACGAAATTTCGGAATTTCTAAAGTGGCAAATGACTCAGAAATTGTTTGTTTTTTAGACGATGATACTGTTTTAGAATCGGATTATTTTGAGGAAATTATAAAAACATTTCAAATAAATAAGGATGTTTCAGGAGTTGGTGGAGTTGCTATTAATGAATATAAATGGAAACCTCAGGAACAAAATATTTTATATAATAAAAACAAATTTTATTTGTTTGAAGGTTACTATTATAAAGAAGGCCTGCGTAATGTAATGAGAAATTATCTTGGCCTTGCCTCAAATTTAGGACCCGGAAAAATGCCGGATTATTCACATGGCAGAACATGTGGGTTTCCAATGACAGGAAAAACGTATGAAGTAGATTTGCTGATTGGCATGTCGATGTCTTTCAGGAAAAGTGTTTTTGATAAGATTAATTTTTCAAGATTTTTTGAAGGTTACGGTTTATACGAAGATGCAGATTTTAGTTTAAGAGCTTTGCAATTTGGTAAAAATGTAATTAATACAAAAGCACATTTGTCACATTTTCATGCCGAATCAGGAAGACCAAATAAATATAAATATGGTATAATGGTAGTAAGAAACGGCTGGTATGTTTGGAGAATAAAAAATCCAACACCCGGTTTTAATGATCGTTTTAAATGGAATGCCATTATAATATTATTAACTGTCATTAGATTGAGTAATGTAATTACAGAAACAAAGAAAAAAGAAGCGTTTACAGAAGCAATGGGCAGAATCGTTGGCTGGTGGAGTTTGCTGTTTAATAAACCAAAATTTACGAAATGAAACCTAAAGTTTATATTTACGGCCTGTGTGATGTTTTTTATGACGGATACTATATTAAAGGTTTAAGCGAAGTATTTGGAAAAGTAGAATATAGCGTTTCAAAGTTTCCACGATTCACGCAGGGAACTTTTGCTTTTATAATTGAAGATGGTAATGGGGCTTTTAAAAACGTAATAATAGATTCCAGAGATTCATCTCAAATTGATGAAAAAGCTTTGGATTGGTGCTCTGTTTACGGCAAGGTAAACTATAATATAGAAAATTTAGAGAGTATCAACAAGGATAAAGTTATAGCAATTGGTCCAAGCTTTGGTATTAAAATTTGGAATTTCGTAGAAACAATTTATTATTTAATTTTAAATTTTAGCAGGTTTAGAGATTCAATTCCCTATAAGCGTGGTTTTATTGCCAATTATTGGAGGCAGTATAAAAGATTTACTTTAAAAAAATATAAAAATGATTCGTCTTCAGATAATTATGTTTTTTTTATGAATAGTATTTGGAAACAAGAACCTGAAACAAATAATAATCGTGCATTGTTTATAAAATCCTGCAAAGACAATACAAAAGTATCTTTTGAAGGCGGATTTGCGGCTCGAAAAGATGGAAATAATTTAGGATTAGATGATTTAGTTTACTCCCAACGTATTTCTTTAAAAATTTACCTTCAAAAAATTAAAAAGTCTGCATTTGTGTTTAATACACCTGCCGTACTTTCATGTCACGGTTGGAAATTGGCCGAATTTCTAGCCTTAGGGAAAGCAATAATTACAACACATCATTACAATAAATTACCGGCAGAATTGCTAGCTAATAAGCACGTACTTTATGTGAATAATAGTGATGATATAAAAGAAGCAATTAATAAATTAACAACAGATGTTGATTTAAAAAGAAAGTTAGAACTTGAAAGCAGGGAATATTTTGATAAATATTTGGCTCCGGAAAAAGTTATTACAAGATTGTTAGAAAAGATATAAAAATGAAATTTGTAATAATAACACACGTCATACATATTCAGGACAACAATCAGTATTTGGGCTATGGACCTTATATTTCTGAAATGAATATCTGGCTAAAATACGTTGATGAAGTAAAAATTGTTGGGTCATTAATAAAAAAAACTCCAACAGTAATTGATATAGCATACAAGCATCAAAAAATTGATTTTGTCAGCGTTCCAAGTTTTAGTTTTACCAGTTTAAAAAATAATTTAATTTCAATTTTTAAATTACCGGTAATTTTTTGGAGAATATTCGGAGCAATGAAAGATGCAGATCATATTCATTTGCGTTGTCCGGGAAATATTGGTTTAGTGGGGTGTATTGCGCAAATATTTTTCCCAAATAAAATAAAAACGGCTAAATATGCCGGAAATTGGGATCCAAAAAGTAAGCAGCCCTGGACATACAAACTGCAAAAATGGATTTTGAGCAACACTTTTCTAACTCGAAACATGCAGGTTTTGGTTTATGGTAATTGGGAAAACCAATCCAAAAACATAAAGCCCTTTTTTACCGCGACATATTCAGAATCTGAGAAAGAGACTTTTCAAAAAATAGCATTTGAGGAAACTATAGAATTTGTTTTTGTTGGAAGTTTAGTTGCCGGTAAAAATCCAATGTATACTATAAAATTAGTGGAGCAACTAATTAAAAAAAGACAAAACCTGATTTTGAATTTGTACGGAGAAGGAATTGAAAGAAGTGTTTTAGAACAATATATTCAGGAAAACAAACTCGAAAAAAATATCATCCTGCATGGTAATCAGGATAAGGAAACAATAAAAAAGGCTTATCAAAAGAGTCATTTTGTACTATTGCCTTCTAAGAGTGAAGGCTGGCCAAAAGCTGTTGCCGAAGCTATGTTTTGGGGATGTGTTCCTGTTGCCACAAAAGTTTCATGCGTTCCCTTTATGCTTGATAATGGAAACAGAGGTGTTTTGTTAGACATGGATCTGGATAAAGATGTGGCTTATATGGAAGAAATACTGGCAAATGAGGTAGCATTTTTTAATAAAAGTAAATCAGCTACAGCATGGTCGCAAAAATATACAACTGATGTTTTCGAATCTGAAATTAAAAAGCTTTTAGGAAAATGAGAATTGTACAAATTATAGATTCCCTTGAAGCTGGCGGAGCTGAAAGAATGGCGGTAAATTACGCAAATGCTTTAGCTAAAAAAATATCTTTTTCAGGTTTAATAGCCACAAGAAAAGAAGGAACATTAAGAAGTCAAATCGATTCGAAGGTTTCTTACTTGTTTTTAGAAAAGAAAAAAGCTATTGATTTTCAGTCTGTTTTTCGTTTAAGAAGTTATATTAAAAAGAATAAGATTGATGTTATTCAGGCACATAGTTCTTCTTTTTTTACGGCTGTTTTAGTAAAATTAACCTATCCCAAAATAAAAATTATTTGGCACGATCACTATGGCATTTCCCAGGATTTGTCTTCCAGAAAAAAAACAGGTTTAAAGTTGGGATCATTCTTTTTTTTGGGTATTATTTCTGTGAATTCAGCTTTAAAAGAATGGGCAATAAATAGTTTATCATGTTCTAATGTTATTTATTTTCCAAATTTTATTGAAGACTCTTTTAGTTCAAACGAAGAGTTGGTTTTAAAAGGAATTGAAGGAAAAAGAATTATTTGTGTAGCCAATTTACGTCCCCAAAAAAATCATAATTTAATAGTAGATACTGCGAATTTATTTAAAGATAAATTTCCTGACTGGAGTTTTCATTTATTTGGGAAAGATTTTAAAGATGCCTATTCTGAGGATTTAAAGAAAAAAATTATTGATTTAAAACTTGAAAATACCGTTTATTTTTACGGAACAACAAATAATGTAAGTTCGGCATTAAAACAATGCCAGATTGGTGTTTTAGCATCATTATCAGAAGGGCTTCCATTAGCTGTTTTAGAATATGGATTACATAAATTACCAGTTGTTGCAACAAATGTTGGCGAAATTTCAAAGGTAATTAGTAATGAAAAAGAAGGATTAATTGCAGAATCCAACGATTTGAACCAATTTGCAGATTTTATTCAAAAATTGATACATAATGAAAGTTATCGAATAGATATGGGATTGAATTTTAAAAAAAAAATACTTTTAAATTACAGTCAGGAAGTAATTCTTAAAGATTATGTTTTATGGTTGCATTCTTTGACTAATTTTGAGATTTAATATAGTATTTAAAAATAGATGAAAAAAACCTCATTATCATATGGTTATATAATTTTGATCCATGCATTAATTGCTTTAGCAGTTTTTGTACTTCCTTTTTTGTCAAAAATTTATGCCATTGTAGTACCCGTAATTGGTTTTTTAATTGTTGTCAAAAAGCAGAATAAAAACAATGAAGTTCTTTTAGTAGCAGCCTATATGGTTGGAGTGGAGGTTTTTTTGCGAATGACAGGAGGAAATTTTAATAATGAATTTATTAAATTTAATATTATTGGTTTCATGCTTTTGGGAATGATTTATAGTAATTTTTCAACAAAGGCCTTTGTCTTTTGGTTTTTTTTAATACTCTTAATTCCAGGTATATTGATGGCAGTCGCAGTAGCTAATTTTAATACAGACATCAGAAAAGCATTGGTTTTTAATTTATCTGGCCCTGTTTGCTTAGCCATTTGTGCTGTTTATATGTTTAAACGAAATGTTTTGTTTTCAGATCTGCAAAATATAGTTATGGCAATGGGGTTTCCAATATTTACAACTGCAATTTACTTATTTCTATACAACCCAAGTGTGAAAGATGTAGTGACGGGAACACAATCTAATTTTGCAACTTCTGGGGGATTTGGTCCTAATCAGGTTTCTACAGTTTTGGGATTAGGAATATTTATCTTTTTTGCACAGCTGCTTTTATTTTCAAAATCAAAAAAACTAATGTTTTTAAATGGGGCTTTGTTACTGTTAATTAGCTTTAGAGCCATAGTTACTTTTTCGAGAGGTGGTGTAATTACTGCGGTTGTTATGATTATGTGTTTATTGTTCTTATTGTACTATTTTTCAAGTCCAAGAGGCAAAAGTAAATTTACAACAGTCTTCATCGTAACGATTTTAATGGGAATTGGACTCTGGACCTACAGTTATTTGCAAACTGGCGGGTTGATAGAGAAACGTTACGCAAATAAAGATGCCAAAGGACGAACCAAAAAAGATCGTCTTGGTGGAAGAGAAGAAATCATAGATACAGAATTGAAACTTTTTGTAGATAATCCTGTTCTTGGGGTAGGCGCAGGTATGGGAAAACAGGCGCGAGAGGAATCTTTTGGTATGGAAGCTGCCTCTCATAATGAAATTTCACGTATGTTAAGTGAGCATGGTTTATTTGGTGTTATGGGGCTTTTTATATTATTTGTTACACCATTTATTCTTTACTTCGATAACAAACAGCATTTATATTTTCTTTCCTTTTATGTTTTTTGGCTTCTTACTATAAACCACGCTGCCATGCGTACGGCAGCCCCAGCTTTCGTTTATGCTTTGACATTATTATCGGTCAAAGTGAAGATTCCTGAAAAACCTGAAAATTAGGTAGTTTATATTCTTTTTTTTATAATACATTTGTTCTACGTTTTAGCCCCAAACCAAAACCAAATAAACCAATGTTTACAAAAAATAAAATTCATTTCGAGATATCGGAAAGAAAAGTGTTGCTACATGCTTTCGATGCTTTTTTTGTCCTGTTTACGCTATATCTCTTAAATCTGCTTTTTGATTTTCAGTATTTCCAATTTTCAATTACAAATTATTACAGGGAGATTGTTCTAATATCCTATATATACATTTTCGGTTCCATTTTCGAGATGTATAACCTGCAGGTTGCAAGTAATCAGTTTCAAATTCTTAAAAGTACTGTTTTTACCGCAACAACTACTGTGTCAGTTTATCTGTTAACACCAGTTTTATCTCCGGAATTACCCAAAAGCAGAATTGCAATTGTAATATTTTATTTTGCTGTTTTGTTTGCCTTATTAGCATGGAGATACATATATGTTTTTTTTCTGGCTTCTCATCGTTTTGTTCAAAATGTAGTTTTGATATGTGATAAGAACCAGGTTGAAGAACTGGTTTTAGGACTCGAAAATGTTGATCCGCATTATAAAATAATTGGTTTTGTAAATTCAGATTCTGTTTGTGAAAAAGATTTAGATTTTCATTACGTAAAAGAAATTAAAAAGGAAAATCTGGAAGATTTTGTAATCAACCATAATGTTGCCGAGATTGTCATTGCTTCTCAAAAAACAGACGGAATTACAGCCGATTTATACCAGCAATTACTCCATTTGCTGCAATCAGGAAATATTATTCGGGAGTATACGCAAGTGTACGAAAGCAAAACACAGCGTATCCCGGTACAGTATATTGCCAGAGATTTTTACCGTTTTTTCCCTTTTAGCCGTAGCAATAATAATAAATTGTATCTGTTGCTGGCGCGAGTGCTTGAGTTCTTTTTCTCGTCTGTAGGTTTGTTGATATGCATGGTTTTGATACCCTTTATATCTTTTGCAAATCTTTTAGGAAACAAAGGAAAGTTATTTTACACACAAGAGAGAGTAGGTAAAAATGGTGATGTTTTTAAAATCTACAAATTTAGAACGATGGTCGAAAACTCTGAAGCAAACGGTGCCGTTTTTGCAACAGCTTCAGATAAACGTATTACACCATTTGGCAAGTTTATGCGTAAATCGAGAATTGACGAATTACCACAGTTTTTTAATGTTTTAAGAGGCGATATGGCAGTAATTGGGCCAAGACCCGAGCGCCCGTTTTTTGTTACTGAAATTGCACAGATAATGCCGTTTTACGAAACAAGACATGTCATAAAGCCAGGACTTACAGGCTGGGCACAGGTAAATTACTCTTATGGAGAATCGATAGAAGAGAGTTTGATAAAATTACAATATGATTTATACTATATCAAACACCGAAGTATATTTCTGGATTTAAGTATCACCTTCAAGACAATTACAACAATTGTTTTTTATCGCGGGCAATAATTAGATAATGATAGGAATACGTTTTTTGTTTCGTATTGCTACTCTTACCAAAACAAAACCACTTGTAATTATCATTGGTAAAACAATTATAAAATGAGCTTTATTGATCATAAAGATGCTGTAGATTACTAAGAAAATCAAATGTAAAACTGCAAATCGATATGTCCATTTTTTGTTTTTTGCAATGGAGAGAAAAATCAAAATAAGCAATAGCGGACTAAATAGAAGCACATTGTAGTTCATTGATAATTCCAGGTGGAAAGAATAGAAACCAACACAAACAAAAAAGATTCCGATTAAAGATAAAACTAAAAGATAAATTTTGTCTACAATTTTGTTGTGTGCTAAAACTATAAAAGCCAAAATGATGAGGTAAGAATAAATATTGTTCCACCATGAAGCCGGCGTTTCTTTTTCGAAAAAGAGAAGTGTTTTGCTTTTGGCAGCCAAAGGTTTATTTTGAAAACTTACTTTTTCTAAACTGTTCTTTAATTCAAATGGCAAAAATATTCTCGTCCCCAATTGGTCTACTTTTGTTCCGAAAATAATGCTTGTGCCTAATTTTTCGTAAAAATGACCATCAAAATAAGGGTATAAAATAGATCTGTAAGTAATGTCTGTGTCGCCTTTTTTCACAATTACATTTTCATTCAAAGTGTTATTGATAATATCAACAACCATCGAAGTACAATTTTTATCAATAAATTTATAGGTGTAATAGCGATCTTCAGAAAGTAAAGTGGCATTTAATTTATCAAAAAGCTTTTGTTTTAAATCCTGCGAAATAAGCAATTCCTGCTCAAAAACACTTCTTTTTTCAATATTATATTCCTCCATAAATTCAGAGAAAGAGTGTGTGATTACAAAGTATTGTAAATCTCCCTTGGTGAATTTTGCAACAAAATTTGGAGTTCTAAAATCAAAAGCACCATAATTATAAACAACATCAAGATTATTTGCCGGATCAGAAACCCTAATCGCCGTATGTCCGAAATAGGAATAGGTTTCATTTCCTAAACCACAAGTAAGAATGCTAATTTTTGCATCTTTTGATAGAGGAACACTTTGGCCAAAACCAATACTGAAACTTAGTAATACTAATAAATTAAAAAGTGTTTTAAAATTGACTTTTTTCATGATTAAAAATTTTAAGAAGTTTGATGGTTTTTAATTTTTATCTAAAGATACCTAAATCTACTTTCAAAGAAAAAATATTTGAATACAAAGCAGTACTTTGGTTTCCTAAATCAGTCAGGGCATAATCAACCTGAATGCCTTTGTATTTGAATCCCAAACCAATATTGGGCTGGAAATTTATTTTTTCAGTATTATCCAATTGTGTAACATTTTGGAAATTTCCCGCTCCGGCTCTTAAAAAAACAAGCTCAGTATATCCAAATTCAAAACCTACAGCCGGATCAATGCTTACTACTTTTGATGAGATAATATCGTTTGTTTGTTCAAAACGCATATTCAAATTTGTAGCAACCAAAAGACTGTAATCATTATGAAATTCTATCTTTTTTGAAACCCCTAATTGTGCTTTTGGTAAGGTAATTTCAGTGCTTTCAGGGAGTTCAGTATTTTGTCCCGGAATTGCATTCGCAATTTTTTCGTATTCTTCTTCATCAATATTCCAAACATTATAAGTCGTTGTAATATCACGAAGCATTAAACCAAATTTCCAATCGTTTTTTTCAAACTGCAAACCAAAATCAAAACCAAATCCCCATGAATTGGCAAATTTTCCAATAACACGTCGAATTATTTTTGCATTTACGCCATATTGAAAACCTTCAACGGGCAATTTTCTTGCGTATGAAAAAGTAAAACCATAATCAGCGGTTGAAAATAAGCTAATTCTGTTATAATCAATATTTCCCTGACTGTCGATCAATTCGGTTGTGTCCATAATATCATCAACACCAAAACGAATCATCGAAATTCCCCAGGCACTTCTCTCATCAATCGGGCTTGCATATCCTATATAATCATATTGTGCAATATTAGCAAAGTAATTGGCGTGCATTAATGAAATCTGATGATCTTCAAGATGTGTCAAACCTGCTGGATTCCAATAAACTGAATTTACGTCTTCTGTAGAAGCAACTACAGCGCTCGACATTCCTAATGCAGCGGCGTCAACACCAATATTCATAAACTCATTCGAATATTTTCGAACAGTTTGTGCATATTGTGTAAAACTCCAAAATAATAAAAGCCCAAAAAGTTTCTTCAACGGATTTTTTTTAGCAAACCGAAGTCTGTTTTAATTTTCATCAAAAATATAATATTTTACTCATCTAATTTCTTCCTTTTCATAAATATTGCAAAAGAGAAATTTTGAAATAAAAAACTCTTGGAAATTAATTTAAATGAAATTGCAATCAAGTAAATTGTTCGTTTTAATTTAATTTAAATTTTTTTACACTAATGATGTAAATTTTGTCACATATTATGCGAAATTTGCGCTAACCATAATCAAATTTATAAAACATGAATATCAAAAAACACATTCCAAACCTAATTACATTAATTAACCTGTTTTGTGGTTGTATCGCAGTTGTTTTCATTTCAGAAGCCAATTACGAAATGGCTTTTTACATGGTTTGTCTGGGAATCTTTTTTGATTTTTTTGATGGTTTTTTTGCCAGATTATTTAAAGTTTCAAGTCCGCTTGGATTACAGTTAGATTCTTTGGCAGATATGGTAACCAGCGGAGTTGCTCCGGGTTATGTAATGTACACTTTGTTTACAAACAGCGCACATGAATTAGGAACAAATCCTGCAATTCCTTTTTTAGGATTTATTGTAACATTGGGATCTTGTTATCGATTGGCAAATTTCAATATAGATACCCGTCAAACCGATTCGTTTATTGGTTTACCAACTCCTGCAAATGCACTTTTTGTTTTAAGCCTGCCTTTGGTTTTAAAATTCTCAGATTCATTGCTGATGCTGGAGATTTTAACGAACCAATGGGTTTTGTTGGTAATTACTTTATGCAGTGCTTATATTTTAAATGCAGAAATCCCGTTGTTTGCATTAAAAGTTAAAAAGTTCAATCTGAAAGATAATGCACTTCAAATAGTATTTTTATTAGTTTCTTTGGTTTTGGTAGTATTACTTCAATATATCGCGATTCCGTTAATCATCATTTTTTATGTGCTGTTATCGGTAGTGAATAATATGTTTTTGAAAAAGTAGTTTATTCGAATGGCAAGAAAAACCACTACACGAAGAAATTCTTATTCTAAAGCAAAACCTAAAAAATCTGTTTTTGGCAGCGCCATTAGCTTTATTTTTTATTCTTGCTTAGTGCTGATTTTTTTAGGTACGATTTATCATTATCGTGCAGGATTAGCTTTTTACCTTGGATTTAAATCAGGGAAAGTTTTAGAAGAAGATGAGGTAGATAAACACCTTTCTGATGTTAGAAATATTCAGGTTTTAGAAAATCACAAAGGAAAAGTGATTGGTATTGACGTATCTGAATTTCAGGGAAAAGTGGATTGGGAAGAAGTTGAAATTTTAGAAGAAAAATATCCCGTAAGTTTTGTTTTTATTCGTGCAACTGCAGGAAACGACAAGGTAGACAGGCAATTTATTCAAAATTGGGATGGAGCCAAAGAAAATAAGATCATGCGTGGTGCTTATCACTATTATCGTCCGAATGAAAATTCTATAGAACAAGCAAACCTTTTTATTAAAACGGTAAAATTGCAAAAAGGTGATTTGCCTCCCGTTTTAGATATCGAAAAACTACCAAAAAATCAATCTTTGGATAGTTTGAAAAAAGGCTTAAAACGCTGGCTGACTAAAGTAGAAGCACATTATCAGGTTCGTCCCATAATCTATACAGGCGAACGCTATTACAGCGATTTTTTAAAAGAAGAGTTCGGTGAATATTTATTTTGGATAGCAAACTATAATTTCTACAGAGAAAAAATTGAAGACGACTGGCTTTTTTGGCAATTTACAGAGAAAGCATCTTTGCCCGGAATAAACCATCGCGTTGATGTAAATATCTACAATGGTGATTTAGAACAATTGCAGTTTATAACAGTTGAGTAGGTTTTCAGTCTCAGTTTTCAGTTTTAACTCTTATTTTGATAAAAGGGCAATCGGAATTAAAGACAATACAGCTATTAAAATTAAAACAGAATAAGGATTAGCAAAATTTACAGTGTACCCCATCCATTGAATTCTTTTTGGAGGAAGTAATCGTTTATCCTTCGGATTATAATAAAAGCATCCCAAATACCAATTATTTGGGTCTTTGTGCCAATTGTCGTAGTCTTCCTGAGTTGGTTCTTCTGATTTCATGTAGAATTAATATAAGATGTAAAAGAAAATGGTAAAAAGTCTTAAAATTTAACTTTTTACCATTCACATATAACTTTTATTAAAATTCAAGTTTCTTTTTACGAAGTTCGAAGTTTTGTCCAAGATAAACACGGCGAACCATTTCATCTTCAACCAGTTCTTCCGGAACTCCGGCTTTCAAAATTCCACCTTCAAACATTAAGTATGTTTTATCGGTAATGGCTAAAGTTTCCTGAACGTTGTGATCGGTAATTAAAATTCCGATATTTTTATTTTTCAACTGAGCTACAATTCTCTGAATATCTTCAACCGCAACAGGGTCAACTCCGGCGAAAGGTTCATCCAATAAAATAAATTTTGGATCTGTTGCCAGTGCACGGGCAATTTCTGTACGACGACGTTCTCCCCCCGAAAGTAAATCACCTCGGTTGGTGCGAATATGTTCTAAGCTGAATTCTTCAATCAAGCTTTCCATTTTGGCAATTTGTTCTTCTTTAGAAAGTTTAGTCAATTGCAAAACACTCAGAATGTTATCTTCAATACTTAGTTTTCTAAAAACAGAAGCTTCCTGTGCCAGATAACCAATTCCTTGTTGTGCACGTTTGTACATCGGATAATCAGTAATATTCAAATCATCAAGGTAAATGTTTCCTTGATTTGGTTTTACCAATCCCACAATCATATAAAAAGAAGTTGTTTTTCCGGCACCATTCGGGCCCAAAAGCCCAACGATTTCTCCCTGATTTACTTCAACAGAAATTCCTTTTACAACACTGCGCCCTTTATAGGTTTTGATTAAATTATCGGCTCTTAGCTTCATTATTTTAATTAGATAATTAGATAATTTGAAAATGAGATAATTGAAAAACTAACTCACATTCAATTTTAAAATTGATTAGAAGAAACAAATTAAAAGTAAAATAATCAATCAGATAAATGAATTAACAAAATATTGCGCTTTCACAATCAGATAATTACAATTTGAGCAATTATCTAATTATCTAATTGACCCATTTTCTAATTTGCGGCTTCTTCTTCCAAAGCTTCCCAAAATTCGTAAGCTCTTCTTAAATGTGGAATTACAATTGTTCCTCCAACCAAAGTTGCGATTCCCATAGCTTCCATCATTTCTTCTTTCGTAACGCCTTCTTTATGGCTTGTTTCTAAGTGATATTTTACACAATCATCACAACGTAAAACAGCCGAAGCAACCAACCCTAAAAGCTCTTTTGTTTTTACATCAAGAGCGCCTGGTGCGTATGCGTTAGTGTCAAGGTTAAATATTCGCTTTACAATTTTGTTATTGTCAGCTAGTAATTTTTCGTTCATTTTAGAACGATAGTCGTTAAATTCTTGTATGATATCAGACATTTTCTTTTAATTTATTTTTATAAACAACTCTTGAAATCAGGATACTCACTTCGTAAATAATCAACATTGGAATTGCTACAATAGTTTGACTTACAACATCGGGAGGTGTTACGATTGCCGCAATAATTAAAATAAGTATTACTGCATATTTCCAATATTTTCTTAAAAAAACAGGAGTTACAAGTCCCAATTTAGTTAGGAAATAAATGATAATAGGCAATTCAAAAAACAATCCGCTGGCAAGAATACTTGTTTTTACCATTCCCATGTAAGATTCAAGGGTAAATTGATTTTTTACAACATCACTAATGGAAAAAGTAGCAACGAAATTTACCGACATCGGAATTACGATATAATACCCGAACAATACTCCTAAGAAAAAAAGTAATGAAGAAGTGAAAATAAATACTTTAGCATTTTTTCTTTCTTTCTCATAAAGTGCAGGGCTAATAAATTTCCAAAGTTCCCATAGGATATAAGGAAAACTCAAGATGAAACCTGCCAAAAGACACATCCATACAAAAATGTTTACCTGGCCTTCCATTTCCGTATTTTGAATAATGAAATTTAGCTCGGTAATACAAATGCTATCAGCAAAACCTAATTGATGAGATAGATCACAAAACCAGACGTAAGTAAAAAAGGTGGGTCTGATTGGACCTAAAATAATTTGGTCAAACAAATAATCACTTATAAAATAAGTAACAAATGCCATAATACATATTGCAATTGTACTTCTTACTAATAACCATCTTAGTTCTTCAAGATGGTCTAAAAATGACATCTCGCCAAGGTTCTTTTTTGCCATTATACGATTCCTTCTTTTAAAATGTCATGTAAATGTAGTACTCCTTTGTACTCACCATTATCTGCAACAATTAGCTGCGTTATCGAAAAATCTTCCAAAATATTTAAGGCGTCAACAGCCATAGTTTCAGATGATACTAATTTAGGGTTTTTTGACATAATATCCTTTGCAGTTAAGTCAGCTATAGTATCTACGTCATTTAGCATTCTTCGGATGTCTCCGTCAGTGATAATTCCAATTATTTTATTGTCTTCGATTACTGCTGTAACACCTAATCTTTTTTCAGAGATCTCAAAAATAACTTTTTTAACTGAGGTATCTGGCGTAACCATTGGTTTTAACGAGTGTTCGATCATATCTTTTACGCGAAGCAGTAATTTTTTTCCTAAAGCTCCGCCCGGATGATAAACGGCAAAATCTTCAGGTTTAAAATCACGCATTTCCATTAAACAAACTGCAAGAGCATCGCCCATAACAAGTTGTGCGGTTGTGCTGTTTGTTGGTGCCAGGTTTATCGGGCACGCTTCCATGTCTACTGTTGTGTTTAAAACATAATCAGAACCTTTGGCCAATGCTGAAGTTATATTTCCTGTAATAGCAATTAAGATATTCCCAAAACGTTTCAATAACGGAACCAAAACTTTTATTTCAGGGCTGTTTCCGCTTTTTGAAATGCAAATAATAATGTCTTCTTTCTGAATCATACCCAAATCGCCATGAATGGCTTCTGAAGCATGAAGGAACATAGAAGGTGTTCCGGTTGAGTTAAAAGTAGCAACCATTTTTTGTGCGATAATTGCGCTTTTTCCGATACCAGTAACGATCAATCTGCCTTTGGTTTCGTAAATGCGTTGGGTTGCTTCGAAGAAATTTTCGTCAAGAAAATCAATTAGCTTTGTAATTGCTTCACTTTCAGAGAGTATTGTTTTTTTGGCGATTGCCAATATATTTTCTTTTGTGATCAAAACAGAATATTTAAAATTTGTATGTATAAAAGAAAGTTGTATCTTTATGTGTTGCAAATTTATACAAAATATCCATTAATATAAAGAATGAATTCAAACGAAATTGAAATACACAAGGAATTAAAGAAGTATTTCGGCTTTAGCCAATTTAAAGGCTTGCAGGAGCAAGTCATTACGAGTATCTTAGGTAAAAAGAATACTTTTGTAATTATGCCAACTGGCGGTGGAAAGTCTCTTTGTTATCAATTACCCGCTTTAATTCAGGACGGAACAGCTATTGTTGTTTCTCCTTTAATTGCTTTGATGAAAAATCAGGTTGATGCCATTCGAAGCCTTTCTTCAGAAAACGGAATAGCGCATGTTTTAAATTCCTCTCTTACCAAAACAGAAATTGCACAAGTTAAAAAAGATATTACATCTGGTTTGACAAAGCTTTTATATGTCGCGCCCGAATCTTTAACAAAAGAAGAATATGTGGCTTTTTTACAAAGCGTGCCTATTTCATTTGTTGCTATTGATGAAGCGCATTGTATTTCAGAATGGGGTCATGATTTTAGGCCGGAGTACAGAAACCTGAAAAACATTATTAAACAATTGGGACAGGTTCCTATTATAGGACTTACCGCAACTGCAACCCCAAAAGTTCAGGAAGATATTCTTAAAAACCTGGATATGTCTGATGCAAGTACTTTTAAAGCATCATTTAACAGACCAAATTTATACTACGAAGTTCGTACAAAAACTAAAAATATAGAATCGGATATTATTCGATTTATCAAACAACACAAAGGAAAATCAGGAATTATATATTGTCTTAGCCGTAAAAAGGTAGAGTCAATTGCCGAAGTTTTACAAGTTAACGGAATTAGTGCCGTACCTTATCATGCAGGTTTAGATGCCAAAACCCGAGCCAAACATCAGGATATGTTTTTGATGGAAGATGTAGATGTTGTAGTGGCAACAATCGCTTTCGGAATGGGAATTGATAAACCAGACGTTCGTTTTGTAATTCATCATGATATTCCAAAATCACTCGAAAGTTATTATCAGGAAACCGGTCGTGCCGGTCGTGATGGAGGAGAAGGACATTGTTTGGCTTATTACTCTTATAAGGATGTAGAAAAGCTGGAGAAATTTATGTCAGGAAAGCCGGTTGCAGAACAGGAAATTGGATTTGCTCTCTTGCAGGAAGTTGTGGCTTACGCCGAAACCTCAATGTCACGCCGAAAATTCTTATTGCATTATTTTGGTGAAGAATTTGACAGCGAAACAGGCGAAGGTGCAGACATGGATGACAATGTTCGTAATCCGAAAAATAAAATCGAAGCTAAAGAACAGGTTGTTAAATTGCTGGAAATTGTTCGCGATACGAAACACATTTACAAATCAAAAGAAATCGTCTTTACTTTAATAGGTCGTATAAATGCCGTAATTAAAGCACATAAAACAGATACACAGCCGTTTTTTGGTTCAGGTTCAGATCATGACGAAAAATACTGGATGGCTTTGCTAAGACAAGTTTTAGTTACCGGTTATTTATCAAAAGATATTGAAACGTACGGAATCATAAAAATTACTCTGGAAGGATTAGATTATATTAAAAATCCGGTTTCATTCATGATGTCTGAAGATCACGAATATAACGAATCTGAAGATGAAGCAATCGTAACAGCATCAAAATCATCCGGTACTGCAGATGAAGTCTTAATGGGAATGTTGCGTGAATTGCGCAAAAAGGTTGCTAAAAAATTAGGAGTTCCTCCGTTTGTCGTTTTTCAGGATCCTTCTCTTGAAGACATGGCTTTAAAATACCCAATTAGTTTAACAGAATTGTACAACATTCATGGTGTTGGTGAAGGAAAAGCCAAAAAATATGGTGGCGATTTCGTAACGCTTATTAATCGTTATGTTGAGGATAATGACATCATTCGTCCAGACGATTTAGTGGTAAAATCTACCGGAGTAAATTCTGCCAATAAATTATATATTATTCAAAACATTGACAGGAAATTATCTTTGAATGATATTGCTTCTGCCAAAGGACTTACGATGGATGCTTTGATTAAAGAGATGGAGCAGATCGTTTATGCCGGTACTAAATTAAATATTAAATATTGGGTTGACGATTTACTTGATGACGATCAGCAGGAAGAAATTCACGATTATTTCATGGAATCAGAATCAGATAAAATAGAAGACGCTCTTAAGGAATTCGATGGCGATTATGATATTGATGAATTACGTTTGATGCGTATTAAGTTTATTAGCGAGGTTGCGAATTAAAAAATAAATTCCAATTTTTTAAAACCCAAATTCCAAAACAAAAACAAATACTAAAATATAAATTCCAAATTCCAATTTCTAGCGATAGTTTGGAATTTGGAATTTTTTTATTGGAATTTACTTCAGGTTTATTGTAATTTATCCTTCAAAGACTTCCCCACGATGCGGTTTCAAAGCATCTCGTACCTGAATCATATTTTCATCGGTGACAACCATAAAAGCAATTGCCTGCATGTCGTTTATGATTTTAAACCCCGTAATATTCAACGGAAGTTTTTCTATAGCGATATATTCTTTCAAATGAATTTCGTGATGTTCGGCTGTTTTTGCCGAAGCAGGACCACGAAAATCCCAAATTAGTTTTATTTTTCTAGACATTTTTTTTAAAGGTGCAAAGGTTCAGAGTTGCAAAGGTACAAAGGTTACTTTGAAATTTTACTCTGAAGTTATTCTATTGTCAGTTCGAGCGGAGTCGAGAACCGCATTTGTATTTCGACATAGGTTTATCCTGAGCAAAACGAATGTAATGATGTCATATATAAGATTTGCAATTGATGTAATCTCATTTCAAAATGTTATTTTTGCATGTTCTTTTCATAAATAGAAAAGCTAATTGATAAATAATATACAATGCCAAAAGAACTTCTATTACAAGTTTCTCCCGATATTGCAGCAAACGAATCGCTGCTGAAAGACTATTTGTCTAAACAAATAAAAGTTTCTCCACAGGAAATTCAGCATATTACCATTTTAAAACGTTCAATTGATGCGCGCCAAAAAGCAATAAAAATCAATTTGAAAGTTACTATATATTTAAAAGGCGAACCTTTTCAGGAAACCAAAATTGAGCTACCTATATATAATGACGTTTCATCGGCGCAGGAAGTGATTGTTGTTGGTGCTGGTCCAGCCGGACTTTTTGCAGCTTTGCAATTGATAGAATTAGGCTTAAAGCCAATTGTAATCGAACGCGGAAAAGATGTTCGCGGACGCCGTCGTGACTTAAAAGCAATCAACGTAGATCATTTGGTAAACGAAGATTCGAATTACTGTTTTGGTGAAGGAGGAGCAGGAACCTATTCTGACGGAAAATTATATACGCGTTCTAAAAAACGTGGCGATGTTACCAGAATTTTAGAGCTTTTAGTAGCTTTTGGAGCTTCTGAAGATATTTTGGTAGAAGCCCATCCGCACATCGGAACAAATAAATTGCCAAAAATCATTGAAGACATTCGAAACAAGATAATCGAATTTGGTGGTCAGGTTTTGTTTGATACCAGAGTAACTGATATTTTAGTAAAAAATAATGAAGTTGAAGGAATCGTAACTCAAAATGGAGATACCATTCTTGCTAGTAAATTGATATTAGCAACAGGGCATTCGGCGCGTGATATTTTTGAATTATTAGATAAAAAGAAAATATTCATCGAGGCAAAACCTTTTGCATTAGGAGTTCGTGCAGAACATTCACAGGAATTAATCGACAGTATTCAATACAGCTGTGATTATCGTGGTGAACATTTGCCACCAGCACCATATTCGATTGTAAAACAAGTTAACGGCCGCGGAATGTATTCTTTCTGTATGTGTCCTGGTGGTGTAATAGCACCTTGTGCTACAAGTCCGGGTGAAGTAGTTACAAACGGCTGGTCGCCCTCAAAAAGAGATCAGGCAACTGCAAATTCAGGAATTGTAATTGAATTAAAATTGGAAGATTTTAAACCTTTTGCAAAATTTGGTGCTTTGGCCGGAATGGAATTTCAAAAAAGTATAGAGCAAAAAGCGTGGCATTTGGCTGGAGAAACTCAAAAAGTTCCGGCACAGCGAATGATCGATTTTACACAAAATAAAGTTTCAGCAGATATTCCAAAAACATCTTATGTTCCCGGAACAACTTCGGTTGAAATGGGACAGGTTTTTCCCGGTTTTTTATCGCAGATTTTGCGCGAAGGTTTTAAGGAATTTGGAAAATCAATGCGAGGTTATTTAACTAACGAAGCTATTTTGCATGCTCCGGAGAGCAGAACTTCATCACCGGTTAGAATCCCAAGAGATCCTTTGACATATGAACATTTACAAATAAAAGGTTTGTATCCGTGTGGAGAAGGTGCAGGTTATGCCGGCGGAATTATATCTGCTGCTATCGATGGCGAAAAATGCGCTTTAATGATTGCTGAAACACTAAAATAATATAAGCCTATGAAAGATTTCTTTTCTAATTTGTTTGGTAGAAACAATGACCCAAAATCAATTGTTTCTTTTGATGTTATGGATGCGCTATACTCGCATTTATACTATGTCGAAAGTCAATTTGAGTTTGAAATGAAAAATGTACACAACGCAGTTTCTGTCAATTTGTTTACTTTTCCAACCTCCTTTGATGGTTATGAAGAAACTCAAAAAGAACTTGAAAAAAATGGGTTTAAAAACTTGTATGAAGTTTTAAATGAGCTTTACAAAAAAATAAATATCGATCCAATTACCCCGGATAAGATTGAGCAGGAATTAGAATTTGATTATTTGCATATTCAGTTTTATACCAAACCACCGGAGCGTATCAAAAAAGAAATGAAATATATTTTTCATAATTTTTACATCTTTTTTTGCTGTACAAATAGTTTGGAAACTAATGATTTCAGGATTATGTACAAGTTTGGTCATTTTTTTGATTATATAAAAGGGATTCTGGAAGCTGAATTTATTGATATAAATACACCTAAAAACGACATTCAAGAAATAGGTTTTAATGAGTTTAAGACAATTTTACAGGGAATTTGCCAATATGTAAATATTGAAATTCCGGAAGGTGTAGAACTTCCTTCTCAAGAAAATTTATTAGTTGATGAAGAGGTTACGGCAGAAACTTTTGAAGAATTTATTAATCTTGTTTCAAGAGGAAATGCAGAAGATAAACTGGTTAAAAAACAATCGAAAAAGCTTTTAAAGAATTTTAAAAAAGGACCGGATAATTATCACGAATCGATTGAAGCACACTGGGGGCTTTTTGATAGTGTGGATTGCTGGAACAGCGATTGGAAATTTGATCCGGAAGATGCTGAGCATTTCATTTCAGAAATGATTGGGCAGGATCTTAATTTTGCCTATCCGGAAGAAACCTATAGTCATAATTTGTTTCCTTATATTCAATCAGCATTAGAGAAATTAGATTTGGAACTAATGACTTACGATACACATGGAGATAATTATTTGTTTTTTGTGGCAAATAAAAGTGATGTAGGTAGGATTTTAGCCTTGTCTCAGTTGACAAAAATTGAGGTTAATCAGTTGTAGAATAAGGCTTAAAAAAAAAATAATCGCCACAAATTCACGAATTATTTCAAAACTAATTCGTGAATTTGTGGCGAAAAACTTTATATGAACCTTTGATTTACGGAATCAAAATTATTTTCCCTGTACTTTTTCTGCTTTCAAGATAGTCATGCGCCAATTTTCCTTCGGATAATTTGAAAGACGTTGGTGTTGAAAGTGTTATTTTTCCTTCTATAATCCATTGAAATAATTGATTGGCTCTTTTGATTCTTTCTTCTTTCGAATTTAAATAACTCCATAAATCACCTCCGGTCAAAGTTTTAGAACCATCCATTAACATTCTCGGATCTACAGGTGCTGGATCGCCACCCGCCATTCCAAAGAAAACAACTTGTCCGCATTCTTTTGTGACCTCAAAACTATCCATTAATGTGCTTCCGATACTATCGTAAACGACATCAACGCCATTTGGGATTATTTTTAAAACATCTGATTTCCAATCATTATTATATAGGAAAACATGATCTGCGCCTTGTTCAAAAGCAACCTTTGCTTTGTCTGAAGATGAGGTTAAACCAATAACATTGGCGCCTAACAATTTGCTTATTTGAGTTAAAATCTGACCAACTCCACCCGCAACGGCGTGAATTAAAATCGTTTCGCCTTTTGCTGTTTTATGACTGTCGGTTGCTAAATAATGTGCTGTCAAACCTTGTAGTAAAATAGAAGCTGCAGTTTCAAACGAAATGGCTTCAGGCAACGGCAAAACATGATTGGTATTTACGGCAACCAATTCTGCATTTGCAAACGGAACATCGGCGAAAGCCACACGATCTCCCACTTTATATTCTGGATGATTGTTTGTGTCAACGACAATTCCGGCGCCTTCGTAACCGGCAATAAAAGGTGGATTTCCTTTTAAGTGATAATTTCCTTTTCGTCTGTAAACATCGGCAAAATTTAATCCGATGGCTTTCATTTCGACTAAAATTTCATCGCTTTTTAATTCCGGGCCTGGAATTTCTATATATTCTAAAACATCTGAATCTCCGAAAGTAGAGAAGGTAAGTGCTTTCATTTTTTATATTTTTAGAAATACAAAGTACGTGAAAATTCAGGTTAAGTTTTTAAAGCTTGTCTTTAAAGTAAACAAAAAAACCTCGGTTCAGATGAAACGAGGTTTTGGTTTTTTAAGCCACAGATTAAAAGATTAAAATGATTTTAAATCTGGAGTAGTTCGCCACGAATTTTACGAATTTTCACGAATTAATTAGTGTAGATTCGTGAAATTCGTGGCAAAAAATCAATTATATTTTAGGAAATTTCATTTCGTTGAAAGTACTTTTTTGAGCTGCCAATTTTTCGATATCATCCCATTTTCTTGGAGATTCAGCTGATAGATTTTCGTATGAATTTTTTTTGATGAGAATATCATCTTCGATACGGACACCAATATTCCACCATTTTTTATCGCATTTACTGTTTGCCGGAATATAAATTCCAGGTTCAACAGTAAGAATCATGTTTTCTTTTAAGCTGCCCATATAATTTCCTTTGTCGTGAACATCTAAACCAAGAAAATGCGAACAGCCATGCGGATAATAAATTTTTACATCTGCAGGATCAGTAATGATTCCCAGTTTAATTAATCCGGCAGCAATAACTTCTTTCGATTTTTTATTTAAATCCTGAATTGGTGTTCCTTCTTTGCAGATTTTAAAAACCTCTTCCTGCGCGTCGTATACCAATTGATAAATGGCTTTTTGCTCTTCGGTAAATTTTCCGTTTGCCGGAATTGTTCTTGTAACGTCGGCAGAATAACCGTGATACTCAGAACCAACATCCATCAACAACAATTGATTGTCGATTTTTGTGGCATTATTTTCTCCGTAATGTAAAATACATCCGTTTGCTCCGGCGCCTATAATTGGCGGATAACCTTCGCCTTCAGCACCATAGTGTTTGTGAATGTATGCATGAATTCCGTCAGCTTCGTTTTCGCTCATATTGGGACCAACAGCTTTCATAACTTCGTTGTGGGCAACGCAGGAAAGTTTTACGGTTTTACGCATTAAAACCATTTCTTCCGGCGTTTTAATTTCTCTAAGCGAGTTTGTAATTGTTCTGAAAAGTTCTAATGAAGCTTCGCTTTCAGTAGTAATTCCTGCTTTAGTTTTAAAAGTATCAAGCAAACCAAAAAGATCAAAGCCACTTTTGTCTTTTCCAAGATCTGTTGGTATTTTGTCATAGATAATTTTATCAAACTTTTTAAAATCAATAGCGAAATCCTTAAAATCCTTGCCGTTGTAAGCTGTTGAAAAACCTAATTTAGATTTTGCTCCATCGGTTCCTAAACGTCTTCCTGTCCACATTTCGCGATTGGCATTTTTTTCTCTCACAAAAAGAACTTCGTTATATTTTTCGCCACTTCCCTGATTTTCTTTAAAAAGCAATAAAACACCATCTGGTTCCTTATAACCTGTTAAATAAAACAAATCAGGATTTTGATGATAATTATAATTTACGTCTTTTGAAAAAACTCTTTCAGGATATGAAAAAATAACCGCTACAGAATTTGCAGGCATTAAAGCTCTAAAAGCCTCTCTTCTGCCTTTATGAAATTCTTTGGAAAGATAATCGGTTGGTAAATTTTTCTGAGATTGTACTTGATTGATTGTAATAAAGAAGGCAAAAAGTAAGAGCAGTCGCTTCATTTTTTTGATTTTTTGATGATGAATTTGTTTTTTATGTGATGCAAATTACAAAAAAAATACAATTGAGTAATGGAATTTAAATCTTGTATTATTATTGTTTTTAAGAAAAATATGTAACTTAGAGATGAAAATATGTCAACTTAATGGTTAAAGTTTTTCTATTTAAAACTTAAAAACGGGCATGAATATTGAGAAAGGAATGTTAGGGGCTAATTTTAATCTTCAAAAAAAACAAAATATTTAATTCAAAAAAAAACAAATTATGAAAAAATATACCATTGCAATCGTTTCGGTTTTAACCTTATTACTTGCTTCATGTATGGCATCAAAAGAAAACAAAAGCGCTGCGAGTATTTATGATACAACTTGGGAATTAGAATATATTTCAGGACCAAGAATTGCTTTTGAAGGATTGTATCCGAATAAAAAACCACAAATTACTTTTGATCAGAAAGAAAAAAATGTTTTTGGGAATAATGGATGTAATGGCTACAGTGCGCCATTTACTTTAAATGGAAATTCTCTGACTTTTGGAGAGCCGGGACCAACTACAATGATGTTTTGTGATGGTGGAGGAGAAGCGCAATTTTTGCAGCAGATGAAAAAAATCACAAGTTATTCTATTGACAAAGACGGAAAACTAAATTTAATTCAAGGTGATGTGCCGATGATGAGATTTAAAAAAGCAGCGAAATAATTTAAATTCAAAAATTGACTAAAAAAAATAGCGAAATGATTTAATTCATTTCGCTATTTTTTTATGCTTTACTCTTTTTTAATTTGTCTTTAAAGACTTTTTCGAATTTTTCTATTTTCGGCTGAATCACCATTTTGCAATACGGCTGATTTTTATTGTTTGCATAATAATTTTGATGATAATCTTCGGCTTTATAAAACTTGGTAAAAGGTTCTACTTTGGTAACAATTGGGCTATCGTAAACTTTTGCTTTATTTAGCTCTGCGATAATACTTTGAGCGGCTTTTTTTTGTTCTTCGTTTTTATAAAAAATCACAGAACGATATTGTGTTCCAACATCGGCTCCTTGTCTGTTTAAAGTCGTAGGATCGTGAACGGTAAAGAAAACCTTGAAAATTTCGTTGAGGTCTGTTACACTTTTGTCATACGTAATTTGTACTACTTCGGCGTGACCGGTTGTTCCTGTGCAAACTTCTTCATAAGTTGGGTTAGCTACTTTTCCTCCAGAAAATCCCGAAACTACAGATTTTACCCCGTTTAAATTTTCATAAACGGCTTCTACACACCAATAACATCCACCGCCAACGGTGATGGTTTCAAGATTCGAAGCTTTTTTTGTTTGTGCAAATCCGCTAAGGGATAATGCAAAAAGGCAAATTAAAATTGTATTTTTCATTTTAAGAATTATTTATTTTGAGAATCAGGAATAAAATCAAGAGCGATTGAGTTCATGCAATAACGTTTTCCGGTTGGTGCAGGGCCATCATCAAATAAATGACCTAAATGTCCTCCGCAACGTCCGCAAAGCGCTTCGATTCTTTCCATTCCAAGTGAATTATCATTTTTATAAACGACACTTTTTTTGTTGTCCTGTTCAAAAAAGCTCGGCCATCCGCAGCTGCTTGAAAATTTGGCTCCCGATCTAAAAAGCAGGTTTCCGCATGAAGCGCAGTAATAAGTTCCTTTTTCATCGGTATTCCAATATTTTCCTGTAAAAGGTCTTTCTGTATCTGCTTGGCGCATAACGGCATAAACATCTTCCGGAAGTACTTTTTTCCATTCGGCATCACTTACGTTTAGTTTTGTGGTATCTGTATTTGAATAATAAGGATTTCCGGGTTTATCGATTTTATTTTCCATAACAACAGTTTTTGTATTTTGTTTTTTTGATGATTGCCCGCATGCCTGAAAAATAAATAGCGGAAGCAAAAAGCAAAGACTGAAAAATTGAGTTCTTGTTTTCATGTTTTATGAGGCTTTTTAATTGTAAATCAAAGATACGACGAGAGTTGGCTTCGAAATGTCGGCTAATTTACAATTGAGTTTTTTTTAAGTATGTTTTAACTTTTTTTTATTTACGTAAAAGCAATCGGTTTAGTTTTTTAGACTTATTTTTAAGGTGTTTTAAAATTAAAATAGATTTATAAAGTTTTGAATATGAAATGCTTGTGAAGAATGGCAGCTCGTTAAACTTTTCACAATCTTTTTTAGGATTTTCAAGCCATTTCTTTTTTCGTATTTTTGTTTGTACAAAACTACATATGATAGAAGAAAACGTAATATTAGTCAATCAAAACGATGAACAAATTGGCTTAATGCCAAAATTAGAAGCGCATGAAAAAGCACTTTTACACCGTGCATTTTCGGTTTTTATTTTAAATAGTAAAAATGAAATCATGTTGCAGCAGCGTGCGCATCAAAAATATCATTCTCCTTTACTCTGGACGAATACATGTTGCAGTCATCAACGTGAAGGCGAAACAAATATAGAAGCCGGAAGCAGAAGATTGTTTGAGGAAATGGGTTTTAAAGCAGAGTTGAAAGAACTTTTTCATTTTATTTATAAAGCACCTTTTGATAATGGTTTGACTGAACACGAACTCGATCATGTTATGATAGGCTATTATAATGACAATCCTGCCATCAATTTAGAGGAAGTCGAAGATTGGAAATGGATGAAAATTGAAGATATTAAAGCAGATATTGAACAAAAGCCTGAAATTTATACTGTATGGTTTAAAATAATTTTTGATGAATTTTATCATTATTTAGAAGACCATAAAATTTAATTATACCAACCAAACCTAAATGAGAGTAACCATATCAAGAAAAGCACATTTTAATGCTGCACATCGATTGCACAGAAAAGATTGGACATTTGAAAAAAACAATGCTGTTTTTGGAAAATGCAATAACGCCAATTTTCATGGTCATAATTATGGTTTAACAGTAAGTGTTACAGGAAAAATTGACCCCGAAACTGGTTTTGTTTTAGATGTGAAAGTATTAGCGGATATTATACTGGAAGAGGTAGAAATTCCGTTTGATCACAAGAACCTGAATCTGGATGTTCCGGAATTTCAGGATTTGAATCCAACAGCAGAAAATATAGCGGTTGTGATATGGAATAAAATTAGAAAAAGAATTCAGCCTGATTTTGACTTAGAAATCGTTTTGAATGAAACGGACCGCAATTTTGTAACTTATAAAGGAGAATAATAAATGTCATTAAAAATAGGAGATATAGTTCCGAATTTTACTGCAAAAGATAGTCATGGTGAACTTTTTGAAAGCCGAAATGTTTTAGGAAGAAAGCCACTTGTGATTTATTTTTACCCAAAAGATAATACGCCGGGTTGTACTACTGAGGCTTGCAGCTTTAGAGATCAATACGAAGATTTTAAAGATTTAGGTGCCGAAGTAATCGGGATAAGCAGTGATAGTGTAAAATCACATCACAAATTTGCCAAAAAACATGAATTGCCATTCATTTTGTTGTCTGATCAGGATAAAAGATTAAGACAGCTTTTTGGAGTAAAGAATAATTTATTTGGTTTGTTGCCGGGAAGAGTTACTTATATTATTGACAGAAATGGGGTTGTAATTTATATTTTTGATAATATGAATGCAGCAAAACACATTCCGAAAGCATTAGAGACCATTAAAGAATTAGTATCATAAAATACAATTAGAACACAACAATAATTAATTAAAATATTTGCCAAAAAAGAAAACTTATGGAACCAAAAATGTACCCTTTACAATTTGAACCAATTTTAAAAGAAAGAATCTGGGGAGGAGAAAAACTAAAAACTATTCTTAACAAACCAATTACTTCTAAAATAACTGGCGAAAGCTGGGAATTATCAACTGTAGAAGGAGACGTGAGTGTTGTGGCGAATGGTGAATTAAAAGGGAAATCGTTAATGGAACTTATTGACGAATCACCAAATGAAATTCTGGGAACAGAAGTTTATAAACGTTTTGGAAAACAATTTCCGTTGCTTTTTAAATATTTAGACGCAAGAGAAGATCTTTCGATACAAGTTCATCCAAACGATAAATTAGCAAAAGAGCGTCATAATTCTTTTGGTAAAACCGAAATGTGGTATGTAACGCAAGCTGATGCCGATGCAAGAATTATTGTTGGTTTTAAAGAAAATTCCAGTAAAGAGGAATATTTAAAACACTTAAATGATAAAACGTTAGTTTCTATTTTAGATACTGTAAAAGCAAAGCCGGGAGATGTTTTCTTTTTAGAAACAGGAACCGTTCACGCGATTGGTGCAGGTTTGGTTGTAGCCGAAATTCAGCAAACATCTGATATTACGTATCGTTTGTATGATTTTGATCGTAAAGATGCGCAGGGAAACACGAGAGAACTTCACGTAGATTTAGCACTTGATGCTATTAATTATAATAAAGTAGATACACAGAAGAAATACGAGACAAAAACAAATACATCAAATGTTGTAGTTGATTGTCCTTATTTCACCACCAATTTTCTTCCTTTAGAAAATAAATTGGAAGTTTCTAAATCAGGAGCAACTTTTACTGTTTATATGTGTATTGAAGGAAGTTTTGAAATTGAATACAATGGTTTTAAACAATCTTATATAAAAGGAGATACTATTTTGGTTCCGGCTGAGATTAATGCATTTATTTTGAATGGAAATGCTTCAATTTTAGAAATTTACATTTCATAGCACGTAATAAAAAGATTATATGTACTTTTGCAGTCGCAAATTAAAATAAAAATAAAAATGGCAAACGTTAAGAATTTAAAGAAAGACATCAATTTCGTATTAGGAGATATTATTGAGGCAATTTACTTATTTGAAATGTCTACAACAGGAAATCCTACTCCGGAAACGAATGCTTTGATCGACCAGGCTATAGCTGCTTTTGATACTTTGATCACAAAAGTGAATGCAAAGAACGTTGAGAACAAAAAAGCACACTTCAAACAAATAAATGTTGAATTGGAAGAAACTGCTAATCAATTGATTGCTAAAATCAACGAATTGTAAGCAAAAAAAAGTATAAAAAGTTTGATTTTTTATTTGGAAAAACGAAAAACAGGCTTATCTTTGCACCCGTAATGAGTCGCCAGCGTAGCTCAGTTGGCTAGAGCAGCTGATTTGTAATCAGCAGGTCGTGGGTTCGAGTCCCTCCGCCGGCTCAACAAAACCATCACTTTTAGTGGTGGTTTTTTCTTTAAAATACTTGTAAATTTATTTTGGAAATATAAAAAACCATTTTATCTTTGCACCCGTAATGAGTCGCCAGCGTAGCTCAGTTGGCTAGAGCAGCTGATTTGTAATCAGCAGGTCGTGGGTTCGAGTCCCTCCGCCGGCTCAACATAAAACCATCACTGAAAAGTGATGGTTTTTTTGTTTAAATACTACAAGGGATTTTTATTTTTTACAATTCTAGATAATTTTTATTTGAAATAAAATTCTTACATTTGTATTTTTATGCAGATATACAAATGGGGAATGTTTCGGTTTTTGAGAAAAGTGAATTTAAGATTGATAACTCTGTCAATGAATATGTAAAAGTATTGCCTAAAAAGCGTAATATTCTTGCTATTGTTGGTTTTACAGGTTTCGGAATAATGATTTTTACTGCACTTATTTTAATGTTGCAAGGACCTTTAATAGAAACCCTGACATCATCTACAGAAATTGTTGCACTACCCGGGCTGGTAAACTATTTTGCACTTGTGTTTGCTGCTTTTTGGTTTGTTTGTTTAATTGTGCTGCTTTTATATTTGTATTGCAAGCTTGTGATAAAAGTTGTAAAAGGATTTTAAGGTAGTTTGTTACTTAAATCTACACCTGTTTCTATCTTCCAAGTGTTTGATGCGCAGATGTAAAATGCCCCGATGACATTGCTGATAAAATTGAAATTTCACCTGCCAAGCATACAGCAACTGCTATTTCGGCAAGTTTCCCGCTTTTTCCGGGACCATAGCAATCCATTAATTCAAGACATTCTTTTTGTGTCGGAAACGAAGTTCCACCGCCAACAGTACCTACAATTATGTTAGACATGGTAATTGAACAGTACAAATCGTTATTTTCATCGATTTCCATTCTTGTAATTGCAGTAGCAGCCTCGCCGGTACAGGCAACATCTTGTCCGCATGCTATAAATAAAGCAGCAAGTGCATTAGCAGTCTGTGTTGCAATACCACTTGCGCCAACTTTTAAACACCCAGATGAGCTTATTTTCCATTGTTGGCATAATAGTTCTGCAGTTGTCTTAAGTACCGATTCAATGACATCTCTTTTTAATGTGATTTCGGCAGTGACTTTTTTTCCTCGAACTTTTGTGGTTAATGGAGTTACTTTTTTATCTCCTGATGTATTTCCTTCAATGGTCCAATAAACAGGTTCAATTGGGCAATTACTTAGAATATACTTGCAAATTTTATTTGTACAAATAGTAACCATATTTTGACCTGATGCATCTCCCGAAGTATATTCAAATTTGAGAATTAAAATATTTCCTTCTATACTTATCCCCAAATCGTTAAGGACCGCATAATTACTGGTTTCGCGGGTTAAAATACAGAATATCTCTTTGTTTTCTAATACCCAGGCAACAAATTTTGCCAGATCAATTAAATTTTTAAATTTGAATGTTGGTGTTCTTTGTACGCCTTCTTGTAATGTAATTGCGGTAATTGTTCCAGATTCTCTGCAAGCTTTTGAACCTCTGTTATAGGATGCAATTAAAGCTCCTTCGGTGGTGGCAAGAGGAACATAAAACGGGCCTTGAGCAGAACTTCCATTTATTAATAATGGACCAATAATTCCTGTAGGAATCTGACTCATCCCGATATAATTCTCAATATTGCCTTTTAAGCTTTGATTATCGTTGAATTTTTTTTCTCCAGATAAATAATCAACATTTGATTTTAAGTGCTGTCGAATAAAATTTAAACGTAATTCCTGTCCGTTTTTTGAGTACGGATCCTGTATAGGAACTTTTTCTAATTCTAAATTAGATTGTGGATGATAGGATTCTAGTTTTTCAATAGCTAATGAATTAATAAAATCATATTTTCCATAACTGATAATACTAAGTGGATTCTTCATAATTTATTGTTTTATGAAGCTAAGTTACTACAAAATAAAAATAAAATAATTATTGATTTTTACTTTTTAACATATAATTATTTAATTATCAGGTATTTATGATTTTTATATTAAAATATTAAAAAAAGGCAATAAAAAAATCCTGTTCTATTAATAAGAACAGGATGAAAAGGTATAAATAAAACAGCTGTTTTTTAGTTAAATTACTGATTTTTAACGTTGTGCAAAATTATTTTTGTTCTTCTTTTTTTATTTCAGCAACAAACTTGGTTAATTTTTTACCGTAAAGTGACTGTGCAACTTTTGGAGTCATTGATTTTTGAATAGTATCAAGAAACTTTACATTGATGTCATAAATTTCTGCCAAAGCAATATAAGGTGCTATTTCGTGATCTTTATGGTTTATTGCAAAGTTGGTAGCGTATAGATATCTTCTTTTGATATTAGACTGTTGTTTTGTGTCTATACTATCAACTGCTTTCTGGTCTTGTCTTTTTATTGCATTAAATTTTGATTCAACCAAAGAAAGATTTTCGTCATTAAAGCGTGAATTGATTTTTTTGTATTCTTCGTATAATTCCTGATTTTTAGATCCTGTAATTTTAGCCCCGTAAATGAAATTGTCAAGGTTGGTGTCAATATTCATATCGCCTGGCTCAGCAAAGAATAAGATATTATTGTCTAATGAGTTGGTTACTCCGCGATCAAGGAATAAATATAGTACTTCTGGTGATTCTAATTTAATATTACTTTCAAAAGAAGAGTTTCCATCTATTTTAATAGAGTCAATAGCAATAAGTGAAGTGTCAACAACTCTTTGAATATATAAAGTTCCGTTTTTTAATCCTTTAATATTTCCTGTTAAGTGTAAACCGTCAGTAGATTCTTTTTTGCTGCATGATGCTAAAAGTGCAATCGCAGCAAAGGCAATAATTGATTTTTTCATTGGTTTTTAGATTTTGCTGCAAAATAAAGAAAATAGTTTGAATGTGAAGATGTAGCTGTTTAATTTTTACTAAAAATAAAATCCCAATCTATTTCTAAATTGGGATTTGTTTATTTTTTTAAAAATGAATCTGTTACATCGATAAATTATAGGCAGTTCCGTTCTCGTGATAGTAAGTATATTTATTGTCACATTCGTTTTTTCCGTAATCAACAATTCCATTCAAATAACCTCCCACAACTTGCAATTCTCCTTTTGAAATAAACTCGCAGGAGTATTTTTTAACTAATGTTTCTTTAACGGTCAATGTCAAAGTTCCTCCTTTTTCGGTGGTTACTGTGTGGGTTCCATCAGGTATTTCATAAATATTATCTTCTAATACGTATGGCGTATCAACACCTGCTGTTTGTTTTGTGGTAAACGTTCCTGAATTCAAAAAAACTCTTCCTTGCAGATCAGTAAATTTTCCGTTAGTTACTTTTCTTGTCCATTGTGGTACTGTCGCAATAGTTGTTGTGTTGGTATACTCAATTGTTCCTTCAAGTTTTAAACCTGCAAGAGAGTAATTGATTCTTTCGATTGTCATTTTACTTCCAGTTGTAATAATCGGGCCGGTAAGAGTGATTTTTAGTTTTCCCTTTCTTTCAAGCTGATTGATAGTACAGCCTGCACCATAATCTACGGTAAATACTTTTGGATAGGCTGTTCCGTTTGGCATTTCTACCGTAATTGTAGCGCAGGTTATTGGCCCGGTTTCAGTTGTTTTTGCAGTTTCGGCAGAAGCAGTTACTGATAAACCCGTTTTAACATCCATTTCGTTTGCTGCGTCAATTGCAACAGAAGCGCCAACGGCAGATGGATCTGTTTGATTAACAATATCATCACTGCTGGAGCAGGAAACATAAATCAGTGCTGTTGTACAAATAGTTAGGGTTAAAAGAATAATTTTCCTCATAATGATTTTGGTTTAAGTTAGAAATAAGGGCCATCAAAAATAAGAAAAAAAAGAAATTAGCCTAAAAAAAATCCTGTTGGCTTATTTACAGGATTATATATAGTGATTTTATGTAAAAATATTTTATAAAGGAATTGATTTTTTTTCTAACAAACTAGGTAATATTACTTTCATACAGCTTTGTCCTATTGTGCTGTAATCCCAATAACATTTATGCATTTTAATACTATTTAATGAAAAAAAGGTCACTAAACCGGAACGATCTGATGTGATTTCATAATTGATGTTTTCCGGAGTGAGTGCAATATCTTTTATACCAAATTCGGCTTCACCGCGTTTATCATCCCTTCTGAAATTGGTCGAGAAAACGTCCAAAATAGAATAAACATTTATCCATTGCAGTTTGTCTTTCATTACACTGCATCTTCTTTCGTAAAATATTGGGTAGTAAGCATTAATAAATTCGAATGGATTTCCGATGGTGATAAGAAGTTTCGTTAATTTTTGAATATTATCAGATGGAGGAATTTCTGCAATAGGAAAAAGGGCATCAATGGCAAGTATGCATCCAAAACTATAGGTGTGAAAATGAATTTCAGGATCAGGTTCGTTCTCTGCAATGTATTCAATTAACTGATCCAGATTCCCTAATAATATCTGACTTTGGTCTCCATTTGTAATATAACTGTCGACACAGGAAAATTCGGTGGCAAGTGAAGTTAATATTGTTTTAGATCTTGGTGCAAACAAAAGGACTAAAGTAGTTATTGAAAGTATCGTCTTTCCAATAGCAGTCAGGGTTTTAGTGCTTTCAGTAACACAAAATGGTTTTATATTAAAGAAGCCGAGAGCGGCATTAGTTTTTTCTACTAAGGTATCATTATTTGTGCTGTTTAGGATTATTTCAATGCATGCCGGGACTAAAAAAAGTATGCATAATGAGATTGTAAATAACATTAGAAAAGCATACAAGGTTTGATAGGGTCTGCTAAAACCATCTCCATTGAATAATCGTAACGTGATCTGAGGGAGTTTTTTTATAATTAACGTAAATAAGAGTAGATTTTTTATAATGATATTATGACGTTCAAATCTGTTAGTTAGAATTTGATGGTACTGAAAATCATACATTTTATAAATTAGATCTCCTTCAATGTTTTTATTGTCTTTATCCTTTCTGCTTTTTCTGTAAAGATTAACGACTGTACATTCTTTATCTATGGGATAGATTTTTTTTTCGATTTTAAGATAATAAAACGTGCCATCTGTTTTAAAACTTAATTCATTTTTAAGTCTTTCCACATATTTTTCGACTGTTTCGTTGTCAATAGATTGACCGAGACCTGTAATATAAATTCCTATTTTGTTTGACATTGGATTTGTTTTAAGTTTATGAAAACTTCAGGTTTCAGGAAAATTGCAAATCATTTTCAACCAAATTTTGCTATACTGGTTGAAAATTAAACAGTTCTATAGTATTTGCTCTTTGCTTTTCGTATATCTTTATATTTCTCCCAGTCAAATTTGGTTAAGAATTCTGAGGCTTTTTGGGCACCTCGAATGAAGAGATCAATTTTAGCATCTTCGGTCATATTGAAGTTAAGCCAATTATGACCGCCCGTATCAATGTATCCAATTAGGTTTCGAAAATCGGGATTTTTTATTAAAAATTCTGAATCGTAACCATATCTTGCTGTGTCAAACATGGAACTAATTATATTGGTTATTTTTTCATTTTTATTAACTTCATTTTTGTCATAACCCAGTTTTACGCCAAAAGTAGGTGAGGCCGGCACAGTTGAATTTTCATGAAAAATATCAATCGGAAAATTTGAAATGATACCGCCATCCATAAAAATAACTTCAGATGGTACAGAAGTTCGTAACCCTGTGGCTTCATTCCATTTTTCCCAGGATTCAACACCTGTTGGAATGTTTTTAATTCTAAACGGACTAAAAAAAAGAGGTATTGACATGGAGGCTCTCACAAAATCGGCAGGGTTTTGAACATCAGGATTTGAGTAAAACAAATCAATCATTTTAGGGAATACAATTTTACTTTCGGTAGTAATATCAGCAGTAATTATTGCCATATTACTCCAATGATCCGCTCTGGTATATTCTTCTCTGTCGCCTTGTTGAACCTTATTGATTAAGTACAATTTATTTTGATCTGAAACACCTTTCAAACGTAAAGCCTTTAAATCGGCATAATTTTTTATTCCTTTTTGTGAAAGAAGATTTGAAATCCATTGATAGAAATTATTGCCGGGATTCAATCCAAGATCATCTTTAAAATTATCCACTACCTGACATCCTTTCATAATTAATTTTAAGTTTCCCGAATCACTTAGTAAAGCATCGATAAATTCGCGTGCATCGTGATCTCCATCTACAAAATCATTTAAGTTTTTATTGCATAAACAGTCTAATATCCATTCTGATTTTTCGATATCGCAAGTTCCGGCAGCGGCCATAAGCATGGTGTTAATGCTTCCGGCAGAAGTGCCGGCCAAACTTAAAAACCGAATACCCATTTGTTCTAAAACATAAACATAGCCAACTAAAGCAATTCCTAATACGCCACCTCCTTCTTGAACCAGATCAACATATTGGTTGTTATTGAGATCAATAATATCCGAAAATTTTTTACCATTTATTTCCTTTCTCAAATCTCTTAATATTGCTAAGACTTCTCCATTTTCAGTAAATTTTCTCTTATCCATGAGTTTTGTATTTAAATATTGATAATCAGTTACTTGTGTTTTTTTTGAAGAAATAAAATTAGAGAAATCGTTATTTAAAAAATAGAGTATAAACACCCTTTTTTTAGAGGTGTAGTATTGTTAAATAATTGGTTGTTAGCTTTTTATAAACAAAAAAACCTGCAAGTTATTACTTGCAGGTTTGTATTTAAGTAGATTTAAAAAATCTTATTTGATCATTTCAAAACTTCTTTTTACGAAAGCTGTTAAAGCTTCTCCTTTTAGTAAATTTTGAGATAATTTAGCTAAATCTAAAGCTTGTTTTACCAAATGTTCCTGATGTGTTTTGTCTTCAGTATTCAAAATACTACTAGCCAAATCAGAATTGGTATTAACTACTAAATTATACATTTCAGGCATATTACCCATTCCGAACATTCCGCCGCCACCAGACTGACTCATTTCTTTCATTCTACGCATAAATTCAGGTTGCGTAATAATAAACGGAGCTGCCTGGCTGTCCATAGCTTCTAACTGTACAGAATATGCTTTTGGAATATAAGCTTCTAATGAAGTTTTTAGCGTTTCTTTTTCTTCATCAGATAACTTAGAAATTGTGTTTTCGTCTTTTTTGATCAAATTATCAATATGATCAGAGTCAACACGTACAAAAGTTACATCTTTATTATCACCTTCGATTTTTTGAATCAAGTGTGAGATAATTGGAGAATCTAAAAGCAATACTTCATATCCTTTATCTTTTGCAGTTTCGATATAAGAGTGCTGAGCATCTTTATTTCCTGCATAAAGAACTACTAATTTTCCGTCTTTGTCGGTTTGTTTTTCTTTTAATTTCTCTTTTAATTCTTCAAGAGTAAAGTAAGTATCATCTACAGTTGGGTATAAAACAAATGCACCCGCTTTTTCGTAGAATTTATCTTCAGAAAGCATTCCGTATTCTAAAACGATTTTAATATCGTTCCATTTTGCTTCAAAATCTGCACGGTTTTCGTTGAATAATGCTTTTAATTTGTCAGCAACTTTGCGGGTAATGTAGTTTGAAATTTTCTTAACCGCACCATCTGCCTGTAAACCAGAACGAGAAACGTTCAATGGAATATCCGGAGAATCGATCACACCTTTTAGCATTGTCAAAAATTCAGGTACGATTCCTTCTACGTTATCTGTAACGTAAACCTGGTTTTGGTACAATTGAATTTTATCTTTCTGAATTTGCATGTCAGAACCTAACTTAGGGAAATACAAAATTCCGGTTAAGTTAAACGGATAATCTACATTTAAGTGAATGTTGAATAACGGATCTTCAAATTGCATTGGATACAACTCTCTGTAGAAGTTTTTATAATCTTCGTCAGATAATTCAGTTGGCTGTTTTGTCCACGCCGGGCTTGGATTATTGATGATATTATCTGTTTCAACAGTTTCGTTTATGTAATCCTCAGGAGCATCTTCCGGTTTAGGAAGTGTTTCTGTTCTTGTTCCGAATTTAATCGGAATAGGCATAAATTTATTGTATTTATTTAATAAACCACTGATTTTAGAATCTTCTAAAAATTCTAAAGAATCTTCGGCAACATGTAATATGATTTCAGTTCCGCGTGAAGTTTTGTCAGCTGGCTCTAAAGTAAATTCTGGACTTCCGTCGCATGTCCAATGTGCAGCCGGCTCGTCTTTGTATGATTTTGTAATAATTTCTACTTTTTCAGCAACCATAAAAGCAGAATAGAAACCAAGACCAAAGTGTCCGATAATTCCAGAATCTTTAGCAGAATCTTTGTATTTATCAAGGAACTCTTCGGCTCCTGAAAAAGCAACCTGATTGATGTATTTTTCTACTTCATCAGCAGTCATACCCAAACCCTGGTCGATGATGTGGATCTTTTTACCTTCTTTATCAACTTTGATTTCAATAATAGGATTTCCGTATTCTACTTTAGCTTCACCAATGCTTATTAGGTGTTTTAGTTTTAAAGTAGCATCGGTTCCATTTGAAACCAATTCACGTAAGAAAATTTCGTGATCGCTGTATAAGAACTTTTTGATTAAGGGAAAGATGTTTTCTACTGAAACATTAATTTTACCTGTTGTCATATTTTATAAATTTAGTTTAACGTGATGATTTCCATTTCTTCAAATAGAATACCAATTGTTTTTAAGGTGACAAAATGGCGTAAGTGTTAATTTTGAAAGAAAATAATTAGATTTTAAAACCCAACTTATTTCAATGAATTGTATCTTTGTGGTACAATAATTGTTAAATGTGTAAGTATTAACTTAAAAAATATGTACAAAATGAAGAAAATCATTTTCATTTGCATGATCGCCACGATGTTTTTTGCGTGTAAATCATCTTCGTCAACTGCTTCAAATGAGGCAACTACGCTTTCGACTAAACTTGACAGACCCACTCAGGTAGCGCTTAAAGGAAATTGGATTCTTACCAATGTTTCTTACCCAGGTTCTGACTATATCAAGGTAAATTCTTTTGATCTTGCAGATTCTAAATGTTTCATTGGTAGTACCTGGAATTTTATTTCAAATAATAATAAAGGTACGATGACATTAAATGCTCCAAGTTGTACTGCATTTACATCTCCAATTGTATGGAGTATTAACAATCAGGGACTTTTTGTTCTTAAAATTGTAGATCCGGGATTAAAAGCAAAAAATGTAAAATCTGGATATTTGCTAAAAGTAGCAGGATTAACTGATAACTCTTTTCAGTTAATAGACAACATTAACGTTGGCGGACAAACTAAAGATGTAACTTACCAATTTCAAAGAGCTAATTAATATTAAAAAGAATAAAAGATGAAAAAGATAACAGTTTTAGGATTGAGCAGTTTACTTGTGTTAGTTAGTTTTTTTGCAAGTTGCGATTCAGTTAAAAATGCAAATAATACCCAAAAAGGTGCAGGAATTGGTGTAGTAGCCGGTGGACTTATTGGTGGTATTTTAGGGAATAATTTAGGAAAAGGCGGTAACGCTGCTTTAGGTGCTGCAATTGGTGCTGCCGTTGGTGGTGGAACCGGAGCTCTTATTGGAAACAAAATGGACAAACAAGCCCGTGAAATTGATCAGGCTTTACCAGGTGCAGATGTAGAAAGAGTAGGAGAAGGAATTCACTTAACTTTGAATGAAAATGCTGTACGTTTTGATACAAATAAATCTACTTTGACTACTCAGGCAAAAGCAAATTTAGATAAATTAGTTCCTGTATTTAATGATTACGGAGATACTGATATTCAAATTTTTGGTTATACTGATAATACTGGTAAACCAGAATATAACCTGACACTTTCTGGACAAAGAGCTGCGTCTGTACAGGCTTATTTGGTTTCAAAAGGTTTAAAATCAAGCCGTTTCAAAACTTCAGGTTTAGGAATTGCAGATCCTATTGCAACAAATGATACTCCGGAAGGAAGATCTCAAAACCGTCGTGTTGAGTTTTCAATTACTGCAAACGACAAGATGGTAAATGATGCGAAAGCAGAAGCTGGAAAATAATTTCCATCACAATATAATTTTAAAAAAGCTGTTTCAATTGAAGCAGCTTTTTTTTGACATTAGAAATTAAACATTGTAAATTTGCTCTCTCAATTATAACTCATGCTCGACATAAAAAATATTTCTTTTTCGTATACAGATAAATCGGTTATTAATAACGTTTCTTTTACCATAGAAAAAGGTCAGAATATTGCTATTATTGGCGAAAGCGGCTGCGGAAAAAGTACGCTGCTTAAACTTATGTATGGTTTATATGATCTTGATGAAGGTGAGATTTTCTATAATGAAAAACCTATTTTAGGTCCAAAATATAATTTAGTTCCGGGAATGCCATTCATGAAATATCTGGCGCAGGATTTTGATTTGTCTCCGTTTGAAACCGTAGCAGAAAATGTTGGAAAGTTTCTTTCGAATGGTTTTGCAAATATGAAAAAACTTCGTGTTCAGGAATTATTGGAAATGGTTGAAATGGATCAATTCTCTAATGTAAAAGCAAAGTTTTTAAGTGGAGGACAACAGCAAAGAGTAGCATTGGTTCGTGTTTTGGCTTTAGAGCCGGAAGTTATTCTACTCGATGAACCATTTAGTCAAATAGATGCTTTTCGTAAAAATGCTTTACGAAGAAATTTGTTTCGATATTTAAAACAAAAAGGAATTACTGTTATTATTGCAACCCACGATAGTACAGACGCTTTATCGTTTGCTGATGAAGCAATTGTAATGCGAAACGGTGAAGTTGTCATAAAAGACAATCCAACAAAAATTTACGAGAACCCCGAAACTAAATATGTAGCCTCGCTTTTTGGAGAAGTAAACGAAATTGCAACTCATTTGTTAGTTTCTTACGAAGATGAAACGCATAAAACGCTGGTTTATCCACACCAATTTAAAATGGTTCCGGAATCTAAATTACCTGTAAAAATTCGAAGAACTTACTTTAGGGGAAATCATTATTTGATAGAATCAGTTTATAAAAGACAATTAGTATTTTTTGAAAGTGAAATTGATTTACCGCTTGAAGAGAATGTTTTCCTTGCCTTAAATTATTTATAAGAAACAAAAGCCATAAACATTAAAAGATGTTTGTGGCTTTTTTAATTTATTGCTGTTTTTTGTCCCAAAATCTGCTATTCTTTCAATAAAAGAATAGTATCTACTTTATAATTAAACTTAATTAAATTGCTAATAACGAAAAAAATAGTAATTTGTACGCTTATGTTTTAAAGTATACTTAAATTTGCAATCCAAATTTTTAACAAATAATAAAAAGAATATGTATCATTCAAAAATAGCGGGCTTAGGATATTATGTTCCTTCAAATGTTGTCACCAATGATGATTTGTCTAAGTTAATTGATACCAATGATGAATGGATTCAGGAAAGAACCGGAATTCAGGAGCGAAGACATATTATTCGTGGAGAAGATACCACGACTTCAATGGGTGTAAAAGCAGCTAAAATTGCAATAGAACGTTCTGGCGTTGCCAAAGAAGATATTGATTTTGTAGTTTTTGCCACATTAAGCCCTGATTATTATTTTCCTGGCCCCGGAGTTTTAGTGCAACGTGATTTAGGATTAAGAACTGTAGGAGCATTAGATGTTAGAAACCAATGTTCAGGTTTTGTTTATGCAATTTCAGTTGCGGATCAATACATTAAAACCGGAATGTATAAAAATATTTTGGTAATTGGTTCTGAAGTGCATTCAACAGGACTGGATATGACAACCCGCGGACGTGGTGTTTCGGTAATTTTTGGAGATGGAGCAGGAGCAGCCGTTTTAAGCCGTGAAGAAGATTTAACAAAAGGAATTTTATCTACACACTTACATTCAGAAGGACAGCATGCCGAAGAATTGGCGTTGCAGGCACCAGGAATGGGAGCGCGCTGGGTAACTGATATTTTGGCTGATAATGACCCAAATGATGAAAGTTATTATCCTTATATGAACGGTCAGTTTGTATTTAAAAATGCTGTAGTTCGTTTTGCTGAGGTAATTAATGAAGGTTTAGAAGCAAATGGCTTACAGGTTTCAGATATTGACATGTTGATTCCGCATCAGGCAAATTTGAGAATTTCTCAGTTCATTCAGAATAAGTTCAAATTATCGGATGATCAGGTGCACAATAATATTCAAAAGTATGGAAATACGACTGCAGCTTCTATTCCGATTGCTTTAACAGAGGCTTGGGAACAAGGAAAAATCAAATCTGGAGATACAGTTGTCTTAGCTGCTTTTGGTAGTGGATTTACGTGGGCAAGTGCTATTATTAAATGGTAGTTTGATTCGTTTGAAATAATATTTAAAACCTGCTCTGGAATGGAGCAGGTTTTTTTATACCCCATTGTCAGGCTGAGCGGAGTCGAAGCCCACGTTCCAATCGGTACACCCTTCGACTCCGCACATAGTGGTAATAGCAAGAAAATAATATAAGCAAAGCTTGTCAGGCTGAGCGGAGTCGAAGCCCACGTTCCAATTGGAGCGCCCTTCGACTCCGCTCAGGGTGACAATAGCAAGAAAAAATAATTAAGCAAAGCTTCAGGCTGATCGTCCCGAAACTTCGGGAGAAGCCCACGTTCCAATTGGAGCGCCCTTCGACTCCGCTCAGGGTGACAATAGTAATTTAAAATATAATCTTCGAAATATATTTTGAATTATTTTTCTTACTTTTATTAAAAAAATTAAATGAAAAGATATTACGTTTATGTTTTAAAATGCTCAGATAATAGTTATTACACAGGAGTTACAAATGATATTGATAGAAGATTAAGCGAACACATTTTTGGGTTAAACAAAGAAAGTTATACTTATAATAAAAGACCTTTAGAATTGGTATTTTGCAACGAATTTAATGATGTAAATCAAGCTATTTCATTTGAAAAGCAATTAAAAGGCTGGAGTAGAAAAAAGAAAGAAGCTATTATAAATGATAAATGGGAAGATTTGAAAAAGCTTTCGGAATGTTTGAATAAAACGACTCATAAAAATTTTTCTAAAAAGAATGTTTAGTAGTAACTTAGCCTTCGACTCCGCTCAGGGTGACAATCGGGTTAAAAATAAGTGAGATTCGGGTTGGACTGAGCAAAGTTGAGGAGCTTTTAAATATTTAAAATGAAAAAAAATCAACTAGAAATAGCGTGCTTTAATTATGAATCAGCTTTAATTGCTCAGGAAAACGGAGCAGATCGAATTGAGTTGTGCGAAAACATGCAGCTTGGCGGAACAACCCCAAATTCAATTTTGGTTGTTAAAGTACGCGAAAATCTGAGTATTAAAATTCATGTCATTATACGACCTCGCGGTGGAAATTTCGTTTATTCTGATGAGGAACTTACAGAGATGAAGCAAGACATTAAACAGTATAAAAAACTAGGCGTTGATGGTTTTGTTTTTGGAATTTTAAAAGAGGATGGAAGTGTCAACAAAAAACAAAATAAAGAATTAGTGCATTTAGCACATCCACTTTCCTGTACTTTTCATCGGGCTTTTGATGTAGTTAAGGATATTGAAAAATCGTTGGAAGATGTAATTGATTGTGGTTTTAAAACAATTTTAACTTCAGGACAGGGAATAAATGTAGAAGAGGGGATTTTTACTTTGGCCAAAATTCAGCAATTAGCAAAAGACAGAATTGAAATCATGCCAGGAGGAGGTTTGCGATCTTCCAATATTGAATTATTGCAGGAACAATTAGAACCTACATTTTATCATTCATCTGCCATTACCGGAAAGACTGAAACCGCCAATCCGGAAGAAATAAAAGAACTGAAGAATTTTTTATAAGGCGATTAGTAAAACAAGAAAAGCCTGGAGTTGGCATACTCCAGGCTTTTCTTTTCTACAAGAACTATTAAAATCTACTAATAAAAGACGGATTTAAAACATTCCACCACCACCTTTATTAGTGTTATCTTCTCTTTGTTTACGTTGCAGGTTTTTGATTGTTGCACCTCCAAAGTTGTATGTTAATCCTAAATAAACAGTTTGACTCTCCCATTTAAATTGTCCAGATTGTGGATAAGGATACATAGTGTCAAACGCATATTTCATTGTATTAAATACGTCATTGAAACGTAAACTGATATTCATCTTGTTGTCTAACAATGTATAACGTGAACCAATGTCCATTTTGTACATTTCATGGCTATTATTTTGCAATCCGTCAACAGCACCTCTGTAAAAACCGAATAATAAAAAGCTTAAACGTTTATTTACTTTAAAGTTTGAGTTCATACGCCCGTTAAAAGCAGACACAGTAATTTTTCTTTCTAAAGGACTACTTGTTTTTGTCAGAGGATCATATAAAAACACAACACCTTGTTGGTTAATGCTTGAGAAATCAATAGATGGCTGTATATCCCACCATTTTGTAATTTTATAATTAAATGAAACCTCAAAACCATAAGCTGTATTATGATCATAATTGGTGAAGGTCATAATCTGTTTTTCCTGGCTAGGATCTGTTTCATCAGGGTATAATATTCTGCTAATCTGATCATTGATACTTCTAACGAAAACACCTGCAGTAAAACTTCCTTTTTCTAAAGTTTTAGTATAATTTACTTCCACAGAGTTTGTAAACTGAGGTCTTAACTCAGGATTTCCTAATGAAGTTACTAATGGTGTAGAAAACTCACGAATAGGTTTTGTCTGCTCTAAACTTGGGCGATCTACACGACGGCTATAGCTAAATTGAAGTGTGTTTTTTTCATTCAGGTTATAAGTAAAATAGGCTGATGGATATAAAGTAATGTAGTCATCATCAAATTTTTCAAGACCATGATTTAAATTGGCGGCTACTTTATAACTTTCAAAACGAGCACCTAACTGATAACTGAATTTTTTGTATTTCTGACCAAATGTTACGTATGCAGAATAAATATCAGTATCGTAAGTGTAGTCAGAAACCGCAAGTGCAGCAAGTGGGTTTCCGGTAATATAATCATTACCTGTTCTTGTAATTCTGGCTTCGGCACCGGCTTCAAGAGTAGTTTTTTCGTTTAACGGATTTACATAATCAATATTCACAGTGCTTAATTTACGAGTTCCTTTAATATAATCATCATAAATTACGCTATTGACAGTATTGTCAATTTTTGTTGACTGCGTATCAAAAGAAGCATTTTGAGTTTCTTTATTGTCGCTGTAATTTGCTTCAAAATCTAAAGTATGACCTTCTTTTTTAAAGATGTGTTTGAAAGCTAAATTATAAGTTCCTACCTGATCAGGACCTGTATATTTTGATTTTTGATAAATATTTGATATATCAGTATCCGTTACATTATTGTAATCAATATCGGTGTTTACAAAACCTTTTCCATTCGATTTATTTTGATTCGTATAAATTGAAAGCGTATTATGATCGTTGATCAAATAGTCCATTCCAATTTTATACAGATAAGAATCATTATCATTTACAACATCAATTTTTTGAACGATATCCTGATCTGCTCTTTTTATAAATCCATCATTATAATATGTTCCGAAATTTTGCCCCACATTTCCGAAGAAGTTTACTTTACCTGTTTTGTAATTCAAATCTAATGATTGATTGTATTTTGCAGTTTCCCCAAAAGTTATTCCACCGCTATAACTTCCGTTAAATCCGGTATTGGCATTCTTGTGTAATATGATATTGATAATTCCGGACATTCCTTCCGGATTGTATTTAGCACTTGGGTTTGTAATCAATTCAATTTTTTTGATTGAAGTTGATGGAATTTGTTTTAGCAATTGTGCCGGATCAATATTTGATGGTCTTCCGTCAATTAAAACACGCACATTATCATTTCCACGAAGTGAAAGTTTTCCGTCCTGATCAACATTAACAGAAGGAATATTGTTCATAATGTCTGATGCTGAAGCTCCCGCAGTAGTCAGATCTTTACCAACAGTAATTACTTTTCTGTCGATTTTTTGTTCAATTGTTGAGCGTTCACTAACGATGTTCACACCTTTCAGCTGAGTTGCTTCTTCCTCAAGAGAGATGTTTACTGTTGCTGTTTTTTTGTTATCACTTAAAATAACAGAGCCAATATATTTTCTAAATCCGATGTATTGAATTTCGATAGTATAACTTTTTAAGGCTAAGTTTTTAATACTGAAATCTCCATTGTCATCGGTATTAACTCCGGAAACTACTTTTCCGTTATCTTTAATCGAAACTGTAGCATAAGAAATTGGTGTGTTAGTCGATTTTTCGATAATTTTTCCCGAGACTGTTCCTGAATTTTGGGCTTGTGCTGTTGTTATTACCCCTAGTAATACGAACAGAAAGAATTTTAATTTCATAGTTTAGTAAATGATTATTTTGATTGATTGATGATGATTTTTGTTTGTAATTTTCTTTGTATAATTATTTTTGATTTTCTAAGTAAGACTCTTTCCTTAACGATTTGTTACAGGAAAATATTAATTAAAAATTAAAATTTTCGTAGATACTCTATTTTATAAGAGATTAGCGTTTTAATTTTTTGATAATTTTAACAACTAAAACAATTCATTTTTTGAGAAATTCGAATCGGGATATGTTATTTTATATCTTTTTCGTTTTCTGTAATTGGTGAATAAGCAGTATCTTTGCTCACTTTAAAAATAAGTTTACATGTCATTATCACAAATTCTTACACCTTCTATACAAAAATCAATACAAGCACTATTTGATGTTACTGTTGATAAAATCGAATTTCAAACTACCAGAAAAGAGTTTGAAGGCGATATTACAATGGTAATTTTTCCTTTGTTAAAAATGACTAAAAGCAATCCTGCTGAATTAGGAAATAAAATTGGGAATTATCTGGTTGAAAATGTAACCGAAGTGGCGCGCTTTAACGTTGTGTCTGGCTTTTTGAATATTGTAATTTCTGATAGTTATTATTTGAATTTCTTTAATGAAATCAAAGACAATTTAAAATTTGGATATGTAGCGCCGAATCCGAATGAAAAAGCAATTATGGTGGAATACTCTTCGCCAAATACTAATAAGCCTTTGCATTTAGGTCACGTTCGTAATAATTTATTAGGATATTCTGTTGCCGAAATCATTAAAGCTTCGGGTAAAAAAGTCTATAAAACGCAAATTATCAATGATCGTGGAATTCATATTTGCAAATCAATGCTTGCCTGGGAAAAATTCGGAAACGGAGAAACTCCTGAAAGTTCGAATTTAAAAGGTGATAAGTTAGTTGGTAAATATTATGTTGAATTTGATAAAGCTTACAAAGCCGAAATCAATCAATTAATACAAGCAGGTAAAACCGAAGAAGAAGCAAAAAAGCAAGCGCCAATTATTGTTGAAGCACAAGATATGCTGAAAAAATGGGAAGCTGGTGATGAAAAAGTAATAGATCTTTGGAAAATGATGAACCAATGGGTTTATGATGGTTTTGCTACCACTTATACCAATCTTGGAGTCAATTTTGATAAATATTACTACGAAAGCAATACTTATTTATTAGGAAAAGATGTTGTTCAGGTTGGGCTTGATAAAGGTGTTTTCGAAAAAGATCCGGATGGTTCAGTTTGGATTGATTTGACAGATGAAGGTTTAGACCGTAAAATTGTATTGCGTTCAGATGGAACTGCGGTTTATATGACGCAGGATATTGGAACTGCAATTCAGCGTGTAAAAGACATGCCGGATGTTGGTGGAATGGTTTACACAGTTGGTAATGAACAGGATTATCACTTTAAAGTTTTGTTTTTAATTTTGAAAAAACTTGGCTTTGACTGGGCTTCAAGTTTATATCATTTGTCATACGGAATGGTGGATTTACCATCAGGAAAAATGAAAAGCCGTGAAGGAACTGTTGTAGATGCTGATGATTTGATGCAGGATATGACAGATACAGCCAAACAAATTTCTGAAGGTTTAGGAAAACTGGATAGTTATTCTGCAGAAGAAAAAGCAAAACTATATAAAACGATTGGTCTTGGTGCTTTGAAATATTATATTTTAAAAGTAGATCCAAAAAAACGTATTTTATTTAATCCTGAAGAATCTGTTGATTTTGCCGGAAATACAGGCCCGTTTATACAATATACATACGCGAGAATCCAATCCATTATTCGTAAAGCTGATTTTGATTTTTCAGCTAAAACAGCAATAGAAGAGCTTCATGAAAAAGAAAAAGAATTGGTAAAACAAATTGAACTTTTCCCGGAAGTAATTCAAAATGCGGCGCAAAATCATAGTCCGGCCTTAATTGCAAATTACACGTATGATTTGGTAAAGGAATATAACTCATTCTATCAGTCAGTCCATATTTTAGGTGAAACAGATTTAACAAAAAAAATATTCAGAGTACAGCTTTCTCAAAAAGTGGCTGAGGTAATTAAAGCAGCATTTACTTTGCTAGGAATCGAAGTTCCGGAAAGAATGTAGAAATAAAATAATTTTATTTGAAGCCGATAGTTGAAAAACTATCGGCTTTTTTATGCTTAATAATTTAAAATTTACTTGTAAAATACTGTTAATTAGTTGATTAATTTTGCAAATTTATTTTTTTTGTAGTAAATTTATTATATGACTAAATAGTTCTAGGATAGGGAACTTATTTTTTATTTTTATCTATTTTGAATTAGTAAGCTTTTAGTAAAAATAAAAGGTGAAACCGTCTGAAATAGGGATTTTAGACGGTTTTTTTATTTTTTTTAAACATCGAATATTCATAAATTCTTCCTGTAAATTCTGTTAACACAAATTGATTCTTCTAATTAAACAAGTAAATTCATCATTTTAATTTGTTAAACGCTGCTAAAATATTGTTAAAATTGTTATTTTTTAATAATTTGCATGAATAACCTTAAACAATATTAATGATGAAACAACAATTAAAAGGATTTATAGTATTTCTTTTAATGCTATCTCAATTAGCATTTTCACAAGAAAGAACTGTTTCGGGAACCGTTTCTGATAATGCAGGTATGCCAATTCCGGGTGTTACCGTATCAGTTAAGGGAACAAATAATGCAACACAAACTGATTTTGATGGTAAGTACTCCATAAAGGCTTCACCAGATCAAATTTTGCTATTTACTTACATCGGTATGAAAGCAAATGAAGAACCTGCATCATCTACTACAGTGAATGCAAAACTACTTGGAGACGCTATGGAACTCGAAGGCGTGGTTGTAGTAGCTTTCGGAACTCAAAAAAAATCTGAGATTACCGGTGCGGTTACTAAAATTGATGCCGCAGCTTTAGAAAATACTCAGGCCTCAAATGCAATTCAATCTTTAACCGGTAAAGTTTCGGGGGTGCAAATTAGTGCAAACTCAGGACAACCCGGAGATCCGCCTCAAGTACGTTTTAGAGGTATCGGATCAATTTCTTCCTCAAATACGCCATTGTATGTTGTAGATGGTTTTCCGTACAACGGAGATATAAATGCTATAGCCACTCAGGATATTGAATCTATCAGTTTCCTGAAAGATGCCTCATCAAACGCATTATACGGTAGCAGAGGAGCAAACGGAGTTATTATTGTTACAACAAAAAAAGGAAAAAAAGGGAAATTAAAAGTTACTTACGAAACTAAAATTGGGGTTAACTCAAGAGCTGTTCCTGAATATGATATGATTACTGATCCAGGAGATTATTATAAAACAGTCTATAACCGCATCAGAAATGGTTTAATTTACGATGGCGAAACAGCTGCAGATGCATCAACAATTGCCGCACAAACCTTAATTACTGGGGATACTTATTCTTTAGGATATAACAATTACAATGTGCCTAATGATCAGGTCATTAATCCTGCCACAGGACAACTTAATCCTAATGCCAGATTATTATATCACGATGATTGGGCCAAAGAATTGTTTAGAGATGCAACAAGAACAGAACATTTTTTAAGTTTATCATCCAGTACAGATAATCTTAGTTCCTATTTATCTGTGGGCTATCTTAAAGATGAAGGATATACAATTAATTCAAATTTTAAACGCGCAACCGTTAGAGCAAATGTCGATTACAATGTTACCAGTAAAATAAAAGTGGGAACAAATTTAAACTTTGCCAATACAGATCAAAATGCACCAATATCTCAGGTGGGATCTGCTACTTATAGCAATTTATTTAGCTGGGCAAGAAATATTGCGCCAATTTATCCTGTTTGGGAAAGAGATGCCAGCGGAAATTTTGTAAATGACCAGGATGGTAATAGGGTTTATGATTTTAATGATTCAGGAGATCGTCCTTATGGAGCAAATCTTAATCCTTATGCCACAACATTATTAAATACAAATTTAAACGAAGAGAATAAATTTGGAGCGAGAGGATATGTTTCTATCGATTTTTTCAAAGATTTTAATTTTAGATATAATCTTGGATATGATTTATTGTCCGGATATTATTTAAATATCACTACCGGAGAAGGAGGAGATGATGAAGGTGTGAATGGTCGAAATTCTACCGCAACATCAAACGATTACACTATTACAAACCAGCAGCTTTTATCCTGGAAAAAAACATTCGGAAGTCATTCACTGGATATCCTTGTCGGACATGAATCATCTGATTACAAATCAAAAATGTTGGCGGGTCAAAAATCTGGTGCGGTTATTCCAAATTTGCCTATTTTAAGCAACGGAACAAAATATGTATACGTAGATGGATATAACGATTTGTATAATGTTGAAGGTTATTTTTCAAGGTTAAACTATAATTACAAAGAAAAATATTTTATCAATGCCAGTTTTAGACGAGACGGATCGTCTGTATTTGCACCAGAAAACAGATGGGGTAATTTCTATGGTTTTGGAGCTGCCTGGTCGATAATGAAGGAATCTTTCTTCCCTAAGTCAAAAGTGATTACAAACTTAAGAATAAAAGGAAGTTACGGAGAACAAGGAAACGATAATATATTTTATCCGGGAACATCACAAATAAGCCATCGTTCTTACTTTGGAAGTGCACGAAATTATTACGCTTACCAAACCCAGTATGAAATTGTACCAGACGCTGATGGAAATGCAAGTGTTCTAACAGTATATCAGGGTAATAGGGATATTAAATGGGAAAAGTCAGCCAATATGAATGTTGGTTTTGAAATTGAATTATTCAACAGAGTGAATATAGAAGCTGAATATTTTGAAAGAAAGGTGAGTGATTTAATTTATAATAAACCAAATTCGCCTTCAACAGGGGTTTCATTTGTTACTGAGAATGTTGGTGACATGAATAATAAAGGTGTAGAGGTTAATATAGGAATTGATGCCATTAAAACAGAAGATATTGACTTTAATATTTGGGTTAACGGAACTCATTATAAAAATGAAGTGACATCATTGCCAAGTCCATTTACAAACGGAATTTTTCGTTTTGAAGAGGGGGCTCCGGCTTACGCATTTTATTTGAGAGAATTTGCAGGCGTTGATAAAACAAATGGAGATGCACTATGGTATATGGATGTAAAAGATACTTCCGGAAACGTAACTGGTCGAACCACAACAAATGTTTACGGAAATTCAACGCAATATTTAAGCGATAAAGATGCAAATCCGGATGTATATGGTGGGTTTGGAACAATCTTTAGATATAAAAACATAACATTCCAGGCTAGTTTTGCTTATCAATTTGGAGGGTATATGTTTGATGGTGTTTATCAAACTGCCATGTATTCAGGTTCAGACAATATTGGACAAAATTATCACAAAGATGTACAAAAAGCATGGTCTGTTGATAATCCAAATTCTGATATTCCGAGAATTGATCATATTTCAACCTTACAAATGTCAGCTTCAGATTATTTCTTAATAAAATCAGATTATCTAAGCATACAGGATGTTTCCATATCATATGATTTTAAAAATAGCAGACTTGAAGATATCGGAATTCAATCTACTAAATTTAGTTTAATGGGTTCCAATTTAGCATTGTGGTCAGAAAGAAAAGGGATGGATCCAAGGTTAAATAATCTGGGGTCAAGAACCAATAATGGGCAATCCTTAAATGTATATGGAGTTATGAAAACTATTTCCTTTGGTTTAACAGTAAATTTTTAAGAACATGAGAAAATTAATTATACTTACATTGTCATTGTTCATATTCACAGGTTGTTCTGACGATTTTTTAGATACAGTGCCTGAGTCAACTATCAATGATGAACAACTTGCCACATCTGCTGCTGCAAATGCAGCGATTATAAACGGAGTTTATTCTGCACTTAGATCTTATGGATTATCGGTGTCTGGAAACCATGAAGATTATGGACATAAATCAATACTTGCAGCAACAGACATGATGTCGAATGATATGCTAATGACCAAATCAAGCTGGTATGGTTCTTTTTATAATTATTTGGGAAGACAACAAACAAACAGCAGATCGAGATTAGCGTGGAGTATCTACTATCCACAAATTAAAACAGTAAACGTGGTATTGACTGCGGTTCCGGCCGATGCTGCGACCGACGATGAGCTGAAGAAAATTAGAGGAGAGGCTTTGGCATTAAGAGGTTATTTTTATTTTATGTTGGCCCGCATGTATGGACCAACATATATTGGAAATGAAGATGAACTTTCTGTGCCGCTTTATACTCAGGTGACTCTAGAAGGTGCACCAAGATCAACTGTAGCAGAAGTGTATGCTGTCATTGAAAAGGATCTATTAGAATCTATTCAATTGTTAGAAGGAATTCCCAGTGGAGGTGTTGCTGCTGTAAATCAAAGTGTTGCGCAAGCATTTTTGGCTGATGTTTACCTGGAAATGGGGAAATATGCTGAAGCTGCACCACTTGCTAACGCCGCCAGACAAAATTATCCATTGTTGTCAAAAAGTGTATGGTTAAATGGTTTTTACGATCTTACACTTAACGGAGATACCATGTGGGGTGCAACGATAACTTCTGCACAAAGTAGTTTTGTGGCCAGTTTCTTTTCTCATTTTGACAATACAAACGCTGATGGATATGCGGGAGGATTAGAAATTTATAAAAACATTGACAAAAATCTGTATAATAGCATATCAGATACTGATTATAGAAAAACTGCTTTTGTTGCACCGGGCGGAAGTACAATATATCCTTCATTACCGGAATATGCCAATATAAAATTTAGAGATCCAACGGTTGATGCCGGCGATTATATTTATTTAAGATCTGCTGCAATGTATTATATAGAAGCTGAAGCTCTTGCAAAATCAGGAAATGAGCCTGGTGCAAGACAAGTTTTATATGATATTACTATAACAAGAGATCCATCATATGTCCTGTCTACAAATAGTGGAACAGCTTTAATAGATGAAATCATACTTCAAAAAAGGATTGAACTATGGGGCGAAGGATATGCCTGGTTTGATATGAAACGATTAAAGGTGCCGCTGACAAGAGATTATCCAGGCTCAAATCATGCAACCTTTGGAAAATTTAATATTCCTGTTGGAGATAACAGGTTCATATTTCAGGTTCCGCAGGCAGAAATAGATGCCAATCCATTAATTGATCAAAGTCCATTATAAAACACATTTATTTTTAAATAGAGAAAGCCGATAGTTTTAAAAACTATCGGCTTTATTTGTTATTCTTTAAACGTATTATCCCTACAAATACTTTCAGTCTAATATTACTTTTGCGTTTTATTATAGAAATAAATACAGATTTCAGTCTGTTAAAAATACCTCCTTATATTTATTTTTAACTATTTTGAATTAGTACCCTATTTAGTGAAGATTATAAAAGGACCACCGTTTGAATTGATTTTTGGACGGTTTTTTTTATGTCTTTTTTTAAAGTTTGTAAGATGGGATTTTCTAAAAATTATTAATTGTTTTTCGACATAAAAAATCTTAAAAACTATCATTTTTAGTTTTAATAGAATTTGTTGGTTAAAAAAATATTCGTACAAAGCAGAATCCTTATTTATGACATAACTATTTTGCTGAAAATATGTTACCATAAACGCTACTCAAAATTCAAAATAAAAAGTAATATTTTAGTTACTTTTTTAAATGTTAAATGATAATATTTTCTTGTTAAAATTATATTAATTTGATAAGTTGCGCTCAATTAATCAAAATGATAAAATAATGAAACAAAAAATGAAGGTATTCGGGATGCTTTTTTTTGCTTTTGCTATGCAGCTTACATTTGCACAAGAGAAAAAAATTACAGGAACCGTTTCAGACAATACAGGCATACCGTTGCCGGGGGTAACTGTATTAATTAAAGGAACTCAAACTGGCGCGCAAACTGATTTTGATGGAAAATATGCAATTAAAGCGGAATCAAATCAAATTTTAATATTTAGTTATATCGGAATGAAAACGCAGGAAATTGCGGCAAGTTCCTCGGTTATTAATGTAAAATTAGCAGATGCTGCCGCACAAGAACTTGAAAGCGTTGTTGTAACTGCTTTTGGTATTAAGAGACAAAAAAAATCTTTGGGTTATGCTACGACAACCTTAAAATCAGAACAGCTTACGGCTGTAGTTAATACAAATCCATTTGAAACACTTTCAGGAAAAATTGCCGGGGTAGATATTACTGCACCCTCGCAGCCTGGAGCTTCTACTAAAGTTGTTATTCGTGGTTTGAATACCATAACAGGAAATTCAGGTCCTCTATATATTGTTGACGGATCTCCAATTAATAATACAGCAACAGGAACGAGTAATGACGGAGTTGCTTCTTCTAAAAGATCTTATGATTCAGGAAATGGTGTAAGTGATATTGATCCTAATAATATAGAAAGCATGACAGTTCTTAAAGGAGCTGCAGCATCTGCCTTATATGGTTCAAGAGCAGGTGGCGGAGTTATTATCATTACAACTAAAAAAGGAAAATCTAATTCAGGAATAAAAGTTGATATGCTTGCTTCAACAGAATTAAGCGAAGCAGCAAGAGTTTCTCACTTACAAAATCAATTTGGACAAGGCTGGAATGGCGTTGGATATTCAGGAACTAACACATACAGTAATGAAAATGGTTCTTGGGGACCTGCATTTAATGGAGAAGTGAGACCTTGGGGAACAGTATATAATAACAGTCAGCAAATTAAACCTTATGTTGGATTAAAAAATAATATTAGAGATTTTTACGATACAGGTTTATTATCTACACAATCGATAAATCTTAGCGGTGGAGGAGATGCTTCAGATTTCTCTTTGGTGTTTTCAAATGTAAATAGTGATGGAATTATACCAACTGATGCTGATTTATACAGAAAACAATCGTTAGGTTTTAATGGTGGTTTGAAATCGAAAAAATTCACATTGAGAACCGCGTTGAATTATGTTTACAAAAATCAAAGTGCTGTAAACACAGGACAAGGTGATGATGCTGGCCAAGGGTCTACATTACAACAGGATTTACTGCAAATTCCGAGAGATATTAGTGTAGTAGATTTAAGAGATTATAAAGGAAATATTTTTAATACTCCTGATTATTATTTCACTCCTTATTCTTCAAATCCTTATTTCTCAATTAATGAGAACAGCACAAAAATATATGGAAATAATATTTTTGGAAACGTAAATTTAAGTTATAAAATAACTGATAAAATTACGGCTTCATGGCAAGTGGGCGGTAACTTAAGACAAGAAAGACTGAAAAGTTACGGAGCTATTGTAGATTATCTTCCAGGAACTCCGCAGGCTATTGCAAAAACGAATAAAGTTGTAGGTGGAGTTACAGAAGGCAGATCTGAATATAGTGAGTTTGATACATTTTTCAATGTTAACTATAACACTAATTTAGGAGAGAATTGGAATTTTAATCTTTTAGGAGGTTTCAACTATAACAAAAGGGAATCTGATGAATTAACGAATTCAGTAACAAATCTTGGAGTTGCTAATTACTATGAGCTTTCAAACACTCCATTTAGAGCAAAAATTTTGCAAACTAACACTTTAAGAAAAACCGGGGCGGTTTATGCATCTGCAGAGTTTGCTTTCAAAAATAAATATTTCGCTACTTTAACAGGCAGGGAAGATATTACATCTACTTTACCGATTGGTAACAATGCCTATTTTTACCCGGCTTTATCTTTAGGTGCTATCGTAATTGATAATGGGGAAACTTTCTTAAAATTAAGAGGTTCTGTTTCTAAAATTGCAAATGATACTACTCCTTACTCAACAGAAAACTCATATGTTTCAGGAGATGCAGCTGCCAATTTTGGTAAAATTTTGTCTCCGCTTGGAGGAATTAGTTATTATGAAGCTAACGGACAACTTGGTAATCCGGAATTAAAACCAGAAAGTACAATTGAATATGAAGTTGGAGCAGAGGGATCATTTTTTAAAAACAGGATCAGTTATGATATTGCTGTATATCATAAAACAACTTCAGACCTGATCGTTAAATTACCTTTAGATCCTTCAACAGGCTATTTAACGAAAGCTATTAATGCAGGAAATGTTGTAAATAAAGGTATTGAGCTTTCTATTACAGCAAGCCCGATCAAAAACTCAAATTTCTCATGGAACGTGACTTACACTTTCACTAAAAACCTTAATGAAGTTACTAAATTAGCTGATGGTTTTGACCGAATTGATTTAGCAACTGCTTATGGTATTACTTATTCGGCTGCTAAAGGAGAGCCAATAGGTACATTTTATTCTCAAGTTCCAAAAATTAATGCTGCAGGACAATATGTTGTAAATGCTGATACAGGATTGTATGAAGTAAGTGGTGATCTTCAAAAAATTGGAAATTCACAGCGTGATTTTGTAATGGGACTTCAAAATACTTTCAAATACAAAAACTTTAATCTAGGGTTCTCATTAGACTGGAAACAAGGAGGTGAATTTTATTCATATACCAAAAGACTATCCCATTTCACAGGAAATGGTATTGAAACTACTTATAACGACAGAAATCCATTTATTGTTCCTAATTCTGTTAATGAACATGTAGATGCTGTAACAAAAGATGTTACTTATACGGAAAACACAACGGCAATCGCTTGGGATAAAGTATCTACCTTTTACAATACCTCAAATAATCCGGGCATTGAACCAACTCATGTAATTGATAAAACTTACATAAGATTAAGAGAAATTAATTTGAGTTACAACTTCTCTTCTGATTTTACCAAAAATATCGGATTGAACAAAATGTCACTTGGTATTTATGGAAGAAATTTATTTATGTGGACTCCGGGAGATAATCCATATACAGATCCTGAAGTAGGAACTTATGGAACTGGTGTACTTTCAGACTTTGGAGAATTTGGATCTAACCCTTCACAAAGATCTTTAGGTGGGGTTTTAAAATTATCATTCTAAAATTATATAGAAAAATGAAAAAAATAGCAACATTAATTACAGTACTATTCTTATTAGTCTCATGTGATGAAACATTTGATATTAATAGAAATCCCGATACTTTGCCTTCCGGACAAGCAAATAGTACTATCCTTCCTGCAGGTATAGTTGGTCTTGCAGGTGCGCAAGGATCTTATTACGCTTTAATTGGCGGATTTTGGTCTCAATTTTGGACACAAAATAATACTTCCAATCAATATAAAAATGTTGATTCTTATACTATTGGAACAAACGATTATCAACCGGCATGGACTGCTATGTACGATGCTTTGAATGATATCAGAGTTGTAAAAACACAGGCATTAGCAGAAGAAAACTGGAATTATTACTTAATGGCAACAATTCTTGAAGTAGAAGGCTCTCAGGTAATGACCGATTTATATGATGCTATTCCGTACGCTGAAGCAAATAATATAAATATTTTGCAGCCAAAATTCAATACAGGCAAAGAAACATACAATTTGATGATTGCGGATTTAAAATTAGCGCTGTCAAAAGATCTAAGTTCTTCCAAGGGAACTGCACCTGCAGCTGATGATTTACTTTTTAAAGGTGAAATGGCTAACTGGACAAAATTTGGTAATACTTTATTGCTGAAATTACACATGAGATTAACAGCAGCTGACCCGGCACTAGCCGAATCAGGAATAAAAGCATTAATCGATTCAGGTGCAGAGTTTTTAGATGTTGACGCCGCATTGACTCAATTTGTAGATGCAGCCGATCAAAGTAATCCATTATATGAGTCTGACAGAAGAAAATTAAATAGTACTTTAAACCTGAAAGCGAGTAAAACATTGTACTCTTATCTACAAGTTAACGCTGACCCTCGTTTGAATAAATATTATGGAGCCGGAAGTCCAAATAATCAAGGTGATTTTGAAAATAAAGCAACCAATCTTTCTCAAGTATTATTAAGTCCGCTAACACCTGTATTTTTTATCAGTAAGGAAGAGAGCAGTTTTTTACAAGCAGAAGCACTTACAAGATATTATGATGGAGCAGGAGCTAAAGCTAAATATGATCTAGGCGTTCAGGCCTCAATAACAAGATTTGGTGGAAACGCAGATACATTTGTTGCTGCCGGAGGTAAATACGAATTTCCTGCAACAGGAACTGCCGCGCAAATTGAGGCAATTATTACTCAAAAATGGATTGCAAGTTTTCCCGGAAATGGATATGAATCTTTCCTGGAGCAAAACAGAACCGGATACCCGAGAATATCTGATATTTCTCAAGTTAGCGAATCTTATGTTCCCGGACAATTTGCAGTATCTGTAGAAAATGTAACAGGAGGAAGGTTTCCAAAAAGGATTGTTTTGCCTAGTATCGTAAAATCAAGAAATCCAAATGCACCGGCTTTACAGCCGATAACGGCTCCGGTATGGTGGAATGTTAACTAAAAAAAGTAAAAAATGAAAAAAATATTTATACTAGGAATGATAGTTTCCGGACTATTGTTTACTTCTTGTGAAACAGATTCTACAGACCACGTATCGCAAATAACGCATTACGCAAATATGTCGATGAATGGCGATGCACTTGTTGTACTGACACAAGGGGAAACATATACGGAAATAGGCGCTCAAGCTGAATCTGGTGGAGAAAAATTAGATGTTAAAATTGATGGTACAGTTGATACAAGTAAACCAGCTGTATATAAAATTAAATACGCTGCAATAAATAGTGATGGATTTCCAGCTTATATAACACGTACCGTAATTGTTTTAAGTGAACAACCCAGTTCAATAGATTTATCCGGCACTTTTGTGAGAAGCGGTAACAACAATATTGTCACAAAACTGGGTGATAGAAAGTACAAATGCGATAATGCTACGGGATTTGATGTTAATGATAATAAAATAACTTTAGAATTCTATAATATAGATGATAAACAAATTTATGCGCCATATCAGGAAAAAACTTCTACATCTGGTATTTCTGCAGAAAGCAACAACGGAATTATAACAGACCCGAACCATTGGCAATGGTCTATTATTGCTTCATCAACCTTTGGAACAGCAGATAGAAAATTTACACGATCAAATTAAAATTTTTAAAATGAAAAAAATAAAACAATTTACAACAAGCATAATTGCAACAGTACTTATACTTTCTTCATTTATGGCTTGTGACGAAGTTGGTGAAACTACTACGGGAGGAACATCAGCTAAAAATTTGGCAGGTGAATGGTTTATTGATGCGTCTGACACATCTGGAAAAGTTTCAGAACACGAATTATTTTCTACTTATAATACGGCGGCCAACAATAATACTTTGTGGTTAGACGATCAGAATTCATTTAAAAAATTCAAGATCAAAGTTACTTTTGAGAAAGACGGTTCATTTTCAGCTTCATCTGCTTCAAATGAATATGGTTCAGTAACAGTAACTATTACAAATGGTAAAGTTGAAAAAGAAGCTGCTGTTTCCAAAGGAGGTCATAAAGTTGATAAGATTTCCTTTAAAGCAGAATTCAGTAATGAGCCAGGAGTACTCTATTCTTATGAAGGAAGTAGAAGAACTGGTTTTAGTGAAGATGAATAATATGGGTTAAATTTTGAGATTGCAAAGTTTTAATTTTCATTAAATAAAAAAAGCCGATAGTTCCAGAACTATCGGCTTTTTACAACTAACACAAATATTTTTATTTTACAAACTTGTTGATGATTGCATCAGTTTCTGCTTTTGTAGCATTTGGTTTCAAATCAAACAAAAGAGAATAAAGTGCTTTTCTGTCAACTTTAGCTTCCAGGTTTAGGTCTTGGTGTCTGTCAAAAAGAGTTTGCCATTTGTCACGAACATTTTTCCAAAGGGCACTATTTTCTTTCCACCATTTTTGACCGGCAATACATTTAATGTCCGGAACTTTAGTATAAATATCCATTCCTTTTTCTTCTGCTAATAAAACATCTTTTCCACTTTCATCTCTAATGAGTTTAGCGTTGTCTTGTTCGTGGTTCCAACCTGTAGCAGTGATTTCGTGAATGTTTCTTCTTTTTAATACATTATAGTCGTTACGTTTTGTTTGTTCTCTTCTTGGCAGAGGAGCATCAGCAACGTTTGACCAGTAATTTTCTCCATCAACATGTACCCAAGTTGAAGATCCTTCATATCTTGGACTATCGTCTACTTGAAATACTTTTTGAGTCCATTGACCTTTAACGGCTTTCTTGTCTAATTTTTTATATTTCCAAGAGGTGCCTTTGTCAAATGAATATAAGTCTGTGTTTTCATAAAGCCAGTCTTGTCTCCAGTGTTTGATAATCATGTCGTCACTTACAATCAATAAGTGTTGCATTACGATTTTGTTTGGAGTGTCTTCAAGTAACTCTACCCATTCCAATGCAGATTCGTGTTTAGTTTCTGAAGGCTTATAAGTAAGAGAATCCTTTGGGTATTGAAAAGTTTCAGTAAAATTGAATTTTACTTCATAACAACCACACATCGATTTAATCGATTTAATGTCTTGTTGCTTTTTATCCTGACTAAAGCCAAGACTGCACGCCAAAGCCATTACGGCTGAAAAATAAAGACTTTTTGAAATCATAACTTAATTATTTTGTTTTTAATTTTCGCAAATATATAAATTTTATTTAGAACAAATAAAAATAGTTTATATATTTGCGCCATTATTAAGACTGAATAAAAATAATGAAAATAAAAATTACCTTGTTTATTGCCTTTGTTTTTTATCAAATTTCTTTTGCTCAGGAAGAGAAAAAAGATAGTACTGTCACAAATGAATTATCTGAAGTTAAGGTTGTTACAGGAACAAGAACTGAGAGGGTACTTTCGTCATTGCCACTGCCGATGACAGTTATTACATCTGAGGCAATTGCAAAAACAGGTGTTACAAGATTAAATGAAATTCTAAATGAACAGACAGGAATTATTTTGATTCCAGACGAAAGCGGATTTGAAGGGGTTCAGATGCAAGGCTTAGATGCGGCGTATACAATGATTCTTATTGATGGAGTTCCGCTTGTTGGAAGAAGTTCTGGAGTTTTAGATTTATCACGGGTTTCTGTTGGAAATATAGAGAGAATTGAGATTGTAAAAGGTGCTTCATCTGCTTTATATGGTTCAGAAGCTATGGGTGGAGTAATTAATGTAATTACAAAAAGACCTAAGAAAGATATGTTTTCAGGCAATCTTTCTTATCGCTACGCTACATTCAATACCAATGATGCAAACGCTAATTTACTTTGGAAGAAGAAAAAATTTGCAGCCAATTTGTTCGCAAATTTTTATTCATCTGATGGATATGATTTAGATAAAAGTACTCCACTACAAAACGTAGAAAGATATTATAATACCACAATTCAGCCAAAACTGTATTATGATTTTTCAGAAAATTTAAAATTAACAGTAAGCAATCGTTTTTATAACCAGAACATGAATAATGTGGCTATTATTGAATCTGCAAATTATAAAGGAGATGCAAAAGAAAATGAGTGGAATTCACAAATTAAGTTAGAGCATAAATGGAATTCTAAGTTTTATTCTGAATATGAATTGTACACTACAAATTATAAAAATAATGCTTTTTTAAATGATGAAAACAATGTGCTTTTTGAAAACACATATTACAATCAATGGCTTTTTCGACCAGAAGCTAGAACTACATGGTCAATTAAAAATGACAAATTAACGGGAGGAATTGGGCTAAATTATGAAACTTTGGATAGAACCTATTTTGATAAAAATGTGAATTTTAATTCTCAATATGTTTTTCTACAATACGATTTTAATCCAACAGATAAGATAAATATTCTTGCTGGATTTAGATATGATAGTCATAGTGAATACGCATCGCAGTTAAGTCCAAAATTAGCAGTAAACTATAAATTCAACAATAACTTCTCTTTAAAAGGTTCGGTAGGATATGGCTATAAAGCGCCAGATTTCCGTCAGCTGTTTTTTGATTTTACAAATCCATCAGTGGGATATACTGTATTAGGTTACAACGTTGCTGAAGACCGTCTGAATCAACTTGATACGCAAGGTCAGCTTTTATATAGAGTTGAAGGCATAAGTTTTAATAAACCATTGGAAGCAGAAAGTTCTGTTAACTTTAATTTTGGAACTTTTTACAAGAAAAATAAATTAAGATTAGACATAAATGCTTTCTATAATTCAATATCTAATTTAATTGATACTAGAGTAGTAGCACAAAAAACAAATGGACAAAATGTTTTTAGTTACTTCAACATTAGTAAAATTTTTACTTACGGTGTTGAGTATAATTCTACCTACGATTTTACGAAAGAATTTTCAGTATCACTGGGATATCAATATTTAATAGCTAAAGATAAATCTGTTATTGACAATTTTGAAGATTATCAATATATCCGCAATGACCAATTGCAAACAATTCAAATTAATAAATCAGATTATTTCGGATTATACAATAGATCCAAGCATACGGCCAACATTAAATTTGATTACAATATTTCAAAAATAAAAACAGATATCAATTTGCGTATTTTCTATAGAAGTAAATACGGGATGTTTGATAGTAATGCAAATCAAATTCTTGACAAGTACGACCAATTTGTTGGTGATTATTTTATAACCAATTTGTCAATTTCAAAATACATTACCGATAAATTAATACTTCAGGCCGGAGCTAATAATTTACTTGATTTTACAGATCCGGGTGAAATTACTAATGTGGCAGGAAGGCAGCTTTTTGCACGAATTCAATATAATTTTTAATAAACATTTATTTAAACACCTTTACCATGAAAACAAAATTTTTAAAACTTTCTCTTTTAGCATTAATGATTTTTACTGCATCTTGTAGTAGTGATGATGATAAAAACGATACAATTCCAGCAGTTGAAACTGTAAAAGTTTCAGATCTTTATGCTCCACAAACAGGAGGACAAGGACAAGCAGTTGGTGGTGCATTTACAAAATTCAGTTTTTCTGAAAACAAAATCGTGACAAACGATAATTGGGATATTGCTTTCCGCGGAACTACAATTATTGTAAATGGAGGAGATGAAATTGGTATTACAGATGAACCAACAAGAACAGGATCTGGTGCTGTAAGTATCGTTTCTGGTACATTTGCTAGTGTAACTGCATTTCCAGCAGCAACAACTTTCCAACAAGATGGTGCGACTGTTTATGCAATTCCGACAGGCAGTGGAAACGGATGGTACAACTATAATACTTCAACAAACATTATTTCTCCACTTGCAGGAAAAGTATTTGTAGTAAAAACACATGATGGTAAATATGCAAAATTCGAAATTTTAAGCTACTATCAAGGTGCACCTGCAAATCCAGATCCAGCAACAGCTGTAGCAAGATATTTCACATTCAATTTTGCTTACCAGGCTAATAGCACAACTACATTCTAAGAAATATTTTGTTGTAGTGAAATAATAAACAACATTCAAAAATTCAGTTAATCATTAGCTTTGTTTTTTTATTTTTTTTTGAGAGAGGTCAGATTTATCTGACCTCTTTTTTTATTGTTAAAAAGAATAATAAATTAAGGTTTAATTCTATCTTTGCAGGTATTTTTTATAAGGAATTAACAAAAATTAAGATGAAATTTTTGTGAGTCTATTCTTCAAAATTTATAATTACTAAGTGAACACAAAATCATATTTTTTTCAGTCTTTTGCCATTGTTGCATTAGCATTTATAGCTTTTATAGGATTTAAACAAGTGCTGCCGAATAAGATATTTCCGGACAGCAAGATCGATTCTAAAAGTATACTTATAGACAGCTTACTTCTGGAGTCGGTTGCAAATGATTCTTTATCTGAAGAAAGTGACAGTATTGCCGAAATTGAGAAAAAGGAAGCTCAGGAAAAAATTGTTTTTGATGCAACAGAAGGAATTGAATTTCCAACAGAAACTTTTGAAAACTATAAAGGATACCAATACCTGATCTCTTTTTACGAGAAATTATATCAGTTAGAAAAAAATCCACAAGCCAAAGTGAGAATTGCTTATTACGGTGATTCGATGACCGATGGTGATTTAATTGTTCAGGATGTTCGAAATAATTATCAGGAACGTTTTGGCGGAAACGGAGTTGGTTTCGTTTCTATAACTTCAGAATCTGCTGCGTCCAGAGGCTCGGTAAAATCATCTTATTCTAAAAATTGGAAAACACAATCGTATCTCAATGTAAAACATCCAATAAATCCTTTTGGCGTAAACGGGCACGTTTTCTTTGCAAATGATAAAACAAATCCAACCTGGGTGCAATACGAAGCCGGACTTAACAAACACGTATCTGTGTTAGATAATCCAACCTTGTTTTACGGAAAATCGCATCGAAAAGGAAATGTCAATTTTATTATAGGAAAAGATACATTGCGAAAAAATCTAGTTCCGAATAACTTAGTCAATACCCTAAAAGTAACATCAGGAAGTATCAAAGCTTTTAAAGCCAATTTCGTTCAGGCAGATTCAATTCCTATTTATGGTTTTAATTTTGATAACGGAAGCGGAGTTCATGTAGATAACTTCTCGCAAAGAGGAAATTCCGGGTTGCCAATTTCTATGTTTGATGCCAATGTAATGCAGGCTTTTAACAACCATTTAAAGTATGATCTGGTTGTACTGCACTACGGAACAAATGTGTTAAATTACGGAACCAAAAATTATTCATGGTACGAAAAAGGAATGAAAAAAACCGTAAATAAAATCAAAGAATCTTTTCCTGGAGTTTCTATTTTAATTGTTTCAACAGCTGATAAATCAACCAAATATGATTTAGAAATGAAAACAGATTCGGCCGTTGTTCCTTTAATGAAGGCACAAAAAAGATATTCACTTGAAACTGAGTCGGGATTTGTAAATTTATACACACTAATGGGCGGAGACGGATCGATGGTGAAATGGGTTGATGAAGCTCCGGCAAAAGCCAATAAAGATTACACACATTTTAATCAACGCGGTGCAAAAGCAATTGGTAATTTATTGTATGATCAGCTAAACAAAGGATACGAACAATATAAAGCGCTGCGCGAAAAACGCGATGTTGCCGCTAAACCCAGAACAGTCAGAAGAGCGAAAGCAGATTCTGTATCTGTTAAAAAAGATAGTGTAAATGAATAAACTTATTATCCTCTTTTGTTGTCTTTTTTTCTCAATAAATAATCAGGCGCAAAAGTCAGTCTCACTTTTAATAACTAAAAATATGATTAGTAAAATCGATAGCGCAACGATTGAATCTTACATGGGTAATCACATTTATAATGCAAAAGTATTAGAAAGTGTTTTTGAAAAATTAAAAGAAAACGAAGGCGATAATAAACAAAAAATAAATATTGTACATATTGGCGACTCTCACATTCAGGGAGATTTAATGACCAATAAAATTAGAAAAATTTTGCAGCAGCAATTCGGAAATGCAGGACGAGGATTTGTTTTTCCGTATCAACTGGCAAAAACAAACGGATCTTATAATGAACGATTTTATTCGAACAGAAGTTGGGAAAGTTACAGAAATATTTATCCGGTAAAAAACAGGCCCATCGGTTTAAGCGGAATCGGACTTTGGAGAGATACGGGTGGTTTTGCTGTGCAATTAAATATAAAAGATGCGGCTTACAAATTCAATTCGATCCATATTATTACGCCTCAAAACCAGAATATGTTTGATTTGGCAATATCATCTCAAACCAATATTATTCAGTCGACAGAGCGAAAAGTAATCACACATAAAATTAAAAAAGGAGAAGCAATTTCGGTAATTGCAGACAAATACAATATTTCAGTAGCCGAAATAAAAAGAGCAAATAATCTGAAATCAAATAATATTCGTGCCGGAAGAACTTTAAAAATTCCAACAAACGAAACAAAACCGAAAGAGATTAAAAACTCTGAATTTGTTCCGTTAAATCTGGAATCTGACGCATTTTCTCATTATTATAAATCAGAGAAAGCATTAGATAAAATTTACCTGATTCCAAACAAAGAGGCATCAGAATTTGAGCTTAACGGACTTATTTTAGAGAAAGATGCTCCGGGAATAACCTATAGTGGAATTGGTGTAAACGGGGCTAAATTCTCTGATTACAATAAATATCCTTTGTTTTTTGAGCAGTTAAAATCTTTACATCCTGATTTGTTGATTTTTTCTCTCGGAACAAATGAAAGTTACGACAATATGGAAGCTTCGGCTTATATCAGACAATTACGTGAATTTATAAGTAATCTGAAAGATCAAAAAATTGATGTTCCGATAATTGTTATGACGCCTCCGCCATCACTGCACAGAGGAAGAAAACCAAATGTGTATGTTAAAGATTATGCAGAACGAATTAATAGTTCTGCAGAAAAAGATGATTTTGCAGTTTGGGATTTGTACGATGAATTTGGTGGAATAACAGGAGTTCGGAAATTAAGAGCAGAAGGGTTGATAGGTCCCGATTTTGTTCATTATTCTAAAAAAGGATACGAAAAACAAGCAAAATTGTTTGCCGAAGCATTTTTAAAAGCATACGATAATTTTAAATCAAAAAAGTAAGTTGATAACAAGTAATAGCATAAATAATTGGTTTGTTCAGAATTTTGGAGAAATTACATTAGAGCAGGTCAAAAGTTGGTTCATATATAATCCAGATGAAAAATTATTGTTCAATACAGGATTGTTTCTTGGATTGTTTTTAGTTTTCTATTTTGTCTACGCCTTTTTACGTAAAACATTTTATTTACGATTAACCTACGTTATTCTGTTCTCGCTTTTCTTTTACTATAAGTCAAGCGGAATTTACTTTTTACTTTTATTGCTTTCTTCGGTCGTAGATTATGGCTTGAGTCAGATTATTTATAGAGAAACAAAAGACAGCACCAAGAAAATATATCTGGTTATAAGTGTGATCCTGAACTTAGGATTGCTTGGTTATTTCAAGTATATGAATTTTATGATTGTCACTTACAATGACATGTTCAACGGTCATTTTGCTTTGCATAATATTTTTCTTCCTGTCGGAATTTCGTTTTATACTTTTCAGTCGATGAGTTATATTATCGAAATTTACCGCGAAGAAATCAAGCCAACAAAAAACTACATCGAATATTTATTTTTCGTTTCGTTTTTTCCGCAATTAGTGGCAGGACCAATTGTTAGGGCAAAAGATTTTTTACCACAGATTTACCAAAAATTAAATCTGACGAAACAAGATGTAAACAACGCTTTGTTTCTTATTATTGGCGGATTAATTAAGAAAACGGTAATTTCAAATTACATCTCAATAAACTTCGTAGACCGTGTTTTTGATACACCGATGACCTATACTTCTTTCGAAAATTTAATGGCGTCTTACGGATATGCCATTCAGATTTATTGTGATTTTTCTGGATATTCAGATATGGCAATCGGAATCGCTTTGTTATTAGGATTTAAATTACCGGCCAACTTTAGAACGCCTTATAAATCAGTATCGATTACAGATTTCTGGAGAAGATGGCACATTTCATTATCAACCTGGCTTAAGGATTTCTTGTATATTTCTATTGGAGGAAACAGAGAAGGGACATTCGCTGGATATTTATTCCCAAGTTTATTTTTCTTCGGATTATTACTTTGGGGAATTTCAAATGTAAACGAAAGCTTTATTCCGTTAACAATAGCAATTGGATCAATTGGAGTTTTCTGTTTGACATTTTTACTTTCGAAGAAAAAAAATCAAACGCTTGTAACCAATTTCAATTTGTTCACCACAATGCTTTTGGGCGGATTATGGCACGGAGCCGGAGCACAATTCATTATTTGGGGAGCATTACACGGATTAGCATTAGCGGTTCATAAAATATTTATGGAACTATTCCCTTCCAAAAAAGAAGGTTCTAATTTTTTATGGAGATTCTTTTCAATCGTAATAACATTTCATTTTGTAGTTTTCTGTTGGATCTTTTTCCGCGCCAGAGATTTCGAAACAGCTTTGCAGGTAATCAATAATATTGGTCAGTTAACTTTCGAACCAGAACAATGGAAAGTGATAGCTTTAGGATACAAAAATGTGTTTTTATTAATGCTGTTTGGTTACGTTTGGCATTTTTTACCGGAAACTATTACCGACAAAATGAAATGGGCTTTCGATAACACACCATTAGTAGCAAAAGCAATAATACTGGGATTCGTTTATTGGATAGTTTATGCGACAGCCGTTGCAGGTTCGCAACCATTTATCTATTTCCAATTCTAATGATATTGCCACGAAGGCACAAAGGCGCAAGGATTTATTTCTTTGCGCTTTTTTTTCACACAGATTTCGCTGATTTTTTCATACTTAATCTAAAAAATAATCTGCCTAATCTGCTAAATCTGCGTGAAACCAATAAACTTTACGAGCAAAAAAAACTTCGCGCCTTAGTGTCTTAATGGCAAAAATGCCCTTAAATAAAAATTGCCTAAAATATCTAATTAGATTATCTTTGCACTTCAAATAAAGAAAATAGTATGTTTGATAATTTAAGTGATAAGTTAGATAAAGCCTTCCATATATTAAAAGGGCACGGTAAAATTACAGAAGTAAACGTTGCCGATACCTTAAAAGAAGTTCGTCGTGCCTTATTAGACGCCGATGTTAACTTTAAAATTGCCAAAGATTTTACAACCAAAGTAAAAGAAAAAGCAATAGGTCAGGACGTATTAACTACGCTTCAGCCAGGACAATTATTGGTGAAGCTGGTAAAAGATGAGTTGACCGAATTAATGGGTGGTGATGTTGCAGGAATTAATCTTTCTGGAACTCCTTCAGTTATTTTAATGTCAGGATTGCAAGGTTCTGGTAAAACTACTTTCTCAGGAAAATTAGCTAATTTTCTAAAAACAAAGAAAAATAAAAAACCACTTCTTGTTGCTTGTGATATCTACCGTCCTGCGGCGATCAATCAGTTGCATGTTGTTGGAGACCAAATAGGTGTTGAGGTTTACTCAGAACCAGAAAATAAAAATCCTGTAGAAATTGCTCAAAACGCAATCAAACATGCCAAAGCAAATGGTTTTAATGTCGTTATTGTCGATACAGCCGGACGTTTAGCAGTAGATCAGGAAATGATGGACGAAATTGCACGTGTTCACAAAGCAATTCAGCCTCAGGAAACATTGTTCGTTGTTGATGCAATGACAGGACAAGATGCTGTAAATACAGCAAAAGCCTTCAACGATATCTTAAACTTTGATGGAGTTATTTTAACCAAATTAGATGGAGATACTCGTGGTGGAGCTGCAATCTCGATTAAATCGGTTGTAAACAAACCAATTAAATTTGTGGGTACAGGCGAGAAGATGGAAGCAATTGATGTTTTCTATCCGGATCGTATGGCCGAGCGTATCTTAGGTATGGGAGACGTTGTGTCGCTTGTAGAAAGAGCTCAGGAGCAATTTGATGAAGAAGAAGCGAGAAAACTTCAGAAGAAAATCGCTAAGAACGAATTTGGTTTTGATGATTTCTTAACACAGATTCAACAAGTGAAAAAAATGGGTAATATGAAAGACCTGGTAGGAATGATACCGGGAGCTTCAAAAGCCATGAAAGATGTAGAAATAGAAGATGACGCTTTTAAACATATTGAAGCCATCATTCACTCGATGACGCCAATCGAAAGGAGTAAACCTGCCATAATCGACGTAAAAAGAAAAGCCAGAATCGCAAAAGGTTCCGGAACGAAAGTCGAGCAAGTAAATCAGTTAATGAAGCAGTTTGACCAAATGAGCAAGATGATGAAGATGATGCAAGGTCCGGGCGGAAAAAACCTGATGAAAATGATGGGAGGCATGAAAGGAATGCCAGGCGGAATGCCGAGATAATAAAATTAAAAGTTTCAAGTTTCAGGTTTCAGTTTATGAGACAGAAATTTGAAACTTTTTTCGATAAAATAGTTTCGCCCCAACTTGAAACCTGAAACAAAAATTAAACCTGAAAAATTAAGAAATGCAACTACTAGACGGTAAAAAAACATCTGAAGACATTAAAAACGAAATTGCAGCCGAAGTCCAATTAATAAAAGCAGCCGGAGGAAAAGTGCCTCATTTAGCAGCCGTTATAGTTGGTACAAATGGAGCAAGTTTAACTTACGTAGGAAGTAAAGTAAAATCTTGCCAGCAAATTGGCTTCGATTCAACTTTAGTCGCTTTACCAGAAGATATTACCGAAGCAGATTTATTAGCTAAAATTGCAGAACTAAACGAAGATGATAATCTTGACGGGTATATCGTTCAGTTGCCATTGCCAAAGCATATAGACGAACAAAAAATCTTATTAGCAATCGATCCGGATAAAGATGTAGATGGTTTTCATCCAACAAATTTTGGAAGAATGGCTTTGGAAATGGAAAGTTTTATTCCGGCAACTCCATTCGGAATTATGCAATTGTTAGAGCGTTACAAAGTAGAAACTGCCGGAAAGCATACTGTAGTGATTGGAAGAAGCCACATCGTAGGCCGACCAATGAGTATCTTAATGAGTCGTAAAGGAAATCCTGGAGATTCAACCGTTACGTTGACACACAGCCGTACTAAAAACTTAGCAGAATTTACTAAAAATGCAGATATCATTATTACAGCTTTGGGAGTTCCTGAATTTTTAAAAGGTGATATGGTTAAAGACGGAGTTGTAATTGTAGATGTTGGAATTACTCGTGTTGAAGATACATCAAACGCAAAAGGTTATGTAATAAAAGGCGACGTTGATTTTGACGAAGTTAGCAAAAAAGCGTCATTCATTACACCAGTTCCAGGCGGAGTAGGACCAATGACAATTGCTATGTTGCTTCAAAACACACTTTTAGCAAGAAAAATGAGAAGCGCAAGAAAATAATTCTCTTTCTAATATATACAAAGCCTGTTCTATTGAACAGGCTTTTTTGTATTACACAACTAAAAATTTTCCAAAACATAGATAGATAAAATCTAAGTTCTAAAACAATTTTAAACCTCAAAGCTTGCGAACTTAAAACGTGCAAGGAATTAAAAACAAAGGACTTGTGTTCTTTTGCGGTTGAAAAGTTGGAATTTGGAATTTTTAAATTCGGAATTTAAGTATCCTTTTAATATTTAATTAATACTTTAAAGTTTTGGTTCTTAAAAATAAAGGATACTTTTGCCACACTTAAAAAACACTTCTCCAAATGGACGATTATTATTCGTTAGTATTAAATTAAAAACAGCTTTTGAAAATTTCAAAATGCTGCGATAAAACCCTGTATTTTGAAATGAAAGCCTTTTACACAAACAACAACGGATTAATCGAAATCTCAAAATGGACTCCAAACTGCTGGATAAACATCGAATCTCCATCAGAAACAGAAAAAAAATATTTACTGGAAGAACTTCAAATTCCCGAAGCATTTTACAACGACATTGAAGATATTGACGAAAGACCCCGTATCGAAATCGAAGATGGCTGGACGCTTATCATCATGCGCGTTCCTATAAAAAGCGACGATGTTAAACTTCCTTTTCAAACCATTCCGCTTGGTGTCATTTTTAAAGATGATATCTGCGTAACCATTACATTTTACAAAACAGAAATCATACATGATTTTATGTTGTATTCACGACGAAAAAATATTCAGGTTAAGGATAATTCCGACTGGGTTTTGAGATTGCTTCTCTCTTCAAGTGTTTGGTATTTAAAATACCTAAAGCAAATTAATCAAAAGATAAAATTGGCCGAAGACAATTTAGAAAAGTCAATCAAAAATGAAGAATTACAAGCATTGCTTCAAATCGAAAAATGTTTGGTTTTCTTTATTACCTCATTAAAAGCCAACGATGTTTTGTTTCATCGCATAAAAAACCTAAAAGCATATAAAGCAAACTACGATTTAGATTTGCTCGAAGATGTCGAAATCGAATTAAGCCAGGCGCAGGATACTGCTAATATATACAGCAATATCCTAACCGGAATGATGGATGCGTATGCTTCAGTAATATCCAATAATATGAACAATATTATGAAACAAATGACATCCATTTCGATCATTTTAATGATTCCAACCTTAATCGCAAGTTTGTACGGAATGAACGTGCCAAACGGTTTAGAAGAAAGTAAATACGGTATTTGGATACTTCTTTTTGTTTCAGTTATTTTGTCTTCTTTCGGGGTGTTTTTATTCAAACGCAGAAGATGGTTCTGATAATTTAAAATTTCTAATTCATATACAAAAGCCTATTCAATCGATTAGGCTTTTTCGTTTTTATGCATTGGGCGTGACCGTATTTGCAAAAGGCGCTCCAATCTTGCCGCATATGTGCGCCTTTTGCAAATACGGTCGGGCTATCCGCTCCGCCGCGGCGGACAGCTCCTATCCCTCACGCGGCTCTCCGGTAATAACAAATCTCGTTCCTGTATGGTTTTCAAAACCTTTTATTCATAATATCATTCCCAAATTATTTATAATCTCAAATCCCAGAGGGATGCAATATTTATAGAATTTTTCAGTGTAAAGAATAACAAACCCCAGCGGGGTGACATCTTTAAGTTAAATGCGGTGAATAATATATCGTTACGGAACTCTCTTGTCTGGCGAACATATTTACTATAAATATTACGCTCCTTTGGAGCTTATTATTTATAATATTTGAATTAAAAACTAAATACATCTTTAAAAAATCACTTTTTTTATTTGTCAATCCAAAATAAATAATAACTTTGTAACTCAAAGTACTTTAATCATGAATCAGAAGCATCAAGAAGATTTATCACATATTCGTTCCATGATGGAGCGTTCTTCCAGATTTATATCATTAAGCGGACTCTCAGGAGTTTTTGCCGGACTGTCTGCTTTAATTGGCGGATTGTATGTTTATCAGTTATTCAAAATAAACGGGATAAATTATCTTGATGGAGAACATATTTTATTGGACGGCAACTTAGTTTCAGAATTAATTTCAAGCGGATTAATCATTTTGATATTTGCTTTTGTTTTCGGAATCTTTTTTACCATCAGAAAAAGTAAAAAGTATAATTTGCCAATCTGGACAACCGCAACAAAAAAGATGCTTTTCAATTTGGCGATTCCTTTAGCGGTTGGCGGTATTTTTTGTCTGGCACTTATCTATCATAAAATTTTTATTCTGGTAGCGCCAACAACTTTAATTTTTTACGGATTAGCCTTGATAAATGCAGAAAAATATACATTTTCAGATGTTAAATATCTTGGTTTTAGCCAACTTATTTTAGGATGCATTTCATTGTTTTTCATTGGATATGGTTTAATTTTTTGGATCATAGGTTTTGGAATTTTGCATATCTTGTACGGGCTAATCATGTTCAAAAAATACAAATAATCCAATGGGAATCATTGATAAATTAAATAAGGATTTTGAAAGCCGCGTCAGATTGGGAATTATGTCCATTCTGATGGTCAATGATTGGATTGATTTTACCGAAATGAAAACCCTTTTGGATATAACAGATGGTAATTTGGCAAGCCATTCTTCGGCATTAGAAAAATCAGAATATATTGAAGTAAAGAAAGAATTCGTGGGCAAAAAGCCCAAAACATCATATAGAGTGACCAATAGAGGGCGCGCGGCCTTTAATGAACACTTATCGAGTCTTGAAAAATTAATGAAATCTAACAAGTAAAATTTTTTTATCTAAATGCTTTGAAATACAAAGTACTTTTAAAATTTGAATTATGAAAAAACATCATTTTATTTTAGCATGCAGTATCATTTTTACACTGCTTTTTTACAAAGAATCAATAGGAGTAAACCTCGCTATTTTTGGATTGGTCTTAACAGGTTTAATTTGTTATTTCTTTCAGGATCGGTTTACAGACCGGTCACATTTGGTTTTAGTGATTACATCTGTTTTGTCTTGTTTTGCTTTTGCCTGGTACGGAGATTTTGTGTCATTTTTGGCGATGTTTATGTCCATCGTTTTTTTACAGTTTAAAACGCATGATGTGCAGCTCAAAATAATGCAGGTTTTTCCGCTAGTATTTGTAAACGGAGTTACTTCATTAGGGCGTGTTTTTATGTTTAGTCAATGGCTTCCAGAAAAGAAAATACATAATAATTTTGCCAAAAAATTAATAGCCTATTTTATCATTCCGGTTGTTTTTGTAGCGCTATTTTTTACAGTCTATTCTTTTGGAAGTGATCATTTTTCTTCTCTGTTTACAGATTATCAATTAGATCTTGATATTTGGCAGTTGCTCGTAATTACTGTTTTAGGATTTTATATTTCGTTTACTTTTTGGAATTACTGGATTCCCGAAGTTTGTTACGATCTCAATCCAAAATTAAACAATGAGTTTTCTAACGATGAGAAAGCTGTAAACGAAAACACATTCTTATTTCTGGATTTAAATTTCGAGAGAAAAAGCGGCGAAATCACTTTATTACTTTTAAACGTAATGCTCTTAATTTTTATCGTAACGTATAATTACGAACAATTTTTTGAAGTAATCGAAACCTCAAAATTAAGTGCAGATACACATGAAAGAGTAAATGCAATCATTTTTTCTATCATTATGGCTGTTGGAGTAATTCTGTTTTACTTTAAAGGCGGATTCAATTTTGATGAAAAAGCAACAAATCTAAAACGCCTGTCTAAAATCTGGATTGTATTAAACGGAGCTTTGATTTTGAGTACAGTCGTAAAAAACTCAGAATACGTTTCATTCTTCGGATTGACTTATAAACGATTGGGCGTTTATGCATTTTTAATACTGGCTATTATTGGTTTAATATACGCCTTTTTAAAAATTGCCAAACAAAAAACCAACGCCTATCTTTTCAATCAAATGGTTTGGTATTTTTATGGAACGGTACTTTTGTGCAGCTTTTTTAATTGGGGAGGTCTGATTACAAATTATAACATCGCTGTAAACAAGGGAGTCGAACCAAAATTTTTAAGCGAATTAAATTTTAATGACGAAACCCGTAGAGAATATTTCTTACTTCATAATGTGAAAGAACAATACAATGAAAATGTAAGAGAAAATAAAATTAAGAGATATCAAAACGAAACTGTTTTATCGAAGATATTGTATTACGAATTTTTAAACGAGAAAAAATAAGTTCACCAAATCCCATTCAATTTTGAATGGGATTTTTTTTGATACTTATAATTGTAAGTCAAGTTTTATAAAGGTTTGCGGCTAATAATTGTTAATTAATACAGTTATTACAAAGGCTTAAAACTTATTAAGAAAATGTTTACTATATTTGGTTTCCAAAAACTTGAAATTTTATATGTTTTTAATTGAATAAAGTGAGATGTTTCTTAAAAATATAATTAATCAATAAATAAATCTAACCCTAAAAACAAAACCCATGACAAAAACTACTCTTACAGGACCAGGACCAGAAGGCAAAATTTATCCACCAGGTAAATGCATGAAACCTGAAAGCCAAAGTAGAATAACAAAAAAAACACCTATAAGTTTTCCTGAGAATGAATCACCAATTCCTTTTGCTCCAATTGTTCAGGCTACATTAAAGAAGGATGGAACGTTTCAGGTTAGGGCAGTTTTTTTGGTTGCCCGTAAACCAAAAGGACAAAAAGAAGTTGAGGACGATAAAGAAGGCGAATTAGATTTTGATATTTATCAAAATTGGTATGTAGATCTTCACGGAAAGCGCCAGCTGCAGTTTTTTATAGCTTATGATATACTGGATGATCCAGAAAAAGAGTTTGATGTTTATGAAGCAAGTTTTAAAGCTGAACCATACCCTTATGGAACAGATACATTTGCTGAAATAGAAACAATTCAAACTTTTCTGTGGGATATAGATCCTGAAACTTCGAGAGGGACAGAAACTACTGTACAACACAACTAGAAATATTATAAATGAAAAAAGACAATGATTAGAGGTGTTTTCTTTCTTGCTTTCTTCTTTATATTCAATCCTTTGTTTCTTTTTTCGCAAAAAAAAAATAATGATAATTTATTAGAATTCGAAATAAAAAAAAAGGCACTAGAATATAGTGGGCAGATCAATTTTAATAAAGCTCATCATTTCTTTTTAAAGAAAGATTGGGATTCTACATTAGTTTATTCAATGAAACAACTCAGCAGTAGAAATGCTGCTGAATTAATAAATTATTGCCATTATTTTAGAGCAATTAGCTTCTTTGAAAAAAAAATTTTAAAGGAAGCAAAAAAAGAGTTTAATCTCATTTCTGTTGACTTTAAGTTTTATTATAAAGTCAATTTTTCTTTAGGCGAAATCGCTTTAGAACAAAATAAGTATAAAACAGCATTGTCACATTTTAATACAATTGAGAAATTAAATGAAGATTTGTATGATTTTAAAAAAAGTACAATTTTCCATAATATGGGATTATGTTATTTACACTTAGAGAAATTTGATGATGCAGAAAAATATTTGTTTAAAGGTGTCAAACTACAAGAGATCGAGAAAGATTCGTTGTTGTTAATCGGTTCTTACATGGATATAGCCAATTTATATTATACACAATTCAAAGACAATCAAGCAATTCCATATTTTGAAAAAGCATATCATTTGTCTAAAAAAGTAAATTCATTTGATTTAAAAAGAGCTGCAGCCAAAAATATGGCGGCAGTAGAAGAAAATCGAAAAAATTTCCCATTGGCTTTAACCTACCGAAAAGAATACGAAACATGGAAAGATTCTCTAAACGATCAAAATAAAGTTTGGGCAATTGCAGATTTAGAAAAGAAATTCGCTGTAAAACAAAAACAAAAAGAAGTAGACGTTCTTGCAGCCGAAAATAAAGTAAAAATTGCCGAAAGAAATGGGTTTCTCATTTCTTCGGTTTTGCTTTTCATTTTGTTTGGAACCGGAGTTTATTTTTACCGACAGAAAATTAAAAACAATAGAATCATTCTGGCTCAGAAAAATGAGTTAGATGAATTGAATGCAACAAAAGATAAACTATTTTCTATTGTAAGCCACGATTTGCGCTCATCAGTAAATGCGCTTAAAACAAGTAACGGCAAATTGATGGAGAATCTGGAAAATAAAAATTTCACAGAACTCGATGTTTTGCTGCATAATAATAGTACAATTGCAAATGGAGCTTATAATTTGCTGGATAACTTGCTTAATTGGGCTTTATTGCAAACCCAACAAGCCTATTTTTATCAGGAATCATTGCATTTGTCTACAATTGTACAGCATGTAGAATACAATTATAAACCATTGATGTTAAATGCAAACCTCAATTTTAAAAGCGATGTTTCAAAAACAGATTATGTTTTTGCAGATATGGATTCGCTTAAAATAATTATTCGAAACATGTTAGACAATGCCATTAAATTCTCAAAAGAAAACGGTACAATTTCAATTTACACAAGAGCTTCATCTGAAGAATTTTGTTATTTAGTGATCGAAGATACCGGATTGGGAATGAATGAAACAACGCGACAAGAATTATTAAAAGAAACACTTTTGCTTTCGAAAAAGAAAAATGACGACATAATAGGTACGGGATTAGGAATGCAGTTGTGCAAAAGCCTGATTCGTAAAAATGGAGGAAAACTCGAAATAGAAAGTGAAGAAAATGTTGGAACTAAAATGATTATAATATTGCCTAAGTTTAAAAATCATGGATAATATTAATGTCCTTATCATCGAAGATACTGTTACAGAAAGTGATGCGCTTGTAAAAGTACTTACCGAAAATAATTATAACATTGTTGGAATTGCGCGAGCTTATCAGGAAGCACTCACCATGTTTTACCAAAACACAATAGACATCGTTGTTATTGATGTTTTTCTGGATGGAAAACCAGACGGAATTACTTTTGCAGAAACTATAAATATTGTTCCAAACGGTGTAAAGCCTTTTGTTTTTTTAACGAGTTCAAAAGACCGTCAAATTTTTGAAAGAGCAAAATTGACAAGACCTTTTAGTTTTTTAATGAAACCGTTTAATGAACTTGAGATTTTGTATGCATTGGAAATGGCTGTCGAAAAATTTTACGAGCAAACCAATGTTTTTCACAGTGAAGATCAGAATACCGTAATAAGTAATGACACACTTTTTATCAAAAAAAATAAATCTTTAAAGAAAGTCAAAATCGAAGATATTGTTTACATCGAGGTTGAAGATCGCTATTGTAACATTATTACAGATGTTGAGAAATTTGTAATTCTAATTTCATTGACTAAAATTATCCATCTTTTGGATCCGGCTAAATTTTGCCAAACGCATCGTAATTATATCGTGAACATAAGTAAAATAGAAGAAATAATAGTGAATGATAATTTGGTTATCTTAAAAGGAAATCACAAAGTTACCTTAAGTGATAAATACAAAGATTTCGTGAAAAACTTCAGAATCTTAAAGTAATAAATTATTTAAATTGCTGATTTACAATGAAAAAACCTTCGCATCTGCGAAGGTTTTTTTTTTGCTCCCATACCTCGGTTTTTGTTTTTTATGACATTGATTATCAATCTTGTAACATATTTGCGATGCTAGATAAAGTTCTGCAATACTTTTACTACAGAAATTAAATAAAGCTAGCGTGTTTGATTTTTATTACTAGTAATCAGTTAATTACAAATTAATCATTTGTAAAAGTGGAGTTCTGTAACCACAAAAAAAACGAGGAGTATCTGAAAAGCCAAAAGAGTAGGAACAAACAAATCAATAAATTAAAATTTAATATCATGGCAACATTTAAAGTGAATATCCCGGCAGGCCCAATTTGGAGCCAACAAGACGCAAACGAAAAAGCTCCTTTAGTAGCAGCTGCACACCAAGGAAAATGGACAGGACAATGGAATACTGTTGTAGACAGTCAAATGAGTGTAGTTGAATTAGAACTAAACGTTAAAAACGGAGGTAAAAACGAATACAAAACCAACGTTTTGGCTGGTCCGTTATGGAGTAATGATGAGGCTCAAAAAGTAGGATCTGTAATTGCTGCATCATATGGTGCTGAATTTACAGGACAATGGTCTACAATTGTAGAAGGGCAAATGAGTGTAATTGAGATTAAATATACATTCTAATCTCAATTACACTCATTTTGAGTAAATAAAACTAGAAATGCTTCTATTGTATTTCTAGTTTTTTTGTTTAACCAAAAATAATTTAAAAATTTATAAAATGGCCTGGATAAAAAAACCAAATGTAGCAATGTTTAAAGGTGCCAATTGGAATACCTTAATTGAAAGAGTTCCAAATTGCTCGCCAGAACAAGCCAAGCGTATTGCAGTTAAAAACCCGAAAATTAGCTTCTTTTTCTTTTGCAGAGAATATATGGTTCTTGAAACTTTAGGAGATAAGGGGATTTTCAACCCCGGAGATGCCGTATTCTTTAGTGGTGAACCTTGGTACGGTAGCGCATCTCAATGTGATTCGTACGAAAAAACAGGAATGTCTGTTGCATATGTAAGCATAGAAAAATTTCAAACAGCGGGTTGCTACATTATGGCAGATGGTAGCGCAGCAGTTGATGTTGTTTGTCTTTTTTCGGCAAATATTAATAAAAAACCTTTTCCGCAAGGACAGGTAGAATTGGCTCCAAAAACACAAGTTCCTGCCGGATATCCATATATAGTAGGAACTTCAGATTATGCGGCACTTACAGCTGCAGATATTCAAAAATTGCAAAATAAAGGAATTACAGTATTACTTTCTGTATTAAATAATCATGATGGAACAGGTTGGTCTGAGTTTCCAGATGAAGCAACAGCAATCAATTTTGCCCAGCAATTAAAAGAAGTGGTAGACAGAATAGGTTTAGACGGAATAGATATTGATGATGAGTATAGCGATAATCCGGAACCAAATCCGTCTTCGTTAGTGACGGTTACTACAAAAATGCAGGAAATTATGCCCGATAAAATTATTTCAAAAGCTTTATGGGATGATTTAGCCTATTTTACGCCAAAATATCAAAACAGAACACTGGCAGATAACCTGACTTATGGCTGGGAAATGGGTTATGGTGGAAAACCAAAAGATCGTCTTCCTGTTTATACCACTTTTGGCATGGCAAAAAATACGCTTGTTTGCGGTTTTTGGTCAGGACAGCCTTCACACACATCTTCTCCCTCACAAGATGTTTCCTGGTTAAAAGAAAATGGCTATGAAGGTGTTATGGTGTATGCTTTTCAGCAGCAGTCTAATATCGATTTATTAGGAGATCTTGTAAATAACTGGAACGGAGCAGGAAACTGGAACAAAACACCAAATTGCCCGTAATTTACTTGCCGGTAATCAAAAACAAAACCCCGAATTATTCGGGGTTTTATATGAAATTCTAAAACTAATAATCTCCTTTTTTCTTAAATCGGGGATCGTGTTTTGAAATAAATTCTGTTCTTCGTCTTGGGGCTTCTTCTTTTGGTAAACTCGCTTCCTCAGTTTTGCTCGAAGGTTCAATTAAACGATTTAATTCTTTAATTTCTGCATCGGTTAAATCGCGATAGCGGCCAACCGGAATATCTAATGAAATATTAATAATTCTGATACGTTTTAAAGCCGTTACATCATAACCCAAATATTCACACATTCTACGAATCTGACGGTTTAATCCCTGCGTCAGGATAATTTTAAATGTGTATTTACTAATCTGCTCTACCTTACATTTTCGTGTAACAGTATCCAGAATCGGAACACCATTTCCCATTCGCTCAATAAAACGATCCGTAATAGGTTTGTTTACCGTAACCGTATATTCTTTTTCGTGATTATTTCTGGCGCGCAAAATCTTGTTTACGATGTCACCATCATTCGTCATAAAAATTAATCCTTCACTGGCTTTATCCAATCTTCCAATCGGAAAAATACGTTTAGGATAATTAATATAATCCACAATATTATTTCGAACTTCTAAATTGGTCGTGCATTCAATTCCGGTGGGTTTGTTAAATGCCAGATAAACCATTTTTTCATGTTTCTCAACAATCAATTTTCCATCAATGCGTACTTCATCATCTGGCGAAACTTTGGTTCCCATTTCCGGCACAACGCCATTTATTGTTACACGTCCTTCTTCAATTAATTTATCGGCTTCACGACGGGAACAATAACCTGTTTCACCAATAAATTTATTTAGACGTTTTAAATTCTCTTCCATCTTGCAAAAGTAAGGAAAAATTCAATTTTAGACTTTAGAATTTAGATTTTAGATTGTTGGACTTCTTAGAATTTACACATTTCTCAGAATTAAGATTAGTTTTTTAATCAAAGAGAATAAACCTTAGCACCTTAGTATCTCAGAACCTTAAAAAAACCTTTGTCCCTTTGAGCCTCTGCAGCTTTGAATCTTTCTCAAGAATGAAACTCAGAGCTATCCTGAGGTGTTTCTTTTCTGTCAAACATTCCGTAATCACGAACAACATGTGCGATTCTCAAATGGTAATCTTTAAAAATTTCATTTCTTCCTTTTGCTTGGGCATAACGATGCATTTCAAGATTTCTCCATTGTTGAATACTCTCTTCATCTCTCCAAAATGATAAAGACAAAACTTTTTCGGGATCGGTAAAACTTTGAAAACGCTCTATCGAAATAAATCCATCAATATGACTTAATTCAGGTTTTAAATTGGCAGCGATGTCAAGATATTCCTCTTTTTTTCCTTCATTCGGAACTACTTCAAAATTACAGCTATCATATTTTGTATTTTAATTATTTATTGTAATCCAGATATTTTTTGGCAATCTGGCATTGATTAAAGGTTCATATTCAATCTTATTTTCTAATAATGCAATCGTTTTGTACTCATTTACTAAATAAGATAAAGCTTCTGTTGCTAAATTGATAGAAAAATATTTAGCCAGGCACATATGTCCGCCAATTCCAAAAGTCAGGTTTTCATGATTATTAAATCTTTCAATACTAAAATCCATTGCATTTTCGAATTTCTGAGAATCACGATTTGCCGAAGCCAGAACAATCAATATCGAATCATTTTTTTTAATTTGGCTTTCGCCGATATAAAAATCTTCGATCGAAATTCTTCTTGTATTATGAATTGGCGGGTCAAATCGCAAAGTTTCTATCACCGATTTTTCTATTTCTGTTTTATTTGAAAAAGTTTTATTCTGAAAAATGTGTAATAAAGAATTACTCAGGATTCCGCGCCCGGCATCATAACTTTGAATGCATAAACCAATGAAATTACTAATTAGCATTGCAGTAATTTCTTCAGCAATAATGCTGTATTTTTCTGAAATTTTGATTAATAAAGACTTGTAAAACGGTAATAAAGAAAGATGTTTTTCTATAATGGAGTATAATTTTTCTGCATTTTCATTAATTAACTTTACTTGTTCCTCCGTCTTTTTTGGAAGCATTATTTTGCTGAACGAATCTATTTTTTCAATAATAAAATCACAATCTATTTCTTCAAAACCAAAACTTTTTAAAACACTAACAATGGGTAATTTTTTGCAAATAGAACTTACCCAATCAATTTTGTTATTGATTAAATCCTTTTGAATCAATTGAGAAATAATTTGATCAATTGCGATTGATTTTATGTTTGAAAATAACAAAACAGCAATTTCACGCGTAATTTCATGTTGAATACCGTTTGATAAACGAGTTAGATTATTCAGGATTTCTAAAGCAGATTTATTTAGTTTTTGTTCATTATTCGGATTTACAATCGGAATTTCAACTTGAGAATTTTTCAAAATTTCAGCACAATATTGGTAAGAGTAAATTGCCCAGATTTGATTGGTTTCATCCCAATAAACCGGATTTTTATCCAACATTACTTTATAAATAGAATAAGGATCTTTAACATCAGATTGAAAGAATAAACTAGAAGACATATTTGATTTGTTTTTAGCAAAGTTATTTAACTTTACAAGCGAATACTTCAGTTTGTATTTAACTATGAAATCTATATGGAAGATCAATTTGTAAAAACAGCGACTTTAATTGGCGATCCAACGCGTGCGGTAATCATGTGGACATTGCTCGACGGAAGAGCTTTTACAGCAACCGAACTCGCTATTGTGGCCAATACTTCTCCGCAAAATATAAGTATGCATTTGACCAAACTTTTAGAAGGAGATTTGCTTTCTGTAGAAAAACAAGGACGTCATAAATATTACAGATTTTCAAATAAAGAAGTAGCTTACGCTATAGAAGCAATGGCAAATCTTATTCCTAAGCCAGAACTTCGACTAAAAAAAGAAAAGGACACTTATCCTCCCATAAAATATTGCAGAACCTGTTACGATCATTTGGCTGGGAAAATCGGTGTTGCTTTAACCGATAGTTTATTAGAACAAAAAATAATTCTGAACAAGAACGATACTTTTCAAATTAGTACTGAAGGCGAAAAATGGTTTTTAGATTTTGGAATTAATATACAAGAAGCCCAAAAACAAAAAAGAATATTTTTAAAACCTTGCCTGGACTGGAGCGAAAGGCGAAATCATTTGACAGGTTCAATTGGTGCGCTGCTTTTAAATAAAATGATAACCGAAGACTGGCTCAGAAAAACTAAAAATTCAAGAGCCATAATTATTACCGGAAAAGGAGAGAAGAAGTTGTTAAAGTATTTTAAGATTGTTATTTAGACTTCTTAGATTGTTAGATTTTAGACTTGCTTAGACTTATATTTATAATAAAGTTTGTCATTTACCTGAAAACTTAATTAAAAAACCTTTGTCCCTTTGAGGCTCTGCACCTTTGAACCTTAAGAAGAAAATAAAAAATCAATTACTTTATCATACAATTCATCATCGTGCATACCGTGGCCTAAACCTTTGGTTTCTATAAATTGACTGTTTTTCCAGTTACTGGCGATTTTTTTACCTTCTTCAAAAGCAACAATTTTATCTGATGTGTCGTGCGCAATTAAACCGGAAACATTAAATTCTGAAGCGAATCTTTGTCCGGAGAAATCTTCGAGTTTAAAGTTGAAGCGATTCATGAATTTGCTTTCTAAAAGTGAAAACATTTTAGTATTCAGACTCAACATCGAAACATAATTATCAATTAATGTTTTCAAATCTGATGGCGCTCCTAAAATCACCATTTTGTTAATGCTGGTATTCGGGAACAAATATTGATGGTAAACACAAGCTGCACCGCCAATAGAGTGACCAATAATAATTTCGGGTTGGTATTTTTCGACAGCTTTGTTGATAAATTCGGCATAAAGCGGAACATTAAATTCCTTTCCGCTGCTTTGTCCGTGTGCCGGAGCGTCTATAGCGATAATAGTGCTTCCTGATTTTTGAAGATGAGGTAACGTTTTTTTCCAACGCGAAGCATTGCTTTCCCATCCGTGAACCAAAAGTATTTTGGTTTCATTTCCTTTCCAGATATAGGTTTGAAAATAATGTTCGTTATGATGAAACGTTTCTGTTTCTGTATTTTTTAAAACTTTGGGTAAAGTATCTTTTTGTAATCTGCCAATTCTTGGCTGACTAAAAAGTGCATATGAAAGTTCTACAGCTTTTTGCGGACGCACATAACTCAGGAAGTTAATATATTGCCCAACTGATTTCAATGTAATGAAGCGAATTCCTTTTTTAATTCCCAAAACCAATAGTTTAATGATAAAATATAATTATTCGAAACCTGATCAAAAAGTATCGCCACGAATTTCACAAATTTAGCACGAATTTTTATTCTTAGTAGATAAAAATTAGTGAAATTAGTGAAATTCGTGGCGAAAAATTTTATGTAAAAAAAATCCCGATTAAATCGGGATCTTATTATTTAGAATTTAGAGAACAATTGTTCCATTTTTTCTTTTTCTTCTTCAGCTAATGCGCTGTCAACCAAAATTCTTCCAGAGTGCTCATCAGTGATGATTTTCTTTCTTGAAGCAATTTCTACCTGAGTTTGAGGCGGAATTGTAAAGAATGATCCTGCAGAAGCTCCTCTTTCGATAGAAACAACCGCTAAACCATTACGAACACTACTTCTGATTCTGTTGTAAGCTGCTAATAATCTTTCTTCAATTTGACCTGAAAATTCAGCAGATTTCTCAGATAAGAAGATTTCTTCTTTTTGAGTTTCAGACATAATTGCATCTAATTCAGATTTTTTATGTTTTAAATGCGAACTTTTAGCGTCAAGTTTTTCTTTTAAATTAGAAATAACTTCTTTTTTATGTTCGATAGAAGCTTTCATTTCTTTGATTTGCTTTTCAGCTAATTGAATTTCTAATTCCTGAAATTCAACCTCTTTTGTCAAAGAATTAAATTCTCTGTTATTACGAACTGATTCTTGTTGTTTTGTGTATTTTTTGATAACCTCTTTATGCTCATCAATAGCATTTTTCTTAGCTTTGATAAGATCTTCAATAACCTCAAGTTCACTTTTCAGTTTCTCTGAACGAGTGCTCAAACCTGCAACTTCATCTTCTAAATCTTCCACTTCTAAAGGAAGTTCCCCTCTTACGTTTCTGATTTCGTCAATTCTAGAGTCAATAAGCTGTAAATCGTATATTGCTCTTAACTTGTCCTCAACACTTAATTCTTTCGTATTCGCCATATTCTATAAGTACTTAACTGGATTTGTATTTTCTTCTGATAAAATGATTGCAAAATTAAGGATTTTTTTTCGAAGATAATCAACAATATAGTTTTTTGTATAGCGTTCACTCTCAAAATGACCAATATCGGCTAAAAGTAACTTGTTTTCGGCTTCATAAAACTGATGGTATTTTAAATCGGCGGTCAAAAAGGCATCGGCTCCAGCCTGAATTGCATTTTTTATGGCAAAACTTCCAGAACCTCCCAAAACGGCAACTTTCCTGATTTTTTTGTCTAAAAATGCAGAATGACGAATTCCATCAGCAATCATTTTATCTTTTACGAATTTTAAAAACTCTTTTTCATCCATTTCAGTTTCAAATTCACCAATCATTCCCAGGCCAATATTTTTATGCGAATTTTGAAGATCGTAAACTTCATAAGCAACTTCTTCGTAAATATGATTGGCAAATAATGCTTTTAAAATTTTGGATTGCAAGTGTTTTTCAAAAATAACTTCGATTTTTATTTCTGTTCCGGTATGTAATTTTCCTCTTTCTCCAATAACTGGATTACTGTCTTCATTTCCTTGAAAAGTAAAAAAACCTTCGGTATTAAAACTGCAGTTATCATAATTACCAATAGTTCCTGCACCAGCTTCAAACATTGCATTTCGAACTTTATCTGAATTTTCAGGAGTTGTGTAAGTAACTAATTTTTGAATGAAATTTTGTTTCGGAATCAAAACCTTTGTATTTATCAATCCCAAGGCATCACAGAAAATTTTATTAACGCCTTGCGAATGATTATCAAGAGCGGTGTGAACAGCATAAATTGCAATATCATTTTTAATAGCTTTCAGGATCGCACGTTCGACATAATTCTTACCGGTGATTTTTTTAATTCCAGAGAATAAAATAGGGTGAAAACAAACAACCAAATTACAGTTTTTAGCAATAGCTTCTTCGATTACATTTTCCAAAGCATCATGACAAACTAAAACTCCGGTGCTTTCGGTTTCTGAATTTCCGACTAAAAGCCCGACATTGTCAAAATCTTCGGCGTAAGCTAAAGGTGTCATTTCTTCTAGAACTTCTATTATATTTTTGATTTTCATTTGAATTTTTGTTTCAAGTTTCAAAGTTTTAGGTTTTCTTGGCAGTATGAGAACCGAAATTGGAACAAATTAACGAATAAAGGTATCAATTTTAAAATATTTGGATGATATTGTTCAATACATAATTAGTATTACCAATATTACTAGTATTACAAATAGTCGAATTTTGTATATTTGTATTTAAATCAAGAATATGAAAACGCTAACGGTAAAAATAAACGAACGTACTAAAATTGGTAAAGCTTTTATCGCCATGTTTGATAGTTTTAAGGGTGTTGATGGAATAGAAATTATTGAAACTGATTCAAAAAAAGCAAAGAAAAAAGACGATGTTTATAATCCTGAATTTGTAAAAATGGTTTTAGATTCAGCTAAAAGAGGTGATTATACAGAAGTTGATCCAAAAGATGTATGGGGAAGTTTAGGCTTAAAATAGAAAAACTGGCAGAGTCACATTTTAAAAAACATTTTAAATCTGGTAATCAGGCTAGTATTAAAAAAATCAATCAGATATTAGATGAACTTAGCGAAACGCCTTATGAAGGTGTTGGAAAGCCTGAAGCATTAAAACACGGACTTACTGGATTTTGGTCGAGAGAAATAAATTCTAAAGACAGAATAATATATAAAGTACAAGATGATATTGTAACCGTGTTTGTAATCTCCGCCATGGGACATTATTCTGATAAATAACTTTATGAAATTACTTCGAATATTACTTTTTCCTTTCGCCGTTTTATACGGATTTATTACTTCCATCAGGAATTTCCTTTTTGATAAAGGAATCCTCAAATCAACTTCATTTGATATTCCCGTAATTGCGGTTGGGAATTTGAGTGTTGGCGGAACAGGGAAAACTCCTCAAATTGAATATTTAATTCGATTATTATCTGACAAATATAAAGTCGCCACTTTAAGCCGCGGTTACAAGCGTAAATCTGAAGGTTTTGTTTTGGCAGATGCTACTTCAAATGCCGAAATTTTAGGCGACGAACCTTTTCAGTTTTATCAAAAATTTCCAAATGTTCAGGTTGCTGTTGATGCAAACAGAACAAACGGAATTACACAATTGCTTTCTCAAAAAATAAAACCTCAAATAATTTTACTGGATGATGCATATCAACACCGAAAAGTAAAAGCTGGTTTTTATATTTTACTAACTTCCTACGATGATTTGTACGCTGATGATTTTATGCTGCCAACCGGAAATTTACGTGAAAGCAGGAGCGGAGCCAGTCGTGCCAAAATCGTCATTGTAACAAAATGCCCGAAAAGATTATCTGACGAAAAGCAAAGTGAAATCTGGAAAAAATTAAAGCTAAGCAGTTCCCAGCAATTGTATTTTACTTTTATAGATTATGATGATGCAATCTATGGTAAAAACGAAAAGATTGCTGTAAATGAAATTAAAAATGAGTCAAAATTACTTTTGGCAGGAATTGCAAAACCAACTCCATTTTTTGATTACTTAAAAAACGAAAACGACGAATGTCTGACTTTTCCGGACCATCATCATTTTTCTGAAAAAGATTTGGAAATGATTCAGAATAAAGCTCAAAACAAAAAGATCATTACAACAGAAAAAGATTATGTTCGCTTAAAAGATTCAAAACTGATTTCGCAGTTGTATTATTTACCAATAAAAAGCACGTTCATCAATAACAAACAAAATTTTGATGCAACGATTTTAGAATACTTAGACAAGTGTTTAAAAACCTTAGAATCTTAGCCTCTCAGAATCTTAGAATCTTTTAAAAAAAGACTAATCGAAAAATTTAGCAATTGTACTGTAAAATTCATCAGGCACAAAAGGTTTTGTGATAACATCGTTCATTCCAAAAGCTAAAAGCATGTCCTTGTTTTCGTCAAGTGAAATAGCTGTTAATGCAATAATTGGAGTTGTTTTATCGTATTCACGAATTTGTTTGGTGGCAGTTGTTCCGTTGATTCCGGGCAGATGAACATCCATTAAAATCATATCAAAATGTTTTACTTTTAAAAGCTCTACGGCATCTTCGCCATTATCGATTATTTCGCAATAAATAGCTTTATTTTCGAGCATTTTTCGAGTAATCATCTGATTGATTTTGTTGTCTTCAATCAATAAAATAGATTTGTGTTTTAGTTGTTTATCGTTGTATGATTTTACTTCTTCAGCTTTTTCAATTGGTTCATTGTTAATGCTGAAATCTAGTTTAAAAGTAAAGGTAGAACCTTTACCTACTTCACTTTTTAATTTAATTTCTCCGCCTAAAAGCTCAATAAGTTTTTTTACAATAGTAAGTCCCAAACCGGTTCCGCCATATTTTCGGTTAACTTCTACAGAACCTTGCGAGAAGCTTTCAAAAACAGTTTGTAATTTATCTTCAGGAATACCAATTCCGGTATCGACAATTTCAAAGTAAATGGTTGCATTCTCTTCACTTTTATGAAATAATTTTGCAATCACATTTACGTTTCCGTTTTGTGTGAATTTTAAAGCGTTATTAATTAAATTCAATATAATTTGAGAAACTTTTGTTGAATCGCCAATTAAGCTATCAGGAATTTCTTTGTCTATTTCAAGATTAAAATAGTTTTTATTGGCAGTTGCCAATTCTTTTAACGAACCCTGAATATTAAAAAGTAATTCTTTCAAATTAAAACTAATATGTTCGACTTCGACTTTTGTAGAATCTATTTTGTTTATTTCCAGAATTTCATTGATAAAAGTAGTAAGATAATTTCCGGAGAATTTTAATGATTCAAGATATTTTAATTGCTTTTTCTTCGGACGATCTTCAAGAAGTAAATGTGTGATTCCGTTTATAGCATTCAGTGGCGTTCTAAGTTCGTGACTTACGGTAGATAAAAATTCAGATCTGGCTTTTGATGCTTTTTCTGCCTTGTTTTTGGCCAGAATAAGTTCTTTGTTTTTTTCTTTTAAAAGTAAATTATTCTGATTTCGTATAATATTGTTTTTATACAAAGCCAAACTCAAAAGTGATAAAATAGAAATCAGGGCAATTGCCAAAATGCTGACAAGCTTAGAATAGCGATAGGTTTTTAACTGGATTTTTTCTTCACTTTCCCGTTTCAAAGTATTGTTTAAAGATTGATTTTTTTTGAATCTTTCGAATTCATTCAAATCAATTTTGGCATTTTTCAGCTTTAAAATATAGTTTTCTATTTGATAATGTTCGTCCAGATAAGAATAGGCGAGATCAAAATTTCGGTTTTCTTTGTAATACTGACTTATAGCTAAAACAATTTTTGATTTCTGAATCAAATCAGTTGTTTTTGAGTTAAGTTCCAGGGCGTTGTCGTAATAAATAATTGCCGAGTCGTTTTGTTTAAGCTGAGTTTCGATTAAACCAAGCTGATAATAGGAATCGATTTTGGTTTTTATAACAGAAGAATTGTCAGGTTTTTTAATTATTGCCTGAAAGGTTTTTGTTGCGGCTTTTAAATCGTTATTAGTTTTAAATGCCATCGCTTTTTGATAGTTTAAAATTTCGGCACTATCAACAATATTTAATCTTTTAAGTAGCGTATGGGCTTTTTTATAATAAATCTCAGCCGTTTTATGATTGCCTTTGGCGGTATTGGTTACTCCGATATAATGTAATGCCAAAGCTTTGGTGCAAGTTGGTTTAAAATTATCAAACAAGGAAACGCTTTTATGAAAGTTTTTTAATGCTGCTTCATATTTTTGTTGATTGTAGTAAATCTTTCCAAGCTTAAAAGTCTGGTTGGCTAAACCCTCAGATTTGTGATTGGTCTCGCAAAAATCTATGGATTTTTGTGTAAAGAAAATAGCCTGATCGTATTTTTTAGTTTTAAGATTGGTGTTGGCCAACTTGTTGTAATAGGAAATACTATCTATATTCTGCTTAGTTTGAGAATACAAAATTGAAGTAAAAAAACTAATTAGAATTAAAAGGTGGTATTTCATGTATTGCAATGCTTTTACAATGAATTTATGTTTTTCTCATCAGTAAAATCAAATCAATTAATCGTGATGAATAGCCAATTTCGTTATCGTACCAACCCACAACTTTTACCATCTTATCAATTACAGACGTAAGTTGCGCATCGAATAAACACGAATTTGTATTGCCTATTATATCAACCGAAACGATCGGATCTTCTGTGTAATCTAATATTCCTTTTAAATTTGTATTTGAGGCTTTTTCGAATGCTTTGTTAATCTCTTCAATAGTTACGGCGCGGTTTACATTAAATGTTATATCGGTTAATGAACCATCTGGAACCGGTACACGAATTCCACAGCCACCTATTTTCTCATGCAATTTAGGAAAAATTTTTGTTAATGCCTTAGCTGCACCTGTAGTTGTTGGAACAATTGACTGACTTGCACCTCTTGCCCTGCGTAAATCCTTATGTGGCTGGTCATGAAGACTTTGGTCGGTAGTGTAAGAATGTATCGTTGTTATGTATGCTTGCTCGATTCCGCACAATTCATCGATGATTTTTATCATCGGAGCGGCATTGTTTGTCGTACAGCTTGCATTCGAAACTATAAGTTCACTTCCGTCTAAAATATGCTCATTTACTCCTAAAACTACTGTTTTTATAGTGTCAACTTCTGATGGAGCCGAAAGAATTACTCTTTTTGCTCCTGCAATAATATGCGTATTTAATTCTTCGTGCGTTTTATATTTTCCTGTTGCTTCTACTACGAAATCAATGTTATGACTTTTCCAGTCTAAATTTGAAATGCTTTTTTCATGAAAAAATAAATAATGTTTTCCATCAACAATAATGCTTTCTTCGTCGTGACTTACCTTGAAAGGTAAAACACCATGAATACTGTCGTATTTTATTAAATGCGACATGGTTTTATTATCAGCAATGTCATTGATCGCAACAACTTCAATTTCAGGGTGGTTTAAAAGAAGACGAAATAAATTTCTGCCAATTCTTCCAAAACCGTTAATAGCAATTCTAGTTTTCAAGATTTACGTTTATTTGTTTAATCGTTTAACTGTTTATTCGTTTTAATATCTTGACGATTAAACGAATAAACAATTAAATAAATAACCTTTTTTATAAAATGTGTTTTTGTGCTTTGTATGAAGAACGAACTAATGGTCCGCTTTCAACGTGACGGAAACCTAATTCTAAACCAAATTTTTCATATTTAGCAAATTGATCTGGGGTAATAAATTCTTTTACAGGTAAATGTTTTTTACTTGGCTGCAGGTATTGGCCAATAGTAACAACATCTACATTTGCATTGCGTAAATCAGTCATGGTTTGAAAAACTTCTTCTTCAGTTTCTCCAAGCCCCAGCATAATACCAGATTTAGTTCTGTTGATTCCTTTTTCTTTTAAGTAACGCAAAACTTCAAGGCTACGATCGTATTTTGCCTGAATACGTACTTCACGCGTTAAACGACGAACCGTTTCAACATTATGCGAAACCACTTCAGGATTCGCTTCTACAATTCTGTCAATGTTTCTTTCAATTCCCTGAAAATCCGGAATCAAAGTCTCCAGAGTAGTATTTGGGTTCATTCTGCGAATAGCTTTCACAGTTTCTATCCATATAATAGATCCGCCATCTTTTAAATCATCTCTGTCAACACTCGTAATTACGGCATGTTTAATGTTCATGATTTTTATAGAACGGGCTACTTTTTCAGGTTCGTCCCAATCTACAGTTTCAGGTCTGCCGGTTTTTACACCGCAAAAACCGCAAGAACGTGTACAAACGTTACCCAAAATCATAAAAGTTGCTGTTCCCTCTCCCCAGCATTCACCCATATTAGGGCAGCTTCCTGAGGTACAAATAGTATTTAAGCTGTATTTATCGACTAAACCGCGTAGTTCAGTATATTTTTGTCCAATTGGAAGTTTTACCTTCAACCATTTAGGTTTTACGGTTGGTATATTTTCAATGACTGTTTCCATATATCAAAATTCAAAAGACAAAGATAAGCAATGTAGTTTATTTGGAGATTCGTTTATAGTTTAATTTGAAATTGTATTTTAGAGATTTTAAGAAAATCATTTTGCTAATTGTTTGGTTAATGTGTTAAAATATTGCGTTTAAAAAATGCTGAAGCGATTTAATGCCTTGCTTTTTTATTCTTTTAAGGTTATAAAATGAATAATTATGATATTAGGTTGAATTTTAGTCATTTAAAAATTATACCTTTATTTGTTAAAAAATATGTTTGCAAAGGGTAAAATGATATTTTCTTAATAGTACATTTGTTGTTAAATTGTAATAATTAAAAAACATGAAAAAGAAATTAATTGTAATGGGAGTTTTTGCTGCTTTCGGATTTACTAAAATGAATGCGCAGATTAATTTTGGAGAAAAAGCAATAGGTGCTGTTCAAAAAGGTGTTACGGGTTTTACCTTTAGTAATGCCGATGCTGCAGCATTATCTAAAGCCGCAGTGGATAAAATGGATGCAGAACATGAAATCGCTCCAGCAACAGATGGATACGCTATAAGACTTAACAGAGTTTTTGGAAAACATACAGCTGGTGAAGGTTATACTTTAAACTATAAAGTCTATAAATTAAAAGAAGTAAATGCTTTTGCTACTGCAGATGGAAGCGTTCGTGTATATTCTGGATTAATGGATATTATGGATGATAACGAATTATTGGCGGTTATTGGTCACGAAATTGGTCACGTTGCTAACAATGATTCCAGAGATGCAATTAAGGCAGTTTATAAAAAAGAGGCTTTAATGGATGCAGCAGCTTCTCAATCAACAACAGTTGCAAGTGTTACAGATAGTCAGTTAGGAAAAATAGGAAGCTCAATTATCGATAGTAAATTTAGTCGTAAGCAAGAAGCAGATGCTGATTTGTTCTCGTATAACTTCCTGAAAAAGAATGGTTATAATGTAAATGCTGAAGAATCGGCTTTTAGAATTCTGGCTAAAATGAGTGAAGGAACAGAAGCTTCTTTTATTGATAAAATGATGAGTTCGCATCCGGATTCTAAACAAAGAGCTGATGATGCTAAGAGCAGAGCTGAGAAAGATGGTGTGTATAAAGCGTATGTGCAGCAAAAAATTGTAAATACAGTTCCGGCTAAAGCTACAACGACTAAGAAAACAACCACAAAGAAAGCTACAACTAAAAAGAAATAATAGTTTTGAAGTAATAAAAATAGACCCGACAAGTTTTTTAAAATTTGTCGGGTTTTTTAATTTGTGGATTAACCTAAAACATGATGTGCCAAAACTTTTTGTACTTCATACACATTTACCGATTTAGTAAATTGCTTTACAATACTAGGCTGCAATTCGCTTGAAACCCAAATTTTTAATTCAGCATCAAGATCAAAAGTTCCTGCTGTTTCAATACTAAAACGAGTAATGCTTTTGTAAGCGATTGATTTGTATTCTGTTTTGCTTCCTGTAATTCCTTGTACATCAACTAAGATTAATCTTTTGTTTGTAAAGATAAAAGTGTCGCGGATTAATTTAAAACCCATTTCAACTTGCTCGTTATCTGTTAAAAGTTGTCCGTATTTATTAATTAAATCTTCCTGACTAACTGCGCCTGCGTTGCCAAGAAGTGCTGAAAATATTCCCATTTTTATTGATTTTTTATTTTAATGAATTATTTGTTTTGTACTGTAAAAGTAAGTGATTTTGTTAATTTTTTTAGAAATTCGATTTAAATTTAATATATAACGGAGTTAAAATTAATGAAATCAGAGTCGCAGAAATTAAAGAAACAATTACATGTCCGTATGCGTTATAGCTTAGATCGCCTAAAAATCGAATTAGTATAATTATTAAAATAAAAAAGAGTACCAAAATCCAATAATTCTTATTTATTGAAGTTTCAGAGTTGTTATTTCTTGGAAGTTTTAATATGGTCAATAAAATAATGAACGCTCCAATAAGCGTGCTTAGATGCTGAGCAATTTTTAAAACAGGAATTTGTTTGTTGAAAAGACAAACGGAATTTCTTAAAGCAGAAATATGATTTACAAAATAACCGTGCTCATGTGTGAAACTATCCCAAAAAAGATGCGAGCTAATTCCAATTAAAGCAGAAATTAAAATTATAAAGTAATGTTGCCTGAAATAATTATTCCAATCAAAATAAGTGAAAATTAAAATTCTTGTTCGAATATTTACTGGTAGATTATTAAATAATTGATTCCTGACAATGTTATGGAAAATGAAGGATAGAATAATTGCTAATGGCAAATCAAACCAAAAGATTCCGTATAAAGTATGACTATAATTGCTTTGAACTTTCATTCTAATAAAGTATTCAAAGTCAGGTATTAGACTGCCAATAATAAGGCCTGTTAAAGAAAACCATTTTTTAGGCAAATAACTTAAAGGTAAGATTATTGCAGGATGGGAAAAAGTAAAAGGCATTTAATTTCTTTAAAGATTTTGTATTGCTAAAATAGTCTTTTAAATAAAGATTTGTATCTGAAAAAAAACTTAACTTTCTTAGTTTCTTAATCGCTTAATTTAATTCCATAAAAAAAGCAGAACCTAAATTCTGCTTTTTGTTTTGTTATTCAGCTTCCGATTTTATTGTAATTGGAAGATTATATGCAGTTCGGACCGCTTTACCGTTTAATATTCCTGGACTCCATTTTGTTTTTAATGATTTTAAAACTCGAATAGCTTCTTTGCCAACTCCATAACCAGGGTCATTTCTTACCATGATATCAGTTATTGAGCCGTCTTTTTCGATTACAAAAGAAACATAAACTTTTAAAGTTCTTTCAGTATCTAATTCTGGTCTTGTAAAATTGTTTCCCACATAGGTATAGAACTTAGCCATTCCTCCCGGAAATTCAGGCATTTTGTCTAAAACAGCCGTGTTTACAATCGAATTTCCTGTATCTGCAGGTTCAACAGCATCTCCGCCAGCATTGCCATTTGATGGCAGCACATTTGCAGAAGTTCCTGTTCCTGTAGAAGCATTATCTACTACAGAAGTATTCTGTGTGTTAGGTGCAATAACATCTGGTGTTGCTTGAGCTGTAGCTACTACAACAGGATTAGTCAATTGTACATCAGGCGATGCTGCAGCAGTTTGTTGAACAGGTGTAACTGGAGCAGGAGGCTCTGGTTTCACATCAATCGGACTAAGATCTACCGGTGTTATTGGGAGTGAACAAATAATTTCTGGCCCTACAACTGGCGCCGTTCTAAATTTACTAATCAGCATCGATACGCTTCCTAATCCTGCTATTAATAGCAGTGCCATAAAAAGTGCTGTAATAGTTGTTTTGGGATTCTCCTGGCGTAATTGATACGCTCCGTACTCTTTGTTTTTGTTTTCGAAAACAAGATTGGTCCACTTGGATTCGTAGATACTGGATTTAGACATAGTTAATTGGATTTTAAGGTTAAGTAAACATCAAATCATAAGCCAAATGGAATTAGTGTGTAACTAAGAACGGAAAATTAAAGAACTTTTTTGTTAAATTGATAATGTTTTAAGAATAAATAAGAGGATTTTTTATTCTTTATCTAAAGATAATAAATTATCTATTACGTTCGATGATTTCTGCTAATAATTTTTTAGCTCGAAGTAATTTCACTTTTACATTGCTTAAAGGCTCATTAATTTTGAGCGCAATTTCCTGATATGTCATTTCCTGAAAGTAACGCAATTGAATTACTTCCTGATAATGTGGTTTCAGTTCTTTAATACATTGTAGTAAACGCGATAGATTTTGCTCTTTTATCAGAGCATCTTCTGCAGATGGAGTAGTGTCTGCAATGTTGTAGGCTTGTTGATCTTCAGCATCTGTAATTTCAACAAAAAGGCTGGTTTTCTTTTTTCGCAGTAAATCAATATAGACATTTTTTGCGATGGCAATTAACCAGGTATTAAATTGAAATTCAGAATTGTAAGATCCAATTTTGTCAAAAGCTTTTGAGAAAGTTTCGATTGTAATATCTTCTGCAGTAGTTTCGTTTTCTGTACGTTTTAACATAAAACTGTACACTTCATTCCAATAAAAATCTAATAAAAAAGTAAAGGCGATCTGATCGCCTTTTTTTGCTTTTTCTATTTTAGAATTTATTTCCAATGTACAGGTTTTGAAAAGATATTAGTTATAAAGATATTAATTTGTGTGAATATAAGCACCATTTCTACAACAGGAAACCAAATTTTAAGATCTCTTTCTCTTAATTTTCCGGCAGAAAATCCCATTACGATCCACGCAATTGTATAACGTGTCGCCAATAGAGCCAATACAGCAATCCATTGAAATTGGAAAGACAATAATACTATAACTAATAAGAAGAAAAATAATTGTGAACTGTAAAATAATGACAATTGAATTTTATCAAAAAACTTGTAATGATTTGCCGTAGTAACGTGTCTTCTTTTTTGAATAAACCACTCGCTATAGGATTGTTTAGGTCTCGAATAAGTAAAACCTTCAGGATTATAAGCAATTGTAGTGTTTGCTTTGTTTGCTGCCTGATTTACAAATAAATCATCATCGCCAGAACGAACCTGAATGTGTTCGATAAAGCCATTTACATTAAAAAATTCTTCTTTTTTATACGCTAAATTTCGGCCAACTCCCATATATGGTAATCCTGCTTTTGCCCATGAAAAATATTGTACTGCCGTAAGAACCGTTTCAAATCGAATAATTTTATTCAATAAAGAACGTTCCTTTTCATACCCTCCATAACCTAAAATAATAGTTTTTTCTTCGGTAAATTGTGAAGTCATTGCTGTAATCCATTCTTTTGAAGTTGGATAACAATCAGCGTCAGTAAATAATAAGTAGTCTTTTTTAGAAGCTTTGATTCCTAATGTTAGAGCATATTTTTTGTTGCCCCAAAAGGCTTCATTGTTTTGCACTTTAACCAAACGAATGTTTGAATATTGTTTTTCAAACTCTTCAAAAACTTCCAGCGTTTCGTCGCTTGAAGCATCGTCGATTAAAACAATTTCAAAATCAGGATAATTTTGCTCAGCTAATAACGGAATGTATTTTTTTACATTCTCCTCTTCGTTTTTTGCACAAACAATAACTGAAACAGGAATGTTTTGTTGCTTAATATTTTGTGGTTTGCTAAAAGCGAATTTTCCAAAAATACCTAAATAATAAAAAAGTTGTATAATAACTATAGCAATAAAAAAGTAAAATATATATATAAGCATTTGAATTTAATTGTCTTTTTAATTTTTGAATCTGCGATGCAAATGTACTTATGAATTCCTAATTTTCAATGATTAAAAGCTATTTACTTTCGGCATTTTGACATTTCGGCTGCAAGAGCGACAGATTGAGGGTTTTTAGTTTTTTCTAATTCAGAAATTATATTTTTATAATTGTGGTCATCTCTGTTTTGTGATAGCTTTTTTGTAGCCTGAATTTCATCAATTTCAATCTCAAAACCAAAGATTCCTCTGGCCTCACGCATTGTTTTTGCTGATAAATCTTCAACACGAACCGGATTTTCAGAACCCGCCTCATATTTATCAACTAATTTTTTAAGTTGTTCTATTGTAGCTGTTTCGTCTACAATTTTGATTCGCCCGTAAACATGTACGGCTATGTAGTTCCATGTTGGTACATTTTCGTGATCGTACCAAGATGAAGAAATATAACCATGAGCACCTGAAAAAACAGCCAAAACCTGATCATTTTCGGCAAAACCTTCAGCTTGCGGGTTGAGTTTAGAAATATGTCCTTGCAGAATTTCTTTTCCATCGGCATTAATTTCAAGTTCTATCGGAATATGTGTGGCGCATAATTTTCCGTTTGTTTGATTGATCAGAATTCCAAAACTATTTTCTTTCAAAAAGGTTCTGATTGATTCCGGGTCTTCGTTTTTGTATAAGTCTGGTGTATACATCTTTAGTGAGTTTTATTTTAAAGATTTTCTGAAACAAATAGCTTCTGGTCGATCTTTATATTTTCCGTAATTTGGAATTACTTTATAATTTTGTTTTTCGTAAAACTGTGTAGCTTCAGTATTTTTTATTCTCGTTTCTAAAATTAATTCCTCATAACCACTTTTTGAGGCTATATCTTCTAAAAAAGCTAAAATTGTTTTACCAATTTTCTTTCGGGGATATTTAGAATACATCCTTTTTACTTCTCCAACAGTTTCAGAAATTGGTCTAATCGCTCCGCAACCCACAATTTCATTGTTTATTTCGGCTACTACAAAAATATATTTTGAATTATTTTGTTGCCAGTCGGTAAAAGAATCCTTTCCATCGCTTCCAAAACGAAGATAAAGATTTGCAGACAATTCGTCTATAATTGCTGCAACTTTTTCATTTGGATTTGTGATTTTTATGGAAATGGTTTCTGTCATATATTTAAATTAAATCTTTTCTGGAATTAAATAAATTTGGTTTTACACTTAACCATAAAATCGTAACGCCAATTAAAGTAAAAATAATTCCGCCAACGATAAATTGGGTGGCAGAATCATCTGAAAATGCGGATAAGAAAGAATCAAATAAACGGGATAATATTCCTTTTCTGAAAAATTTAAATCTCATAATAATGTACATCACTATTGCGACTAAAATTGTGTTTAGTGATGAAAATCTGTTTCTCCAATTAAGGAAAGAAGCTATAAAAATTCCAAGCAAAAAACCTAAAAATATCCAGATATAAATACTCGGCCAAAAACTAATAACATCTTCTTTTTTAGGGAATAATCTATTCCAGCATTCTAATTCTTTATTTTGAAAATAATTTGTGGCACAAATAAACTTTTCAGCTACGGTGTAAAATCTTAATTGCAATATGCCATGAATAAGGAAAATTATTCCAATTATTTGAAATAGAATTACTCTGAAGTTAAGTTTTTTCATTTAGAAATTAATGGATAAAATCCAGCTTTAGATAACATTCACTTCGGCCTCAATATGAATACCGAATGTTTCAAAAACGGTTTTTTGAACATCTTTTGAAACGGCTAAAATTTCCTGACCAGTTGCATTTCCATAATTTACTAAAACCAAAGCCTGATTTTTGTGCACACCGGCATCACCAAAACGTTTTCCTTTAAAACCAGCCTGCTCAATTAACCAGCCAGCCGGAACTTTTACTTCGGTTTCAGAAACTTCATAATATTTCATTTCTGGAAATTTCTGGTGAATTTTTTCAAAATCAGATTTCAGTAAAATCGGGTTTTTAAAGAAACTTCCACTGTTTCCTAATTCTTTCGGATCGGGTAATTTACTTTGCCTGATAGCAATTACAGCATTACTCACATCTTTTAAAGTTGGAGTTGTAACATTGTTTTTAGCCAATTCAGCTGTAATATCTCCGTAAGAAGTATTAATTTTATGATTGCGTTTTGTTAGTTTATAAATTACCGATGTAATAATATATTGGTCTTTGACTTCATTTTTAAAGATGCTTTCTCGATATCCAAAATTACATTCAGGGTTTGTGAAAGTTTTCATTTCCTGAGTTTCAATATTCATGGCTTCGCACGAAACAAAAGTGTCCTTTATTTCAGTTCCGTATGCACCAATGTTCTGAACAGGAGTAGTGCCGACATTTCCCGGAATCAATGACATGTTTTCTAAGCCGCCAAAATTGTTTTCGATAGTATAAATAACGAAATCGTGCCATGTTTCGCCAGCCTGACTTTCGACCCAAACAAAATCATCATCTTCTTTAACGATCTTTTTGCCTTTTAAGTCAATGTGAATCACCAATGCATCAATATCCTTGGTTAAAAGCATATTGCTTCCTCCGCCAAGAATAAACTTTTTCTCATTTTTGTTTTCTTCTAAAATAGTTTTTAATTCAGTAACTGAATGAACGGCAACAAATTGTCTGGCTTTGGCTTCGATGCCAAAAGTATTATAGTTTTTTAAAGAAAAATTGGATTGGATTTCCATACATAAAAGGCTTTATAATCTGATTCAAAAGTAAGGATTATAATTTATTTGGTTGAGTTTTATTTATTTTCCAATAGTGTTTTAATATTGAAATCTTACTTGATATAATTAGATTTGAAAAACTGAATAAATTTTATTCCAAATGTGCTTATTTTAAAAGAACCATTTAAGGCATTTTCAATCAAGTTGTATTTTAAAAGAATTTCTTTTGTTTTTTCGGCATGCTGTGGATAACTTGTTCTAGACAAAAATGTTTTTATCGAAAATGTATCCCTATAGCTTTCTAGGAAATTAATTAGTTCAAGAAAAGTTGATTTTTCTTCGTTATCCAGTTCATTGATTTCAGTAAATAGTTTTTTTGCAGTTTTTTCATATTCTGAATTGAAAATTGAATTGCTATCAAGTAATTCATTAGAATCATTTTTAAGCTGTTCAATTAAGTCTTTATTTGTAGAGATTAGCTGATCTTTTTCTAAAATTAATTGATCAATTCTATTTTGCAGTTGTTGTAAGCTTTGTTGACCCGTTAGTTGTTGTTGTACATTAAAATTATGAATAGCATTATCAAGTTCTTCTTTTCTGATAATTTTATTATTGTATCGTTTAAAAACCTGAACTATTTGATTAATTAGGACTTGCAAAAAGGGAAATAAAATAGAATATGTGAGAGCATATAATATCGGTTTCCAGATTCGTTCAAAATTTTGTGTGATAAAATTTAACTTTACATATTGAATTTTCTTTAATGCAATGTCATTTTCAAATCCTAAATAGAATAAAATATCCCAATTAAAGATAATTAGAACTATCGAATATGTTATAAATATGGGTAATTTTAATTTGTTCTTGAATTCGTTGTTAATATTGATAAGGTTTGTTTTTAATTCGTCAGTTATTTTTTCCATTTTTTAATTAAATTTTCCTATTTTTTTTCAATAATCTCTTTTGATTTTTTACTCTTAGATTCGAGAATCCAACATCTCATGATACTTATCCGCAATAACCTTCATATTAATATCATAGTTCGCATTCTCTTCCACAAATTTTCTATTCTCTAAAATCGCATTATTTCGAGATTCGACATTTTCAAAAGACCAAACCAATTCTTCTGCAAGCATTTCGATATTATCAATTTCGATTAATTGTCCATTTTCACGATGTTTGATCCAGCTTTGATTTCCCGGAATATCAGAAACTACAGGATAACAATTACAAGCCATTGCTTCAAACAATGATGCCGAAACGCCTTCGGTTATAGGCATACTGATGTAAATATTTGATTGTTGTAACAATTTAGGAAGATCAGTATTTGGGATCCTTCCCGTAAAAATTACTTTATTTTCGATTTGTAATTCTTTGGCTAAATCTTTCAAAAACTGCAATCTGGTTCCATCGCCAACAATGGTCAACGAAAAATCAATTCCTTTTTGGTGTAAAATGGCAAAAGCTTTTAAAATAGAATCATGACGATATTCCGGTTGCAACGAACGCGTTACAATGGCTTCTATTTTATTTGAATTATTTAAGGACGGAGAAAAAAGGGTTAAGTCAATTCCCTTCGGGATAACTAAAACTTTATTCATATCAACGCCAATTTCTTTCATGGAAATCGTCATAACCGGACCCCAGGCGTGAATTAAATGCGCTTTTTTGAAAGCATATTTCTGAATGAATTTTTTAAACGGATAGAAAACAGAGGTTTCCGGCCATAAATCAGTTCGGCCTTGTTGTGCAATGGCAATAGTTTTAGATCCTGATAGCGCGGCAAGAAAACCATAACTTGTAGTTCTTTCTGCAATAACCATATCCGGTTTTTCTTGTCGAATGATTTTCCGAATCGAAATGGGAGAGAAGAGGTATTCTGCAATACGTTTAAAACGATTCAATTTTGAATTATTTGGTGTTTTGAGTTCCCAGGTTATAATTTCAAAATCGCCAAATTCCTTTAAACCTTTCATCCAGGTTATAGCATCGGCACGATAAGATTCTCCCAGAAAAAGTATTTTTCTTTTCATTGAATTGGTTTTTTGCCACAGATTTCACAGATTAAAATGATTTTTATTTCGCCACGAATTACACTAATTTTCACTAATTAAATTCGTGTAAATTAGTGTAATTCGTGGCAACTTCAACCATGAATCACTTTAATCTGTGAAATCTGTGGCAGATAAAATTAAAATTCATCCGTTTCTAAAGCGCGATTGATGAATTCGTTTAAAGGTTTTAAAGCAATTAGTTTTTGACTCATTTTGGCAACGAAATCTTTTTTAGTCACTTCGCTGATGTCATATTTTTGTGTCGCAGTAAAACTTTTCAATTTTAAAAACTCAATTGCAGGATGGTCTTTTTCGTAACCACGCGGCATACTTTTAAGAGAATTGTTTTCATTTATATCCAAACTTCCAAATTCTTTTTTGAAGTTTTTATCAGTCAGAATAGCTTCAAGATCATCATGAAAAAAAGCAATTTCTTTGCGGACTTTTTTCAAATCTTCAGATTCTGGAGAATAAAATCCACCGGCAATAAAACTTGCACCTTTTTCAATATGTACATAATATCCTGAACGATTAGCACCTTTTGCGCCAGACGACATCCAAACGCCTAAATGTGCTTTGTAAGGAGATTTATCTTTAGAAAACCGAATGTCACGATTGATTCTGAAAGTACAATTTTTAACTTCCAGTAATTCTAAAGAAGGATCCAAAGGTTTCATCACGTCCAAAAAATCACTTACCAATTGATGGTAATCTTTTTTGAAGATTTCGTATCGTTTTTTTTGATCCTGAAACCACTCTCTATTATTGTTTTTCTTTAAATCGTCTAAAAATTGCAATGATTCTTTCGTTAGCATATTCGGTATTTATTGCAGTTGTTTTTAAGTTTTATTTGGAGCTAAATTAATGATTTTTTTCGCCACGAATTTCACGAATTCACACTAATTTTCAAATTACTTATTGTTGTAGCGTTGACAAAGTTTTAAACTTTGTCAAAGCTTTAATTCGTGAAAATTAGTTGTAATTCGTGGCAAACAAAAAAATTACAAATTAAATATTTTATAACTCTGATGTGTTGATTTTACGATAGCTTCGGTGCGTTCCGGATGTGTATCAGAAATAAAAAGCTGTCCGAAAGTTTCGCTGTTTACCATTTCGATAATTTTAGAAACGCGGGTTTCGTCAAGTTTGTCAAAAATATCATCAAAAAGCAAAAGTGGTTTTACACCGCTTTGTTTTTTCAGGAATTCAAATTGAGCGAGCTTTAAAGCAATTAAAAACGATTTTTGCTGACCTTGCGATCCGAATTTTTTTATCGGATGAGAATCAATTTCAAACGATAAATCATCTTTGTGAATTCCTGCACTTGTATAATGTAATGCACGATCCTTGTTAATGTTTTCCTGTAAAATGGTCAACAGGTCTTTTTCATACAAATGACTTTCATAGACCAATTGCACTGTTTCTTCAGATCCTGTTATTGCCTGATGATGTGTATTAAATATAGGTATAAATTGTTCCAGAAAATCTTTTCTCTTTTCAAAAATAGATTTTCCAAAACCATCAAGTTGCTCGTTATATATAGATAAGGTGTCGTTATCGAAAACGTGATTTAGTGCAAAATACTTTAATAAAGCATTTCGCTGCGCAATTATTTTTTGATATTGAATAAGCTGATGCAAGTAAGTCGAATCTAATTGTGAAATCACGCTGTCCATAAATTTACGGCGTGTTTCACTTCCTTCAATAATTAAATCACGATCTGCCGGAGAAATAATTACTAGTGGAACAAACCCAATATGATCAGAAAATTTATCGTAAGCCTTCCCGTTTCTTTTTAAAATTTTCTTCTGGCCTTTTTTTAAACTGCAGACAATTTGTTCTGTTCTGCCGTTTTTTTCCAGTTCGGCATCAATTACAAAAAACTCTTCACCATGTTTGATGTTTTGCACTGCAAGCGGATTAAAATAGCTTTTTCCATAAGCTAAATGATAAATAGCATCAAGTACATTAGTTTTACCAATTCCGTTTTTTCCAACAAAACAGTTGATCTTGATGTCAAAATCAAAACTTGCCTCGGAGAAATTTTTATAATTGAATAAAGAAATTTTGTTTAAATGCATTTTTTAAAGGAATTCTAAGATAGAATTTGATGTTTAATAATGAGTATTTCTCTTTTTAATTACGTTTTTCTGCTACGAATTAAATTATTAAAAAGGATTTGTCAGGCAAATTTAATTCTTTAAACGCTTAATCTGCGATAATCTTAAAAATCTATAGCGAAATAATATTCTGAGGTAATAAAAAGTCTATTTTGAAAAGTGAAAAAAGGATCATTCAAATCGTTGAAAATTGTGTTTAAAATATTCATTTTTAATGTGTTAGTTTTTATTATTTCGAGATTGATAAGAAAAAAACGGAGATTATCTAAAATATTTTATATTAAATAGATATAAAATTGATTTTTTTTACTTCAGTTTCAATAAAAATTTTATTTTTGCCGTTCACTAAATTAATTTTAAATGGCTACTTACAATAAAAGAGGATATAAAGCACCAAAAGAAAAGGAAGTTAAAGAAGTAAATGAAGAAACACAGGTAATTATTGATGAAAAAGACAGTACAACAGCTGGTGTTTTTTCAAAATTAGATGAAACTGCTTCAAAAACTGAGGATTGGGTTGCTAAAAATCAAAAAATCATTATTGGTTTAGTTGCTGGTATTGCAGTTGCTACTATTGGATATTTGGCTTACCAAAAATTTATCGAAGCTCCTAAGCAAGATGAAGCTGCAAACGAAATGTTTGTTGCTCAACAAAATTTCCAAAAAGCGACTGACGGTGTGGCAAGCGATTCATTATATAAATTAGCTTTAAATGGTTCTGAAGGTAAATTCGGATTCATTAAAATCGCTGAAGAATATTCTGGAACAGATGCTGGTAACTTAGCGAACTATTATGCTGGTATGGCTTATTTAAATACTGGTAAATTTGACGAGGCAATTAAATATTTAGGCGATTTTAAATCTGAAGATTTAATTTTAAGTGCTTTGGCAAAAGGTGCAATTGGAGATGCTTACTCTCAAAAAAATCAACAAAAAGAAGCTCTTGACTATTACGTAAAAGCTGCTGAGTCTAATAAAAACGATTTTACAACACCTCGTTTCTTATTAAAAGCCGGTAAAACAGCTATTGCTTTAGGTCAAAAAGAAGACGCTTTAAAATATTTAACAGATATTAAAGAAAACTACGATACAACTCCGGAAGCTGCTTCTGTTGATGCATTGATCGGATTAGCACAATAAATTTATTGTAGAGTTCAGATTTTAGATTTTAGATTTGTATTTTTACAATCTGAAATCAAAATTCTAAAATCTTAAATATAAAAGATGGCTACTGAAAATAAAAATTTATCAGAATACGATAAAAACACAATCCCAAATGCGAAAGACTTTCGATTTGGGATTGTTGTTTCTGAGTGGAATGAAAACATAACTGAAGGACTTTACAATGGCGCTTTTGATGCGTTGATTGACTGCGAAGTTCCCGCAACACAAATCATTCGTTGGAATGTTCCGGGAAGTTTTGAACTGATTTACGGCGCAAAAAAAATGTTGCAAACACAAAATGTTGATGCCGTAATTGTGATTGGATGTGTAATTCAGGGACAAACCAAACATTTTGATTTTGTTTGCGAAGGTGTTACACAAGGAATTAAAGATTTGAATGTTCAAACAGATATTCCCGTTATTTTTTGTGTATTAACAGATAATAATATCCAGCAATCTATTGATAGAAGTGGAGGTATTCACGGAAACAAAGGAACCGAGGCTGCAATCGCAGCAATAAAAATGGCGTACATTCGTCAACAAGCTTCTATGTCGCATCCATTTAATCAGCCGTTGTTAACTTCTGGCGCGATTCAAATAGAGGAAACTCCTAGAAAAATAGATAAAGAATAAAACACAATTGTTTTAAAAATATTAAAACCTATACTGTGTAAAAATAGTATAGGTTTTTTGTTTTTTTTATGACTGATGAAGTTCTAAAACCCAATAGAAATTCATTAAATTTGTAGACCTTGGATTTTAAAACCAGAAATAAATTAATAGTATCAATCTGAGATTTTTACAATATAATAAAATCAAAGCATAAACCTTAAACCCAAATTTTTTAATGTCGAGTATTATCCAATTACTTCCTGATCACGTTGCTAATCAAATTGCCGCTGGAGAGGTGGTTCAAAGACCCGCTTCGGTAGTCAAAGAATTGCTCGAAAATGCTGTTGATGCCAATGCAACCGACATTAAGTTAATTATTAAAGATGCTGGTAAATCTTTGGTTCAGGTTATCGATAATGGTAAAGGTATGAGTGTGACCGATGCGCGTTTGTGTTTTGAACGCCATGCAACCTCAAAAATTCGTCAGGCCGAAGATTTATTCTCCTTATGTACAAAAGGTTTTCGCGGAGAAGCTCTCGCATCTATTGCGGCAATTGCCCATATGGAAATGAAAACCAAACAAGATCAGGACGAACTTGGTACGCATATTATTATCGAAGGAAGTAAATTTGTCTCTCAGGAAGTGGCAGTTTTGCCAAAAGGGACTTCATTCGCCGTTAAAAATCTATTTTTTAATATTCCCGCCCGTCGTAATTTCTTAAAGTCAGATACAGTTGAGTTTCGACATGTTATGGATGAATTTCAGCGTGTAGCATTAGCGCATCCAAATATTCATTTTACTTTTTATCATAACGGCAGCGAAATGTATAATTTGCCTGCCGCGGGTTATCGCCAGCGAATTGTTGGGATAATGTCTGGTAAAACCAATGAAAAACTGGTTCCTGTAAGTGAAGATACAGAAATTATAAACGTTCAGGGATTTGTTTGCAAACCTGAATTCGCCAAGAAAAACAGGGGAGAACAATTCTTTTTTGTAAACGATCGTTTCATTAAAAGCGGTTATCTGCATCATGCAGTTATGGCGGCTTACGACGGACTTTTGAAAGATGGCTCGCAGCCAAGTTATTTCTTGTATTTACAAGTCCCGCCAAACACAATTGATATCAACATTCATCCAACAAAAACTGAAATTAAGTTTGATGATGAACAGGCTTTATATGCCATTTTAAGAGCATCGATTAAACATAGTTTAGGTCAGTTTAATGTGGCGCCTGTTTTAGATTTTGATCGCGATTCGAATTTAGATACGCCATATCATTATAAAGATTTAGAAGCTGAAACACCTACTATTCAGGTCGATGGAACTTTTAATCCATTTACAGATGATAAAACAAATCAGCATTACTCTAAAGCAAGTTCAGGATCGGGATCAGGTTATAATTCAGGTTCAGGTTATAGTTCAGGTTCAGGTTCCAATTCTTATTCAGGATATTCAAAAAGAGTAGAACCAACGGCAAGTTGGGAAAGTTTATATGTTGGTTTAGATACAGGAAGTGTAGAAAGCATAGAAAGTTCGCCTTTTAATTTTGAAAATGAAGAAGTAACATCTTCTTTATTTAATGACGATGAAGTAGAACAAGCGACTCAGAAAACCTATCAAATTCATAAAAAATATATTGTTTCGCCAATAAAATCAGGAATGGTAATCGTTGATCAGCAACGAGCACATCAACGTATTTTGTACGAACAATTCTTGTTGAACATGACCGTAAATCAGGCTTCAAGCCAGCAATTGTTATTTCCGTTAGATTTATTTTATTCTTCAGATGAAATGACATTAATCGAAGAATTGAAACCTTCTCTTGAAACAACAGGTTTTGTTTTTGAACAAGCACAAACAGACCATATCGTGATTTCCGGAATTCCGGTTAATATTACAGAAAGTGAAGTTTCGATGGTAATCGAACAATTATTAAGTGATTTGCAAGACGGAATCCCGGCAAGCAGTTACAGCCAAAATGATACAATTGCCAAGTCGATGGCGAAAAGTTTAGCAGTTAAAACCGGATCTTATTTAACCGAAAAAGAACAGGATAATTTAGTAAACGGATTGTTTGCCTGTAAAGATCCAAATATTTCACCTTTTCAAAAACCAACTTTCATCACAATGCGTGTGGAAGATATAGATAAAAAGTTTGCCTTATGATGAACATAACTCCCGTAGTAAAACAATTATTGATTATTAATATCATATTTTTTATTGGTGCTCAGTTAGTGCCGGTTTCTTATGAATATTTAGCACTTTTTTTTCCTGAAAATCCTGGTTTCAAAGTTTGGCAGCCAATTACTCATATGTTTATGCATGGCGGATTTGCTCATATTGCATTCAATATGTTTGCCTTATATTCATTTGGTTCGACGCTGGAACATTTTTGGGGCGGAAAGAAATTTTTGTTTTTCTACATTTCATGCGGATTAGGTGCTGCTTTGATAAATTTTGCTGTTAATTATTATTTTTATCAGGACAGCTTAAATATCTTAATTGCCAATGGTTTTCATAAAGCTGATATTCTCAGCTTATTAAACGATGGCAAAATAGATACAAGATGGCAGCAAATATTGACAGTTTCTGAATTTAAACATTTCACTGAAGCTTATTTAGGAACGGTAGTTGGTGCTTCGGGAGCAATTTATGGTCTTTTAGTTGCCTTTACTTTTATGTTTCCTAATGCAGAATTGGGAATTATGTTTATTCCAATTCCGATAAAAGCAAAATATTTTGTTCCAATTTACATGCTTTTATTTGATGGCTTCTTTGGAATTTTTGGCAGTTCATTTATGGGAATTGAATCAGGGATAGCTCATTATGCACATATTGGCGGAGCTTTTTTTGGATTTATGATTATGTGGTACTGGAAAAAAAATCAGTTTAATAAAAATCGTTGGAATTAATTTTTAACTTTAGATAATCAATTATCCCGAGGTTTCGGGACCAAAAGAAGCTTTTATGAATATTCTTGATGATTTAAAATTACAATATAAGTTAGGTGGAATTGCAATGCGCGTTATATACTGGAACGTTGCTTGTTTCCTTATTTCTCTGGTTGTTTATAATTTTTCAATTGGTCAGTTCGAATTTCCAAATTGGCTTGCATTGTCGTCAGATCCTCAGGTTTTTATGTTTAAGCCCTGGACATTTTTAACCTATGCTTTTTTTCATGACGGATTTTGGCATTTGTTGTTTAATATGATGGTGCTAAATTTTTCCAGTACTTTATTTCTAACGTATTTTACTCAAAAACAATATTTAGGCTTATACATTTTAAGTGCTGTTTTTGCCGGAGTAATATTTGCATTGAGTTATTATTTTTTAAACTATTCAGCATCAATAGTTGGAGCTTCAGCTGCAATAATGGCAATTTTGGTAGCGACAACAACTTATCAGCCTTTAATGAATATTCGTTTGCTATTAATTGGAAATGTAAAATTATGGCATATTACGGCTGTAATTTTAATTTTAGATTTAATGCAATTTCGCCTTGGCAATATGGGCGGACATATTTCGCATTTAGCTGGTGCTGTTTTTGGATTTATTTTCATTAAATTGCTTCAAAATGGAACTGATTTGAGTATTGTGATTTCCAGAATATTAGATTTTTTTACAAATCTGTTCAGAAAATCGCCATCAACCCCCTTCAAAAAAGTTCATAAAAATTACAATAAACCTACACAGAAGCCAATATCAAAAATTGTTACGAAAGATAAAACGCAACAACAAATTGATGAAATATTGGATAAAATTAGCCAGTCTGGCTATGATTGTTTGACAAAAGAAGAGAAAGAATTTTTGTTTAAAGCAGGAAAATAATCCGTGTAACAAAGAAAAAATGAAAAACCTATCGTGGTTTAATAAAATAATGTTCTTTTTGAATATAGTGCTAACTGTAATAACATTTAGTATCTACATTCTGCCATTTCTGGCACCAAAAAGTTTTCCGCTTTTATCGGTGCTAACGCTCTTTATGCCGGCCTTTTTTGTTTTAAATGGATTGTTCTTCATTTATTGGGCAATTCAGTTCAAGAAACGTCTTATTTTGTCTGGTTTGGTTTTGTTGACCGGAATCACGTTTATTAGTAAATTTTATAAATTCTCTCCTAAAGAATATATTGAAGATGAAAAAGATTTCTCAGTAATGAGTTATAATGTTCGTCTTTTTAATGTGTTTAAATGGTTGGATCGTGATGATATTCCGTCTAATATAAAAGCTTTTATTGATGAAAAAGATCCTGATATTTTATGTATCCAGGAATATTCTAACTCAGCACATTTAGATTTAAAAGTATATCCGCATCGTTATATTTTTATTGATGGTAATCAAATAAAAACAGGACAGGCGATTTTCTCAAAGTTTCCTATTATAAATGAAGGAAATATTATTTTTCCTAAATCAGATAACAATGTTATTTATGCTGATATAAAACGCGGTAAAGACGTTATTCGTGTTTATAACATGCACTTACAGTCAATTAAGATTTCGCCAGACGTTGATAAAATTTCAGATGATATTGATAATGTAAATCAGCAAAAATCGCAACAAATTTACACCAGAATTAGCAAAGGATTTAGGCAACAACAAGAACAGGCTGAGATTTTTAAAGAAAATATCAAGCAATGTAAAAATCCTATCATTATTTGTGGAGACATGAATAATAGCCCATTTTCATACGTTTACCGAAGCATAAAAGGAAAATTGAAAGATACTTTTGAAGAAGCCGGTGAGGGTTTTGGAGCCACTTATAAATTCCGTTATTATCCTGCCAGAATAGATTATATTTTCTCAGATAGTAAAATGAAAGTAAAGCAATTTGAAAGTTTTTCTGATTTTGAAAATTCAGATCATTATCCAATTATGACAAGACTTTCGATGGAATAATTTTAAAACAAATTCCAATTTTTTATCCCGAAGTATTGGGGCAAAATTCCAATTCTAAAAAGAAAAAGCAGAAGATATTTTATTTTACTTCTAATTTCTGGTTTTTTAAATAATCCATGGCAAATTTGCCTTCGTTAAAAAGCAAATCCAATACGCTTAGATTATTTATAAAGCCGTGTTTGTCATCAAATACCTGAGGATATTTTTCGAATGAATTTGGGTCCTTTTTTCCGTTTGCCAAATATCTGAAATCGGATATGTTTTCTACTTCATGAAAGTATTCAGTTGTTTTGCTAAATTCAAGTTTCATTCTCAAACACTTCGTCACAATATCTAAAACTTCCATATTTAAATCCATTAGAAGAGTATATTTTTTTTCGAATATTGGACGAATATCATCTTCAAAAAATTCGAAAAAAGGAGAACTTCTATAGGCAGCTTCCAGAGATTTAAAGTGCTGTTTTTGCCAGTCAAATTCATTCTCGATCAAAACATCTCTCGTTTTTTGATGCGCTTCTTTACAATGCTTAACAGGAATATTTAATAACTGAATCCCGTTCGGACTATAGATGTAAGTACGGTTTCTGTTAGTTTGTTTTTGAAAATTATCTTCCATCTCAAAAGTAATATTTTCAGATTGAGCCATAACTGCAAAATGGCTAATTGATGGAAAATAGGTAGGAAGTAATAAAGAATTCATTGTTTTTTGTTTAAAAGTTTCAGGTTCCAAGTTTCAGGTTCGTATAAAACTTGAAACTTGGAACCTGAAACAAAAAATAACTATTTTTATTTATGCTTTGTTTTCTCTTCTTTTTCTCCAGAAATATTCTCCAACAAAATATACTGCAAGAAGAATAAGGAAATATTTAAAATAAGATTGTGGTTGTCCTTCACCGTCAACAGTCGTGAAAACTCTGCTCCAACGAATTTTATTGATTCCTTTTCCATTTGTATCCCAGCTTAACCAGATAAAAACCGGTTTTCCTACGATGTGGTCTTCAGGAACATAACCCCAATAACGACTATCTTCAGAGTTATGACGGTTGTCTCCCATCATCCAATAGTAGTTTTGCTTGAAGGTATAACTATTGGTTTGTTTTCCATTAATTATAAAATGAGAACCATCTAATTCAAGGGTATTTCCTTCGTATTTTGTTATGATTTCTTTGTAAAATGGCAATGTTTCGTTTGTCAACGTAACTGTTTTTCCGGCTTCAGGAATGTAAATCGGGCCAAAATTGTCTTCGTTCCATTTATTAATGTGCGGGAAAATTCTATCGTCATTTCCTTTTGCAATTTGTCTTATTACAGCAGTAATTCCAGGAGTGTTTTTCAAACGTTCTGCACTAGCTTCTGTTAAAGCTCTAAAAAATAAAGTGTCTCTTTTTTCACTTTTGAAACCAGCACCATCCGTAATATCCATTTCTCTCATTAAAGTTTCGAAATCGATAGGCGTTTTTCCGTCTAAAGCTACAGAATAAGAATATTGCGGTTTTGCTCTTTCTGGTAAAACTAATTTTTTTCCGTTAATGAAAACAAATCCGTCTTTAATAGATAAACTATCACCAGGGATACCAACGCATCTTTTTACATAATTCGATTTTTTATCGATTGGTTTAATAACTCCGGGTCTTCCTTTTGGCTCATAAAAATAATGCACTGTATCGACCGGCCAGTTGAAAACAACAATATCTGTTCGTTTTATTTTTTCAAAAGCGGGCAATCTGAAATAAGGTAATTGCGGCCAGCTTAAATATGATTTTCTTTTAATGAATGGTATTGTATCATGTACCATTGGCAATGCTACAGTTGTCATGGGAACTCTTGGACCGTAATTTACTTTACTAACAAATAAAAAGTCTCCAATTAATAATGATTTTTCTAATGAAGAAGTAGGTATTGTATAAGGCTGAACCAAATAAGTATGTACTAATGTTGCAACAATAATTGCAAAAAGCAATGAGCTTACGGTATCGGCAGCTTTATTTTCGGGAGTTAATTTACGATTTGAATTATATTCTAATTTCTGAGTATAATTTACATAATAGATGTAAAATCCAAATGTTACAATTCCTAAAATGGTATCTAAAGTCGATTTTTTGCCAAATGTTCTTAAAGTTTCAACCCAAACAACCGGAAACATAATTAAGTTAATAATCGGAATAAAAAGTAATATTGTCCACCATGTAGGTCTGCCAATAATTTTCATTAAAACTATTGAGTTGTAGACAGGAATTGCTGCTTCCCAACTTTTTCTGCCTGCAGTCTGATACAATTTCCATGTTCCAATAAAGTGGATAATTTGTACAGCTAAGAAAAATACGAACCAAAGATATAGAGTCATAATATGTTGTTTAAAGTTTCAAGTTTAAGGTTTCAATTTGCCTTAAGTTTAAATCTGTTTATTTTAGGTTTAAAACATCTTTCATACTATAAATTCCCTTTTTGCCGGCTAACCATTCGGCAGCAATTACGGCTCCAAGTGCAAAACCTTCACGGTTATGGGCAGTATGTTTTAATTCGATGCTATCTACAATTGATTCATAAGTGACCGTGTGAGTTCCCGGAACATCACCAATTCTTTTTGCTTCAATATGAATTTCATTATTTTTTGCTTCATCCATGGTCCAATTTGCATAGTTGCTATTTTCAATAACGCCTTTTGCCAAAGAAATAGCTGTTCCGCTTGGAGCATCTAGTTTTTGTGTATGATGAATTTCTTCCATCGTAACCTTATACGAATCGAACTGAGACATTATTTTGGCTAAATATTCATTGAGTTCAAAGAAAATATTTACGCCCAGGCTAAAATTAGAACTAGAAATAAAACCACCTTGTTTTTCATTACAAAGAGCAACCATTTCGTCAAAATGTTCCAGCCATCCGGTTGTTCCTGATACTACAGGGACATTTGCGTGAAAAGCACTCGAAATATTAGCTACAGCAGCGGTAGGAACACTAAAATCGATGGCGACATCTGCAATTGAAAGTCCGTCGTAGGTATTAGATTCATCTTTCTTTAAAACAATTTCATGACCTCTTTCTAAAGCAATTCTTTCGATTACTTTACCCATTTTTCCGTATCCTAAAAGTGCAATTTTCATTATGTATATTTTTTTGAATTAAATAGAAATGAGTTCTATTTAAAAGCGGTAATTAAAAGTTAGTCCAACATTTGGTTTAAATGTTACATCGTTGGGATAGATTTCAGGTTTCATTGATAATCTTTCGTTTACGTTAAATTGAATTAACGCTGCATCAACATTGGCATCGATAATATTTAAGGCATAAAAGCCAACAACAAAGAGTAGAGATAAATCTCGATTTCTTTGATAGAATTTTTGACCGGCAATAAGTCTGCTGTCGTCTAGGAAATCGTACTTCCCGCCAGTTCCAGGGCCGTAACCTTCGAGTCTTCGTTTGTATTCGTCTCGATAATCTTTATATTTTCTGTTGTTGTCTATATAAAAATACATACTGGTTCCAATTGCTCCGTATACTAACGGAATTTTCCAGTATTTTTTGTTGTATGCCTGACCTAAACCAGGTAAAATTGCCGAATAAAAGGCAGCTTTTGCTGGTGTTAGCGGGTCTATTTCCTGCATCTTAGTAGTGTCTTTAGCGACTAAAACCGTTTCTTCTTTTGCCTGGGCAAAAAGAGAGACGGTTCCTAAGAGAAAGAACAATAGACTTATGGGGACAATTTTATTCACTATCCGTTTATTAATTTTATTATTCGATTAAAGTCAGCTTCAGAATTAAAAGGAATTGTAATTTTTCCTTTTCCATTGCCTGCTACTTTTACATCAACTTTTGCGCCAAAATAATCGTTGAAAGTGTTCTTTTGCGTTTCTTTAACTACAAATGAAGAAGCTGATTTTGGTTTTTCTTCACCTTCAGGTTTTGGTTTTAAACTTTCGTGATAATTTTTTACCAAAGTTTCTGTTTCACGAACAGATAAATTTTGACTTACGATTTTTTGATAAATATCAGTTTGAATGTCAAGATCTTCGATATTGATAATTGCTCTACCGTGACCCATACTAATAAAACCATCACGAATACCCGTTTGAATAATCGGATCTAGTTTTAAAAGACGTAAATAATTGGCAATTGTAGAACGTTTTTTACCAACTCTCTCGCTCATTTGTTCTTGTGTTAATTGAATTTCGTCAATTAAACGCTGATATGAAAGTGCAATCTCGATTGGATCTAAGTCATGACGCTGAATATTTTCAACCAAAGCCATAACCAAAGATTCGTTGTCATTCGCAATACGAATGTAAGCCGGAACTGTAGTTAAACCAACTAATGTAGAAGCGCGCAAACGGCGCTCACCAGAAATTAATTGGTATTTGTTGAAGTCTAATTTTCGAACAGTAATAGGTTGAATTACGCCAAGTTCTTTAATAGAAGTAGCTAACTCTCGTAATGATTCTTCATTAAAATTGCTTCTAGGCTGAAACGGATTTATTTCGATAGCACTTATTTCAAGCTCTATGATATTTCCAACAACCTTATCAGCATTTTTGTCTTCTACTGATGTAATGTCGTTTTCCGGATCTTTTAATAATGCTGATAATCCTCTTCCTAAGGCTTGTTTTTTAATTGCTTTTGTCATAAAAACTATTTACTGTTTTTCTTTATAATTTCCTGAGCTAAATTAATGTAATTAACTGCTCCTTTGCTGGTTGCGTCATAATTAATGATGCTTTCACCAAAACTAGGTGCTTCACTTAATTTTACATTTCGCTGAATAACGGTATCAAAAACCATATCATTAAAGTGTTTTTGAACCTCTTCCACAACCTGATTTGATAAACGTAATCTTGAATCATACATGGTTAGTAGTAATCCTTCGATATCAAGATCCGGGTTATGTATTTTTTGAATACTTTTTATGGTGTTCAATAATTTTCCTAATCCTTCAAGTGCAAAATATTCACACTGAATAGGAATAACTACAGAATCAGCAGCTGTTAAAGCGTTTAGTGTTAATAAACCTAACGAAGGTGCGCAGTCGATAATGATATAATCATACTCGTCTTTTACACTTTCTAGTGCTTTTTTAAGCATGTACTCTCTGTTTTCTTTATCAACCAATTCGATTTCGATGGCAACAAGGTCAATGTGAGCTGGAATTACATCAACATTCGGAGCTGAACATTTAACAACAGTTTCTTTTGGGGTGTGGCTATGTTCAAGTATTTGATACGTACCGATTTCAACAGATTCTACGTCAATCCCTAGGCCAGACGTAGCATTCGCTTGAGGATCAGCATCGATCAATAATACTTTCTTTTCTAAAACACCTAATGAGGCTGCAAGATTTACAGATGTAGTAGTCTTTCCAACGCCTCCTTTTTGATTAGCAATCGCAATGATTTTGCCCATTTATTTTCTGAATTTTGAACCGTAAAAATACAATTATTTATGGTTTTTGAAAATCTATTTTGTTAACATTCGATAAACTTTAATTTACCGTTGTTTCGTGCGTGTTTCGGGGATTTTAATTCTTAAAATAAAGAAAAAATGACTCCGAAAATTCTTTATGTTTTGTCTTTAAAATGGAATAAAACTCCAGTTTTTGATTTTGAAGCAAAAATAAAGTTTTGGCCCGGTTTAATTTTTCTCGTTTAAATCTTTTACTAAACTCGCTGTAAAGTATAAAATTGTAATTCCGCCCAATATTATACACAGCCACATAAACCATCCTTGCTGCCAAAAAGATTTGTTTTCAACTTGTTTTTTTGAAGAAGAAATTTGTTTAATATCGTAAATGCTGGTTTGAGATAATTTTCCGGAAATATTGTTTTTAAAATCAGAAAGGTCATAATCAGGTTCATTCAAATTTTTATTGCCTGTTTTTATGCTGTATTTTTCATTTGCATATAATTCGACAATAGCTGAAACTGGTTTTTGGCTGTATTTTACTGATGTAATTGTCAGAGGCTGATTGTTTTTGTTTTCGATTTTTATATAGAAATCTTTTTCGAATATTTCCGGTATTGTAAAGCTGTTTTTTGTGTTTGAATTTAATTCAAATGAAACAATTTCTTCCTCTATTATTTCAGTTTTTCGTTTCGACTCTCGTTTTACTTTTTTGAAAATAACAGCTTTGCGTTTGTAGTAAGTTGGTCTCGAAATCTCAAAATCAATTTGATTGATAATTTGTGGTGCATCAAAAACAACCTGTAATTGAGTATGTTTTTGAGGAAGAAGAAGTTCAAATCGTATGGTTTTTTTCGGTTTGATATCCTGCAATATGTTTTTTTGAAGTTGAGTATTAAAATTACCAACTTTTAAAATATTAATAGGGAGTGTTTTTCGATCATCAAAATCAATTTTCAAATATTTATAAGTACTTAGCGGATATGAAATTGTCTTAACAACGCTTGCTTCTGAAGAACTGTTTAAGTCATCTAAAATTTGTGAATTGGATATTCCGAACCATTCTGTCTGATTGTTACTACCAGATATTGAATAGTTTTTTACAACGTCGGCATTTGCAATAAAAAGCGAAAGCTGGTTGTTGTTTTTAACAGATGGAATAGCAACAATAATCGAAGTGCTTTTCTTCGGGAAAACTGTTTTTGAAACAATTTCATATTCTTCAAAAGTACTTAATAATGCTTCTGAATTACTTTGAATAAAATACGGAACTTCTATTCCTTTAGCGTTAAAAATCCTGATATCGCTTAAATCCTGTTTTGAATAAGAACGAATTTCGGGTGACAAAATAATTTCATGAAAACCATTTTCGGTAACTTCTTTTATTTTTCCAGTTGTTTGAAATTGGGCAAACGAAAGATTTGTTAGCAATAAGAGAATAAAAAAACTATTTAATTTCATTGTTTTCATCATGTTTGTTTTCATCAATAACTAAAACTTTGATTTTTTGATAAACAAAAGAGATTATCAAAATTAAAATTCCTAAAAGGATAAAGGATATAATTTTCCCAGTTTCGGAAATGTTGCTGATATCGTAGAAAAATAATTTTACAATAGTCAGTCCAAGTAAACTCAGCGCAATAATTCGTAGTGTTTTTACTTGTTTTTTTATTCCGATAATTAAAAACACAAAGGCTAAAACTCCCCATAAAACAGGTAACCCGGTTTTGATGATTTTAATTCTGGCAATTTTAATTATATCATCGGCAATAGATGAACGAAGGTATAGTAAATCAGCTTTGCTATTGTTGGTTGCATAAAGTTCACTCGCATGCAAATCTTGTAGCGTAATTGGAGAATTCATTAAAATAAGGCCATGAAGCATCACTTCTGAACTGGCTATATAAATGATAAAAAATGCCGCTGCCCAAACAAAATAACGATTTTTGAAGAATTCAAAACTTATGTTTCTGTTGATTTGGAATAATTGATAAGCAGAATATGCAATTAAGGCCAGCGAAATATAGTGCAAATAATAAGCTATTGGTTTTCCGAATCCTGATGCTAAGATCTCTTTATGTTCGAAAAAAGCATAGTTTGAAAATCCGAAAGTAAATAAAACAATATTGATAATTACAATTACAGTCGCCAATGCATAATTTAATTCTGTTTTCTTTTTAATTAATGCGAAAGTTAAAATCGCACAGAATAATAAGTGATACACCGAAGGCAATACAACAGCGCTTTTTGCATTTTCAATATGAGTATTTGCCTGGAAAATAACTTCGAGTAAACCAGTTAAATACAATATAATAATTCCTGAAATAAAAGCATATTGTTTATACTTTTCAGGATTAAAAGTAATGTTTAAAAAGTTGATATTTTCGGTTTCATTTTTCAATAAAAACCAAACTGCCAATAAAGAAGAAAATGCAAAAATGCCTGTTATAAATATCGGATTAATTATAATTTTTAAAGGTAAATCGCTATTGTAGAATAAATTCCAATCCATGATTAGGCTGATAATCATTAGCCCCTGAACAATTACAGAGCCAAATCGATAACTTGCAATTTTTGATTTTTGTGAAAGCCATAATAACAAAACAGCTTCGGCAGCCCAGAATAAAGTAATATAATTGCCTTCAAATTGAATAGGAATAGCAAGTGTTATAAATGTTAGCGTTAATCCAATTAATAAATAAACTGCTTTTTTGTCGAGACCGAATTTTTTGTACAAAAACCAGGCATATGTTAAGTTTAATAATGCAATAATAGTGGTGAACAAACCTCTAAATTCCGGATGAAAATTAGTTAAAATGGCCATTCCGGCTGCGTAGAATAAAAAGGTGTTGCTGGCTAAAATAGTCAATTGTGTTTTTGAGAATTCTCCTTTTGTTCTGATATTATTAATGATATTCATTAAAATAAAAATAAAGTAGAAAGCAAAACCAAATGCCAAAGCACCCATATAATGCGGTTTGATAGATTCAAGATCTTTATACAGCCATCCGCCGTATAATAAAATCGTAAAAATATAAGCAAGAACATTAACCAGATTCCATTTTTTGTAATAGGCGATGGCGAGAATTCCAATATTTAATATAATAATGTAGCTAAAAAGTACAATATAATTTCCTTCACCCGTGCTTACCATAAAGGGAACTGCAAATCCGCCAATTAAGGAAAGTACAGCAAGTTCCAGTCTGTTATACGATAATGATATCAAGGCACTAAAAGCCGTAATGACCACCATTATACTAAAAGCAACGGTTTGGTTGAACAGGTGATAATCGTGAAAAGCAATTCCGATCGTGAAATAGAATATCGCAATAGCGCCCGCAACAATTACAGAACTAAAGGCAGCATAATTTTTACGCAGTTTATGCGCAATTCCCATAACGAGTACACCACATAAAACACCAATTCCAACTCGCGCCGGCTCGTTGATCCAATCTTTGTCAATGGCGTATTTTACAAAATAACTAATTCCTAAAACCAGAATCAAAACTCCAATTTTATTGATTAGGTTTTCACCGATAAACTTCTCTAAATCGGGATTTTTTTCTTTGAAATTTTCCCAGAATGATTTTTCGGGAACTTCAGGAATAACAGATTTTGGTTTTTCTATAACCGGAGCAGCTTTTGTTTCCATAGAAAAAACAACTTTTTCTGCTTTTATTTCCGGAATTTCTTTCTCTACAGTTGTAAGAGGCGCAGAAAAATCGATAGGTTCTTCTGTTTTTATAATTTTTGGATCTTCCTTAACTACAGGAATAGGTTTTACCGAAAAATTTTCTGCCGGTTTTTCAGTTATTTTTAAAAGGTCTAATTTTTTATTCAACTTTTGAATGTCGTCTTCAAGATGATCAAACCGACTTTTTATCGTATTGAGAATGTAAATTAGAAAACAAAATAAAACTACGAAAAGAAAAACTTCCATATAGTATTTGATAACATGTTATGATTTGGTAAATATAATAACATTTTAATAGGGTAAGTTTTTTTTGCTTAAAAAGAATTAAGAAGAAAAAAAATGATCTACATGGATAACAAAAAAAGATGGGATTTAGTTTTCTATAATCTCAATTTTTACGAAAACGACCCCACCTTTTTTGTTTGAGGTAATGTCCATAAAAGCTTTCTTACTCAGGTCAATTTCTCTTCCGTTTATAAATGGACCTCTATCTGTAACTACCACAATAACTGATTTGTTATTTTTTTCGTTTGTAATTTTTAGTTTTGTACCAAACGGAAGTTTTTTATGAGCTGCAGTCAATTTGCTATTGTCAAATCTTACGCCGCTTGCTGTTTTTCTTCCATCAAATTTATCATGATAATAAGAGGCGTGAGCATTTTCTTTGAACAATTTAAGATTTTTAATTTCTGTCTTTTCTTCTATCGAATCCCTACATTCTTGTGCCGAAATGCTGAGAGAAAAAAGGAAAACAATATATAGGAATATTTTTTTCATTTTTAAAATTTTGCACAAAGAGAATAAATTGGTGAAAATCTGATGTATTTAAGAAGTTCTATTAATTGTATAAAAAGACATAATTGATTTTTTAGGGCGTTTAAAAGAGAGAAAACAAGAAGTCACGAAAAAAGTATAGGAAGTATGAAAAGACTTTTGTTGGGTGGCAGGATTCGAACCTTTGGTCTTCCCAATTTTTAATCGGGACACGATAAACTGTTCTATCTGTGATTTTAATTTTAAGTTTAGTGCAAAAAAAAAGTCTTTCCAATTAATATGAAAAGACTTTTGTCGGGGTGGCAGGATTCGAACCTGCGGCCTCCTGCTCCCAAAGCAGGCGCGATAACCGGGCTACGCTACACCCCGTAAGCGGATGCAAATATAGTAATAAATTCTGTTTACAAAAGAAAAATTTCAAAATAAATAAAACTTATTTTAAGATAGTTATTTAGGATTTATTTTGAGGGGAATTTTTTATAATAAAGTTTACCTTTGCATCACTAAAAACTATACATATTATGTCAGATACAATCGAAAAAATTAAATGCCTAATTATTGGTTCTGGTCCGGCGGGTTATACTGCTGCAATTTATGCTGCCAGAGCAAATATGAATCCAATATTATATCAAGGAATGCAGCCTGGTGGTCAATTGACTACGACAAATGAGGTAGAGAATTTTCCGGGTTATGTTGATGGTGTTACAGGTCCTGAAATGATGGTTCAGTTACAAGAGCAAGCAAAACGTTTTGGTGCTGATATTCGTGATGGCTGGGCTACAAAAGTTGATTTTTCAGGAGATATTCATAAAGTTTGGATTAACGATGCAATCGAATTGCACTGTGAAACCGTTATTATTTCTACAGGAGCTTCGGCTAAATATTTAGGATTGCCTTCAGAACAACATTACCTAAACATGGGTGGAGGAGTTTCTGCCTGCGCTGTTTGTGACGGATTTTTCTACCGTAATCAGGAAGTTGTTATTGTTGGAGCAGGAGATTCTGCTTGTGAAGAAGCACATTATTTATCTAAACTTTGTAAAAAAGTAACCATGTTGGTAAGAAGCGAAAAATTCAGAGCTTCGAAAATTATGGAAGAACGTGTTCGCAAAACTGAAAATATCGAGATTTTAATGAATCACGATACTGTAGAAGTTTTAGGTGACAACAACGTTGTTCATGCGATTAAAGCATTAAACAAAACGACAGGTGATGTAATTGAAATTCCTGCAACAGGATTTTTCGTTGCAATTGGGCATAAACCAAATACAGATATTTTTAAAGATTATATTACTCTTGATGAAACAGGTTATATTATAAATGTACCAGGAACATCTAAAACAAATGTTGATGGTGTTTTTGTAGCTGGTGATGCTGCAGATCACGTATACCGTCAGGCAATTACAGCTGCGGGTACTGGTTGTATGGCTGCACTTGATGCTGAAAGATATTTAGCGTCAAAAGAGTAAGTTAAAATTGTTTCAGGTTTTCTTTGTTTCAGGTTTCAAGTTCTTGGAACCGTTAATTAGAAAGCCAATAAAATAATAAAAGTCCCATTCGCCGCGGCGAATGGGACTTTTTATTTTATAACGTTCCAACTACTTGAAACAAAGAGAACCTAAAACTTGAAACTATTTAAGTTTTTTAATCAATTTTGCTTCTTCAGAAAAACGTGTAAGTTCAATTTTTGGATTTCCAAATAAGGTAAGTTCTGATTTGTCTCCGGCAGCTATCGAAATAGTAGTTTCTGCAAGAATAGTTCCTGTTGAATATCCTTCTGTAGTAACATTTGCTTCTTTTAAGGTGAATTTAGTTCCTGTAAAAGTAGAATTGTTGTCTAAACGAATAGTTCCTTTTTCGGTAATTCCTTCAATTGCAGCATTTGCTTTTTGATACAAATCACATTTAAATTTTATTGCAGCAACCAATGCTTTTATTGAAGCATTTTTACTTAATTGTAACGTACCATCATCTGATTTTAGGTTCAATTCCGTTTTTGTTTTATCATCCGCGATTAAGGTAAATTTTTTAGAATTTGCATTCAGAAATAATTTAGAATAATCAGAACTGTTAAATGTAATATCATCTAATTGAAGTTCTTGTATAGCATAAATGACTGATTCATTTTTTGCAATTACTTTATTAAGAGATTTTGTGTACGTAACGCGAACAATTAATTTCTTAAAAATGGTGCTTTCTTTTGTTGTGTATAAACGAAGCATTCTGTCTCTTAAATCCATTCCGATGATTTCGTGTAAATTGTCATCGGCTTCGATTTTGATTTCGTTTTTCTCTCCACGTTCCAGATAAACTTCCAGATTGTCATCGGCTTCGATTCCATCAAATTCTCCTACTTCTTTAATAGAAGTGGTTACGATTTTAGATCCTTTTAGTTTCTCTCTTTTTTGTGCAAAAGTTAATGTCGTAACTAATAATAATAGGAGTAAGGCTGTACTTTTTTTCATTAATTCTAGATTTGATTTGGACAAATATAAAAAAATCATCCACTTTTGATGAATGATTTCTTTTATATTTAACAGATAAATATTTATCCCTGACTGATGCTTCCTCCTGAACTTGATTTTTTCTCGATTGTTTTAGGAGCTATGTCATAATTAATATGGCCTCCGCTGCTCGCTTCTGCTTTAAGGCTTACAATTGGATGTACATTTATACTTCCTCCGCTTGAAACATCCGCATTTACTTCGTTTGCCAATAATTTTCCGGCATCAACACTTGCACCGCTTGAAGCTGTTGTTTGAATTTTTAAAGCTTTTCCCTGAACGTTAATAGAACTTCCACTGCTTGATGTAGCCGAAATATTATCAGATTCAATGTTAAGGTCCATAGTTGCGGCACTTGATGATTCAAGATCGATATTTTCTCCCTGAAAAACGTTTTTGCTTTGTATGGTTGAAGCACTCGAAGCTTCAATTTTTTCAAGAGAAGGTACTTTTACAGTAACTTTTTTCATTGTTATGTTGCGGAAAGAACTGTATTTGCATTTAATTATTAAGGTTCCGTTTTCTACTTTAGTTATAATTTCTTTCTGCAAATTATCATCAGCTTCAACAGTAATTTCGGTTGCGTCAGATTGTTCGATTACAACATCAATAGCATTGCTTACAGATATGTTTTTAAAATCTCCCTCAACAATTCTTTTTTCAGTAGTCACATTTCCGCTGCCTTCAACAGTATTCATGTTAAAATTACAAGAGGCAAATAATAATGCGGTAATTGTGGCAATAATGAATTTCGTAATATGAATGATTATTTTGATCATGGCTTAGTTAATTTTGATTATTACTCCGTTTTTATCAGTGGTTAGTTTTCCTTTAGTTTTTTTTCCGTTTAAAACTTCTTTACCGTTAATTTTAACCGAAACTTCATTTATTGTATCATTGTCGTTTTGATTTTCTTCAATGCTAACATCGTCATAATCATCTTCATTTGGCGGGCAATCAAAACATTTAATTTTAGAACCTTCTACCTTGTAGTTGTAATTTCCACTAAAGTGTAAGTTGAAAAAATCATCTTCAGAATCGTCGTAATCTTGTACAGAAGAATCTGGTTTAAATAGTTGTCCTTCTGGTAAGTATAGATAAATGTCAACTTCTTGTCCTCTGAATTTGTTTTTTACATCCGTAAGAAAATAATTATCCAAAATTAAATGATTTCCGCTAATTTCAATCTTATAATTTATTTTTTCTGCTCTTTTTTTAGCATTTGTAAATGAATTTCCTCTTGCACTTTTTTCTATTTGCAGGTATGCATTAGATTCATCAGTACGTAAAACATGCAAACGAACATCTGTAGAATAAATCAATTGATTGTTGGCAGAATCCTGTACAAATTGAAAATCTCTGTGGTGATCTAAGTCTTTAGCATAGTAATCATTGTATCTAAACTTTACATAAAGTGTATCGTTAGGACTAATACCGATCTCTTTTTTCTCAATAGTTTTATTGTCATAAGAAATTTCAGTGGCTTGTTTAATTCCAATGCTTATTGCAATTGCTACTGCAATAATCCAGATTGCTAACAAGGTATATTTTGTGATATTTCCAATTGATTTTAAATCTGGAGATAACAATTTGAAACCTAATAGCGTAAGGAAGAAAAACGGAATTCCAACAGCAAAGAACATTAATAAACCAAATGACCAGATAGGATAATCTGTAAAGTTTCCTGCATCAACAAAGTTTTGCCAAGGAAAATCAACAAAAACATTTGTTCCTAAAGTAAAAACCCCAATCAATAACATGATTAAAACGCTTATTCCTGACATGATTAAAACTACTCCTAAAAATTTAGCGAAAATTTTAAAAATTGTCATGATAAAGTCTCCAAATGAACTACTTATTCTCTCAGCTCCCGACTTTACCTGGTTTCCCATTTTATCATAATCTGCACTTTTAAATTTATCAGATAACGATTCGATTTCTTCACGAACCTTTTTCTCAATATTTGAAATGGTTACCGGTTCGCCAGTCATTTCTAATTTTTCAGAAGTTGTAACTGCTTCCGGCGTTACAATCCAAAGAACAAAATAAGCTAAGATCCCGGTTCCGAAACCTGCAAAAACAAATATTAAGAATATGATTTTGATCCAAACGGCATCAATTCCAAAATAATGGCCTAAACCTGTTGCAACACCACCAATCATACCTTTCTCTTTATCACGGTATAATTTTTTGGTTTTTCTGTTTGCATAATCATTAAAAGACTGATTTGGTTTTTCGTCATCTTCAATGATGTAATCTTCAGGTTGTCCCATTACTACAATCACTTCCTCAACATCTTTCAATCCCACAACATGTTTGTCGCTTTTTTGTTTTTCTGTTAATAATTCAGAAACACGCATTTCGATATCTTTAATAATTTCATCCTGACCAGATGAGTTGTTTAATGATCGTTTTATGGCGTCAAAATAGCGCGTTAATTTTAAGTATGCATCTTCATCGATGTGAAAAAACATACCTCCTAAGTTAATATTTACTGTTTTGTTCATGACTTATTGATTTTGATTGGTGATTAGTTTTACGGCATCAGACAATTCTGTCCAGGTACCGTTAAGTTCGTTTAAAAAAGTTTGTCCTATTTCGGTTAATCCATAATATTTTCGTGGTGGTCCGGAAGTCGATTCTTCCCAGCGATAATTGAGTAAACCGTCGTTTTTGAGTCTGGTTAAAAGAGGATAAACTGTTCCTTCAACCACTAATAATTTTGCGTTTTTTAAAGTGTCTAATATTTCTGATGTGTATGCGTCTTTTTCTTTTAAAACAGATAAGATGCAAAATTCAAGAACACCTTTGCGCATCTGTGCTTTTGTGTTTTCAATGTTCATAATTTCATTTTGTTTTTTTTAGATTGAACAATTCGTTTTTTGATTGATGATTTTGATTGATGATTGATTTCGAAACTATTCTATTGATTGTTTGTATGGTTTCGACTATAACTTTTAATTTTTTTTTATGTCACACTGAGCGAAGTCGAAGTGCTTCATAATAATGATTACTTTATAAAAGGTATCGTTAGCGGATATTTGTAATATTCTCCGTTTGAAGTTTTTATTGAAGCATAAATCACTAAAAAGAATTCAACAACTTTTAGCAATCCAAAAAGTACTACAGCTGTTGCACCAATTGTTAATAACCCGATGTTACCCTGAAAATTGAAATTTCTGATAACGAAATCTTCATCGTTAAAAACAGCTTCCATAGGAAGGTTTTGAAGAAATACAATGATGAAAATCGGAATAGCAATTAAGGCTAAGATCAAAGTATAAAGCAATAAACTTAACTGAAAATTTAAAGCCTGTTTTCCGTGGTGATTTACAAATTCTGATTTGTCTTTGTAACTCGTCCAGATTAGTATTGGAAAAATATAATTTCCAAAAGGAATGATATACTGACTTAATGTACTTAAATGTGTGAACGTTGCAGTGTTCTTTTCTGATGTTGTTTCCATGATGAGTGGTGTTGTTGTTTCCATGATTAAAAGCATATAGTAATTTCTTATACAAATATATGGCTAAAAGACAGTATCTTGTTTTGCATAGTACCGAATATTAACAAAATATTAACAAAGTTGATATTTTATTTAACACAAAAACGTACTGAAAATCAGTGTTAATACTTGATTTTACTGAGGTTGTTGGAAAGTTTTAACCATTTATTGTGCGTGCATAGTTTTTTTGTATTTTTACATAAAAAAATAAATCACATGGCAATTTCAGTTTCTAAACTCAACAAATTTGTATTTTTCAAATTACCGTCGGCGTATATTTGCGGTGTACGTGTTAAAGCTATCGATGATAAAACTTGTATAGTAAGCGTAAAACACCGTTGGATAAATCAAAATCCGTTTAATTCAATGTATTTTGCCGTGCAGGCAATGGCAGCAGAGTTAACAACCGGAGCTTTGGTAATTTCACAAATTCAGCAAAGCGGAAAAAAAATCTCAATGTTAGTGGCTAATAATAAAGGTAACTTTACTAAAAAAGCAACTGGAAGAATCACTTTTGTTTGTAACGACGGACATTTAATTGCCGATGCCATAAAAAAAACTATTGAAACAGGTGAGGGGCAAACTTTCTGGATGAAATCTATAGGAACTGATGAAAAAGGAGTTCAGGTTTCTGAAATGGATTTTGAATGGAGTATTAGAGTAAAATAGTCTTTTGCCACAGATTTCACAGATTGAAATGATTTTTTTATTGATTTCAAAATAGAAATCTTTTTAATCCTTTAATCTGTGGCAAAAAGGAACCATAAAAAAAAGACCTCAATTTGAGGTCTTTTTTGTTGAAATAGAATTTCGATTATTTTTTTGCGCAACACGCTTTTTTATCTTTTGCTGTTTTTTTGCAGCAAGATTCTTTTTTTGCTGTTTCTTTTTTAGGAGCCGGTTTTGTTTCTTGTGCCTGCGCGCTAATTGTAAATAAAGCTATTGCTAAAAGGGTAAATACTTTTTTCATTTTTATTTTTTTTAATTGTTTGTATGATGTATTATAATTTAATTTTCTGAGTAGAATTGAGAAACCCATTCGTCAAATTCAGCTTTATATGTTTCTTGTGCTTCTGACAAAATTGCTTCTGTTTCTTCTATTGGATCGAGATTGAAATTTTCTTTTAGCCATACTTTATATTCAGGTAAATTTTCGCTTTCTTCATAATCGTCTTCATCTTTATAAAAATAAGCTTCTTCGTGATCTACAGAAATCTCATTGTCAAAAGTTAGCAATTGCATAAATTCGAAGATGTTTTTTGCTACGATATGATAACCGCCTTCATCACCAAAAACAACTACTGGCAGTTCGTTTAAAGATTTGCCTGAGTCGTTATTCCATAAAACATACATCGAGCCAGATCCGTTTGCCTGTGCAAAAGGCATTAGTTTATCTAAAAAAGCAGGATCTTCAGACCAAGTCGAAATTCCGGATTTATCATCTTCATATAATCCGAAACCCTGAGAGTAATTTTCGAATCCGAGTTCATCGTTTATTTCAAAGAATAAAGTTAATTCGTCAGTAATTTGATTGTTGAAATTCTTTTTGAAGTCTTCTAATGTCATAGTTGTTAGTTTTTTTAGCCACAGATTAAAGATTAAGAAAATCTGAGTTAATCTTTTAATCTTTGGCTAATATAAAAAAATTAATAATTCAAATTAACTCCAAAACCAATTCCCATATCGCTATCATAATGCGTCGTAATTCCAAAATTTCTGGCTACAATATATTTCAAACCTGCCATATATTCTTTATCTGTATTCCACATTAAGTTCATTCTCAAACGTCTTGAAAGCGGAATGTCTTTTCTTTCAAATTGCAGTCTCAAATTCCCATCGGTATAAACCTCTACTTGTGCTTTTACAAGCATTGGTAAAGTATATTCCATACCGGCACTAAAAACAGAGCGATTGTCTTTTGTATTACTTTGCCCGAAAAGATTTTGTTCCTGTTCGTCCATTCCCATTTTTCGATAGCGCCAGTCAAAACCTATAAAAGGCATAAACCATTGCATTTTACCTATATAACGTCCAATATGGGTTTCGGTTTCATAACCGTGTTTGTCATTATAACCCAATCGCCATTCTGTTCCAATGCTCCAGCGCGTGTTGCTATACATGGCTTCACCGTCGTTTCCGTTTGAAGCAAAATCATTTTCTGCCATGAAATGAAACATCCTGTCGTCCATTTTCAACATTTTATACGCCATTTCAGGATGATGAATTAACGGATTAGGTGCTGAATTTTCATAACTAAAAATGCGTCCCATTCCAGCCATCATGTGATATAAAATATGACAGTGAAAAAACCAGTCTCCATCGGCATTTGCCTGAAATTCTATCGTGTCAGTTTCCATCGGCATAATATCAATCACATTTTTTAGCGGAGAATATTCGCCATGTTCGTTCAGAATTCTAAAATCATGACCGTGTAAATGCATTGGGTGACGCATCATCGATCCGTTGTACAATACGATCCGAACGTTTTCGCCTTTTTTAATTAATATTTTTTCCGTTTCAGAAATCACTTTATTATCTAAACTCCAAATATAACGATTCATATTTCCTGACAATTCAAAACGCAATTCTTTTACCTTCGCCTCTTTTGGAAGTGTTGTTTTTGTTGGAGATTTCAGCATTCCGTAATTTAATGTTACAATTTCAGAAGTTTCAGTAGAATCGTTTGCCATTTCCATGCCCTCCATATTATGCATAGAATGATCTTCTTTTTTTGCAGATTCCTCTTCACCGGAAATTTCAGGATACATTACGGCATTCATATCCATTTTGTTGAGCGACATGTTCATGCCCATATCATTCATTTCGCCATTCATCTTCATCATATCGTTCATCATCTTCATTCCTTCAAAATATTTTAATTTGGAAAGATGAGCAACAGGTTGTTTAGTGCCTTCGCCTAAAAATAAAGATGCAGATCCGGTTCTGTCTTCGGCTGTAGCTAAAAAAGCAAAAGACTTTTTATCTTCAGGAATTGTAACCACAACATCATAGGTTTCAGAAACCGCAATAATCAATCGGTCAACTTCTACAGGTTCAACATCGTTTCCGTCGCTGGCCACAACGGTTATTTTTCCGCCGCCATAAGTAAGCCAGAAATAACTTGAGGCGCCACCGTTTGCAATTCGCAATCTTACTTTTTCGCCTGCTTTAAATTGTGATAGCTGATTTTCATTTTTTCCATTAATTAAAAACTTCTCATAATAAACATCACTTACGTCCATCGCGTTCATGCGTTTCCATTCGTTAGTAATTTTTGTAGAAAATTGTCCTTTTTGAATCGCTTCAGAATAACTTTGCGTTGTTCCTTTTTTTATCGCAAACCAGTCGTTTGCATTGTGCAGCATTCGTTGAACATTCTCTGGTTTCAAGTCTGTCCATTCACTTAAAATGACCGGAATCGTTGGTAAGTCGTCAATTCCTTTTCTAAAAGTAGCATCGTCTTTCTTTTTGTTGATGATAAAAAGTCCGTATAAACCAATTTGTTCCTGCAAACCAGAATGACTGTGATACCAATAGGTTCCGTTCTGGATAATTGGGAAAGTATATTTGTGGGTTGTTCCCGGTTTTATTGGCATTTGTGTCAAATAAGGAACGCCATCTTCTTTATTAGGAAGAAATAATCCATGCCAATGCAACGCCGTATCTTCGTTTTTTAAATCGTTATGAACATAAATTTCTGCGATATCTCCTTCGGTAAAAGTCAATGTTGGCATCGGAATTTGCCCATTAACCGTAAGGGCACGCTTTTCTTTTCCGGAGAAATTTACAATTGTATCCCGAACGTGTAAATCGTAACGAACTACTTTTTGTGCTTTTGCATTAAAAGCAATCAGAAAGATAATCAAAAAGGTATATAGTCTCATGTTGATTTTTTTATAGATTTAGATTTCGCAATCGTAAAGCATTCACAATAACCGAAACTGAACTCAAACTCATGGCCAAAGCAGCCAACATCGGCGAAAGCAAAATCCCGAATACAGGATATAAAATTCCTGCTGCAATTGGTACACCTAATACATTATATATAAAAGCAAAAAATAGATTCTGTTTGATGTTTTTCATCACGGAATGACTTAGTTTTTTAGCTTTTACGATTCCGTTTAAGTCTCCTTTTACGAGTGTTATTTTAGCACTTTCAATAGCAACATCAGTTCCTGTTCCCATTGCGATTCCAATATTTGCTTGCGCTAAAGCCGGAGCATCGTTGATTCCGTCGCCGGCCATTGCTACAATTTTACCTTCTGCTTGCAAACGCTGAATTTCTTTTAGTTTATCTTCTGGCAAGCAATCTGCTTTAAACGAACTTAAGTGTAAATTTTCAGCGACAGCTTTGGCCGTATTATTATTGTCGCCTGTCATCATAATAACTTCAACGCCCTGATCTATCAAATCTTTGATAGCTTTTGCACTGTTTTTTTTAATAGCATCTGTAATCGCTACATAACCAACAACAGCTTTATTTACAGATATATAAGAAACTGTTTTGCCTAAGTTTTGCTCTGCAATAATTCTGTTTTCAATATCTTCAGCAATAGAAGCATTAACCTGAATCATTAGTTTTTTGTTTCCTAAAGCGACTTTAGAGTTATTTACAGTTCCAATAACTCCTTTTCCGGCAACGGTTTCAAAATCCGGAACTTCAAGTAAAGTTAGATTTTTCGCTTTTGCAAAATTAACGACGGCCTGCGCCAAAGGATGCTCGCTGTTTTGATTTAGCGAAGCAATACTTTGCAATAATTCATCTTCGTTATTATTAATGGAGTAGATTTTTTCTACAGATGGCTTTCCTTCGGTAATAGTTCCGGTTTTATCGGTAATTAGAACATCAATTTTATTCATGTTTTCGAGCGCTTCAGCATTTTTTATCAGGATACCGAATTGCGCTCCTTTGCCTACACCAACCATAACCGACATTGGAGTTGCTAAACCTAAAGCGCAAGGGCAGGCAATTATTAAAACGGCAATGGCATTTATTAATCCATATATATAGGAAGGTTCAGGACCGAATTTTGCCCATAAAACAAAGGTCAAAACAGAAATAGCGACAACAGTTGGAACAAAATATTTAGCCACTCGATCTGCCAGTTTTTGTATTGGCGCTCTGGAACGGCTTGCGTCATTTACCATTTGAATAATCTGCGAAAGCAAAGTTTCTGATCCTACTTTTTCGGCAATCATTAAAAACGATTTTGTTCCGTTTATAGTTCCTGCAATTACAGGATCTCCCACTTTTTTATCAACCGGAATCGGTTCGCCGGTAATCATGGCTTCATCTATATTGCTTTCGCCGCTAGTAATTTTTCCGTCAACGGGAATTTTTTCTCCTGGTTTTACGCGTAATAAATCTCCTTTTTTAATGTTATGAATGGAGATTACTTTATCATTTCCGTTTTCGACCAAAGTGGCTTCGGTTGGTGCTAATTTCAATAATTCTTTTATAGCGCCGTTGGTTTGCCCATGTGCTTTAGCTTCTAGGAGTTGTCCCAATAAAACTAAAGTGATAATTACCGTTGCAGCTTCAAAATATAGGTGAATAGTTCCGTGGTGCGATTTGAATTCAGTTGGAAAAATATCTGGAAAGAACATTCCGGCAATACTAAATAAGAAAGCAACGCTCGTTCCAATTCCAATTAGCGTAAACATGTTTAGTTTCCATGTAACAATTGATTTATAAGCACGAACAAAAAACATCCATCCGGCATAAAATAAAACCGGAATTGAAAATAAAAACTGAACCCAATTCCAGTTTTCAATAGACATTAGTTTATAAAGAGGATTATCAGGAATCATTTCTGACATTGAAATAATAAAGATGGGAAGCGTAAATAAAATCGCAATCTTCATTTTCTTTAATAAATCAGTATAGGTTTTGTTTTCTTCATTTTCAGAAACCTGCATCGGGACCAAATCCATTCCGCAAATCGGGCAATCGCCAGGTTCGTCCGAAACAATTTCAGGATGCATTGGGCAGGTAAATTGTGTCGCATTTATCGCTACTTGCGGTACTAAATCCATTCCGCAAACGGGGCAATCTCCCGGTTTATCATACGTTTTATCTCCTTCGCAATGCATCGGACAATAAAAAACTCCCGTTGTATTGTGATTGTGAATTGTTTCTTTTTTATGATGATGTGTTTTATGTTCCTCTTTTTTATGACCGGAACAACAAGATTTAACTGCAGGTTCTGATTCATTTTTTGGAGAATTCATCTCAATGGTATACTTTCCGGCTTCCGTTAAAACTTCTTGAAATTTCTCAGTCGGAACATGTTTTTCCATTGTAATAGTCGCCAATGGAGGATTTAAAGTTACTTCAGCCTGAATTCCTTCTACGGCGTTTAAAGTTTTTTCAACTTTCTTGCGACAGCCATCACACGACATTCCTGAAATTATATATTGATGAGTCATTGTTTTATCTTTTAAAGTATTACAATGCAAATTTCTGAAGTAAGGTTTACTTCATGTTGTATAATTTTGAGAATGATTTGTAAGATTTACGAAATGCTATCTAACAGTTAAGAACACAAAGTTTTGTCTAAATAACTTTGCGAATCTTTAGAAAATATAGCCAATGGTTTCAATCATTGGAACGCAACGAATTTATCCCGATATGCGCCCCAATGGTTGAAACCATTGGCTATGTTTATCATCTTGCGTAAAACTTCGAGGTTAAAAACAATTACAAATTCTCGATCTGTATCCGTTTTTTATCTTTCGATTGTTTAAAATGAGTAGGCGTAAAACCTGTGATTTTCTTGAATTGATTGCTTAAATGCGCGACATTGCTATAGTTTAAAATATCCGCGATTTCACTTAACGAAAGTTCATTGTAAACTAGTAATTCCTTTACTTTCTCAATTTTCTGACTGATAAAATATTTTTCGATCGTTGTGTTTTCGATTTCAGAAAAAAGATTACTCAATGAATTATAATCCTGATTTAGGTTTTTAGACAAATAATCAGATAAATTGATTTTGAGATCATTGTTTTTGTGATGAACCAAATCAACAATCAGATTTTTTATTTTCTCGACAGTCTTACTTTTTTTATCATCTATTAAATCAAAACCTAAATATTGAAGATTTTTAAGTAAAACTTCTTTTTGACTGTCTGTAATAGTATCTTTCAGTTCAACTTCGCCCAATTCAACAGAAATAGTCTGAAGTCCGAGTTTTTCAAGCTCAGACTCCACGACCATTTTACAGCGAGCGCACACCATATTTTTGATGTATAGCTTCATCTTTATTTGATTGTTTCAACGACGTTTCCACAAGTCAACATCGAAGAGCCGTAATACGGATTCTTAACTGCTTTTTCTTTGCTTAACCAATCAGCATCGACCATTGGGCAATATTGTTTGTAAACAACTTCACTAGATTTTGAAACCTTAATTAGTTCGTAAGTGTTTTTTGAAAGTGATTTAAAAGTCTCACGTTGTTTTTTAAGATCTGTCGTAGCCGAAATATTTTTAGCATCTGCAGTTAGTTTTTTCATAACTTTCATCCAGGCAGTATGTTCATCGCTTTTTAATTTGTCCATTTTTACTGCAGAAATAGCGGTTAATAAATCTTTGGCTTTCGCCGAAGTTAATTTACTGTCACTTTTTATAAGGGCATCTTTTACTGTAAAATAAGCATTATAAACAGTTTGTAACTGACTTGAATCTACATCTTCTGTTGTAGTTTCTATTTTTATTGTAGTTGCCTGAATACTATTTGTATTAAATAATAAAGCAATTATGGCAATTATAGTTGAAATTGATTTTTTCATTTTTATGTAATTTTAGTAGAGAATATAAATCTTCTCTAAGTTCAATAAATATTTTTTTTGTTGAAAGTATTGCCTCGCTGAGCCGTAGAAACACAAAGTTTAATATTCTTAGTGCCTTAGCGCCTTTGTGGCAAAGCCCCAATTATGGCTGTCACAAATACAATTATCCTATTTTTGGCGGTTGCCAAATAGAAGTAAAGCCGTCAGAAAGACTACTGTTTTTATAATAAGGAATTGTCTTTTTAAAAGAGAAATTAAATAGATTACTGTTGAATTCGAATTCATTTATAGCAATCAAACTAAATTGTAACCCGGAAGCTGTACAACCAGAATGATCACATTTTCCGCTACAGCCGTGCTGGTCTTTTTTTGAATTATCAGTTTTTTTGCAGCAATCTTTTTGACAAGAATTAGTAGTTTCTTTTTTTGAAATTGCTTTCTTTTCGCAAGAGGTTGTTTCAGAAGTTTCTCCACAAGCATAACCCATGTTTGACATCAAAAAGAAGCCAAGCGTTAGCATAAGAAATAATATGTGGATTTTTTTTGCCAATGAAAATGCTTTTAGAATTACAAATTTAGCCATTTTTTTTAAGAGCCACTACTTATTTAAGATTTCCAATTTTATATTTTCTTGAATTCCGTAGGTTTCATGTTTTTTCGTTTTTTAAAATAATTCGACAAATGGCTTTCATCGGTAAAACCAAATTCATACGCAATTTGTTTAATTGGCAATTGATTGTTATGAATTCGTTTTTCGATTAAGGTAGTTCTCAAATTATGAATATAATCGCGATAACTTATACTAAAAGTTCTTTTAAAGTAGGCACTAAAATAAGTTTCAGCGATATTAAAATGACTGGCAATTATTTTTATCTGAACTAGTTTTGGCTGATAAATATTTTGATGAATATAGGAAGTGATTTGCTCGTTATCAATAGAATTTCCCTTAACAACAAGATTCAAACCACGCATAGTTTCTTTGATTAATCCAAAAATCGAAAGAATCTGGTAAAATACAATAGGTGAGGTCGAAACATCGGTTTTGCAATTGTAAGCAGCAATGTTTTCAATCGTATTTTTTAATATTGTTTTGCAGGGATCATCTAATTTAAGAACTGTTTCTTTTAGTGTTTTGTCACGCATGAAACTTTCCGGAGTATGAATTAAGAATTCATCGCAAGTAAGATTCTGTTTCGAATTGAAATAATTATCTGTAAACTTAATATAAAAGAAACGAGTGCTTTTTTTGATATCAAAATAATGCTCATCTTCTGGCGAAATTACAAACAAATCTCCAGATTTATAAGGTAATAAGTTGTTGTTCAGATGATGAACCCCGCTTCCTTTTTTTATATAAATGATTTCATAATAAGTATGCGTGTGTGGCGGAAGGTGAAATTTCTCATCTTCAAATTCATCAATAACCAGGGTTTTAAATTGATTTAGGATTGGCATAACTTAAATTTACAAGTTTATATCGCAAATGTACAACTTATTTTAATCTGTATAGTGGTAAATTTGCTCCATAGAAAATTTATTCCTTTCTTGTAAAAACAAATGAAAAAAAGTCTTATTGCACTCTCATTGGGAGGCTTAACTATTGGGATAACCGAATTTGTGATGATGGGTTTATTGCCGGACATCGCCTTAGATATGAAAGTTTCGATTCCTGTTGCAGGATATTTAATTTCGTCTTATGCTTTAGGTGTTGTTATTGGTGCACCATTATTGGTAATCCTTGGACGAAATTTTGCTCCAAAAAAAATGCTTTTAATTTTAGCTTTAATGCTAACAGTATTTAATGCGCTTTCTATTATTGCGCCAACTTATAATTTTTTATTTGCTTCCCGATTTCTTTCCGGATTGCCACATGGCGCTTTTTTTGGAGTAGGAGCGGTAGTTGCAAGCCGTTTGGCAGATAAAGGGAAAGAAGCTCAGGCAATTGCGATTATGTTTTCTGGTTTAACATTGGCTAACTTAATTGGGGTTCCTATTGGTACTTATATAGGGCATCATTTCATTTGGCGTTATACTTTTGTACTAATTGCTGTTGTAGGTTTACTTACCTTTTTGTTTATTTATTTGTGGATGCCAAACTTAGAGAAAAGTAATACTGTGAATATGAAAACACAATTAAAGTTTTTCCAGCAAATAGATGCGTGGCTTATTATCGGAATTACGGCAATTGGTTTTGGAGGATTATTTGCCTGGATTAGTTACATCGCGCCTTTACTAACGAATGTTTCTAAGTTTTCACCAGAAGATGTTTCTTATATCTTGATTTTGGCCGGATTCGGAATGGTGGTAGGAAACTTTGCGGGCGGTAAGCTGGCCGATAAATTTTCTCCGGCACCAACAACATTGGCTTTATTGTTTGTAATGTCTGTTGATTTGGTGTTAGTTTACTTTTTCTCTTTTAATCAATATGTTTCTTTGTTTCTAACATTTTTAACGGGAGCTATTTCTTTTTCAGTTATTGCGCCCATTCAAATGTTAATGATTAGAACGGCCAAAGATGCCGAAATGATTGCTTCGGCTTCACTGCAGGGAAGTTTTAATATAGGAAATGCATTAGGAGCTTTTCTTGGGGGATTGCCTCTTGTGGCTGGATATAGTTATGCATCTCCAAATCTTATAGGTGTCGGAATGTCTATTATTGGTATGATTATTACCGTTATTTTAATACAACGTCGAAAAACTTCGGTACAGCTGCAAAGCGCTTAAATAAAATATTTATTCTAAATCGAACCCTTGAACATTTATTGTTCAAGGGTTTTTTTATGACTTTTAAGTTAATTTTTTTAACGTTTGTTGATGATTTTCCAAAGCCCGGAAACTTTATGTGATTTGGGTTAAGTATTACTTTATTTGTTAAATTTTTGCAAGAGTAACTTCTTTTTAAATTATTTTAAGTGTGATTTTTACACCTGATAATTTTATAATTTTTCTTCATGTAATCGATTGTTTTTTTAGTAAAAAGATATCAAATAGGTTATTAATAAAAATATATTTAATATTTATTATTAGTATAAATTACACATGTCATATAAAAAATAACTTTATTTTTTGATATGTAATTTTTTTTGGGAAATTTTTATGATTTTTAATTTTTTATCTAAAAAAAATATCTATGTTTGTGTAATCGATTACATGTTATTTTTAATGTGAAAAGACTTCTTTTTTCAATAATAAAGAAATCGTTGTAGTTGTAATGCTAAAGCTTTCCAAAGAATTATAGAAAAATATAGAAAAAACAAAAAACCACTAAAAACTAGACTAATTAATAACTTAAACACAAAACCATGAATTTTAAAGATTTATTTAATAAAAAAACAAAATGCTGTCTGGCATTAGTTTTCTTATTAGGCTTATTTATGAGCAATCAAATAAGTGCGCAGAATGTTACGCTTGAAGGTACTGTAAAAGATGCTTCGGGTATGGGGCTTCCCGGCGTTAACGTGTTGGAAAAAGGTACCAAGAATGGTACTTCTACAGATTTTGATGGTCGTTATAAACTTAAACTAACAAATGCGAAGGCAATTCTTAATTTCTCTTTTATAGGATTTAAAACCAAAGAAGTCTCGACAGAAGGAAAAACGAAGCTTGATATTTCATTGGCTGAAGATTCTAATAACTTAAATGAAGTTGTAGTAATTGGATATGGAACGTCAAAGAAATCTGATTTGACCGGTGCTGTTGCTACATTTTCCGGAAATGAGATGCGAAAAATTCCAGTTCCTAACGTTGCAGAAGCTTTAACAGGACGTATAGCGGGGGTTCAGGTAACTTCTTCTGAAGGTTCGCCAGATTCAAATGTTCAGATTAGGATTCGTGGAAACGGTTCTTTAACACAAGATGCATCTCCTTTATATATAGTAGATGGATTTCCGGTAAATAATATTAATGATATTTCATCTTCTGATATTGATACGATGACCATATTAAAAGATGCTTCATCTACAGCAATCTACGGTTCCAGAGGTGCTTATGGAGTTGTTATTGTTACTACAAAAAAAGGTAAAGATGGTAAGATTTCCGTAAACTATAATATGTTTTACGGTATGAAAAAAATAGCCAATACTATTGGTGTTACCTCTCCGGAAGATTATGTTAAGTGGCAGTATGAATATGCTTCACTTAAGGATAATACTGATTTAAGCTCTTATGAGAAATATTTTGGTTCATGGAATGATTATGATATGTACAAAGGCATGAAAGGCAATAATTGGCAAAGACAAGTTTTTGGACGTACGGGTGAAGTTCAGAGCCGTGACTTATCTATTCGTGGTGGTTCTGATAAAATGAATTATAATTTTAACTATGCTCATTATGATGAAAAAGCAATTATGCTGGGTTCAGATTTTAATAGAAACAACTTATCACTAGCGTTGAATAGTAAAGCTTCTGATAAAGTAGATCTTTCATTTACAGTACGTTATTCAGACACGGAAATTAATGGTGGAGGGATGAATGAACAAAATGAGGTTTCGTCTGCAGACTCTCGTTTAAAAAATGTTGTAGGTTATGCTCCTATTCCAGTTCCGGGTTTAACAACAGATGATACAGATGAAGCAGTTTCTGAAAATCTAACACATCCTTTTGTGGCTATTTATGATACCGATCGCCAGCAATTCAGAAAAAACTATAATTTGTTAGGTAGTTTTTCATGGAAACTTACTTCAGATTTGGTGTTTAAAACAGAATTAGGTCTTGATAACTACAATTATTTAGACTATCGTTATTACGGGCGTTCAACTTATTATGTAAAAAATAATCCTGCGGCAGAAAGACAAGGCATGCCAGCTATGATATTAGGAGATAGAAAAGACACTCGTTTTAGAAATGCAAATACGCTTAACTATGATCTTAAAAAAATAGTTGGAGAAAATCATAGTTTAAAATTCCTTTTAGGTGAAGAATCTATAGACTATCAAAGAAATGATGTGAATACTGCACTTCATGGTTATCCTTTATCTTTTGGTTTAGATCAGGCAAAAAAACTGACAACTCAGGGAACACCGGTTTCGGTTGATAATTTCTATTTTCCGGATGATAAATTGCTCTCTTTCTTTGGTCGTGTGAATTATGATTATAAAGATCGCTATCTTTTTACGGCTACTTATCGTGCAGATGGTTCAAGTAAATTTTTAGGAGATAATAAATGGGGGTTTTTTCCGGCAGCAGCAGCAGCATGGAAAATTTCAGGAGAAGAATTTATGAAAAATGCTTCATGGGTTAATTTGCTAAAACTAAGAGTAAGTTACGGTGAGGCTGGTAATAATAATATACCAACTGGGCAAATGGTTCAAAGTTTCATATCTTCTACTTCTACATGGATTAATGGTGTTGATAATTTCTGGGCAGCTTCTAAAACAATGGCTAATCCGGATTTAAAATGGGAAACGACAGTAACACAAAACATAGGTTTAGACTTTGACTTATTCAAAAATCGTGTTACAGGATCTGTTGAGGTTTATAAAAATATCACGAAAGATTTATTAATAAACTTTCCAATTGCAGGAGGAGGATATGATTATCAATACAGAAATATGGGTGAGGTGCAAAACAGTGGTGTTGAGGCAACTTTAAACCTAAATCTTATTGAAAGAAGTAAGTATGGAGTAAGCATCTCTTTTAATGCTGGATTTAATACCAATAAAATTAATTCGCTAGGCGTAATGAGTAATTTCGGAGCGAGTTCAGGATGGGCTTCTACAGCTATTGGAAATGACTTCTTAGTAAATGCGGGAGAACCTATTGGACTTATGTACGGATATAAAAGTGATGGACGTTATGAAGTGTCTGATTTTGACTATAACGGAGGAACTTACACTTTAAAAACCGGAGTACCAGACGGTACTACTATTGTTGGAACCATGAAACCGGGTGCAATGAAATTAAAAGATATTGACGGCGATGGTAAAGTAAATGCTAATGATTTAACTGTTATTGGAAATGCAAATCCAAAAAGTACGGGAGGTTTTGTGTTGAATGCAAATGCTTACGGATTTGACCTTTCTGCGGCATTTAACTATAGCATTGGAAATGATGTTTATAATGCAAACAAAATTGAATTTTCTACTTCGGTTCCAAATGGACAATACAGGAATTTAAATTCTGAAATGGCTGATGGAAAAAGATGGACAAACCTTGATCCGGCTTCAGGACAATTAGTAACAGATCCTGATGGTTTGGCTGCCTTAAATGCAAATACATCAATGTGGTCACCTTATATGCCACGTTATGTTTTTAGTGACTGGGCTGTTGAAGACGGGTCTTTCTTGAGACTTAATACTTTGAGTTTAGGTTATACAACACCAAATGATTTAACTTCTGCTTTAGGAATTTCCAAATTGAGATTTTATTTTACAGCCAGTAATGTTTTTGTTTGGACTAAATACACAGGTCCCGATCCTGAATCTTCAACAAGAAGAAATTCACCGCTTACTCCTGGAGTTGATTATTCAGCTTATCCAAGAAGCAGACAGTTGATATTTGGCTTAAACCTTAATTTTTAATTCAGTAAAACTTTCACAAGATGAAACATAAAATATTAATAGCAGGAATTATTCTAGCAAGTATATTTACTTCCTGCTCAGATGATTATTTAGATGCTCCGGCAGAATCAACATTAGACGAATCAGTTATTTTTTCTAGTCCGGGATTAGCGGAAGGCGCAATTGACGGAATTAAAATTCCGTTTGCAGAAACCAACTCTTACAGAGGTCGTTTTCTTCCTTTTTACGGTTTAAATACCGATGTGGAATGGTATAATTCTTCTCAAACTGTAAGTGATGCTTCAGATTTATGTACTTATGATGCACAAAAGAATAATTCTCAAATGAACACAACAAACAATGCCTGGGCAATGATGTATTCAGGAATTGAGCGTGCTAATATTTGTATTCGTGGTTTACGTACTTATGGTAATCCAACAGCAGGATCTGAGCTGGGTTATTTATTGGGAGAAGCGTTGACATTAAGAGCAATTTATTATGCTGATTTGATAAAAGCATGGGGAGATGTACCTGCAAGATTTGAACCGGTGAACAATGCAACACTTTATATTGAAAAAACAAGTAGAGATGTAATTTACAAACAGCTTCTTGCAGATTTAGGAGAAGCGGCAACATTAGTTCCGTGGCCGGGTGAAACTGCAGCAACAACAAGTGTTGAAAGAATTAATAAAGCTTTCGTAAAAGGTTTTCGTGCACGATTGGCAATGGTAGCAAGTGGTTACCAGCAATATCCTGATGGTGTAAGAAGAAGTACAGATCCTGAACTATCGGTTCCTAATATGTACGCCTTGGCATTAGCAGAATGTCGTTCTGTAATTTCAAGCGGATCAGCACATTTAGAGACTTCTTTTGAAACATTTTGGAGAAAATACAATCAGGAATACATAGTTGCAGGTGGAGAATCTCTTTGGGAACTTCCGTTTTCAGAAGGTAGAGGCCGTATGTTATTTACATTTGCAGTGCGTCACACAACAAACGATCAATTTCATGCAAATGGAGCAAATCGTGGAGGAACTGCAGGACCACTTCCTTTTGTTTTTTACGATTACGATCAGGCAGATACTCGTAGAGATGTTACTTGTGTGCCTTATAAATATGGTACAGCTGTAAATAACATTGCAAAACAGGAACTGGGAGCTTTAAATACTTGGTATTTTGGAAAATATCGTTACGAATGGATGACGCGTTTTGTTACTTCAACAAATGATGATGGTGTAAATAAAATTTATATGCGTTATGCCGAGGTACTTTTAATTGCAGCAGAAGCAGCCAATGAAATAGAAGGGCCATCTGCAGCAGCACCATATTTAAAAGAAATACGCAGAAGAGCTTTCCCGGCAGCAGTTCACGCTGATAAAGTTGAAAGTTATGTAGATGCTTTAACAGGAAAAGCTGAAATGTTTAATGCTCTTGTTGAAGAGAATAAATATGAGTTTACAGGAGAAATGGAACGTAAACAGGCTCTTATTCGTTGGAATTTACTGAAAGCAAAATTAGATGAAGCCAAAGTAAAAATGACAAACTTATCTCAACATATAGGGGAATATTCTGACGTACCGGCTACTTTATATTTTAAATATAAATCAGATAATGTAAGTTTAGATATATATGGTTTAAATCGAGGAGAAGTTGTTAAGCCGGGCGCAGATTACACAGATTTTGAATGGACATGGACAGGCACAGCAACCGATACTAAGATAAATACGCTTTACAAAGCTGGTGTTAATCCTGATAACAGACAATTCTGGCCAATATGGCAAGTGTTTATTGATGGAAGTAATGGTAAATTGGTTAATGATTACAATTATTAATCTCAACAATTATTAATTAATTATAAGACATCATGTTTATGAAAACAAAATATATATTTAAAGGATTAATAATGTCATTATTGCTCACAATTGCAGTTTCAGGCTGTGATAGTTATAATGAAGCAGTAATAGAAAATCTCAATGTGAGCAAAGAGTTTTCTCCTATTGAACTTACAGCAAAGGTTAAAAATCAAACTACGGTTGAACTTAACTGGAGTCTAAAACAAGATCAGGTTGTTGATCATTATGTTGTTGAATTTAGTGCAGACGATCCTGAATTTAAAACAATTTTTAAAACAATAAATGTTACACAAGATCAGTTGCCAGTTCAGGTTGCATTAGAGGGTGAAACCGTATATTCAATTAGAGTAAAAGCATTGAGTACATCAGGATTAGATGACTCTGCGTGGTCTGTTGTTACAGCAACAACATTATCAGAGCAAATTTTCTTCCCTATTCAGGAAACTGATATTGAAGGAACATCTGTTACCGTAAGATGGACGCCTAATAGCAATGTAACACAAATTAGTGTTGCTCCGGGAGGTATTACACACACAATAACTGCTGAAGAAAAAATTGCAGGAGTTGCTATCGTAACAGGACTTAGTGGAGACACATCCTACACGGCTACATTGCTAAATGGACTTAAAACAAGAGGTACGCTAACCTTTACCACAGGCGTTGATGTAAGTACAGGTACTGTAGTTAACCCTGGAGATAATTTAAATTTATTAATTACACAAGCGGCAGCAGGTGCAAAACTGTATCTAATGCCAGGAGATTATAATGCTTATATTGGTGATATCATATTAACCAAACCAATTACAATTAGAGGGGTAAAACGCTATGACAAGCCATTAGTAAATGTAACTTTTACAGCAGCGGCAGGAGCATCCTCTTTAAGTTTAATTGATTTAGATTTGGATGGAACCGGAATTAATAATTCTGCTCTTATTACAGTTTCAGGCGCTTCGAGTACATATGATGATATTTTAATAAGCGGCTGTAAGATTCATGATTACACACGTGCTTTAATTTCTGCGAATGCTCTCTTAACAAAAGTAAGATCGTTTACTGTAGACAATAGTATTGTTAGAAATGTAAATACAAATGTAGGTGCAGATTTAATTGATTTCAGAGCTACTTATATTGCGGATATTATTCTTAAAAACAGCACATTTGACAATTGCTCGACCAGTCGTGATTTTGTTAGAGTTGACGCTGTTGCACCGGCTAATAGTGGTTTCTCAGGCACCGGTTTAACAACAAATGTATTAATTGATCACTGTACCTTGTATAAAGTATCTAATACAGCAGCACCAAAAAGAATATTATACCTTCGTTTTAATGACAATGCGTCAATAGTACGAAATACTTTGATTACTGAGACAACTGCAATTTATACAAATCAGTCTACTACAAAAGAGCCGACATTTGCTAAAAATTACTATTACAATGCAGCAAGTTTTATGGATGGATCAATTAATTTGAATAAAGTTGATGCTGGCGGAATTGTAGCCGATCCACAATTTACAAACGCTGCAAATGGTGATTTTACAATTGGTAATCAAACTTTAAAAGATAATGCAATTGGAGATCCACGTTGGATTAAATAAGAATTTTTTATAGAGTTAGTTTAAAAAGGGATGCATTTTTGCATCCCTTTTTTTATCATTAAAAATAAAATCTGCTCAAATCTGCAAAATCTGCGTGAAACAAACCCTACTCAATATCCAAATCAAATTTCTCTAATAATCCCGCAAGCGCAGTATGAGAAACTTTGGTTCCTTTAATTTTGTTTTCAGATGGATCAAAAGCATAATTTCTTGAAGATCGAAAATCAGCTTTCTCCAAAATACATTCCACGAAAGTGGCATTAGAAAGATCACAGTTTTTAAAAATAGCCAGAGACAAATCTGTATTCGAGAAATCAACATCTTTCAAAGAGCAATCAATAAACTGGGTTTTCTTTAATTTTTTATAAATGAAAGTCGAATAATCAAGCATGCAATCCTGAAAGTTCATCGAAAACAAAAAACTGTTACTCGAGCTAAAATCCAAACCCATTAATTTACAGCCAATAAATTTGATGTTTTTTAGACCTGTATTTTTAAGGACTGCCAATGAAAGATTACAGTTTTTAAAAGTACAATCTAAAAAATCGATATAACTGAAATCACTTTTAGAGAAATTGCAATTGATGAATTCACAGTTTATAAATTCGTTGTCGGATAATTTTTGATCGGAATAATCAATAGTGTCGAATGTTTTGTTTTGATGTAATGCAGTTTCCATAGAAATAAATTAAGGTTGGGAAAGAAGAGGAGTGTGTGGTTTTTATTCTAATTCGATACAATCAAAAATATCGTTTTTAAGAATTGATTCGGATATTTCTGTCTCACTGTCGATTCTTAAAATATTATCACAATCTTCCAGGTCAAAATTCCATAATGCATAAGGTAATAATTTGTGAAGTATTGCAGTTGCTGATTCTAATTTGGATTTTGAATCAACAGTTGTTTTAAAAACATAAATCATAATTTGCTCTTTTTTACAAGGCAAATTTCAATAAATCAACAGTAACTTTACTAGGATTTCGTAATCAATAATTAGGACTTATCAATCAATTTTCGGTATTGTATAGGCGTAATGCCTTCGTGTTTTTTAAAGAATCTGCTAAAGTAAGAATGATCCTCATGTCCAACCTGCAAAGCAATTTCACTTACCGAAAAAGTAGTTTGAAAGAGTAAATATTTGGCTTCTAATAAAATGGTTTCTTCAATCCATTTGGCTGCAGATTGACCAGTTACAAATTTTACAGATTTGTTCAGATGATTAGGTGTAACATTCAGTAACGAAGCATAATAATTAACCTGATGGTGTGTCTTGATATTATTGTGAATTAACTCTTTGAATTTGGATGAAAGAACTTCGGCAGCAGAAATACTCTTAAAAGTTTGTACACTGTTTTTATTCATTTCATAAAACAATGCAATTAAATAGGACTGTACAATATTTAGATTTGCAGTTTGGGTTCCTAAATATTCCTGCTGCAACCGACTTAAAATTGCTATAATGGATTTTACGTCTTCTTCTGCTAAACTAATTTTTGGGTTTCCTGATATTTTTAAAAAATCAAAATCATTGATCATTTCTCGATTGCCATATTTTCCAATTAAAATATCAGGATGAAATTGGCAAATATAACCGGTATGTGTGCTGTTTACATTTTCTATTGAAAAAATCTGACCCGCAGGAACCATAATAATTTCATTAGAAACAGTTTGATATTCTTTATAACCCACTTTCATTACATGTGTGCCGGAAGTAACAAATAGCAAAGTATGACAACTGTGTTTAGAGGGCGGAACAGGAAATTGTAACTGCATCATTTCTTCCATCTTTAAACAAAAAAAATGATCAGAGTTTGATTTGAAAAGTAAATGCATTGGATTTTCTTCGCCAAGAAATTTTTCACGAAATCCCTTTGCTTCATATGTTTTTACTTTTTCGTCCGGCTTTATTTTCATTGTTTAAAATAGTACAATCTAAAATCAAGCAATTGGCAAAGTGCATGATGTTTTTGGTATAATTCTTCAACCACTTCAATAAGATCCTCGTTGTCCTGATATAAACTAAAAAAAGCTTTGTCAATAGTACTGCAGCTCGCAATTTTATTATAGGTTGATCCATAACCCGAAATGGCGCGTGCACCGGTTACATCCAGAAAATATTGGGCTTCTTCTTCGCTTAAATCTAATATTTTTTTATTGGCAAAATGAATGACTTTTCCTTTCATTTTTCCTTCAAAAAGTTCGGCTATTTCTTCAAGGCTATAATAATAATCATGAAGGCATATATTGTTTTCCTGACCTGGCATAACGAGATAAATAATTTCATAATCCTTAAAATTATGATCTTCATAAAGCAATACATTCAAACTTTCTTCTAAACCTTCAATCGTGTCACAGGTTTTGTAAATGCTTGCAATTCCCTGGTCAAGGGCAATTTCTTCCAGATTTTTGACCACATCAGTAGTTCTAATTTCATCTACATCAGGAACACCCTCGAGGCAGAAAATAAATTTCTCAGTATCCATGCAACAATCTTTTCCGGTTGGTAATACGTGATTAAAGGATCACTTTGTTTTCGTTTTGACAAATGTATTTTTTTATGTCTAAAAACTATTATATCACGACGGTTTTAACGCATTTTTTTTGAAAATTTTAGAGTAAAGAAGATCTAAAAGTTTTTAAAAATCTTTCAGCTACAAAATAAAAATGCAAGATAATTTTGATACAATTTAGAACAATGAAAATTATAAAATTGTAACGATCTATAACTAATTTTGATCGAAACAAATTTATTTCCAATCAAATAAAAAGGTAAAAATGGTAAACGAGAGAGTGATGGAGAAGCTGGGAATATTGGCAGATGCTGCAAAATATGACGTTTCATGTTCTTCGGCTTTAAGTAATCGAAAAAATAAGGATAAAGGATTAGGAGATGCAAAAGGTTATGGTATTTGCCATTCTTATACAGAAGACGGGCGTTGCGTTTCATTGCTGAAAATTTTACTGACCAATCATTGTATTTTTGACTGCGCTTATTGTGTAAGCCGAAAAAGCAACGACATTAAAAGGGCCGCTTTTACTGTTGATGAGGTGGTTGATCTTACGATAGGTTTTTACAGAAGAAATTATATAGAAGGGCTTTTTTTGAGTTCCGGTATTTTTGATAATGCAGATTATACCATGGAACGTTTGGTTAGGATTGCGAAAAAATTGCGATTAGAACAAAACTTCAATGGTTATATACATCTTAAAGCGATTCCAGGAGCCAGTGATGAATTGCTCAAAGAAGCCGGAATGTATGCAGATCGCTTAAGTGTAAATGTTGAAATGCCAACAGAGCAAAGTTTAAAATTACTTGCTCCGGATAAAAACCACAAAGACGTGATTCAACCAATGGAATATCTTAAAAATGAAATTGTTGGTTATAAAGAAGAGAAAAAACTAAACTATAAAGCACCACTTTTTGCGCCCGCAGGTCAAAGTACACAAATGGTGATTGGTGCAACAAAAGAAAATGATCTGGAGATTCTGGGCATGGCAGATTATTTTTATCAAAAGATGAATATGAAGCGTGTGTATTATTCCGGATATGTTCCAATAAGTAACGATAATAGGCTTCCGGCTATTGGTACACCAGTTCCTATTATTCGAGAAAACCGTTTGTATCAGGCCGATTGGTTAATTCGATATTATGGATTTAACGTTAATGAAATTGTTGGGTTAAATCAGCCCAATCTTGATCTTGACATAGATCCCAAACTAGGATGGGCATTGCGAAATCTGCATCAATTTCCGGTTGATATTAATACTGCCGATATAGAACTTATTAAACGCATTCCGGGAATTGGTTATTTGGGCGCGCAGAAAATTGTTGCCGCCAGAAAATTTAAGAAACTAGTTCCTCATGATTTACAAAAATTTGGTATTGCTTATAGTAGGTCACAGTATTTCTTGGCTTTTGCCACACCGTTTCAGATGCAGAAGGATTTAACTTCAATTCAAATCAAGGATAAGATTTTAAATATCCAGAAGAGTAAATATAAAAATGATTTTTCTAACCAACTTGCCTTATTTTAATCAAAATGATACTGGTAATTTACGATGGAACTTATGAAGGATGGCTAACAGCCGTATTTGAGATTTATGAATATAAATTGGAAGATACTGTTTTTAGTAAAAATAGCGCTTGTGATGCTTTGTTATTTTCATCCAATCATGTTGTGATAACAGATTTTAAAAAAGCGAATCGTGTTTTAAACGGACTAAAACAGCGCCTTTCGGCAGATGGATTTTCAAGTTTTCATAAAGCATTTTTGTCTGAAGTAAATCATATAGAGCAGACCATGTTTCAGTTTGCTCAATATATTTTTTCGACCACAAAAAATGTAGAAGAGGATTTTAATAATGCTGCAGTTTGGGATATACGAAAGGCAACCCGACTGACCGGAAAAGAAGCGCATAGGATGGAAGCATTTGTGCGTTTTAAATTAACCAAAGACCAGCTTTATTATGCTATAATCGAACCCGAATGCGATGTATTGCATCTTATAGAAAATCATTTTAAAAATCGCTATGCAGATCAGCGCTGGTTAATTTATGATGCAAAGCGTAAATATGGAGTTTATTATGATCTTGAAAATCTTTCGACCGTAGAGTTAGAATTTAATCAGGGGCCAGTTTCGTCTAAATTTTTAACTGAAATATGCGACGAGCAGGAAGAGTTTTTCCAGCATCTTTGGAAACGTTATTTTAGCAGTGTAAATATTGAGTCAAGAAAAAATATGAAACTGCATATTCAGCATATGCCAAAACGTTATTGGAGAAATCTGATAGAAAAAATTCCTCCAATCAATAAAAAATAGTTTTAACAACAAAGCCTTAATGATTCATTAAGGCTTTGTTGTTTTTAGAATATTAGATTAACAGTTTTTGTTAATTCCAAATACCATTCGTTTCAGTCAATACAATAGGTTTTCCTTCTGTAACAACAATCGTATGTTCGTGCTGTGCCATAAAACCACCTTTATTGCCAACCATTGTCCAGCCGTCCTGTAAAGTTTCGGCATATGTTGAGGTTGTCGAAATAAAAGTTTCAATTGCAACTACCGAATTTTTCCTGAATCTTGTCAGGTTAAATCGATCTCTGTAATTCGCTATTTCATGTGGTTCTTCATGAAGACCTCTTCCAATTCCGTGGCCGGTTAAATTTTTAATGACCTTGTATCCTTTTTTCTTAGCTTCAGTTTCGATTAAAAAGCCAATATCAGAAATGCGAACTCCACCCTTAATATTATAAATTGCTTTGTGTAGAATTTGTTTTGAAGCCTCAATCAATTTTTGGTGCTCGTTTACATCTGTTCCAATAACAAATGAACCCCCATTATCAGACCAAAAGCCATCAAGTTCTGCAGAAACATCAATGTTAATTAAATCACCTTCATTAAGAATTCTTTTATCAGACGGAATGCCGTGACAAAATTCATTGTTTACACTTATACATGTCCATCCCGGAAAACCATAAGTCAGGTATGGAGCTGATTTTGCACCTAAGTCATTCAGAATTTGCCCGCCATAGTTGTCTAATTCCTTTGTAGACATGCCTGGTTTGGCAAAATTTCTCATTTCTTTCAAAGTAAAAGCAACAGCTTCACTTGCCTTTTTCATTCCAATTAATTCTGATTCTTGTTTTATAGACATGTTTTTTATTTTAGGAATTCAATATTAATTATTTTCTACCAATTCAATATCCATCGTTTTTATTAATCCGTCTTGAAAAGTATAAATATGTTTTACCATTCCGTCAAAGATTAAACCACCTTGCAAATCTTTTACGTTTTGATGCACCTTAACTTCTAAGCTTCCATTTTCTCTTTCATCAAAGCCAACAGGTTCTACTTTTGGGTTTATTTCCGTCCATTGTCTTGTCCAGTATTCTTTAATTTCATTGTGGCCACTTATATAACCGCCTTCCCAGGCTTTTGACCATTGTACATCTTCTTGCATTGTCGACAATGCGTTTTCAATGTTTCTGTCATTAAAAGCGGTATATGCTTTATGTATCGTATTCTCAAGTTGATTTGCCATTATTGTTTTGAATTAAATTAGTAGAAATTTTAATCAAATTTAATTTTGCTATTCCCGAACTCCTGATTTTTACTAAAAAAGAGATGTTCGTTTGCATTATAGCTAATATAAAACTAATTTACTAAAGAGTGAATGGTTTGTCTATTTCTCTTCTTCTGAATTGTCAACAGCAGAAATCTGGTCCAGTATATTGGTTTGATTGGGCGAAATGTAATTTTTGACCTCACTCGTAGTTTCTTTCTTAAAAAGAATATCCAGCGCGTTATATAGTTTTAATAAAACATCTTTGTCTTCTTTTGCAATTTCTAAAGCAGTATTGAAATTAAAAACATAATTATTCGAATTTCGGACCTCTACTTTTATTGTTTTAGATGTGATTTTAAATTTTACTATGTCCATGTTGCTGTTTGTGAATTACTTAGTTTTAAAAATATCAAGGAAATAATGTTCTTTATATAGTGTAAAGTTAGGTTTAAATAGAATTAATTCCAATAAAAAACCCTTAATCAATTGATGATTAAGGGTTTATTTTTTGTAGCGAGGACGGGAGTTGAACCCGTGACCTCAGGGTTATGAATCCTGCGCTCTAACCAACTGAGCTACCTCGCCAAGATTGCAAGTGAACCGTGTTCCTCATTGCGGGTGCAAATATAAAAATTTTATTAGAGCTTACAAGCATAAAATGAAGAAAAAAAAATATTTTTAAAAACGCATTGTTTTTGGACATATATTCTTATATTTCGAAAAAATTAAAAGTAGCACATGGATCCAAAAATACGTTACGAAATAGAGTTTCCAATAAATTCTTCGCCGCAATTATTATATCAATATATATCAACTCCGTCAGGTTTATCAGAATGGTTTGCTGACAATGTAAATTCAAGAGGTGAATTTTTCACTTTTATTTGGAACGATTCGCAGGAAAAAGCACGTTTAGCATCTAAGAAAACAGGTGAAAAAGTAAAGTTTAAATGGGTCGACGAAAGTAGTAAAGACACTGAATACTTTTTTGAATTGCATATTTTAGTTGATGAATTAACTAAAGATGTATCATTAATGGTAGTTGATTTTGCAGAAAAAGAAGAAGTTGGCGAAGCTAAACAATTGTGGGAGAATCAGATCTCAGATCTAAAACATCTTATAGGATCTGTTTAGTAAAAGTCTATTTTATGCCTTATATTTGCCCTGAACAAAATTCAGGGTTTTTTTATGATCAATTTTAACGGAAACATAGTAGCGCAAAACGATAATGTATTAACTCAAAATCGTGCGTTTTTGTACGGAGATGGTGTTTTTGAAACGCTAAAAATAATCAATAACAAAATCTTGTTTCTTGAAGATCATTATTTCAGGTTAATGGCGTCTATGCGTGTTGTTCGAATGGAAATTCCGATGAACTTTACAATGGAATATTTTGAAGAACAGGTTTTAAGCCTGGTACAGCAAAAAGGAATTTCAGCATCTGCCAGAGCAAGAATTACAGTTTTTAGAAATGATGGAGGGTTGTATTTACCACAAACGAATGAAATTTCGTTTTTAATTCATGCAACTGCACTTGATAGTGCTTTATATGCGTTAAATACTGATTCTTATGAAGTTGATTTGTATAAAGATTTCTATGTAACCAAGCAATTGTTATCGTCTATTAAAACGACGAATAAAATGATTAACGTTACCGGAAGTATTTTTGCGCACGAAAATGGATTGGAAAACTGTATTTTGCTTAACGATGCAAAAAATGTTGTTGAGGTATTGCAGGGGAATTTATTTATGGTAACAGGTAAAAAACTAATCACGCCTCCAGTTTCTGAAGGATGTTTGAATGGTGTAATGCGTAAACAAATATTAGCTTTAGCCAAAAAAGTTACAGATATAGAAGTATCAGAAGAAATAATTTCGCCATTTGATCTTCAAAAAGCTGACGAATTATTTCTTACAAATGTGATCACAGGGATACAGTCGATAAGTAAATATCGAAAAAAAGAGTTTACAAGTAATCTGGCTCATTTATTAATACAAAAACTAAACGAATCCATTGCTGAGAATTAATTCAAATATGGATTTTCAGGTGCATTTGACCAAATAACGTAATCTCCGCCCAACTCAATAATTTGTTCTTTCCAAAAATGAGTGGTAGATTTTCCGATAATTTTATTTTTGTAATTATTATCGGCAATAATCCAGGAGTTACCCTGCATCTCACTTTCGAGCTGATTTTCGTCCCAACCTGTGTATCCTAAGAAAAAACGAATGTTATTTTTATTAATAGATCCGTCGTTTATTAAGTCTTTGGTCGATTCAAAATCACCTCCCCAATATATACCATTAGAAATCTCCACACTATTTGGGATTAATTCCGGAATATTATGAATAAAATAAAGGTTGTCCTGTTCTACAGGACCGCCATTATATATCTTGAAAGTGGCATCAATCTCAGGAATTAAGTCATTAATAGTGTACTTTAAGGGTTTATTGATAATAAATCCTATTGATCCTTCCTTGTTATGGTCTGCTAATAAAATTACCGATCTATTAAATGATAAATCTCCAATTATAGAAGGCTCGGCAATAAGCAGGTGTCCTTTTTTTAATTTTTCTGAAATCATACGGTTACAATTTTTATTAAATTTAGTTATAAAATTTTAAAAAAACCAAATAAAATCGTTAAACCGTACAAAAAAACCCTCCATAAGGAGGGTTTTAATTATATTATAAGTTTAGAGAACTTTCTTACTTAGTTCACTGCACCTTCTAATTCAGCACCAGCTTTAAATTTCACTACATTTTTAGCAGCGATTTTGATAGTTTTTCCTGTTTGAGGATTTCTACCGTCTCTAGCAGCTCTAGCAGATACCGACCATGATCCAAAACCTACTAATGAAATTCTTCCGCCTTTTTTCAAAGTAGATCCTACATTTCCTAAAAATGATTCTAAAGCTAATTTTGCCGCAGCTTTTGTAATTCCTGCATCAGCAGCGATAGCATCGATTAATTCTGATTTGTTCATAATAATTAGTTATTAATTGTTGGTTAAAAAAAAAATTGTTAATACACAAATTTAATAGGAAATCCGTTCCTTGCAAGTGTTTTCTTTAAATTTAGCAAAAATTGTTAATAACTTGCTTTTTTTGTTCATAAAGCAGGTTGTTTAGTCAAATAATACAGGTAAAAACCCCCATTTTATTGGTCTTAATAGACTTTTGCGTCTTCTGTAAAAGTGATACCATTTAGTAATTCAGCTACTTGCATTCTTTTTTTTCCAGGTAACTGCAAACTTAAAAGTAAAATATAACCATTCTTAATAGCGATTTTAATTTCTTTTTTACTGCTAATTAAGCTTCCAATTTCAAAAGAATGTGATTCCAAAACCAATTTTGCCTCATATATTTTAATGCTTAATTCTTCATTTTTATCCTTCAAAAAGCACCACGCTGCCGGATAAGGGCTTAATCCGCGAATTAAATTATTGATTTCGTCGCCAGATTTAGTCCAGTCAATCTTACAATTTTCCTTATTTAATTTATAAGCAGTTTTAATTTCTTCGTTATCTTCCTGAATTGTAGTAGTTACATTTCCGTTTTCAATAATTTTTAAAGTGTCAATTACAGTTGTACTTCCTAAATTCATTAATCGGTCGTGTAATTCTCCGGCGCTTTCTGATGGCTCAATTGCAATTTCAGAATTTAAAATCATAGCTCCGGTATCAATTTTATCATCAATAAAAAAAGTTGTTACGCCTGTTTTAGTTTCTCCATTAATAATTGCCCAGTTGATTGGTGCTGCTCCGCGATAATTAGGTAATAAAGAGGCATGAAGATTAAAAGTTCCTAAACTTGGCATTTCCCATACTACTTTTGGCAACATTCTAAAAGCAACCACGATTTGCAAATTAGCATTTAAAGCTTTTAATTCCGCCAGAAAAGTTTCGTCTTTTAAATTAGTCGGCTGTAATAAAGTAAGGTTGTTCGCCAGTGCATATTCTTTCACTGCCGAATATTTTATTTTTTGTCCACGTCCGGCCGGTTTATCAGCAGCCGTAATAACGCCAACAACATCGTAATTGTTTTTAATAATGGTGTCCAGAATGCCAACAGCAAATTCCGGAGTTCCCATAAATATAATTCTCAATTTTTCCATTATGATTTTAAAGTGTATTTATTATTGGGTTGAATGGTAATATGATTGTTTTCTAATAATTCCTGAAGCACCAAAATAATATCATTGGCATCCATTTTTATTTGTGTCTGAATTTCTCTCGAAGTTAAAGCGGCCGATTTTAGTAAATGCAGAATTTTATCTGCAATCGAATCAGCTTCGGTGATTTTTCCTTTTTGAGTAATGCAATATGAACAAACGCCACAGTTTTCTTTTGTTTCTTCTCCAAAGTAATCCAAAATCAAACGGTTCTTGCAGGTTTTATTCTCCTTTATATAATGTAGAACAGATAAAAGTTGTTCTTTTTTTAGCTGATTTTGTTTTTCCAGATATTTCGAAACCCTGTTTATGGTAAGATCATCTTCGCGAACTTCATTAAATAATATAGTAGCGTCGTTGTTTTTCGATTTGTATTCGATGATTTCTTTTTCTCTAAGTTTTTCTAAAACAGCCAAAACCTGTTCTTCTGTATGATTTGATTTTTTTGCAATCAAAGAAAGATTAAAAGGAGTTTTCATTTCATAAACTCCGGGATACGTTCTTAAAATCGCCAGAATAATTTCCTCATCATTTTGATTCAGACTCGTATATCGAATCACTTCTTTTGATTCGATTAAAAACTGTAGTGTGATTTTTTCTGAAAATTCCTGTGATAGTGTAATGATTCCCTGTTGATTTAAAAACTGCAATGCATTATAAGTTTTTAAAGTGGGAAACTCATATTTATGACAAAAATGATTTAGTTTAAAAGAAAAAGTATCATCTAAACCTTCACCATAGGCAATCTGAAAATAGTTGCAAAGTTTGACATACATCGTTTTTAAAAACTTCTTATCCGGCAAAACACTTAAAAATTGCTGTTCGGTTTGATTTGCATCTGAATTGTTATAAAGCAAAACTGAAAAAGCTTTTTCGCCATTTCGTCCAGCTCTTCCGGATTCCTGATAATAATTTTCTATATTTTCAGGAAGTTGTGTATGAATAACCGTTTTTACGTTGTCTTTGTCAATTCCCATTCCAAACGCATTCGTGGCTACAATAACCTGTGCTTGTTCCGACATCCACAACTGCATGTTTTTATCTTTTTCTTTTGCCGAAAGTCCACCGTGATAATAAGTTGCCTTGAATCCTAATGATTGTAATTGTGACGAAATACTCAAACATGATTTTCGATTTCGTACATATATAATAGAAGGCTGTGGATTTTTCTTCAAAATTTGTTCGGTACGATACAATTTGTCTTCGACCTCAAAAATCATGTAAGCAATGTTTCTTCTTTCGAATGATTGCTGAAAAAGTTTTGGGGCTTTTAAACCTAATTCTGTATTGATATCTTCAATAACTCTTGGAGTTGCTGTTGCTGTCAATGCTAGAAAAGGAATCTTAGGAAAATATTTTTTAAGCTCAGAAATTTTCAGATAAGCCGGACGAAAATCGTGTCCCCATTGCGAAACACAATGCGCTTCATCAATAGCAATTAAATTTATAGGAAGATTTTTGATGCGTTCCAAAATCCAATCAGACTGAAGTCTTTCAGGAGAAAGATATAAAAACTTATAATTTCCGTATTGACAATTGTCGAGAAGATCAATGATTTCTTCCGTGTGAATTCCGCCAGTCAGCGCAATGGCTTTAATTTCCCTTTTTTGTAAATTTGCCACCTGATCTTTCATAAGAGCGATCAAAGGAGAAATCACCAAACAAATTCCGTCCTGCATCATTGCCGGAACCTGAAAACAAATCGATTTTCCGCCACCCGTTGGGAGCAAAGCAAAAGTATCCTGACCTTCTAAAACCGAGTCAATAATTTCCTTTTGCAACGGTCTAAAACTGTCGTGTTTCCAGTATTTTAAAAGAATTTCCTGTGCTTCTGGCATAGCTTTGGTTTTAAAGTTAAAAATTTAGAAATCAGTTCTAGTTTTACAACTTTAAACCGCCTGCCTAAATTTTATCTAAGATATAAAGAATTCTGTTTTCAACCGTATCTTTAGGCACTTCAATTAAATTATAGCCATATTTGCTATACGTCTCAACAAGGTGCTTCTGAATTGTTAATGCCTGTTCGAAATTTTCGTAACGTTCTGTGTCGCTTTCGTAAATTTCTTCCCAAGGCGGTAAAATAAAAGTTTTGGTGTATTTAAAATCCTCACAAGCCTTTACAAAATGCGCCGGATATTCATCACCTATATAATCCATATAAGCCACAACATCAGGAATTCCGCGATCTATAAAAACTACATTATCCGGTTCTTCAATGGCGTTTTCAAATTGTTTGATTCTGCCTTCCAACAACATTTCGCTAAACAATAAAGGTTGTTCCAGGAACAATTGCTCGATTCCGCGTTGTTGGGCTTCGAGAGTAACTTGTCTTGAAATTTCAGGATAACAGCAGTAGCCACGAGCCACCAATTCGTTGATAAGAGTAGATTTTCCCGTTCCCGGGCCACCAATGAGTACTATGATTTGTTTTTGCACTTTCTAAAAATAAAGCGCAAATTTACCTAAAGTTATTGGTATTTAAAAAGATTATTTTGCTTTAAGCGAATGATTTCGCAATTTTTGTAATTATGCGGGATTAAAATCCAGCTCTACAAAATAAATCGTTCGTCTGGAACTAAATAGGGAAGAGTCATACGCTCGACAAAATATTATGGTGCTGGATTAAAATCCAGCTCTACAAAATAGATCGTTCCTCCGGACCTAAAACGGAAAAGAGCCATCGGCTCGACAAATATTGTAGAGCTGGACTTTAGTCCAGTTTTAAATAGAAATATGAAATGTTTGTTTAGTCCCAACGGGACATCATATTTATAGGGAATTATGAGATTCTTTGGTAAAACCCCATCGGGGTGACATTTTGCAAATCTATATATCGCTCCGCTGGAGCTTTGGAATATAAACATGAAAATTGGCTATAAATATTTTGCTCCGCTGGAGCTTTTGATTGTAATTTTTAAAATTAATCACAAAACAAATACTTTCCAGAACCCGAACCTTTCTTCTTCGAAGGCACAATCAAATGCGATTCAAATTTCTTTCCACTCAAAACATCATTCACAAAATCCAAAACATATTGTTTGCCATCATGAAAAAGATATCCGGAGAATTCATGTCCGCCACCGCAAAACGTAATCAGTTCAACGTCTTTATGTAAATCATTCATTTGATTGTAAACCGCATAAGATCCAAAAAGAATCAGCCAACCCGAAGCGTTTGTAGGGCAGGAGCGGTGAGATCCTGCGGCATAAGGAACAGTATCGTCTTTATTTCCGTGTGATAATAACATTGGCATTGCTTTTTCTGTAGTAATTAAATTAATATCCTGAATTGCTCCCGAGCCTCCAATGAAGCCGGTGTATTTAAAATTTTCAGGTAAATTATTTTTGTACAAATTCATCAGTTTATAATCCCAAAACGAGGCATGAAAACCAATTTCGGCTCCCGCACTAATTCCCGAAATAAATATTTTTGAAGCATCAAGATTATATTTATTTGCATTTTCAATCAAAAAGGAGGTTGCCTGCCACATATCGCTCACGCCAATTTGAATTGCTTTTATCTTTTCAGTTAAAGTTCCTTTGCATCCAAAATCTTTTCCTTTCATGTATAAACTGTATGAAATGCTGGCTACTGCATAACCGTTTTTAGCCATAAACATTCCAAAATCTTTTTCTTGTGTACGGTCTCCACCAGAAAATCCACCACCAAAAGCAAAAATGATCAACGGAATTTTTTCGTTGGTTTTCTTCTGAGGCAAATACAAATCCAGATCTAGTTTGATTGTATCATTTTGGAAATAAGTCATTGTTTTTATTTCCTGTGCCTGAATATTGAAAAAGATGAGAATTGTAAAAAGTAAGAAGATATATTTTTTCATCGTATTTCGGTTTTAAAGGGGAAGTCTTAGAATTTAAAAGTGCTGACGTAAAAAACTTTGCGGCTCTGCGACTTTGTGCTACATTTTTGCAGCAAAGTTTTTCAAATATAAAAGTTAGCCACGAATTTCACTAATTTACACGAATTTTTAATTTACAACCTAAATCTAAACTATATGATATTTACAATTTTTAAACCGTTTTTAATTAGTGAAAATTCGTGAAATTTGTGGCAAAAAAGTATCATGAATTTCATCCCAAAAAATCTAAAATCAAAAATCTGAAATCTGAAATCAAAACCGTATATTTGCCTTTATTTTTAATTACGAATGGAGAACGATAAAGAAAAAAACACAGCCGAATTTTACGAAAGATTAAAAGTAGAGCTGGATAACGCAAATACCTGGCCAGCTGAATATTTATATAAATTTATAGTGCCTTCAGTCGCCGATAATGTTGAGCGCGTTGAAAAAGCTTTTGACAGTATGGGTGCGGTTATCAAAACAACAAAATCTAAAACAGGTAAATTTACCAGCGTTTCTGTAGATGTTACAATGAATAGCTCTGACGATGTCATTGATAAATACAAAGAAGTTTCTACAATAGAAGGTATAGTTTCATTATAACTTATGATCGAAAAATATAAAAAAGAAGTCGCAAATGATGTTGTTTTTAATTTAGAATACAATTCTGAAAGACAACGATTAATCATTCCTGAATATGGTCGTCATTTGCAAAAACTGATCGATCAGGCAACTGCAATTGAAGATGCCGATACGCGCAATAAAGCTGCAAAATACATTATTCAGGTAATGGGAAGTCTGAATCCGCATTTGCGTGATGTGCCCGATTTTCAACATAAGTTATGGGATCAGCTTTTCATTATGTCTGATTTTAAATTAGATGTAGAATCGCCATATCCAATTCCGTCAAGAGATGTATTGCAGTTAAAACCGGATGTTTTACAATATCCGCAAAACTTTCCAAAATACAGGTTCTATGGTAACAACATCAAGTACATGATTGATGTAGCCAATAAATGGGACGAAGGCGAAATGAAAAATGCATTGGTATTGGTGATCGCCAACCACATGAAAAAATCATACCTGAGCTGGAATAAGGACACTGTAAAAGACGATGTAATTTTTGAACATTTATTTGAATTGTCTGGTGGAAAGATCAACTTGTTACAAAGCACAGAAGAGCTTTTAAATACAACCGATTTATTGCGTACCAATAAACGCATGTCGAACAAAATTACACCACCGGGACAGCCAAAAATTCAAAGCAACAAAAACAATAAAGGCCCTGGAAAACCAAAACCTTTTCAGAAAAATAATCAAAAATAAAAAAGGTACTAAGTCTCTAAGATGCTAAGGTTTTTTAGCTCAGGATCTCAGTAACTCAAAGCCCTAAAAAAACAAAAACAAAAATAAAAGTTGCTAAGCAGCTAAGTTACTAAGCTTTTTTACAAAGAGAAAAACTTAGAACCTCAGAACCTTAGTAGCTCAGAACCTTAAAAAAAATCTATGGGAATTTTTAAAATCGAAGGAGGAATTCCTTTAAAAGGAGAAATCACTCCGCAAGGAGCAAAAAATGAGGCATTACAAATTTTATGTGCCGTGCTTCTAACGGGAGATAAAGTAAAAATTAATAATATTCCCGATATTATTGACATCAATAAATTAATCACTTTGTTGGGTAATTTAGGAGTTAAGATTCAACGCAATGAACCGGGTTCGATTACGTTTCAGGCTGATGAAGTTAACGTTGGTTATTTAGAAACTGAAGCTTTCAAAAAAGAAGGTGGAGCGCTTCGTGGTTCTATTATGATTGTTGGACCGCTTTTGGCACGTTTCGGAAAAGGATATATTCCAAAACCGGGAGGAGATAAAATTGGTCGTCGTAGATTAGATACACACTTTGAAGGTTTTATTAACCTTGGAGCAAAATTTAGATACAACAGAGAAGATCACTTCTACGGAGTAGAATCTCCTGCAGAAGGATTACAAGGAACAGATATGTTACTTGATGAAGCATCTGTAACCGGAACTGCAAATATCGTAATGGCAGCCGTTTTAGCAAAAGGACAAACAACAGTTTACAACGCTGCTTGTGAGCCTTACCTGCAACAATTGTGTAAAATGCTAAACTCAATGGGAGCTAAAATTACCGGAGTTGGTTCAAACTTATTGACTATCGAAGGAGTTGAAAGCCTTGGTGGATGCGAGCACACAATTCTTCCTGATATGATCGAAATCGGTTCCTGGATTGGTTTGGCGGCTATGACAAAAAGCGAAATCACAATCAAAAATGTAAGCTGGGAAAATTTAGGTTTGATTCCGAATACATTTAGAAAATTGGGTATTACAATCGAAAAACGTGGTGACGATATTTATATTCCTGCTCACACAGATGGATATGAAGTAAAAACCGATATTGATGGTTCTATCTTAACCATTGCCGATGCACCTTGGCCAGGATTTACACCTGACTTATTGAGTATTGTTTTGGTTGTGGCAACACAAGCAAAAGGGGATGTTTTAATTCACCAAAAAATGTTCGAAAGCCGTTTGTTTTTCGTCGATAAATTAATTGATATGGGGGCAAAAATCATGTTATGTGATCCGCACAGAGCTGTGGTTATGGGACATAATTTCGAATCTCAATTGAAAGCAACAACAATGTCATCTCCAGATATTCGTGCAGGTATTTCATTATTAATTGCTGCACTTTCTGCAAAAGGAACAAGCACAATTCAAAATATAGAACAAATCGACCGTGGATACGAGCGTATCGATGAGCGTTTAAGAGCTATTGGAGCAAAAATCGTGAGAGCGTAGAAAGTTAGCCACGAATTTAAATCTTCAAAGATTATCAAAATAATTTGTGAATTCGTGGCAAAAAAATAAATGTCGTTAAATGACAAATGAACAAAAAGCTATAAAAGCTACATACTTTAGTATAGCCGGAAACACCTGCTTGGCCCTTATAAAAGGCTTGGCAGGTTTTTTTGGCAATTCTTACGCCTTGATTGCAGATGCTATCGAATCGACAACAGATATATTTTCTTCTTGTCTGGTTTTATTCGGAATCAAATATTCAAATAAACCAGCCGATGAAAATCATCCTTACGGACATGGGCGCGCCGAACCATTAATTACTTTTTTGGTTGTTGGGTTTTTAATTACTTCTGCCACTATTATTGGTTATGAAAGTATTTCTAATATTCAGTCGTCACATGATTTGCCAAAATCCTGGACACTATATGTTTTAGGCGCCATTATTATCTGGAAAGAATATTCGTTTCGATTGGTAATGAAAAAAAGCAGAGAAACCAACAGCTCTTCCTTGGCAGCTGATGCCTGGCACCATCGCAGCGATGCCATTACTTCGGTAGCAGCATTTATCGGAATTTCGTTTGCCTTGTTTATGGGTAAAGGTTATGAATCTGCAGATGATTGGGCGGCACTTTTTGCTGCTTTTTTTATCTTATACAACAGTTATAAAATTTTCCGGCCTGCTCTTGGCGAAATCATGGACGAACATTTAAATGATGATTTAGTCGAAGAAATTCGTGTAAAATCCTTAAAAGTAGAAGGAATTCTAGGAACCGAAAAATGTTTTATTCGTAAAGCCGGTATGAAATACCACGTTGATCTTCACGCAATAGTTTCGGCCAAAATTTCAGTAAAAGAGGGGCATGATTTGTCACACAAGCTTCAGGATACTTTAAAAGAAAAAATCCCGCAATTAGGAAATGTTTTGATACATATTGAACCGGATGATTATCACTCTTAAAGGTTCTAAGATGCTGAGATTCTAAGTTTCTAAGATTTTATATGCTTTGCGAATCTTTGTCAAAATTTTAAACTTTGACAAAGATGAAAATTACAAAATCCGTTTATTCTTAATGAGTAAACGGATTTTTTATTTGGGCGTTCCCTTCGGTCGGGCTATACGCTATATCTTTTTATTTTTAAAGAAAAAATAAAAAGGATACCGCTTCTATCCCTAACGCGATCTCAGGTAAATAGAAGTTTAAAGCTTTTAATTTACATATAGTTTTGTCACTTCGACGGAGGAGAAGTCACCTCCAGAGAGCAACGAACTGTAACTCCGCAATCAAAATCGCCAATCTTTGTCGAATTACTAACGAAGATCCCTCGTTCCTCGGGATGACAAGATTGTGAAAATTTAAGATCTGTTCAATCTGCCAAATCTGCGTGAAATATTAATCAAGGACATTCAAAATTTTCAACCCAAATACAACACCATTTTGCTGAATACCGCTTTGATAAGAATGAACATAATCAACTCTGAACAATTTAAATTTTCCGAAACCCAAATTATCCAGACCAATCGTAAATTCAGAATAAGGCTTTCTGCCGGGAATTGCTAAGGAATGAAAACCAAGATTCATTGTTGATTTTAGTAAATTCAGTAACGGAATTTTGTTCATAATAAACCCGGTATCATTGTATTCTAAATGATTTTCAAAGTAACTGTCGTTTGTACTATTACTGTAATAAGGCATTAAATTAAAAACATTCAAATAACGGTCAGTTGTTCCAATATGGGTTTGATTTCCATTAAAATGTCTGTAATCGATAAAAGAAATGTTTTCTGCATTAAAGAATTTCCCGGCTCTCAAATTCATTCCTAAAATTCCTTTGTTTCCCAGTGATAAATCATATTGAATAGCTGCACCAATTCTTTCAAATTCATATTTTTTTTCGCTCGCAGCAAAAGCTTTTTCAAAGACTAAAAATATAGTTGGATATTTATCATCTTTAAAATTATATCTTCCATCTGGTCTTGAAATGTATTTATTTCCAAGATTAATTCGTGCAGTCAACGCAGCTTTAAATAAATGATGCTGATCAAAAGCAGGAGTGTCAAAATCATTTGGCGCAAGCGGATTATTAGACGAATAAAAATCATCTCTTTTAAAGAACGAATAATCTGTTGTATTAAAAAGTGGTTTTCGTTGCTCATACGCCAATTTTCCATTCAGATTTATTCCGTTTGCAACATCTTGAGCATAGTTAATCTGAGCAAATTCCAGATTATACAATTTCATATAATTGTCTTTAAAGAATAGGGAACTTATAGAATTTACAAATTTACTTATCGGTTCTGCGGCATTAAATTGGGCCACTTTCGTTCCTCCGGAAATACCAATTGTAGCATAATTGATGTTGTTGAATTTATGATTAAATTCTCCAATAACACGAAAACGCTCATCAGAAAAACCATAATTAAAGGTAGTTTTAACAGAAGTGCTTTTTCCTTCCTCTTCATTCCATTTTTTGAAAGAAAAACCAGAATCCAGATTAAATCCCTGAACCGTATTAAAACTCAAAGAAGTTATATTTAATAAACCATCGTAACTAAAAGAGTATTTTTTGAAAGTATTTTTATAATCGTAACCCGCTAAAATATCCCAAACTTTAAATTTGTTATTTTTTGCATCAACAGAATCGGTATATTTTTGAGATTTTCGAATGATTAGTAAACTGTCTTTTTTTGTGTAATCCGCGCTTTCTTCAATCGTTAACGGAATAGGACGAATTTCATTCCAGAAGGCATTATCTTTTTTATTGGCATTGGCTTCAAAAGCAACAATTTCATTGGTAAAAGTTTTCTTTTCGAAGGAATCCGGAAATTCATAATTCGAATAAATATAATTGAATTGTCCCGAAAATTTCACACCAAAAATACCGGCATTAAAAGAAAGTGTCTGTGCGTTTTTAGACCAGATTTTGTTTGTAGTATTATAATTAAAGCTCTGTTTTAAAGTCATTACCTCAGTAAATTCATTTTTCATTCGGTAACCTTTTATATCAAGATCAATTGCATAAATAGCAAAACTGTCATCAACAATATAAATGTAACCTTCAAAAACAGGTTCTTTATCACGTTTTGGGATTACTTTTATTTTGTTGATTTCCTGATTATTAGAGTCAAAAAAAGTTCCTTCTAGTTTGTATTTGTAATAATTAAAAGCATTGTCAGCAATAGGAGAGATGAGCCTAACATCAAAATCTAAAGTATTATCATAAAAATCATAATAAGACAAAGAGGCAGTATTATAACTATAACCTTTATTGTTTCCTGAAATTCGCGAAGCAACAATTTTCTCTTTTAGTTTATTGGGTTTTTCAAAAGTAATTTTTGAAACGGTCTCAGATAAATACAAAATTCCGGTTCCTGTCGAATCCAGGTTAGATGCCATATCATCGCCAAGATCTACTTTTTGTCCCAGGATTTTTTTAGGCAAATCTTTAACCTTAAACATTCCTTTCGAATAAAAATCGGCTGTATATCTGGAAGTTTTTTGAGAGTTTTCTTTTTTGTTTGCAATTGCATTTTTTATAATGGCATTTGCAGGATTGTTCTTCGGGTCAATTACAACCTCGTTTAGTGTAAAACTTTCCTCCAGCATTTTCACATCCAAAGTAATTGTTTTAGAATCTGTAGAAACTGTGATTTTCTGAGTTTTAAACCCCAGGTATTGAAAAATGATTCTGTTTTTTCCCGTTTCTTTTACGTTAAGCTGGTAATTTCCCTGCTCGTTTGAGGTTGTTCCTGTGTATGTGTTTTCTTCAAAAACAGAAACAAAAGGCAACGGATTTCCTTTTTCATCGGTAACGGTTCCTTTGATTTGAGCAAAATTGGTAATAGAAAAAAATAAAAAGGCAAGTAAAATGTAATTTTTCATAGAGGCATTTTCTCTAACAAAAATAGGATATGTTGAGACTGAGCTTATTAAAAATTTGTTAAATTGCTATCAGGCGTAGTACTTTAGACATAGCCAACGGTTTCAACCGTTGTGGCACAAATGTATTTTACGATCAGTATCCCACGGTTGAAACCGTGGGCTATATTTGAAAATAATATGATTTCAGAGATGAAAGGAATATTGAGTTTTCCCTTCGATTAAAATATTTTACAAGAAAGACTGAATCGCTAATTCGTAGCTTTTTAATCCAAAACCTAAAATAACACCTTTGGCATTTCCGGATAAATACGATTGATGTCTGAAACTTTCGCGTGCATATGTATTCGAAATATGCACTTCGATAACGGGAGTTGTAACGGCTTTAATCGCGTCACCTAAACCTATAGAAGTATGTGTGTATGCGCCGGCATTTAAAATGATTCCGTCAAATGTAAAACCAACTTCCTGAATTTTCCCTATCAATTCACCTTCAATATTGCTTTGATAATAAGTAAGTTCAACGTTTGGAAATTTATGTTCCAGTCTTTCAAAATAATCTTCAAAAGTTTCACTTCCGTATACTACAGGTTCTCTTTTTCCTAAAAGATTCAAATTCGGTCCGTTGATTATAGCGATTTTCATATTTAAGTTATTTTGAAAAATCTAGACTTTTTAACCCATATAAGTAATACAAGTTCAATTAATCTAAAGTTAGTTTTTTATTGAGATTGAATTTTGCAATTGACATTGACATTGACATTGATTTTTTGCAATTGCCATTGCCATTTGAACTTTGTAAAAATAAAAAAACCGTTCTAATTAACAGAACGGTTTTTATAAAAGTATGTGATATTATTTTAGAACATAAATCCGGCAGATAATTGTACTGTAGAGTTTTTAATATCAGCATTTTTTGAAGCTTCTGTTAAACCTAAACCATAACGCCCCTGAACAAAAAAGTTTTTTGTGATTTTATATCCTAAACCGGCATTAAGCCCAAATTCGAATGTTTCTCCATCTTCAACATCAAAGTCATTTTTTTCACTTACTAAAAATGATGCTTGTGGACCAACTTCAAGACTAAATGAATCTGTTAAATAAAACTTAGCCATTACAGGAATGGAGATATAACCTAATTCGTTTTTAAATTCCTGAGCTGCATTTTTGTACGTTGCTCCCTGAGTTGAGTATAGAAGCTCTGGCTGAACAGAAAATCTTTCTAATAGTTTAATCTCTGCAACTAAACCTGCGTGAAAACTTGTGATGCCTTCTTTATCAAAATTTTGTTCTGGAAACGCGTCTCCAGTTTGACTTGCAAAATTTACCCCGCCTTTAACACCTATTTGTAACAATTGTGCCTGAATTGTAGCCGATGTCGCTATGAACAATACAGCTGCTAAAAATATCTTTTTCATAGAATTACCTTTTTAAGATTAAAATTTGTTTTATACTATTAAAACTACGTATTCTTCATTTTATTGTTTTTATATTTAGAATCCAATAATTAACAGAATTCACATTTCTGCTAATATTAACAATTTTTCGAAATTTTAAATTTTAAGACATTAGAATTGGTTTATAACAGATTAACGATTTAGAGAGCTTTATTTAACATGACTTTATCTATAATAACTAACATTATTTGTTAAAAAACAAATTAATTTTTATCAAGTAAAGTTTTATATTTGATTATTAATTTTAACCAAAACAAATAAAATGAGAAAAATTATTTTATCTGCAATTGCAGTAATGGCATTTGGATTCACAAATGCTCAGGAAACAAGATTTGGAGTAAAAGGAGGAGTAAACCTTTCTAATATCGTTGGTGGGGATGTTGACGGCACTAAATCACTAGTAGGATTTCATGTTGGGGGTTTTGCCGAAATCAAAATAGCGGACAAGTTTGCCATTCAACCAGAGCTTTTATATTCTGCACAAGGAAGTACATTGGAAGCTGGACCATTTTTTGGTGATGTTGATGTTAAATTAAATTATTTGAATATTCCTGTTTTAGCTAAATACTATATTGTGCCAAAATTTAGTGTTGAAGCTGGTCCGCAACTTGGAATTTTATTATCAGCAAAATCTGATGGTGAAGATGTTAAAGATGGTTTTAAATCTGTCGATTTTGGATTTAATGTAGGTGCTGGATTCCACTTTACTGAAAATCTTTCTATCAATCTTCGTTACACAATTGGTATATCTCCTATTGCTGAAGATGCAGATATTGATGATGAAGAAGACTATTACGATAGCGCTAAAAATAGTAACCTTGCATTGTCTTTAGCATATAAATTCTAAAATATTTATTTTTAAAATTTAAGAAAAGCCTTTCATATTTGAAAGGCTTTTCTCGTTATATTGAATTAGTAGTTATTTATTTTAACATAATTGCCCCTAATTATTAAATTATTTGTTAAAAAACAAATCCTTTTACACTAACTATAGTTTTATATTTGCCACTGAATTTTAACCATAAACAAATAAAATGAAGAAAATTATTCTATGTGCTATTGCAATAATGGCATTTGGGTTTGCAAATGCCCAAAAAACTAGATTTGGAGTAAAAGGTGGTCTTAACATCGCTACTATTGGTGGTGCTAATGAGGCTAATGCATTAATTGGTGTTCAATTAGGTGGTTTTGCTGAGATTAATGTTTGGAAAAAATTATACATTCAGCCAGAACTTTTGTTTTCTACACAGGGAGCTAAATTTGAATATTATGGTGAGCGCGACCAAACCGTAAATTTAAACTATATCAATATTCCTGTAGTAGCTAAATATTACATTACAAAACAATTTAGTGTTGAAGCTGGACCACAACTTGGATTATTGGTTTCTAGTAAAAATATTCAAGATGAAAAATCAGTTGATGCTGGTTTTAATTTAGGAGCAGGATATAATTTTACAGATAATTTCTCTGTGGGTATTCGTTATACTATTGGTTTAACAAGCATTTACGATAACAACGATTATTATGATAATGATGGTTATTACTATAATGATAGATATACAAATAACGTTTTAGCATTAACTGCTGCATACAAATTCTAATATTTTTTAGAATATTTAAATAACCTTCCCTAATCCGGAAGGTTTTTTTTATCGAATTTTTATTTTGAGAGAAAAAAGCTACATTTGTTTTCGTAAAATAGAAAGAAATGAAGAAGATTATTTTATCTGCTATTGCAGTTATGTTATGTGGTTTTGCAAATGCTCAAGATGTTAAAGTAGGAATAAAAGGCAGTTTAAACTTGTCAAGCTGGGCTGGAGATACTCGTGGACTGAATTTAAGACCAATGTTTGGAGTCAATATCGGTGCTCTAACCCAAATCAAATTATCTGATAAATTCGATATTCAACCTGAGGTTTTGTATTCTAATCAGGTTACAAAAATGAAAAATGCTGGGACCAATGTATTTGGTGTTTATGATACAGGAGATATTAAATGGAATCTTTCCTATGTAAATGTGCCAGTTCTCTTTAAATATTCTCCAGATGAGAAATCTTTTATTGAAGCCGGACCACAAGTTGGATTTTTAACATCGGCAAAAACATCAGCTAAATTAACTCAATATAGTCCAATTGTAAAACAGGATGTTAAAGAAGCGTTTGAATCTGTTGATTTTGGTTTTGTTATTGGTGTCGGTTATAATATTAATCAGAATTTAATGGCTGATCTTCGGTATAATATCGGTTTATCAAATATTGCAAAAACTGAATCTGGAGACGATACAAAAATCCGTAATAGTGTTTTGGCGTTATCTCTCGCTTACAAGTTCTAATATCATAAAACCTTCCCTAATCCCGAAGGTTTTTTATGCTAAAAATGTTTTACTTTGTAAATATGAAATGGAATACTTATATCAAAGATTATCAATCGTATTTACGCATCGAAAGAGGATTGTCTAAAAATACAATCGAAAATTACGGTTTCGATATTGAGCGATTGTGTCTTTTTTTAGAAACCAATCAAATTGAAGTTTCTCCCATAAATATTACTGACGAAACAGTACAGGAATTTATTTATTCGGTTTCAAAAGAAGTAAATCCACGTTCGCAGGCCAGAATAATTTCCGGGTTGAAAAGCTTTTTTAATTATTTGATTTTTGAAGATTATAGAAAAGACAGTCCATTAGAATTAATCGAATCGCCAAAAACAGGGCGTAAGTTGCCGGATACCTTATCTGTTTCTGAAATTGATGCGCTTATTGCCGCGATAGATTTGAGTTCGAATGAAGGCGAGAGAAACCGCGCAATGCTGGAAACTTTATACGGTTGCGGACTTAGGGTTTCTGAGCTGGTTTCGCTTAAAATTTCTGATTTATTTTTTGAAGAAGGTTTTGTTAAAATCACAGGTAAAGGAAATAAAGAACGTTTTGTTCCTATTGGAAAATTAACGCAAAAATATATTGAGATTTACCAAAACTCAATTCGGAATACAATAAATATCAAAAAAGGTTTTGAAGATACACTGTTTTTGAATAGAAGAGGGGGACAGCTTACGCGTTCGATGATTTTTGCCATTATAAAAAATCTGGCTCTACAAATCAATCTGCACAAAAACATTAGTCCGCATACATTGCGTCATTCTTTTGCAACACATTTGCTTGAAAACGGTGCAGATCTTAGATCAATTCAGTTAATGCTTGGACATGAGTCGATTACAACTACAGAAATTTATGTGCATTTAGATCGAAATTTCCTGAAAGAAGTGATGCATTCTTTTCATCCGCGGAAATAAGTTTGAGTATAATTCTTTCAAAATTATAATTTTATGTAATAAAAATTAATACCTTGTCTTAAATTTTTACATTAATAGAGGTAGAAAACAATAACTTAAGTCTTTTTCTGTTTTTGGTTTGAAGATTATTTTAATAATTGAATTTGCATTAAAAGAGAATATATGGTTTTTGATTTATATGAAAATGAGGACTGTTTAGAAGTGAATAATTTTTATAAAAAGTTATTTGCTGAAATGCCTGATTTACTTTTTCAGTTTATTATCGATTGTAATAATAATTACAGTTTTCCGCTAGTCAGTAAATCTGCCGATGATATTTTTGAACTTCCGTCAAGTACATTTTCAAATGAAAGTATATTAGTAATTTACAATCGAATTCATCCCAATGATCGGGATATGTTTTTTCAGTCTTTGGTTAAGTCCCGAAGAGAAGTTAAACCGTGGATACTTGAATTCAGAGCGATTTTGCCCAAAAAAGGATTGCGTTGGTTTAAGATTTCTTCAAAAACCGAATTGGCTTTAGATGGTTGTGTGAGTTTTTACGGGCATGTTTCGGATATTACAGACTTAAAAGATAAAGAAGAAAAATTACGTATTTCAGAAGAACGTTTTCAGTTTGCCCTCGAAGCTTCAACCGCGGGAATCTGGGATTGGAATATGGTTACAAACAGTGTTTTCTATTCTTCTCTTTCACTTAAAATTTTAGAATTAGATTCGGCAGATATTTTTGACGAACCCGAACGTTGGGATAAAATTGTGCATCCTGACGACCTTCCAAAATATTATTCAGACATACAGGAACATTTTGATAATAAGATTCCTTACTATGAAAATTATCATCGTGTAATGACTTCCAGCGGGAATTATAAATGGATTTTAGATCGTGGAAAAGTTATAGATCGTGATGAAAACGGAAAACCATTGCGAGTTATAGGAACCCATACTGATGTTTCTCTTCAAAAAGAAAAAGAATTAGAACTTTTAAAAACAATGAAACTCTACAGCGACCAAAATAGTCGTTTGTTGAATTTCTCGCATATCGTTTCGCATAATTTAAATACACAGGCAGGAAATATAAAATCGATTCTGGATTTTATTGATGCCGATGTTGATAAAGTAAATATCAATGAAATGTTGGTTCATCTAAGAACTGTTTCTAATGATTTGAATGAAACGATTTCTAATTTAACCCAAATTGTAAAAACACAAAGCAATATTAATATTGCCGTTATGCCTTTAAGACTGAATGAATATATCGATAAAACGATTACTACAATTAAAGGTTACGATAAACAAACGAACGTTACGATTGTAAATAATGTGCCTGAATATTTAACGATCAATTTTAATCCGGCTTATCTGGAAAGTGTACTGTTGAATTTTGCCACAAATGCCATAAAATACCGTCATCCTGATAGAGATCCTGTTATTACTTTTGATTTTGCCATCGAACCCGACGGCCATAAATCATTAAAAATTACTGATAATGGTTTAGGAATCGATTTGGCTGTTTATGGCAATTTGTTATTCGGAATGTATAAAACATTTCACAAACATCAGGAAGCCCGGGGAATTGGTTTATATATCACCAGAAATCAAATTGAAGCCATGAAAGGGACGATTTCTGTAGAAAGTGAAGTAGGAGTGGGAACGAGTTTTAAAATCGTCTTTAATGATATGTAAGATTTGTTTAAACATATAGGAACATAGATTTGATAGTTTAAAAATTAGGAAAAGACATTTCACTTGCATTAAAACACATAGCTAATTATTTTTAACGCAAAGAACACAAAGGTTTTTCGCAGAGTTCACTAAGATTTAAGTTGTGTTTACACAATCTAAGTTCGCAAAGCTTTGTGAACTTTGTGTTTTTACTAGTATATTTAAAAAACTTTGCGTTCTCCGTGGTTAATTTTTTTTCTCTCTCTACAGGTTTTCGTGTTGATCTGTATTATAAAATATACACAACGTTAGAGATGATGTAGTGTAAAAACAAAAGGCTATCTGTTAAGATAGCCTTTTGTTTTTTATATTTAAGTTGAGATTATTTAGCAATATTAACCGCTCTTGTTTCTCTAATTACAGTCACTTTTACCTGACCTGGATAAGTCATTTCAGTTTGGATTTTTTGTGAAATTTCGAAAGATAAATTTGCTGCGTTATCATCAGAAACTTTTTCGCTTTCTACAATTACACGAAGTTCTCTACCAGCCTGGATTGCATAAGCATTTTTTACACCGCTAAATCCGTAAGCTACTTCTTCAAGATCTTTCAAACGTTGAATGTAAGAATCTAAAACCTGACGTCTTGCACCTGGTCTTGCACCTGAAATAGCATCACAAACCTGAACGATTGGAGAAAGTAATGATTTCATTTCAATCTCGTCGTGGTGAGCTCCAATAGCGTTGCAAACTTCTTCTTTTTCACCGTATTTCTCAGCCCATTGCATACCTAATAAAGCGTGAGGTAAATCACTTTCAGTATCCGGAACTTTACCAATATCGTGAAGTAAACCAGCTCTTTTTGCCAGTTTTACATTTAAGCCTAATTCAGCCGCCATTATACCACAAAGTTTAGAAACTTCTCTTGAGTGTTGCAATAAGTTTTGTCCGTAAGATGAACGGTATTTCATTCTACCCACAACTTTAATTAATTCCGGGTGTAAACCGTGAATTCCTAAATCGATAACCGTACGTTTACCAACTTCGATAATTTCGTCGTCGATTTGTTTGGCTGTTTTAGCAACAACTTCTTCAATACGAGCAGGGTGAATACGACCATCAGTTACTAATTTGTGTAATGACAAACGAGCAATTTCTCTACGAACAGGATCAAAACAAGAAAGAATAATAGCTTCCGGTGTATCATCAACAATGATTTCAACTCCGGTTGCAGCTTCAAGCGCTCTAATGTTACGACCTTCACGACCAATAATTCTACCTTTTACATCATCAGATTCAATGTTAAAAACAGAAACGCAATTTTCAACCGCTTCTTCTGTTCCAACTCTTTGAATAGTGTTGATAATAATTTTCTTGGCTTCTTGCTGAGCCGTAAGTTTTGCCTCTTCAATAGTTTCCTGAATATGAGACATTGCTTTACTTTTAGCTTCGGCTTTTAAACCTTCAACTAATTGTTCTTTTGCTTCATCTGCAGAAAGTCCTGAAATTACTTCAAGCTGTTGTAACTGGCTTTTGTGTAATTTGTCTACTTCGGCTTGTTTTTTATCTAAAACTTCAATTTTATTAGTATATTCAAGCGTTTTAGCTTCAAAATCATCATTTACTTTTTTAGCTTTTGATAATTCATTTGAAACCTGAGATTCTTTGTCGCGAACTCTTTTTTCTACTTCGGCAACTTTTTTGTCTCTTGCCAAAATAACTTGTTCATGCTCTGATTTTAATTCGATAAATTTCTCTTTTGCCTGAAGAATTTTATCTTTTTTAATATTTTCAGCCTCTAAATTTGCATCTTTTAAAATTGAAGCTGCTTCTTTTTTAGCGTTTTTGATTAAGTTAGAAATATTGCTTTTTTCGATAATTTTAGCGATTGCAAAACCTGCTGCAATCCCTACAATACCTGAAATAATGATCGTTATGATGTCCATGTTTGTTAAAATTTATATATAAAAAAAGCCTACATTAATTGCTTGAATAAACTCGTAAAGACAAGTTTTGAGCTAACTCACTGTTCAAGTTTCCAAGCCGAAGCATGGCATACTATAGTAGCGACGATTTGCTCATTCTAATTTGTTAGTGTTGAGTTTACCAATTGTGAACTAATGTAGGCAGTATCTTAGTTTCTGTAAAGAACGTTTAATTTTCGAGATATTGATCTAAAAGCGAATTTAATCTTTTAATTCTTTCAATGGTTTCTTCTCCATCGATTGCGTTATCAATTTGTTTTTGTTCTACTTGTGAAGCAAACTGAAGGGCACACATGGCCAATACATCTTGCTTATCGCGAACTGCGTAACTTTCTTCGAATTGCTTTATCATAGCATCAATTTTTTTAGAAGCACTTCTAAGTCCTTCTTCCTGAGTTGGTTCTACCGTTAACGGGTAAACTCTGTCTGCGATTGATATTTTAATTCTAAGCTTTCCGTCCATGTTTTTCTAGTCAGATAATTGTGCTATACAGTGATCTATTTCGCGAATTAATGAATTTATTTTAAGCTTTGTCTCTCTCTTGTTATTGTCGCTGCCGAGCAACGAATTGGCTATTTTAAGTGTATCATACTGCTTCTTCAAAGCTTCCATTTCTTCAGATTGTTTCTGGATGATTTGCGCAGCTTTGGCTAGTTGTAATCGTAATTCCTGATTGTTTTTCTCCAGCCCCTTTGACTTCTCAAAAAGCTTTTCGACCTTATATTCAAGAGTATCAATTATTTCGGCAATTACACTCATTATAAATCCTATTCATTACTTAATCATACAAAGTTAGTATTCCTTTTTATTAATGCAATTTTTTATCGATTTTTTTGCATTAAAAATAGGCAAATAAATGAATTTCAGTGAATTGTATTTTTGTAGCCAAATCCTCGGTTTTTGCTGGTTAATTTTTTATCTTAGCAAAAATGTTGCTTATGAGATTTTCACTATTTACCTTATTTTTTTGTAATTTATTTTTTGCCCAAAACCAATACCCAAAAGATTATTTCAGCCCTCCCTTAGATATTCCGATGCAGCTTTCGGGGAATTTTGGAGAGTTGCGACCTAATCATTTTCATGCTGGTTTTGACTTAAAAACAAATCAAAGAGAAGGTTTAAATGTGTATGCTGTTGCCGATGGGTATGTTTCGAGAATCAAAATTTCGACTTTTGGAAATGGAAAATGCATTTATATTACACACCCAAACGGGTACACTTCTGTTTACGGGCATTTGCAAACTCCCGTTGGTGCTATTCAGGATTATGTTTTAAAAACACATTATAAAGAAAAAGCTTTTGAAATTGAAATGTTTTTAAAACCGGATGAACTGCCGGTTACAAAAGGGCAAATAATTGGGCTTTCCGGAAACACCGGATCGTCAGAAGGTCCGCATTTGCATTTTGAATTTCGCGATTCTAAAACCGAATTTGTAATCAATCCAATGTTTTTTGGTTTTGATAAAAATTTAAAAGACACTAAAAAACCAACTATCTCAAGTGTACTCGTTTATCCGCTTGACGGAACAACGGCAAATCAGTCAAAATTGCCTTTGCTTTTGAATGTCTCTTTACAAAAAGACGGAACTTATCTGGCCAATAAAGTAAAAGCAAATGGTAAAATAGGTTTTGGGATTACAGCTGTTGATTTTGATGATGTTTCGGGAAATAGAAATGGCGTTTATAATGTTTCGACTTTTTTCAACGGAAATCAAAATTATAATTATCAATTCAATACGTATTCGTTTGATGAAATGCGCTATATAAACGCGTTGGTTGATTATCCGAGATATAAAAAATCCGGACAAAGAGTGCAGAAGTTATTCATGAAAACACCTTTTGCCCTGAGTATTATTAAAACAGATTCGCTTCGCGGAATAGTGCCGGTTGAGCCTAATTTGGCGTCGACCTATCGTATTGAAGTTTCTGATTATTTTGGAAATTTAAATTCAGTAAATGTTCCCATCGAATATGATTCGGCTACACCAATTGTCAATGCAGAACCTGTTACTTCAAAATATTTTGTAAAATATAACAGGGATACCAATTTCGAAAAAGATAATATGTCGGTATTTTTTCCGGCAGGAACTTTCTATGATGATTTTAATATGAATTTTGATGTAAAAAACAACAAAATTTATATTCATGAAGATGTAATTCCTGTACATTCAAATTTTACTATTACTATTAAAGACAGCACTTATTCTGAAACTTTAAGAGATAAACTGTACATAGGAAAAAATAACAGTTATAACGGAACAATTAGAAAAGGTGATGTTTTTACCGCTAAAGCAAAAATTTTAGGGCAATATGGTTTGGTGCTTGATACCATAGCGCCGGTTATTAAAATAGCAAAACCAATTCAGGATAAATGGATTAGCGATATGAAATCGATTCAGTTTACAATTGGCGACAGTTTATCCGGAATTAAATCGTACAACGGTTATTTAAACGGAAATTGGGTTCTGTTTGAATATGATAATAAAACCAGAAAAATTACGCACAAGTTTGATGCTGATAGCCTTGTTGCAGAAGGTGCAAACGATTTAAAAATTGAAGTGGTTGATAATGTAGGTAATTCTGCTATCTTTGAAACTCACTTTTTTAGAAGTCAACAAAAATAAAACCAAAACGTTTGAACCAGAGTAAATTAATATTCGTTTTCCTTTTTTTATGCATTGGTTATGTTTCATTTGCTCAAAATGCTCATGTAAAAGGAATTATTTTAGATAGTGAAAAACGTCCCGTTTCTGATGTGAATATTGTCACTTCAGGAAGTTCTTCTAAAACAGATTCTAATGGTTTTTTTGAAATAGAAATTCCTTCGAATAAAAAAACATCCCTGATTTTTACACATATTTCCTTAAAAATGATGAGTCTTACGGTGAATTTAAAACCGAATGAGATTTTTGTTTTCAATCCGGTTATGAGTAATTCGGCAGAGCAAATGGGAGAAGTTTTTGTTTCTTCGAATAATAAAAAGCGCGTTCAGGGAATTACGGTTATTGATGCCGCAACGATCAAGAAAATTCCAGGAGCAAACGCCGGAATAGAAAACGTACTAAAAACGTTGCCGGGTGTAAATTCAAATAACGAATTGAGTACACAATATGCCGTTCGAGGCGGAAATTATGATGAGAACTTAGTTTATGTAAACGAAATTGAAGTGTATCGTCCGTTTTTAATTCGTTCGGGACAGCAGGAAGGTTTGAGTTTTACCAATACAGATTTAGTTCAAAACGTAGATTTTTCTGCCGGTGGTTTTCAGGCAAAATTTGGGGATAAATTGTCTTCCGTTTTAGATATTACCTATCGAAAGCCAACCGAATTTGGCGCAGCTTTAGAAGCCAGTTTCCTTGGGGGAAGTGTTGCTGTTGATGCAGTTTCTAAAAATAAAAAATGGTCTGCCGTAACTGGGGTTCGTTATCGAAACAATAGTTTATTGGTAAATAGCCAGGATACACAAACCAATTATACGCCAACTTTTGTTGATGTTCAGACGAATATCAATTATGATATTTCTGAAAAATGGCAAATGAGTTTTTTAGGAAATATTTCGCGAAATAAATATTTATACCAGCCTTTAACCCGCGAAACTAAATTTGGAACCATAGATCAGCCTATGGCTTTGGCAGTTTATTATGAAGGTCAGGAAAAAGATCAATATGATACTTATTTTGGCGCTTTAAAAACTACTTATAAAGTCTCGCCAGGTTTTACCTTAAAATTGATTGGTTCAATATTTCACACAACAGAACAGGAACATTTTGATATTTTGGCACAATATCGTTTAGGAAATGTAAATCCCGACGGAGAAACCGATACTGATAATGTTGATTTCACACGCGGAATTGGTTCTCAACTCAATCATGCGCGAAATGATCTGGACGCTTTAATTGCAAATGCAGAAATTAAAGGTTTTAAGGAATGGAGTAATAGTCAGTTAGAATTTGGTTTAAAATACACCAGAGAATCCATTCGTGATAGAATAGTAGAGTGGGAGATGATTGATTCTGCAGGATTTTCAATCAATCCACCAATTATTCCAATAAATAATCAGCCATACGAACCTTACACTGGGCCTTTGCTGCCTTATCAGGATGTTCGTGCGACTAATTTTAATACGATAAACAGATATTCTGGTTACGCACAATATAACAATCAATCAGAGATTGGGTCAAGCCAAATTTGGTATAATGTTGGAGCACGTTTCCAGAGTTGGGATGTTTCAGGTGCTGCAATCGAAGGAAAAAATCAAATTGTTTTTAGTCCGCGTGCGCAATTTGCTTTAAAACCAGATTGGGATATGGATATGGTTTTCAGGCTTTCGGGAGGATTGTATCATCAGCCGCCATTTTATAGAGAACTTCGTGATTTAAATGGTGTTGTAAATCCAAATGTAAAAGCGCAGGAATCTGTACATATTGTTTTGAGCAACGATTATAATTTTAAAATGTGGAGTCGCCCGTTTAAATGGGTTACTGAAATCTACTATAAATCGCTTTCAGATGTAAATGTGTATTCGATTGATAATGTTCGAATTCGCTATATCGCCAACAATAATGCAAAAGCGTATGCGCAAGGTTTAGATTTTAGATTAAACGGAGAATTTGTTCCCGGAACCGAATCGTGGATTAGTTTTGGGTATTTAAAAACCGATGAAAACTACGAAAACAAAGGGTATATCGCCCGACCAACAGATCAGCGTTTAAAATTCGCCATGTTGTTTCAGGATTATATGCCAAATATTCCGAGTGTGAAATTGTATTTGAATTTGGTTTATAATACAGGTTTACCAGGCGGTTCGCCATCTTATTCTGACCCATATTTATATCAAAACCGATTAAATGACTACCGCAGAGCCGATGTTGGTTTTGCAAAGGTTTTTGTGGATAGCAATACACAAAGTTCTAAAACAGGCTGGATAAAAAACTTTAAAGAATTGTCTCTTGGTTTAGAAATCTTCAATCTTTTCAATAATCAAAATGCCATAACAAACACCTGGGTTCGCGATGTATATTCTAAAAATCAATATGCGATTCCAAATTATATGACTTCACGCGTTTTTAATGTTAAGCTGAATGCGAGGTTATGATAGAGAAACATGAAAAAAGAAAGAAGATTTTTTACGTTCCTGGAATGATTTCGCTAGTTTTTATTCCTTTGTTTTGTTTTGTCATTTTTATAAAGTTGATGCTTTTAAAGTTTATGGAGGAATTGAGATTTATCTGGCCGATAAGAGGTCATTCACAAAATATAAAATTGCTACTTTAAGAAAATATAAGATATTTGATTTTAATGGGAGTTTATCAGCTGAAAAACAAAGGCTGAATGAAATGAAATTTTATCTGAAGAAATTAGTTATAAGTAAAGATACTATAAATGGGATTGTAACTCATTTTGGTCCTAAAACGAATTATGATGTTTATGTTAGTGTTGTAGATATACTGAAAACTGAGAAAGCGCCCACTTTTGCACCCTATAGAGATGATATTTACATACTGGCAAGTAGTAATAAATCTAAAAAAAATAAAAAATCAAAAAATGATCACATGATGACATGCATTCCAGTAGTGATGTTTGTAGATGATTATGCTGAAAGGGAAAAGAAATTATATCAAATTTCTTTTTTTAAACAAAAGTGGATATTGGTTTCTTTTGGTTATTTCGCGCTTGTATTCCTAAACATCTTCGCCCTAGTAAAATTCAATAAAAATAAATAATACAATCAAAAATACTATATTTGATATTCCAATATAATTAGCATACATGAAAAACTATTTAAAATATATCGCCTTAGTAATCATCGGAACAGTAGTGAGTTGTAGAGATGAAGTGCAGAAGCAGCCAAAAGTAATTTATGATGCTTCAAATAAAGCAAAAGTAGTAGCCAAGACAGATTCAACACAAATTGAAGTGGCTGATTTGCCTATTCAGATGGAAGGAACAAATTATTTAATCCATCCGGTTGGAGATTTACGTGTTTATGAAAGAGGTACAAAATCACGTTACGGATCTTCGAGCGTAAACGATTTGAGTTTTACAATTTCTAATTTAGGAGAATATGAAATTACAGGATATTTACAAAATCTGAAATTTCAAAAAACAGATTCAGATTCTATCCGACCTTTGTCTGATAAACCAGTTTTGATCTTAACAGCTACGTATTTAAAGCCTGTTGCTGATAAAACGAAGAATCAAATAATGGTTTACACTCTTGCTGACGCTGATACCAATAAAGATGGTAAAATTGATTCGGGAGATATTAAAACGTTATACTTAAGCAATATTAGCGGTGAACATTTTACCAAAATTTCTGAAGATTTTCAGGAATTAGTAGACTGGAGTTTAATTGAATCTAAAAGCCGTTTGTATTTTAGAACAATCGAAGATACCAACCAAAACGGACAATTCGATAAAAACGATGTTTTGCATTATAACTACATTGATTTAGCTTCTAAAAAATGGGAGGTTGAAAACTACAAACCGATATAAGGTTCTGAGATACTAAGATTCTAAGTGACTGAGGTTTTTAAATACCTTACACAAAAAACCATTTAAAAATTAACTGAAATAATTTTTAAATGGTTTTTTTGTTATCATCAAATAAAAAGAACCCTTTTGATTTTTCTATGTACGTAAAGCACGAAAAAAACTCAGCACCTTAGAATCTTAGTTTCTTAGAACCTTAGCAACTTTAAAAAAAATCTAAATCAAAATATCGCTTTCTAAATCTGATTTTTCTATTTCGAAATCAAAACCAAGTCTTTCTACCAATTCAATTACTAGTTTTTTGTACCAGTTTTCAGACTTTGGATGAATGTAGATTTTTTCGATTAATTGGTTGATATCGACATTGATTTTTAACCCGTCGTTTAATTTAATGGTACTTTTTGAAGTATCAGTTAAAATGCGTACTTCGCGCTCATATTGAAAACTTTTTCGTTTAAATAAAAACGGAAAGAACAAATCATCAAACGGAATATATTCTTTTCTGTAATCGATATAATTGACCTCTCCAATATATTGATCAAAATTATTCTCTGGTTTTACTGCTTTTTGCAATCTGCCAATTGTTGACTGAATCGCTAATCCTTCGCTGTTTTGAGTGAAAATCTGCCACATTGCAAATGATTCGTATTCGTTGATGTGCCAGCTGCTCACAGCTACTTTTTCGCGATGTGTTTTGTAGTAATTTAAAAAGTCAGGATTATCAATGGCTAGCTTTTTAATCTCTTCAAAAGTAGGTTCGCTGAAAGTTCCTTCATACTGATCTTCGAATTTGTCAGAGCGGGACATGAATAATTTTTTAGACAATAATAAATCCAAAAATTTAGACAAATCAAGGTATTTCCAAACAATAGTATCCGGATCTTCAGGCAGCTTTATATTTGGATTATTCAGGTACATTTCTTTAATATTTAGAGGATTATACTCAAAAAAAATGCCACAGATTACACAGATTTTAAAAGATTTTATTTCATTATTTATAAAAAAGAATCCGTGTTAATCTGTGTAATCTGTGGCTAAGCTAAAATATATCTTTTAATTACGATTCAAAAGACTGCATTGTAACCAATTTGTTATAAGTTCCGTTATGTGCAATTAGTTGGTCATGAGTTCCTTGTTCTACTATTTTTCCTTTTTGCATTACAACGATCAAATCCGCTTTTTGAATTGTCGAAAGTCGGTGCGCAATAACAATCGAAGTTCTGTTTTGCATCATATTTTCAAGAGCAACCTGAACAAATTTTTCACTTTCAGTATCCAATGCTGATGTAGCTTCATCCAAAATCATAATTGGAGGATTTTTCAATACTGCACGTGCAATAGATAAACGCTGCTTTTGTCCGCCGGAAAGTTTATTTCCGCTGTCACCAATATTGGTATAGATGCCTAAAGGTAATTCTTGTACAAATTCATATGCATTAGCGATTTTCAACGCTTCAATAATTTCATCATCTGTAGCATCTAATTTTCCTAGGGAAATATTTGCTTTTATAGTATCATTAAACAAAATGCTGTCTTGTGTTACCAATCCCATTAAACTACGAAGTGATTGCAAATTCATGTCTTTAATGTTGATTCCATCGATAGAAATAACACCGTCATTAACATCGTAAAAACGCGTTAATAAATTAGCAATTGTACTTTTTCCACTTCCCGATTGTCCAACAAGGGCAACGGTTTGTCCTTTTTTAATTTCAAGAGAAAAATCTTTTAAAACCGTTTCTTCTTCGTATTTAAAATTAATGTTTTGAACCGTTATATTATTATCAAAAGATGTTTTTTCGATTGCATCAGGTTTAGAAGTAATTGGGTTTTCCTGATCCAGAATTTCTAAAACACGATCTGCTGCTGCATTTCCTCTTTTAACTCCATAAGAAGCTTTTGAGATAGCCTTTGCAGGTGTTAGGATGTTATAAGCTAATCCCATGTAGGCTATAAACGAGGCACTTTGCAGTGTTTTGTCAATCAAAACCATTTGTCCACCATACCATAGCAAGATGGCAATTACGGTAATTCCCATAAATTCGCTCGCAGGCGAAGCAAGGTTTTGGCGATTACCAATGTTGTTTGATAAATTAAAAAAACGTTCTGTTGAATTTTGAAAAACAGTGTTGAAGTAGTTTTCAGAGTTATATCCCTTTACGACTTTCAATCCTCCAATAGTTTCTTCTATGGTTGATAAAAAAGTACCTTGTTCCTGTTGTGCTTTAGTAGATTGTTTTTTTAACTGTTTTCCAATTAATGAAATAATATATCCGGATACAGGAATAAAAATAAATACAAACAACGTAAGTTTAGCACTAATAATTAGCATTGCAATTATTGTAAAAATGATCGTCAAAGGTTCTTTTACAATAAGTTCTAATATCGCTAAAAACGAAGTTTGAACCTCGTTTACGTCAGCTGAAATTCTGGAGATAACGTCTCCTTTTCTTTTTTCAGAATAAAAAGCCAACGGTAATTCAAGTGTTTTTTTATACATCGCATTTCGCATATCTCTCAGAACACCATTTCGTAAAAAAGTGATAAAAAACATTGCCAGATAATCGGCCAGATTTTTTAGTAAGAATATAGAAATGATAATCGCAACCATTATAGATAAAACGTAACCCGGCTCATGCGTGCCTTTTGTTGTTGTAATATAATAGCTTAAATAATCTTCACCATATTTCTGAATTTCTAGAATTCCTTGATATTCAGGTTTTACCGTAATTTGTTTGTTTTTGTCAAAAAGTACCTGAAGCATCGGTATTAATGCAACAAAAGAAAGTGTGCTAAAAAGCGCATATAAAACATTAAAAAAGATGTTTAAGAAAGCGTATTTTTTATATGGATATATAAAAGGAACTATTTTTTTGAAATTACTCATTTATTTATAGATGTTATTTTCTGCTATTGCAATTGCTTTTTCCAGTTTTTCCAGCAATAATTTTTTTTCTGGTAGTTGGGTTAAATATGCTGATACTTTTATTTGTTCGTCATTATCCAGCATTAAATAATTTATTTGTTCTGGAGATTTTTCACTGCACAAAATTAATCCAATTGGTTTGTTTTCGCCTTCTTTTTGTTCATTTTTCTCAAGCCAACGCAAATATAATTCCATTTGGCCTTTATAACCGGCTTTAAACTTCCCTAATTTCAAATCAATAGCAACTAACCGGCGCAAACCGCGATGGTAAAAAAGTAAGTCAATGTAAAAATCTTCGTCGTCGATTGTGATTCTTTTTTGGCGGGCAAGAAAAGCAAATTCGCTTCCCATTTCGGTAATGAAATTTTGCAATTGTGCCAAAATAGAACTTTCAAGATCTTTTTCAGAATAACTATCGTGAAGTCCTAAAAAGTCCAAAAAATAAGGATCTCTAAAGGTTAGATCCGGACTAATTTGTTTTTCTGATTTTAAAAGTGCTAAGTCGTTGATGATGGTTTCCTCAGGCTTTTTACTAATAGCAGTTCTTTCAAAAAGCATACTGTCAATTCGTTCCTGTAAAGTTCTTACGCTCCATCTTTCATGAACGCTCATCTGAATGTAAAACTCTCTTTTAATATTGTTTTCAATATAAATTAAAGTTCTGATATGGGACCAACTCAATTTTGCACACACTGTGTGCAAAATTGTAAAGTCCTCAATTGTAGAGTTTAACTTGACAAAGCTTTGTAAGTTTCGTTTGTTAAAGCCTATTCCGTATTTGTCAGTTAAAGCAATGCTTAATGCTGGAATTATCTTTTTGCCATAATCTGCGCGATCATTTTTTAGAATTTCTTCGTTGATCGTTTTTCCAATATTCCAATATAATAAAGTTAATTCCTGATTAACCGTTTTGGCAACAAAATGACGAGCCTGATCTATTAATCCGATAATTGAATTTAATAGTTCCGGCTGATTATTTATATCAGGTTTGTCACTCATTATTATTTACTTCAATTGCATTCCTGCAATGATATTTTGTATTTTCTGATCTAAGAAACTTTCTGCAGCATCAAAATCCTGAACTGATTCTAATTCTGCATTAACGCTGATATAGAATTTAATTTTTGGTTCAGTACCACTTGGTCTTGCACAAATTTTAGAACCGTCTTCAGTATAATAAATCAATACGTTTGATTTCGGAATATCCATGGCAGATTCTTCGCCAGTTAATAAATTTAAGGCAATAGAGGATTGATAATCTTCAACCATAATTACGCGTTGTCCGTTGATTTCTTTTAATGGATTTTCACGTAAATCAATCATCATCTGATTAATTTCCTGTAATCCTTCCATTCCTTTTTTGGTCAATGAAACCAAATATTCTTTATAGAAACCATTTTCAACGTAAAGTTGTAAAAGTTCTTTATAGACAGTGCTTCCGGCAGCTTTGGCCTGAGCAGCCACCTCGCAGATCAATAAAGTAGCAGCAACTGCATCTTTATCGCGAACGGCATCACCAACCATAAAACCAAAACTTTCTTCTCCACCACCAATAAATTGAAGTTCAGGAAAATCTTTGATCATTTTGGCAATCCATTTAAAACCTGTCAAACCAACTTTGCATTCTACACCATAACTTGTTGCCAGTTCCATCATCATTGGAGTGGAAACAATGGTGGAACCTACGAATTGTTTTCCGTTAATTTTGCCTGCTTTTTTCCATTGTTTCAATAAAAAAGAAGTCATCAAAATCATGGTTTGATTTCCGTTAAGCAAAATCATTTTACCATCATTGTTTCTAACGGCAACACCTAAACGGTCACAATCAGGATCTGTACCAACAACAATATCTGAGTTTGTTTTATCTGCCAAAGCCAAAGCCATTGTTAAAGCTTCCGGTTCTTCGGGATTTGGAGATTTAACTGTTGGAAAATCTCCATCAGGAATCGCTTGTTCAGGGACAATATGTACGTTTTTGTAACCTGCCTGTGATAAAGTATCCGGAATAGATTTTATAGAAGTACCGTGTAGTGAAGTAAAAACAATATGCAAATTATCTTTGGCTTCAGCCGGAGTATCAAAACTTGCGTTTTCTATAGATGATTTAATAAAAGCCTTGTCGATTTCTGTATCGATGTATTGAATCAGGCTTTCGTTTGCGTTAAATTTGATTTTGTCGTAATCTAAATTTTCGATTACATTGATGATTGCTGCATCTTCCGGCGGAACAATTTGTCCTCCGTCTTGCCAATATACCTTATAACCGTTATATTCCGGCGGATTATGTGAAGCCGTAAGTACGATTCCACATTGACAGCCTAAATATTTAAGCGCGAAAGATAATTCCGGAGTTGGGCGTAAATCTGAAAACAAATAAACCTGAATTCCATTTGCAGAAAAAACATCAGCCACAACCTTTGCCAAAGTATTACTGTTATGACGACAATCATAAGCAATAACTACTTTTAATGGTTGATTAGGAAAAACTTCATGTAGATAATCTGAAAGACCCTGTGTGTTTTTTCCAAGCGTATATTTGTTAATTCTATTGTTTCCAATACCCATAACACCACGCATTCCACCTGTACCAAATTCCAGGTTTTTATAAAAACTTTCTTCAAGTTCTTTTGGCGACGTTGTCATTAATTCCTTAACGGCCGCTTGTGTTTCATTGTCAAATGTAGGCGTCAGCCATTCGTTTACAGCATTTAAAATATTAGGTGCTATATTCATGTAAATGTGTTTTTAATGTTCTAATTAAAGATAATATTTTTTAAGGAATAATCCTGCTTTATAGTAATTATCAAAAAAATATTTTTATGTTCCTGTAAGAACGCAAAAGATGCTCCTGAATTATTCAGGAACATCATATTTTATTGTCTTTACTTTAAAAATTAACTTCTCGAGCTACTTTATAACGAGCTTCATTGCTTTTAGTACGCAATATAATTTCACCTAAAAATCCGGCTAAAAATAATTGCGTTCCTATAATCATTGATGTTATGGATAGATAAAAATGTGGTCTTTCGGTAATTAATCGGCTTGTTTTGTGAATAAATAATTTATCGATTCCTAAGTATAGGGCTAATAAAAAACCAATCAGAAACATTATCGATCCCAATAAACCAAATAAGTGCATTGGTCTTTTTCCAAATCTTGATAGAAACCAAATCGTAATCAAATCCAGAAAACCGTTGATAAAACGATCCATGCCAAATTTGGTTTCCCCATATTTTCGGGCCTGGTGAATCACAACTTTTTCCCCAATTTTATTAAAACCTGCATTTTTTGCCAAAACCGGAATATAACGGTGCATTTCGCCCGAAACTTCGATGTTTTTTACAACTGTGTTTTTATATGCTTTTAATCCGCAATTAAAATCATTTAACTCAACTCCGGAAGTTTTTCTGGCCGCCCAATTAAATAATTTTGAAGGTAAATTTTTCGCCACAACAGAGTCGTAACGTTTCTTTTTCCAGCCTGATACCAAATCAAATTTCTCTTTTGTAATCATTTCAAATAATCCGGGAATCTCATCCGGACTATCTTGCAAATCGGCATCCATAGTAATAATTACGTCGCCTTTTGCTTTTGCAAAACCCGCATGCAGAGCTTGTGATTTTCCAAAATTTTTCATGAAACGAATGCCTTTTACATTGGGGTTTTCGTTAGAGAAACCTTCAATAATTTCCCAGGAATTATCTGTACTGCCATCATCTACAAAAATGATTTCATAAGAGTAATTATTTGATTGCATCACTTTAATGATCCACGAATAGAGTTCTTGTAGTGATTCCTCCTCGTTTAGAAGTGGTATAAGTATAGATAAATTCATTTATTTTTTTATTCTTGTGTAGATTTGCTTTTAAAAAATGCTGCGAAAACTAATCCGAAAATAGCACAGATTACAATAGCGAAAACAGATCCTTTTACTAATTCTAAGGTAGAATAAGGATTTGTTATTTTCATTTTTGCAACAGTTTCATTAATTGTAGAAGCCGGAGTGCCAAACTTTTGCAGCATACCAACCGTATATTTAATCATAATTTCGCTTAAAGTATCTTTTGCTCCCGGATCAATAACATTAAATAGGACAATGTTGAATAAAGTAGAGATTAGAATACCAATTACCGCTGCAATAAAGTAAGTGGTAAAGGCCTCTTTGAAAGGAAAAATTCCATTTAATTCTTTCTTGGTTTTAGAAAGCAAAATGATTGATATCGTTACGTTTATTACTAAACCAAGCAAGCCAAACCACCAGGAAACAAATAGATTTAAATCGACTGCATAAATGGTAGCAGTAATTAGAGCAGATGCAATTCCGATCATTACACCGTATGTAATTCCATTCTTCTTTATAACTTCATTAATCATATTTATATATGTTTTAAAATTAATCCACAAATATAGTAATTCCGAATATAATCGCGGGGAAAAAAGCTTTTTGAATTTAAGTAAAAAAAAGTGACGTAAAGATTTGTATATTAAAAAAGAATTGTAAATTTGCAAACTCAAAATAATTAAAAGTTTTTAAACAAAAAGAGTATTATTTGTTTACACCTTTTTCTAACCATGAAAAAGCTTCAAAATAAAAATGCTTTAAACAATAAATAAAAGAAAAGATGAAAAAAGGAATTCACCCAGAAAATTACAGATTAGTTGCATTTAAAGACATGTCAAACGACGAAGTTTTTATCACTAAATCTACTGCAGATACAAAAGAAACAATTGAAGTTGACGGAGTTGAGTATCCAGTTGTAAAAATGGAGATTTCTAGAACATCTCACCCTTTTTATACTGGTAAATCTAAACTTATCGATACTGCAGGACGTATTGATAAATTCAAAACTAAATATGCAAAACACGTTAAAAACTAATAACTGTTTTTTATTTATACAAAAGCCTTCCAATTTGGGAGGCTTTTTTTATGCGGTTAATTATTAGCCACGAATTCACGAATTTTTCTTTTTTAGGATTAAACACCAACCGTTTCAGTAATTAGAAATGTTTGTAATATGCTTTGTTTTTAATTTGTTTATAATTAATTCGTGAATTCGTGGCAAAAAAACGTTTCATATTTCTTTTTGATAAAAAAGGTCTTTAATCAAACTCATAAATATTTGTAACTTTGACTCAGGTAACCAAATCAATTTTAACAATATTAAATCTATTTTATGAACTACATTCTTTTTGACGGTCCCGTCCGGAATGCTTTATTACCGTTTACATTTACAAGACCTGTTGCTGATATTTTAATCGGAATTATGACAATTCGTCAGAAATGGGAAATGCGTTTGGGGTCTACAATCACAACAATTACCGAAGAGTATTTGTCTGCAAAATTTCCGATGGTGGAAATGGAAGAAAATGTAATGATAAATGCGGCGTATTTACCAAATGATACGCTTGCAGAAATGGTTTCTGATTTAAAAGAAAATCAAGCGATTTTTAAAGGAGATGATGTAATTGCTTTTTTTACAAATGAAAATCAGGAAGAAGTTGATTTTGATTCGTATGAAATAATTCAATACAACGAGGATTGTATAACAGTAGAGCATACGTGGGATATTTTTTCTAAAAATGATGCTGCAATTCGTGCTGATTTTGACTACTTGACAGAAGATCGAAAATCACAACCAATTCCGAAAAGTGTAAATGTAATTTCGCCTGAAAATATTTTTATTGAAGAAGGGGCAAAGCTTGAGTTTGTAACGCTGAATGCTTCAGCCGGACCTATATATATAGGTAAGAATGCCGAAATTATGGAAGGAACCGTAATTCGTGGTCCTTTTGCTTTATGTGAAAATGCACAAGTGAAGTTAAATGCAAAAGTTTACGGAGCTACAACTGTTGGTCCGGGATCCAGAATTGGTGGTGAAGTTAAAAATTCTGTTCTTTTTGCCAATTCAAATAAAGGTCATGATGGATTTTTAGGTGATTCTGTTTTGGGCGAATGGTGTAATATTGGAGCGGATAGCAATAATTCAAACCTGAAAAATAATTACGAAGAGGTAAAATTATGGAGCTACGAAACAGAAGGTTTTGCTAAAACGGGACTTCAGTTTTGTGGCTTGATGATGGGCGATCACAGTAAATGCGGTATTAACACGATGTTCAATACAGGAACGGTAGTAGGAGTGAGTGCGAATATTTTCGGAAGTGGTTTTCCTCGTAATTTTGTTCCGAGTTTTTCCTGGGGCGGAGCTGCAGGTTTTACCACGTATGTGACTAAAAAAGCTTTTGAAACGGCAAAATTAGTAATGAGCCGAAGAAACATAGAATTTGATGAAATTGAATCTTCAATTCTGGAGCACATTTTTGAGGAAACTAAAAAATGGAGAAAGGATTAATTATCTAATTAGTCAATGTGCCAATTAGATAATTGAAAATATTTGCTCCGCAAAGTTTATATGCTTTGCGGAGTTTTTTATGTTTAAAAAGCTTTTTGTCTTTAATGAGAATTATCTAATTATCTAATTGCCAAATTATCTAATTAAATCTATCTTTGCACCACGAAAAAAATGGGTTATCAAATAAACGATTAACCGATTAAACAAATTCACAAAAAGTAATGATTACAGTTAACGATATTTCGGTTCAGTTTGGTGGAACTACATTATTTAGCGATGTTTCTTTTGCTATAAATGAAAATGATAAAATTGCCCTTATGGGTAAAAATGGTGCGGGAAAATCGACACTTTTAAAAATAATTGCAGGTCAGAGCAAACCCTCAACCGGAAGTATTTCGACTCCAAAAGATGCTGTTGTGGCTTATTTGCCTCAGCATTTATTGACCAAAGATGGTTCGACTGTAATGGAAGAAGCATCAAAAGCTTTTGGTGAAATTTTTAAAATGAAAGCCGAAATTGATGAAATCAATGAGCAATTAACAGTTCGTACTGATTATGAAAGTGATGCTTATATGAAATTGATCGAAAGAGTTTCTGACTTAAGCGAGAAATTTTATGCGATTGAAGAAGTGAATTATGAAGCTGAAGTAGAGAAAATTTTAGTTGGTTTAGGTTTTGAACGTGAAGATTTTACACGTCAGACTTCTGAGTTTTCAGGAGGATGGAGAATGCGTATAGAATTGGCTAAAATTTTATTGCAAAAACCGGATTTAATTTTACTGGATGAGCCAACCAATCACATGGATATTGAAAGTATTCAGTGGCTTGAAGAATTTTTGATCAATTCAGCAAAGGCAGTTGTGGTAATTTCGCACGATAGAGCGTTTGTAGATAATATCACAAATCGTACTATTGAAGTAACAATGGGAAGAATCTACGATTACAAAGCAAAATATTCTCATTATTTAGAATTGAGAAAAGATCGTCGTATTCACCAACAAAAAGCATATGATGAGCAGCAAAGAATGATTGCTGATAACAGAGCTTTTATTGATCGTTTTAAAGGTACTTTCTCTAAAACAGATGCAGTGCAGTCTCGTGTTAAAATGCTTGAAAAACTTGTTATTGTTCAGGTTGATGAAGTAGATAATTCAGCATTAAAATTAAAATTTCCGCCGGCAGCACGTTCAGGGCAATATCCTGTTGTAGTAAAAGAACTGTCTAAAAAATACGGAGATCATGTAGTTTTTAAAGATGCTAATATTGTTATCGAAAGAGGAGAAAAAGTAGCTTTTGTAGGTAAAAACGGTGAAGGAAAATCGACCATGATCAAAGCGATCATGAAGGAAATAGGTATCGATGAAGGAAGTGTTGAAATTGGACACAATTCTCAAATTGGATATTTTGCTCAAAATCAGGCTTCTTTATTAGATGAAAATGCTACTATTTTTGAAACAATCGATGCAATTGCTGTTGGAGATATCAGAACACAAATTAAAAATATTCTTGGAGCATTTATGTTTCAGGGAGATGATATAACTAAGAAAGTAAAAGTGCTTTCGGGAGGGGAAAAAACGCGTTTAGCAATGATAAAATTATTGTTGGAGCCGGTAAACTTGTTGATTCTGGATGAGCCTTCGAATCACTTAGATATGAAAACAAAAGATATTATTAAAGATGCATTGCGTGATTTTGACGGAACTTTAATTTTGGTTTCCCACGATCGTGATTTCCTTGACGGATTAGCAACGAAGGTATTTGAATTTGGAAATAAACGAGTTAAAGAACATTTTGAAGATGTGGCAGGTTTCCTGGCACATAAAAAAATGGATTCTATGAGAGAGATTGAAAAATAGAATTTTCAGTTTTATTATAAACAAAAAGCACAAGTTAATTCTTGTGCTTTTTGTTTTTTATGAAGAAATAAAAAAATTAAATCCTAATTCCCGGAGGAAGTAATTCTTTATACTTTGGATTTTTTTTGATGAACTGTACAATTTTTGGGTGAATAGGCATTAATTTAAATTTCTTTTCTACCACAATTTCCATGATGCTTTTAAGTACGGTGTCAATTAAAGCTTGGTTTTCAAATCCCTCGGGAGTATTGATTTTGGTTAAAAAAATTTTCTTTTCCTGAAACGAATATTCAACAGAAAGCAATCCTTCGGGGGTTATGGCTTCAAATTGTCTTGCAAAAGTGTTGTCTTTGATTTCCATAATGTCAATAGTTTCCATAATTAGTTGTTCTTGTAGGGTTAAAAAAATAATAGAAATGGTGGGCGCAAATAACTCATATAAAACTCCTTAAAAAGATATTTAACATGTGTTATTTAGATTACAAAGGTAATCATTTGATTCTCAATATTAAATTATTTTTTTGGAGATGCAGTTTTCTCAGGCTTTACTTACTTTTTGTAATTTAAATAAGTTTAATTTGTAATTATGGCGTAAGATTTGTTGTGCATATTGCTAAAAAAAGTAATTTTAGAATAAATTTAAAAGCTACAATTTCTGAACTAATGAGTAAAATTCCTGTCTATTTTATGCCTGGTTTGGCTGCAAGTTCGACTATTTTTGAAAGAATCAATTTAGATGAATCTGTTTTCGAAATGTGTTTATTGGAATGGGAAATTCCACATCCAAAGGAATCCTTGTCTGATTATGCACTTCGGATTGCAAAAAACATCAAACATGAAAATCCAGTTTTAATTGGAGTATCTTTTGGAGGAATTCTGGTTCAGGAAATAGCAAAACATATTGATACCCGAAAGGTTATAATTATTTCGAGCGTCAGAAGCAATTTAGAATTTCCGAGAAGAATGAAAATTGGAAAAACGACAAAAGCCTACAAATTGATTCCGATGAAATTGATTTTGAATATCGAGAATCTTGCAAAATATTCCTTTGGAGAAAAAGTCAACAAACGAATAAAGTTATACGAAAAATTTCTTGCCATGCGCGATATCCGCTATTTACAATGGGCAGTCGAAAATGTGATTTTATGGGATAGGAATCAAATCGATGAAAATATAATTCATATTCATGGTGATCAGGACGAAGTTTTTCCTATAAAATATATCAAAAGCTGCATTATCGTAAAAGGCGGAACTCATATCATGATTCTTAATAAATACAAATGGCTGAATGAGAATTTGCCATCTATTATATTGGAAGATTAATTCCAAAATTCCAATTTTTTGGCGGTTCGATATCTTTGTCAAAGTTTAAAACTTTGACAAAGATTTACGCGCAAAGTTATTACTCGCAATCTTGTCATCCCGAGGAACGAGGGATCTCCGCAAGAAACTCCGCAATCAAAATCGCCAATCTTTGTAGAGTTACGAGTGTGATTTCTCTCTTCGGTCGAAATGACAAACTAAACGGTATTCTTTCCAATAGAAGAAAAATCTAAAATCTAAACTCAGAAATCTAAAACAAAAAAAATCCCAAACACCAGTAAATTGGAATTTAGGATTTTGATATTGTAATTTAAAAATGATATTGTAATTTAAAGAAATTTAAATTTTCTTCATTTGTTCTTTCATCATTGTGATTTGCTCTTTCAACATTCCTTGTTTGTCCAGTTTCTTAGCTTCGTTCAATAAATTAGTTGCTTCAAGCTTTCTTCTGCGTGACATTGCCACTCCTGCAAGGTTTAATTTTGCTACGGCCAAATCCATATCCATTGATAATCCAAGTTCGATAGCTTTTTTGAAATGTTTCTCAGCCTGATTGATATTAGTTTGAGATAACATGATTCCGTGAAGGTAATTAAAATATCCTTGTTGTTTTCTAACCAATGCTGCTTCGGGATTTTTAATGTATGCCAGCCATTTTTTAGCTCCTTCAAAGTCTTGTTTTCTTAATTTAAGGAAGGCTAAAAGGATGAATTCGTTTTTAAAGTAAAGAAAAATCGGAATTGCAGTAAGTAAAATAAGGAAAATTCCATTTCCGATATTACTTTCTGTAAATTGCCAAATGCCAGCAACTACAAGAAGTCCGGCCAAAATAAGTTTAATATTTTTGTGAAACATAATAGATGTATATTTGTGATTGCAAATATAGTAAAATGAATTAAAAATATTTTTATTAAAGTACTTGCGGGAAAAAAAAGTCTTTGTATATTTGCACTCGGTTTTCGAATAACGATATTCAAAAACAGAAAAGAGATATTAGACACCATTTTAAAGATACAAAGCAATGAGCAAAAGAACATTTCAACCATCGAAAAGAAAAAGAAGAAATAAGCACGGATTTATGGACAGAATGGCTTCTGCGAATGGAAGAAAAGTTCTAGCGCGTAGAAGAGCAAAAGGAAGACATAAATTAACTGTTTCTAGCGAACCTAGACACAAAAAATAATGTTTCTATAAACATAAATAAGGCGTTACTTTTTTAGTATCGCCTTTTTTTATACCTTGTCAGTAAAAAAACTTGCAACATTCTAGTTTTTAATGTACTACAGATCATTTTTGAAATACCATATATAACTACACAATACAAATAAAATGCCTAAAGACACATCAATAAAATCAGTTTTAATAATAGGGTCAGGACCTATTGTTATTGGTCAAGCTTGCGAATTTGATTATGCCGGATCTCAATCTGCACGTTCTATTCGCGAAGAAGGAATTGAAGTTATCTTGATAAACTCAAATCCAGCGACAATTATGACCGACCCTACTATGGCCGATCATGTTTATCTAAAACCATTAACGACAAAATCGATTATTGAAATTCTGAAGGAACATCCACAAATTGATGCTGTTTTGCCTACAATGGGAGGACAAACAGCTTTGAATTTATGTTTGGAAGCTGATGAAAAAGGAATTTGGCAGGATTTCGGAGTAAGATTAATCGGTGTTGATGTAAATGCTATTAATATTACCGAGGACAGAGAGCAATTTAAACAATTGCTTCAAAAAATAAATGTACCTACTGCACCAGCAAAAACAGCTACTTCTTTCCTTGAAGGAAAAGAAATTGCTCAGGAATTTGGATTTCCGTTAGTAATTCGTCCTTCGTTTACTTTAGGAGGAACCGGAGCGGCTTTTGTTCATAGCAAAGAAGAATTTGACGAAAAACTAACCTACGGATTAGAAATGTCACCAATTCACGAAGTCCTAATTGACAAAGCTTTGTTAGGATGGAAAGAATACGAATTAGAACTTTTAAGAGATAAAAATGATAATGTGGTGATTATCTGTTCGATCGAAAATATGGATCCAATGGGAATTCATACCGGAGATTCGATTACAGTTGCACCAGCAATGACATTATCTGATACTACTTTCCAAAAATTACGTGACTATGCGATCTTGATGATGCGTAGTATCGGAAATTTTGCGGGAGGTTGTAACGTACAATTCGCAGTTTCACCAGATGAAAAAGAAGATATTGTAGCAATCGAGATTAATCCTCGTGTCTCACGTTCATCTGCTTTAGCATCAAAAGCGACTGGTTACCCAATTGCTAAAATCGCTTCTAAACTAGCTTTAGGATACAACTTAGATGAATTGCAAAACCAAATTACAAAATCGACTTCGGCTCTTTTTGAACCGACATTGGATTATGTAATTGTTAAAATACCACGTTGGAACTTCGATAAATTTGAAGGTGCTGACAGAACTTTAGGTCTTCAGATGAAATCTGTTGGTGAGGTAATGGGAATTGGACGTTCGTTCCAGGAAGCTTTACACAAAGCAACTCAATCATTAGAAATCAAAAGAAATGGTTTAGGTGCTGATGGAAAAGGATATACCAATTATGAACAGATTATCGAGAAACTAACTTTTGCAAGTTGGGATCGTGTTTTTGTAATTTATGACGCAATTGCAATGGGAATTCCGTTGAGCCGTATTCATGAAATCACAAAAATCGATATGTGGTTCTTGAAACAATACGAGGAGCTTTATACTTTAGAAAAAGAAATTTCGAACTATAAAATTTCTAATCTTCCAAAAGAATTATTGCTTGAAGCGAAACAAAAAGGTTTTGCCGACAGACAAATTGCTCACATGATGAATTGTCTGGAAAGTGAAGTTCACACTTTGCGTATGGATCAAAACATCAACCGCGTGTTTAAACTGGTTGATACTTGTGCGGCAGAGTTTAAAGCATTGACACCTTATTACTACTCAACTTTTGAGGCAGAAATAGAAAAAGCAAACGGCGAGCGTTATGTAGATAACGAAAGTATTGTTACAGATAAAAAGAAAATCATCGTTCTTGGTTCAGGACCAAACAGAATTGGACAAGGAATTGAGTTTGATTATTCTTGTGTGCACGGAGTTTTGGCTGCAAAAGAATGTGGTTACGAAACCATCATGATCAATTGTAATCCTGAAACGGTTTCGACAGATTTTGATACGGCTGATAAATTATACTTCGAGCCTGTTTTCTGGGAACATATTTACGACATTATTCAGCATGAAAAACCAGAAGGGGTTATTGTACAGTTAGGTGGGCAAACAGCTTTGAAACTAGCTGAAAAATTATCTAAATACGGAGTAAAAATCATCGGAACTAGTTTTGATGCACTTGACTTAGCGGAAGACAGAGGACGTTTCTCAGATTTATTAAGAGAATTACATATTCCTTTCCCACAATTCGGAATCGCCGAAACGGCTGATGAAGCTTCTGCACTTGCTGATACTCTTGACTTCCCATTATTGATTCGTCCTTCTTATGTATTAGGAGGTCAGGGAATGAAAATTGTAATCAACAAAAAAGAGTTAGAAGAACACGTTATCAATTTGTTGAAAACGATTCCAGGAAATAAATTACTTCTTGATCATTATTTAGCCGGAGCAATAGAAGCAGAAGCTGATGCCATTTGTGATGCTGATGGAAATGTTTACATCATCGGAATTATGGAGCATATCGAACCTTGCGGAGTTCACTCTGGAGATAGTAATGCTACTTTGCCTCCTTTTAACTTAGGAGAATTCGTAATGCAGCAAATAAAAGATCATACGGTGAAAATCGCAAGAGCGCTGAAAACAGTTGGTTTAATTAATATTCAGTTTGCGATAAAAGACGATACGGTTTATATTATCGAAGCAAATCCAAGAGCATCGAGAACGGTACCGTTTATTGCAAAAGCTTATGGAGAGCCTTATGTAAACTACGCTACAAAAGTAATGTTAGGACACAATAAAGTAACTGATTTTGACTTTAATCCGCAATTGAAAGGATACGCGATTAAACAACCGGTTTTCTCTTTCAGTAAATTCCAAAATGTAAACAAAGCACTAGGACCTGAAATGAAATCAACCGGAGAAAGTATCTTATTTATTGATGACTTAAAAGACGATCAATTCTACGAATTGTACTCTAGAAGAAAAATGTATTTGAGTAAATAATCTCAAATTCTTATATAAAAAAAGCTCCATAAATTTTATGGAGCTTTTTCGTTTTAACTTGGAAGTTGGTTTTTATCTGAATTATAATTTCAAAAGATTATTCATTAGAAAATGACATATTATCTCTTGTGTTTTTTTGTACTGAAATAGCGCCAAACAGTGCTAATAAAAATGCAAATGCATAGAAACCTTTTTCACTTGGTAGAATTGTTGCATTCCAAAGTCCAATTACCAATAATACAATTGACAAAAGAGTTCCAAACCAGCAAATTCCATAATACATATCTGTTACCGGAAGTTTTTCAAGTCTGTCTCTTACACTTTTTTGTAGTGAAACTACAGCAAACAGACCAAACATTAGAACTGTAAAATAGTATCCTTTTTCGTTTAAAAGCATTTCGGCTCTGGCTAGACCAACAATGTATCCAATCATTCCGGCTCCAAGTGCAACCCAAGATGCTGCAATAAAGGCATTCGATGTTTTTTGTACCATATTTATTATTTTTGGTTAAGTAACAAATATAGTTAAATTCATTTCAGTTTAAAATAAATTGCATTGAATATTATTAAGTTTAATCTTTCAAATATTATAAGAAAAAAGCTCCAATTGCGGAGCTTTTTGTTTGCTAATTCCTAAGATATGATATTTAGCAGTAATAATTTAAGTCAATTTTAATTTTTAATAATCTTATGGGTTTCCAATTGTCCGTTTTTAATTAGTTGTAAAAAGTAATATCCATTTTTCAGATTGGTCATATCAAGTTCAGAAAATTTATTTGTTTTTCTTTCTGTTTTTAAATTTCCTGTATCATCATATAGTTTTAATTCTAAAATGTCATTACCGGATTTTCTTTGAAATAATGATTCCTGACTTTCTTGAATATTTAGAACTGAGGAGACTGGATTGGGATATACGACAAAACTACTTGATCCTCCGTTTTCGCAGGAACTGATGACGGTAACATAATATTGAAGCCATTCAGAAAAACCACAGCTATTACTGGCTCTCACCTTAAAAGCTACATAATTAAATGGTGGCGCAAAATTAAGAGAAATTAGAATTTCATCGCCTTGCATACTTGCATAATGATTATCTGTAATGCTTTCTATCTCCCAGGTTGTATAAAGATCCTGACCTTTTATAGTCGCTCTAAAAAAGTTGTTTTCTGTAGTACTAAGATCACGACACATTGTAAAGTCTTCATTACTGTTGTAATTAATATACGGCACGCCTATCCAGACACTATCTCTTATAGTTTGATATGGAAGTATAGCATCGACATATCCGGCTTCACTAGCAACCCAGGAGCCGGATGGTTTTACAGTTATACTGGTATTGTCTGAGGATAGAATTTGTAAATTGGGTGAAACTTGCCAGGCGACAGAATTCCCTCCGTTTTGTAATGTATAAGTGCTTCCTGCTGTATTACTGCAAAATTGTGCGCTGCCTGTAAGAGTTGGAATAGAACAGCTGGTGCTAATCGTATTTCTTAAGAGCTGAAAACTGTTGATTGCGCTTCTCATTCTTAATCCCTGATCAGGTGTAAAATGATCGGTGAAGGGATAATAAGACATTATATTCGTAAGATCGGGATTGTATCCATTGTTATTATAACTATCAGCATCTGCAGGTGTGTCGCAAACCTGATCACCACAAGAATAACAATTAGAACCATTAATTGCTTCAGCACATCCATCAGTATTAGGTTTTGTTCCTTGAAACGTATGCCATAAATTTAAGCAATGCCCCATTTCATGTGAAGAAACCTCAGATAATGCATAATCTTTTCTGATTACTAATCTGTTCGAAGGTATACTAATTGCAGTTCCTGCTATGAATCCTTCCGGTGTGTTCCATAGTCTGTCAACAATATAGTAATTTATTGAATTTGACAGATTATTAGTTTGGGCAAGATTTTCGGATTCTTGTTTATTATCTATTTGTTGATAATTTGTGTTATTAATAAAGTCATAACCCTCATTCACAAAATAAATGTTATGTGAATTATAAAATTGGTTCAGGTTGTTTATTATGCTTGACAATTGATTTACCTGAATTCCGCCATTTCCGGAATTGTCCCTTACAATATGAAAATAAACATTAATGCAATAAGAAGCACTTTGTGCGGCAGCTAATTCTGAAACAGTAAATGTTTTTTTTGCAGCAGAGGAAGCGACTGTAGAAGTTCCACAGACATGCTGGCTATAGATGTAGGAATTGATACTGAAAAGAAGCAGGAAGAGTAATTTTTTTTTCATAATTTAAAAGTTAAGTTAATACGAATATTTTAGGATTAGAAATTGTATTAAAAATAACAAATAAATTCATACATTTAGTTAAATTGATAATATTATATAAGTTAATATTTATTTTTTTTAACTAATTAGATGTGATTTTGATTATAAAAAATCCTTTAAGCCTTATGATGCTTATGTTTTTTGCTGATCTGGATTTCAATTTAATCTAAAACAAAAAAGCTCCAATATTGGAGCTTTTTTTGTTTTTAAAGTAAGTAAAGGATGTATTATTTAACCAATTGCTGCAAAGGCTTTAATTGTTCCATATCTATATTTGATTCCTTCAAAACAGACATTAACGTCATAATATTGTTGGGATTCATGTTTTTTCCTAACACGCGGACTACTGCAAAACCATTTTCTTTTCTATTGGCAAAAACCACAAATTCTTCTATGTTTTCATCAGTACCAACATAACTTATCGAAGCACCGTCTTTACCTGATCCAAAAGACATTAATTTTTGATATTTTGGATTTGTCAAAATAGCTTTAACTTTTGTTCTTTCGGTTTCAAATTGCGCCTGATTTTTATCATTTGCCTTGAATGCCAGAATATTCATCTTGTCAAAAGATTTTAAGGCTTCTGTTTGTTCGGCTGATAATTTTGCTTTTTCTAAGTTTAAAATACTGGGCGAAACATCAAGGGCAATAAAATCTTTGTTCTCTGTGTTTTCTACAAAATACTTTTGTAATGAAGGTTCAGAATTGCAACTTATTAAAGTTGCAATTGCTAAAATGGCCGAGGTAAAAACGTTTAGTTTCATGATTATTTTTTGTTTTTAGACGCTTTTTTCAAGTCAGAACCTCCAGGAAGCTGCATTTTATCTGTAAGTACAGAGATTTCGTTGATGTCAAAATTACCAGTTAAAGATAATAAGACCGTTTCTTCGTTTTTGGCGCCGTCAATAAACATTAGTAATTCTTTAACCTGAGTGTCGCTGGCACCTGATTTTACTAATATTTTTACATTTCTTCCGCTGTCATTTACTCGCATTAACTCTTCTAAACCTGCAGTTTTTATATATTTATCTGCAGAAGCTTTCATGTCGGCTTCAATTTTAGGGTTTTTGGTTGTAAATACTTTTAAATAGTCTAGTTTTTTGATCAGGCTAATATATTGTTGCATTTCTTTGTCTGAAGCATCAACTTTTACCTTACTCATTAAATCAAACATTTTTTTGTTTACAATTACCGAGGTTACATCGTCCTGACCATCATATTTATCAAATGCACTTTGTGCATAAAAAGTAGTGGTAACGAATGCGAAAACTAGTGTTATAATTAAATTTCTCATTTTGATTGATTTTTTTATTGTTTAAAAATTTTGTTTTTTGATTGTTCGTATTCTTTAATGTATTGTACACTTTCGATACCTACATTAACATTATTTGATAATAAGGCCAAAGCTTTTTGCGTTGCTTTCAGCGCTTCTTCCGGATCATCATAGGTTCCTAATTCTGATTGCGCTACAACCGAGGCTGTATTTTTTTCGCTTACATAAAAATAGGTTCCAATTGACAGTAAAACAACAACAGAAGCTGCAATTGATAACCACGCCACATTTCGTTTTTTAGTTTTTAGTGGAATATTTTGCGTTGATTTTTGTTGTTTTACCTGAGAGAAATAACCAAACATTGGTTTGTATTGCTCCAAATGCTGCGCAACATTCGGTGAAGAAAAATATTCTTTTAATTCTTTTTCTTCGGCAATAGTAGTTTCTCCCTGAAAGTATTTTTCTAATATATCTTCTATTTTATTTAATTCCATAACGGTGTGTATTAAGCATTGATTCTCTAATTTTTTTTCTCGCTCTCGAAAGTGCTACTCGTATAGCCGTTTCATTCATGTCGACAATTTTCGCAATTTCATCAAATTCATATTGTTCAACATCGCGTAACTGAATTAATATTTGCTGCTGTTCCGGCAACTGACTCATTATTTTTTCTACCCATTCTAAACTGTCAATGTCTTCTAATTGTTTATCTAATTGAGGTTCTCTGTCGGTAAAATTATTATGTACAATTTTAAGGTTCCCGGCTCTTTTAGATTTTAATTGATCGAGACAATAATTTTTGGTCATTGTCATTGCTACGGCTTCAATATTATTATAGGCATCGAGATTGTCTTTTTTGTTCCATAATTTCACCATTACTTCCTGAGTTGCATCTTCAGCTTCCTCGGTGCTGGTAAGTAATCTTTTTGCCAGACGAAAAACTTTGTCTTTAAAAGGATTAATTAATTCTATAAACACAATTTGGTTCATCTGTGGTTACTTTTTTTGGTTTTTGGTTAGAAAGGACTAAATATTTAATCTTTTACAGTAAATTTTTAGTCAGTCTTTATTTTTATAAACAAACCTTTTATAGAGTGTTTATATAGTCAAGACGAGGCACAATTATTTTTGTTACAACCAAATTGTTATTTTTTTCAATAAAAAAGCAACAAACTTATAAATGTTAAAACTAAAGATAGTATTTTTACGTTAATAGAATATCGAAACATATTTTTATGAAAACAATATTAAGAAGTGTCCTGCTAATTTTTTTATTAGCTTTTTCTTTGCAATCCTGTGAAGATGAGGACGATGTTGCCGCACCCGCTGATTTGCAGGTAAACGATTTTGTCTGGAGAGGATTAAATCAAGTTTATCTGTGGCAGGCTGATGTACCTAATTTAGCTGATGATCGTTTTGCAAATAAAGATGCCTTTAATTCATTTTTAGCGGGCTATTCAAAACCAGAGGAATTGTTTGAGGATTTATTAAATAAGCCGGTAAGCAAATATCCAATTAATGCCATTGACCGTTTTAGCTGGATTGTTGATGATTATACTGTTTTAGAACAGGAACTTAACGGTATCAGTAAAAACAATGGAGTTGATTTCAGGCTTACCAGAGTTTCGGAAGGATCTAATGATTTAGTAGGTTATGTGCGTTATATTATTGCTAATTCTGATGCTTCAACAAAAGATGTTAAAAGAGGTTATTTTTTTACTGCTGTAAACGGAACAAAACTTACGGCTTCAAACTACGAAGCCCTATTGCTAAATAGTGACAGCTATACTTTAAATTTTGCTGACTATAATGGATCTACATTTGTTTTAAACGGAAAATCAGTTAGTCTGACAAAAACAACTTTAGAAGAAAACCCAATTTTAATTAATAAGGTAATAAATTCAAACGAACACAAAATTGGCTATTTAATGTACAATGGCTTTTATGCTGACTATGACGCCAGATTAAATGAAGCTTTTGGAGAATTAAAAGCACAAGGTGTTACTGACTTAGTTTTAGATTTAAGATATAATGGTGGAGGATCTGTTCGTACCGCAACACGTTTGGCAAGTTTAATTACAGGTCAGTTTGATGGTAAGATTTTCTCAAAAAGGCAATACAATATTAAATTAATGGCCAGCATGAGTACGGATGAGTTAGAAACCTTAAACGACAGATTTGTAAATAATATTGATGGAACTGCATTAAACAGTTTAAACCTTTCTAAAGTTTATATTTTAACGACTGATAATACGGCATCTGCAAGTGAATTGGTTATCAATGGATTAAAACCTTATATTAATGTGGTTCAGATTGGTGAAACAACAATTGGTAAAAATGTTGGTTCTTTTACAGTTTATGACTCAGAAACTTTAACCAAAACTAAAGTAAATCCAAATCATAAATATGCCATGCAGCCACTGGTTTTAAAAATTGCCAATTCAGAAGATTTTGGAGATTATACAAGCGGTTTAACACCTACTTATTTACAACAGGAATTCGTAACCAGTTACGGTGTTTTAGGAGAAACAAACGAACCTTTCCTGGCTACAGCGATATCTAAAATTACCGGTGTAACAGCAAAAAGAATTCAGGACGATAAAGAATTAGTTTTACCTTATTTTAGTGATTCCAAAAAAATAAACGGAGTAAGAAATGAAATGTATTTGGAAACTGCTCCTAAAGAATTTCTAAAGGAATTAAGATAAGAGATTAAAATACGATGATATAAAAAAGGCTTTCAGAAATGAAAGCCTTTTTTTTCCAAAAAAAATAAAAAAAATAAAGTAAATTGATTGCTCTGAAAATATTCTTCCAGCTATTTTATTAGTTATTGAAATAAAAACCGTTTGGTAATATCCCAACGCCAAGTTCACTAGTAATTGTTCCTGTTAAAGAATAGATATAAGCATTTCCAGGATCTTGATAATTTCCTGCATCAGCGATGTAGATATTATCGTTTTTTACAGCAAAACCATATAGCGTACTAACTTTTGCAGCTTTAAATATTTCAGCAGTTGGTAATGTGGTAGAAGTTGTCGAAGTTGTATAAACATTACTGTCTACAGTATAATATATTTTACTGTTATTAATATCCATAAAACCAGGATGTGTTACATCTGGGAAAGTAAGAGTTGATGCAATAGTATTGTTGCTCAGGTTAACTTTTACAATTTTACCAGTAGTTTCCGGTGCTGCATAAGAAGGTCTTCCATCACATAAAACATATAAGGTTCCATTATCTTTTACCAATGCACTAGGAACATCTCCAACTTCAAAGTTTGTTACAACTGCATTAGTAGCAGAGTTAATTACTGTCAATGAATTTCCTTGGCCATAGCCACCTTTGTGTGCTACATACAGTTTTCCGTCATTTTCAATAATTTTTTCAGGACCTTCAACTACAGAAATTAATGAAGAACTTATAGTATTTGTAGCAAGATCAAGTACTGCTACATAATCATCTGTAGTAACTAGCGGATCTCCCCAGTTTGTGATATATCCTTTTCCGTTTGCAAAAGCAATAAATCTCGGATTGTTTAGGTTTGTAGTTATTGTGGTAATGCTTTTAAAAGTATATCTGTTAACAACTTCAATTTTGTTTGATGCGTTTACAACTATATAAGCCAAATCACCATTAAAAACAATACATATAGGAGTATCTCCGGTTACTTTTCCCGGGTTTGCTAATGAAAATACATCGTTTTCGATTTGTAAATCATCAGATAAATATGAAATAGCACCGTTTGGAGTTCCAAAATTACCTTCGTTAACAATAAATAATCCGCCATCATAATCACCGCGTGCCTCTTGAGTATTGTCATCATCATTGCTACATGACACAAAAAATGCTGAGCTTACTAGGACAGCTAAAAATAGTTTATTGAATCTTTTCATGGTATTTAAAAATTAAGGTTTATGTATATAGAATAATTTCTTCCGGGCATTTGTCTGCTTGTAACAGGTTGGTAATTTTCGTTCCAAACATTTAGTACCTGAAATCCAAGTTTATAACTCTTCTTTTTGCCAAAATCATAGTCAATTCCAACATTCCCAATGTTATAATCTTTAACCTTAGTTGCAGGATTATTAAAAGGTGTTGTATAGGCATCTCCGTTATATAAATACTGAAAATAAGAAGAGAATTTTTTCCAATTGTAAGAGACAGATCCTGTCAGTTTATGGTAAGGAACATATATCAATTGCTTGTAAATTAATTCACCTGCAATCAATTGTTCGCTTTCTGAAACTGTATAGGCGTACGTTCCATTAATTGTAAAATTATTGTTTGCTATTTTTGGTTTCCATTCTAAAATTACTTCAGCACCATAAGCCCTTACTTTATCAGTGTTTTCCGGAGACCACACATCTCCGCCGCCTTGTGAGGGAACCCAACGCAATAAATTTTTAATAGAATTGTAATAAGCCGTTACTGATACTGAAAAATCTTTGGTAAAAAATTCATTGCCAATTTCAGCCTGATAAGAAGTTTCGGGTTTTAAATCAGGATTACCGCTTCCTTCCCAAAACAAATCATTATAAGTAGGCATTCTGAAGTTTTTTGAAGCATTTATTTTTACACGGTAAAAGTCAGTAAACTGATAACGTGTTCCAAACGAAAAAAGAAATGGATTTCCGTAATTGTCTGTTACTTCCTGACGAATACTCGCATTATAATCCCATTTGTCACTTAGTGAATGACTTAATAATATACTCGCAGAGCCTATTTCTCTTTTTACATTGTCAATACTCGATCCATATCCTTTATTGCGATTATAATCTACAATCGAGTTTAGTTTAATTTTATCATTTACATCAAACGCCAAATCATATTTTATAAGAGAAGTTTCAACTTTTCCGTAAGTGAATAATTCTGAAGTAATACTAGGATAGTATTTATAGGATTCTCCAATATGAGCAATTTTCAATTTTGATGTAAAACGATTAAAAAGACTTTCCCATTCTAATAAATTTCGGGTATTAAAATCATCATATTTGGTTTTGGAACCATTAGGAGAAGTCAAAGAAAAATGACGTTCAGAATCGTAAAACTGGCTATAAGCCTTTAATGTGTTTTTAGAATCAATTTTATAACCAAAAGTGGTATTCATACTAGTATTATAGTATTCACCATTTGTGTTTCTCTGATTTGTATTGCCCGGATATTTAAAATCATTATCAGAACTGTTTCTGGAAATACTTATCTGAAGACTATATTTATCTGATGCAACGATAGTACGATAATTGGCGCTCAAAGTATTATAACTTCCTAAGCTAAAAAATACCTGATTTGAGAATTCCTTTTTAAATCGTAAATCATTATTTAGGTGAATACTTCCACCAATGGCACTGCTTCCGTATAGAACACTTCCGCCTCCGGCTTTTACAGTTATAGAATTGAAATCTCTTGTTCCGATAGTATTAAAATCTGCCTGACCTAAAAACTGAGAATTTATATTTATACCGTTCCAGATAACAGCAGTTTGCGCTCCTGTTGTTCCTCTAAAAGAGGGAGCCGAAGTCATTCCCAAACCGTTTTCTTTAAAATAAATAACCGTATTATAGTTTAAAAGTGAAGTTAAAGAAGGCTGATTTTTATTGATAACAGAATCATTTAAAACCTGAACCGATTGTGAGCTGGAGTATTTTTTTAGATTGACATCAGAAACAATAACTTCCTTAAGTTTTGTAATAGAGTCATTTTGCGCCGAAATAAATTGGCACAACAATAGAAAACAAAATGCAAAACGTTTTTTTAAAGTCATAATTTCTACACTCTTTTTCCCGAGAGCTCGATATTTGTTATAAAGGCAGGTCTCCTGGCTTGCGTCTTATTGTTTACCTTCCCACCCGCCGGGGCGAGCAGTGGTTTGTAGATAACAATAAGCATTCATTTAGAACTTAGCTTACAGTTGCGGGAACAGCTCAAGATTTATACTTGATTCCCTTTTAATGTGTTTAATTAAACACAACCTTAATTTGGCGCAAAGATAAAGGTAAAATCATCGAATTTTCAAATTTGTTTCATTTTTTATATCAAATTCTAAACAAAACGACCTTTAAAGTACTATTTTTATTACTTGTCCAAAATCAACTTTATTAGTAAAAGCATCTTTTAGGGGTAAAAAAGTATGATGGCATAAAATGCTTCTAATTACGCCGGCATGAGAAATAATAATTATTGGCTGTTTTATTTCTTCTGAAATTTGATCTGATAAAAAGGCTACAACTCTTTTATGTAATTCAACAAAAGATTCTCCGTTTAAAGCCGGAATATTAACAAAATCCTCCATCCACGGATTCAGTTGTTCGGGCAGAATATCATTCCAGTTTTTCATTTCCCAATCGCCAAAATTCATTTCCATCAATCGTTTGTCTTCCTGATAAGAAACAGTTTTTATTCTTTTTTGAATGTGTTTTGCTAAAATGGAGCATCTTTTTAACGGACTTGAAAATATAATGGCTTCAGCCGGTAATTGCGAAATGATGTTTTCGAAAACCAAATCAAAAGGCTCAGCAATAGCAACATCCGATTGTCCGTAACAAACTCCTTTTTTACAAATAGTTTCGGTATGGCGAACTAGATAAATTTCCATAGAAAAAGAATACTTAAATAGTAAATAACTTCACAAACCTGTTGCGTTGCACCAAGACAATCTCCCGTATATCCATCAATCCATTTTTGGAAATAGCGAGCCAAGAAATAACGAGTGAGGAAAACTGGAATTATCGCAAACAAAATTTTATACTGAAAAAAAGCAAGTGCCAACAAAGGAATTAATCCGAAGAAGAAAGCACCAAAAACTTCTTTCCAACTATGCTTATTTGCGATTGGCTTACTTTTGCTCGAAGCATCATCGCGCGAATATTCATGTGTAAAAATGATCGAAATTGCAGCTAAACGACTTAAAGAATGAGCCGAAATAAACAAAAGAAAAATAAGAAGATGAGAATTATCAGTGGTAAAAAGCAAAATACCTTCTGAAAGTAATTTGAATTTTAATAAAAAAAGCAAAACCAAACCAATTGCCCCATAAGCGCCAATAGCACTGTCTTTCATAATGATGAGGATTTTTTCTTTTGTCCATCCTCCGCCAAAACCATCACAAACATCTGCAAAACCATCTTCGTGAAAAGCTCCCGTCGTTAAAATAGAAGTGATAATTGCAAAAATAACGGCAGTTTCTGTGGATAGAAAAAAAGAAAAAAGATAGAAAGTTAAAAATGAAATGCTTCCAACAATCCATCCTATAAAAGGAAAGTAACGAGTAGCTTTATTTAAATATTCAGGATTATGATCGATGTTTTTGGGACAGGGAATTCGGGTGTAAAACATTAAACAGGTAAAGAAGATATGTAGTTCTTTTTTCATTGATATTTAGGTATATTATTTGGCTAAAGCCATTTCTCATTGCAAACTTTATAACCCCAGATAAATCTGGGGGCTATTCAAAAAGATCATTAATGGACTTGTGTTAGAATAGATTTGGTTCAGATTTATTTGTATTTTACTTATTTCAAATTTTAATTCTCCAATAATCCCAGACAAATCTGGAGGCAATTCAATAGTAGATTGTCAATAAAGATTGGCAGAATGTTATTAAATTTAATTATAGGTTTCAATATTGAATAGCCCCCAGATTTATCTGGGGGATTAAATTTTATAATGGGAAATGGCTTTAGCCAAATTCTATTTATTCAATATTTTTTGAAATCCAAATTTCATTATAAATTCATCGTATTCTTCCTGAAAAGTTTTTTTCTGATGATGAATTTCTTGATTTTTAATATAATCTCTCACTTTATCAACAACCGATTCTGAAACCGAAACAGCAAAATATTCATCCTGCCATTCAAATCTTTCTTTTGTTAATTGATTTTTATTAATCCAAAAAGAAGATTCACCTTTAATTAATTGTATTATTTTTTTAATATTTTGTTCGACTCCCAATGAAATTAAACAATGACAATGATCTGAAAAACCATTTATAAAATCAATGTAAATTCCTTTTTCTTTTGCATTTTCTTTAATGTGATTCCAAACTTTCTCTCGTAATTCAATAGAATTCAAATATGGGAATCTATTTTTTGTACTCCACACAAAATGGATGTAAACTTTTATAAATGGCATGTATAATATTTTTTTTATTTCCTACTAACCCCCGCACTTTCAAAACTAGCCATTTCATTCAAAAAAGCTTCGGCCGATTTTAAAATAGGAAAAGCAATCGCACAGCCTGTTCCTTCACCTAGGCGCAAATCTAGATTTAAAATAGGTTTTGCATGTAAATAATCAAGTAATTTTTGATGTGCTTTTTCGGCAGAACAATGGCAGAAAACAGCATTTTTATGAATATCAGAATTTATTTTCGAAGCGATTAAAAAAGCCACGCTGCAAATAAAACCATCAACCAGAATTATCATTTTATTTTCAAAAGCGGTTAACATTCCACTTGCCATTTGTATGATTTCGAAACCGCCAAAATAAGCCAATTGCTGCATTAATTCGGCTTGACCGGAATAATTATCAATTGCTTTTTGAAGTATATTTTGTTTTTGAAGTAATTTTTCAGCTTCAACTCCAGTTCCTTTTCCCACACATTCTTCAATAGAAAAACCAGTTAAAAGACTCATTAAAATTGAAGCTGTTGAGGTATTGCCAATACCCATTTCGCCAAAACCAATGCAATTTGAATTTGTTTTTGCAATATCATCAACAATAGATTTTCCTTTTTCAAAACACAATTGTAATTCCGTTTCACTCATTGCCGGTGCGTGCAGAAACGATTGTGTTCCTTTTGCAATTTTAGCATTGATTAAATTAGCATTTGTTGGAAAATCGTAGTTTACGCCAGCGTCTACAATAGATAACTGAATATTATTTTGATTGCAAAAAACATTGATTGCTGCACCGCCTTCGAGAAAATTACCAACCATTTGGCGGGTCACATCTTGCGGATAAGCGCTTACACCATGATTTGCGATTCCGTGATCTGCGGCAAAAACCACAATGTTTGGGTTTGTAATTTTAGGATTTAAGGTTTCAAAAACCGTTGCCATCTGAAAAGCCAAAGTTTCTAAAGTTCCTAAAGAACCAACTGGTTTGGTTTTAGAATCTATTTTTTCCTGTAGAAGTTTAGCAAAGTCATTTTTGGTATCAGATTTTTTTGTTTTTAATTGAAAATCTAAAACACGACTTTCAACCACATTTTTGATTTCTTTGCAATCCGGAGCTTCCGATTTCTGCTTCCAGTGCAACTGCTGCAGCATCGGCTGGTTATTGTAATTCGTTGCCGGTTTTCCAATGCAGAAATAGCCCAAAGGTTCAATGTTTTCAGGTAAATCAAGGATTTTTTTAAACTGATAATAGTTCAGGATCGAAACCCAGCCCATTCCGTAACCTTGTTCTGTAAGCGAAAGCCAAATATTTTGTGCAGCACAAACCGAACTAAATTTTACTGCCTCATTGCTGCCAACAGTTCCAATGGTAAACTGATTTAAAACAGATCTGTCATACGCAATAATAAGTCCGATTGGAGCTTCTTCAATCGCTTCGAGTTTTAACGATCTGTAATGTTCTTTTTGTTCCGGATTATCGGTGAGTTCTTCGGCTTTTTTATTATAATCTAAAAATAGTTCTTTAATAGCACTTTTTACTTCTGCCGATTTAATGATGAAATATCTCGTAGCATCCGTCAATCCAACCGAAGGCGCCCAATGTCCAGCCTGCAAAGCTTTTTCGATTACTTCGTCAGGAACTTCATCAGTTGTAAAATGTCGGGTATCGCGACGGGATTTTAATATATCATCTAAATGGCTCATAATTTATAAAATTACAATTTTTAAATTCCAAATATGTGGGAAATTCTAATAAAAAAAATCCAAATTCCAAAAAAGGAAATATTAATACAATTTGAAAATTTAGTACATAAGTAAAGATAAACTATAGCTTTGGAATTTGGAATTTTAAAAATTTGGAATTTATTTTTAGAAATTATAACCCCTTAATCCTGACCGGAATTCCGGAAACCATCAAAATAACTTCATCTGCTTTTGATGCCAAAAACTGATTCATCCAGCCTTGCAGTTCTGTAAATTTTCTGCCAATGTGAGTTTCTGCATGAACGCCCATTCCAATTTCATTGGTTACAATAATAAATATTGTATTTTCCTGACTGGCAATCGAAAGGAATTCTTTTTTGGCTTCTTCGAGACTTAAATTTACATCATAATTAGTGTCGACAAAAAAGTTCGTCAGCCAAAGCGTAACGCAATCAATCAGCGCCACTTTTCCTGAAAAATCAATTTCACTAATATGTTTTTCTTTTTCGATATTGGTCCAGCGTTCGTCGCGTTCTTGTTGATGGCGATCAATTCTACTTTGAAAATCAACATCCCATTTTCTGGCTGTTGCTACATAAATTGGAGATTCGGAAAGCTGCAAAGCCAGATTTTGCGCGTAAGTGCTTTTTCCTGATCGTTCGCCGCCGGTAATTAAGTAGATCATTTTTTAAATTATGAGTTGTAAGTTTTGAGTTATGAATTATTGTGGCGTTACCCAAGGGTCGGGCTATACGCTTTATCTTTTATTTTTTTAAAGAAAAAAAATAAAAGGATGCCGCTTCTATCCCTAACGCAAAAGACCAATTAGAATTTTAAGAAATGAATACGAACTAACAATTTATAATTAATAGGGGCAATGCCGACAGTTGTTACCACAGCAATTTCCTCTTTTTAAATGAAACCACGTTGTAAAAACATAATTGCCATTTTCAATATAAAAATCAACATCCTCGATTAGTTTTTCGGTTTTTGGTAAAGATAGTGCTTTATTTTGTAGTGCTTTTTGGGGAGTCATAGTTTCAATATAAGCGTCTATTTTGTCAATACAAGCTTCTTTAAAGCAATCTGGGCAGAGGCAATCTCCTCCATCAGAAAGATTAAAAATAGGAGGGTAGTCGTTACACCAACATTTGTTTTCAACAGAAATATCTCCGCAACTAAATGCGGAGTCGCAACTCGAGCAAATTTTGGTTTTTGTGGTATTCATAATAGTAGGTAAAGATAAATTTGGTTTTTGTAAGAATAAAGGTAAATAAAAAAAATATAAATTGCGTTACCTTTGCTCTTATTGAAAAATTTAAATTGTGAATCGCCATGAATCAAATTTGAATGATAATAAGCAATAACGATACCATATTTCAAAATATATAACCTACATATGAAACATTTATTTCCAAAAACTATTTTTGTTTTATCATTTTTTCTTCTGGTTGGATGTAAAAAAAATGAAGCTCCGGAGATCGTAAAAACTGAAATTCCCCAAAATAGCATAGAGTTTGCTTCCGCACTTTCAATTGTAAAACACGAAGGGTATTCTGTAGTTACGGTTATAGAGCCATGGCCAAATGCGAATACAAAATTCACTTATATTTTAAAAGAGAAAGAAGCAAAAGTTCCGGATAGTCTGCAAAAATATACCACAATAAAAGTGCCTTTAGAATCTGTTGTTGTTACATCAACTACAAATATTCCGTTTTTGGAAATGCTTGATGTTGAAGACAAATTAGTAGGTTTTCCTCATACCGATTATGTTTCTTCAGAAAAAACAAGAGTTTTGATTGATAAAGGTTCAGTAAAAAATGTGGGACAAAATGAAAAATTGAATATCGAGCAATTAATAGAATTGTCTCCGGATTTGATTATAACTTTTGGAGTAGATAACAACAACCCAATGTTGGATAATTTGAAAAAAAGCGGTTTAAATGTTTTTATTCAGGCCGATTGGATGGAACAATCTCCGCTTGGAAAAGCAGAATGGATTAAACTTTACGGTGCATTGTTTGGCAAGGAAGATAAGGCCAAAGAATTGTTTGATAAAATTGTTGAAAGCTATAATCAGGCAAAAAAATTAGTGGCAGATCAGCCGGCAACTTCAACCGTTATGTATGGTTCTATGTATGAAGATGTTTGGTATGTAGCCAAAGGAAATAGCTGGGTTGCACAATTCATGAATGATGCCCATGCCAATTATTTATGGGCCGATTTAAAAGGAAGCGGAAGTGAAGGTTTATCTTTTGAAAAAGTATTAGACAAAGCCAAAACTGCTAATTTCTGGATTGCTTCAGGCTCATTTAAAACATTGGATGAATTCGGAAAAAGTAATCCGCATTACACACAATTTGATGCTTTTACTTCTAAAAACGTATATACTTTTGAAGGTAAATTTGGAGCAACTGGCGGAACAGTTTATTATGAATTGGCACCAAGCCGACCAGATTTAGTTTTAAAAGATTATATCAAAATTTTTCACCCTGATTTATTGCCAAGCTACGAATTTACCTTTGCCTCTAAACTAAATTAAGATCATTGATAAATTCAAAGCGAAATATAATTCTGTTTTTTGTACTTGGTTTAGTGCTGTTATTTATGTTTTTTCTGGACATAAGTTTAGGATCAATTACAATTCCGTTTAAAGAAGTATATACCAGTTTAACAGGTGGACAAGCCAGTAAATCAACTTGGGAATATATCATTATTAATTACCGTTTACCAAAAGCTATAACAGCCTTTTTGGTTGGTGTAGGATTGTCGATAAGTGGTTTGTTAATGCAGACATTATTCAGAAATCCGTTAGCCGGACCAGATGTTTTGGGTTTAAGTTCCGGAGCCATTTTAGCTGTTGCGATTGTTATTTTGGGTGCGGGATTATTACCGTCTTTTTTAAATGCAATTTTATTATCACCATACGGAATCGTGCTTGCCTCCACATTAGGCAGTGTTTCTGTTTTACTTTTGGTTTTATTGGTTGCACAGCGATTGCGAAATACAATGGCAATTTTAATTGTCGGACTCATGTTTGGTAGTTTTACAAGTGCAATTGTGGGTGTTTTGACTTATTTTAGTTCGGCAGAACAATTGCAGAAATTTACATTTTGGTCGTTGGGAAGTTTAGGAAACCTTTCCTGGACATCAATTTCTGTTTTAACCGTTTGTGTTGGTTTTGGTTTGCTTTTAAGTGCCGGAAGTATTAAACCATTAAACGCTTTGCTTTTAGGTGAAAATTATGCCAAAAGCATGGGTTTGAATTACAAAAAAGCCCAGCTAATCATCATATTTGCGACAAGTATACTGGCAGGAAGTATTACAGCTTTTGCAGGTCCGATTGCTTTTATTGGTCTCGCGGTGCCACATATTGCAAAACTTACTTTTCAAACTAGTAATCACGCCGTTTTATATTGGAGCACGCTTTTTTATGGCGGAATAATTATGTTGTTCTGTGATATCGCTTCGCAATTACCAGGATTAGAGACCACTTTGCCAATTAATGCAATTACCTCAATAATTGGTGCTCCGGTTGTAGTCTGGTTGTTAATGCGAAAAAGAAATTTTCAGTAAATTATTTGGAACACGGATTACGCGGATTAAACGGATTTACGCAGATCATTTTAATCTATGTGAAAAAAACTTAGCAACTTAGTATCTCAGAACCTTAGCACCTTTAAAAAAAATGAGTACAATTCTATCAACTTCAAATCTAAATATTGGTTATAAAACCAAGAAAGCAACTGTGACTATTGCCGAAAATTTAAATTTGAATTTATCCTCAGGAAAACTAATCTCTTTGATTGGTGCAAACGGAATTGGAAAATCAACGTTATTGCGAACTATCACAGGAATTCAACAGCCATTATCCGGACATGTTTCTCTAAATGATAAAAATATAAATACTTACAAACCTTTAGAATTAGCACAAAATCTAAGTTTGGTTTTAACAGAAAAATTACCGCCAAGTAACCTTTCTGTTTTTGAACTTGTTGCTTTAGGAAGACAGCCCTATACGAATTGGATTGGAACTTTGACCCAAACAGATATTGAGAAAGTCCAAGAAGCCATGCAATTGACTCAAATCGAACATTTATCTGCAAAAAGGCATTACGAAATTAGTGACGGACAATTACAAAAGGTTTTAATTGCGAGGGCTTTGGCACAAGATACTCCGTTGATTATTCTTGACGAACCTACAACACATCTTGATTTGTTGCATAAAGTTTCGCTTTTTAAATTATTGAAAAAGCTAACACACGAAACTCAAAAATGTATTTTATTTTCTACGCACGATATAGATCTGGCGATTCAATTGAGTGATGAAATGATTATTATGACGCCGGAAACTGTAGTTCAGGATCAGCCTTGCAATTTAATTTCCAACGGAAGTTTTGCTACTTTGTTTAAAGATGAGCATATTATTTTTGATGCTGAGAAAGGGAAGTTTATTGTAACTTGATCGGTTTTCCTGCAAGGTTTTCAAAACCTTGTAGGTATAAAATTTAAAGGTTGTAAAAAACGCAATACCTACAAGGTTTTGAAAACCTTGCAGGAAAGTAGATTATTTCTTCAATCCAATTTGTCTTTTAGCTTCTCCAACCACAAAAGCTACAGAATTTGCAATATTGAAACTACGTATTAATTTCGACATTGGAATCGTTAAATGATTTTCGAAACGAGCCAAAACTTCTTTGCTTAAACCAACGCTTTCTTTTCCAAAAACCAACCAGTCACCGTCTTGAAATTCAGTTTCCAAATACGATTTTTCAGCATGAGAACTCATTAAAAACACACGTGATTGATCTGGAATCTGCGCAATCCATTCTTCTATATTTTGATATTCGGTTACATCGAGATGAACCCAGTAATCCAAACCTGAACGTTTGAGGTTTTTATCGTTTATAACAAAACCAAAAGGATGAATTAAATGTAGTCGGCTTTCGGTTCCCACACATAATCTTCCAATATTTCCCGTATTATTTGGTATTTCCGGTTCGACAAGAACAACGTTTAGCATTATCGTTTATTTGTTAATTTGTTTAATCGTTTATTTGGGAATCTAATTCTCAAATTGACACATTATCTAATTTAAAATCGGGAACTTCTAAAACTTCTCCGGCTTTTAGGTTTTGCAAATATACATTTCCTATTCTAACCCGAACTAATCTAAGAGTTGGAAAACCAACGGCCGCAGTCATTTTTCGAACCTGACGAAATTTGCCTTCATTTACAGTAATTGAAGCCCAGGAAGTTGGTCCATGTCTCTCATCTCTGATTTTTTTTGCTCTTGGTCCAAAATCCGGAATTTCGGTAACGATAAATGCAGAGCAAGGTTTTGTTGTGTATTTTCCACCTTCAAAACCAATTTCAACGCCTTTTTGCAATTGTTCGATCGCTTCAGTAGTTATTATTCCATCAACTTGTACATAGTATTCTTTGTCTACTTTTTTGCTTCTTATTTGCTCGCTGACTTTTCCGTCGGTAGTTAGCAAAAGCAATCCTTCAGAATCTTCGTCTAAACGTCCAATTGCCATAGTTCCTTCTGGAAAATCGTGCAATTCGCCTAGGAGTTTTTTCTTTCTTTTCAATTCATAAATAAATTGACTCAAATAACCATAAGGCTTAAAAAGAATAAAGTGTTGATGCATGTTTTATTTTTTGCAAAGATAGTTTTGTTTCATCTTCATTAAAAATAATACGGGAATAAACTAAAAGCAATGTTAAACCATTTAGTTTTAAAATTTAGAATTCGTAATATTATATGAGAACTTTAAAAAAGAATGATATGGGAACTAATGATTTAGGCTCTAAAAAAATAAATGGAGTACAAAAAAATATAGACGAATCTAAAGGAAAAAATATTTCGCACGATGGAAAAGCCGACGATGCCAATTTGAAAAAAGAAGTTGTAGCAGATCAGGACGGAAACAAAAAAGTAGTAGAAAGAGCGCGAAATGAAAATGAAGACATCAAAAAAGTCAAAGGCGATGTAGATCCAAATAATGCCAATGCAAACCGTGGAGTTTCATCTGAAGAAGAAGCAAAAAAAACAGTTGAAAACAAAGACCGAAATTCTGATATTACGCCAAATCGTTATCCTAATTCAGATCCCGAAAGCCATGAAGACCGAGGCAATATGAAATTAGATGAAGATTAATACTAAGAAAAAAAAGGATGATTTACATGATTTTAATATGAAATAACATTTGATTGTGATAAAGTCTTAATCTTATTGTAAACCTTGGTTTTGTTATGGTCAGCGGTTAAGATCTTCGTAAATTGTTGCTATAAATTTAAATTTTAAGAATATGTCACTTTTAGAAAACAAAGTAGCTTTTGTATCAGGTGGTGGTTCAGGAATTGGACGCGCTGTTGCAGAATCTTACGCTCGAGAAGGAGCAAAAGTAGTAGTTTCGGATATTAATGTTGAACATGGGGAAGAAACTGTAAAAGTTATAAAAGATGCCGGAGGAGAAGCCTTTTTTGTAAAAGGCGATTCGTCCAGCGCAATCGACAACAAGCACATGGTTGAAGTAGCGGTTTCAAAATACGGCCGACTTGATATTGCATGTAACAATGCAGGAATGGGCGGACCTGCAAAACCAACCGGAGAATACGAGCCGGAGGCTTGGGATAAAGTAATCGCTTTAAATTTAAGTGGTGTATTTTATGCCTGTCGTTATCAATTAGAACAAATGGAGAAAAACGGCGGTGGAAGTATAGTAAATATTGCTTCTATTCACGGTCAGGTTGCGGCACCATTAAGTCCGGCATATACAGCATCAAAACATGGAGTTGTTGGTTTAACTAAAAATATTGCTGCCGAATATGCACAAAAAAATATTCGTTGCAACGCTGTTGGTCCGGGTTATATAGAAACAGCTTTATTGAAAGATAATCTGAATAAAGAGGCGATGACTGCCATTGCTGCAAAAGCTCCAATGAACCGTTTAGGAACTGCCGAAGAAATAGCGGAACTTGTTACTTTTTTAAGTTCTGAAAAATCTTCTTTCACAACCGGAAGTTATATTATTGCCGATGGTGGATATACGGCGATTTAAAAATCAGTTTTTATATTATTAGGAAGCTGTCTGAAATTCAGGCAGCTTTTTTTATTTGCTAAATTTTAAATTAAAAGCTAATTTTCTTATTAAAAATAAGTGGTTTTAGAGAATAATACAAAAGTAAAAAAGTTGTGTTTACTTACAGAATACCCAATGAATATATGAATAGTTTGATCTTTGGTGCTTTATGTTTATAAATAACCTTACAATTTGTTTAAGTTATTGCAATATTCTCTTAACTTTAAAAACTTAAATTTGATCTCTAAAACCCTATTTTTAATCATATGAAAAACATTTACTCATTACGTCATTTAATGACTTTTTTAAGTTTTTTTTGTTGCTTTTCGGTCAATCTTTTCGCTCAAACTATGCCAGAGCCGCAACCTTTGCCTTATTCGCAAAATTTTAGCGGATTGTTAGCAACTGATACAGCTTACCCAGCTGGATTTCAGGGTTGGCTAGCAAGTTCAGCAGGTGCCAGTGAATATACAGTAACAGGTACATTGCCGGCTGCACCTGACAGGAATTTATTCGCTAGTAGCTCAGCCAGCACGTCTAGTGGAAATATTCATAATTATAATGGTAAAATTGGATTTTTAAATGGAGGACAAAATCTTGATTTAACAATTGTTTTTGCTTTCAAAAGTACAAATCAAACTGGTATTAAAGTTAAGTATGATGCTATGGTAATTCGTAATCCATATCAGGGAACTAATACTCGTATTAATGAAATGTCTTTGCAATACAGAGTTGGAGAATCAGGTGATTTCAAAACTTTACCATCAACAGCATATTTAAGTACAAATGCTGTACAAACAGATTCAGGAAATACTACGCCACAAAACCCGTTACTAATAAATGTAACATTGCCTGCAGAATGTGATAATCAGCCTATTGTTCAAATACGTTGGATATCAAGACAAGTTTCAGGAAGTGGTTCAAGACCTTCTTTTGCAATTGATAATATCGATATTAGAAGTGATATTGTTGCTCCTGTAAACATTGCAGGTTATCCAAAAACATCTAATATTCGGGGAGAGGGTTTTGATTTTATCAATAAAATAGATGAAATTGGCAAAACCTATTATGTTCTCTTGCCGGCAGGAAGTTCAGAACCTACAATTACTCAAATAAAAGCAGGTCAGGATGTAACAGGAACAGCCGCTTTACAATCGGGAGTTTTAGATATAACAAATGCATCTCAGGAATATGTAAAAACTTTTACGGGTTTAAATCTTAGCACAGCATATTCTGTTTTCTCTGTTTCTGAAGATCCTTATGGAAATATTCAGTCAACAGTAACTAAAGTAGATGCTACAACTTCAAATGTTCCAACACCAACTATAGTTGCAACAGTTTCTGTACTGGATTTGGGATTTTTAGAACCAAATTATACTTCAGATAGTTTTAGTTATCAAATTTCGGCTTCAAATCTAACGGCTGATGTTGTGGTAACATCGACCGTATCAAATTTTACTATTTCTAAAGATAATAATACATTTTCATCTTCTATAACATTTGCTGCTGCTGATTTTGCTTTGAATGCATCTCAAACTGTTTATGTAAAATTTTTACCAGATGCAACCGGTCTGTTTTCGGGACAAATAACACATGAATCAACGGGCGCAATGAACAAAATTGTTGCTTTATCCGGAACAGGAATTAACCCTTATATACAAGGTTTTAACGATGCAAATGTTTTAGCAAATAGCGGCTGGAAACAATATAATACTTCTGGAACAACAAATAAATGGTCATATACAAATAGTGCCAGAAACGTAAACTCAGGATCAGGAGCTGTTTTAATGAATGGTTTTTCGGATAATGGTCCAAGCAAAGACTGGCTAATTTCACCAAAACTCCATTTAGATACTTTTACACAATATGCTTTACTGTCTTTTTACTCTCGTAAATTTTATGCCGGACCAAATTTAAAATTATTGGTTTCTACAAATTATGACGGAATAAGCAATCCGGAATTGGCAACATGGACAGAAATTGAGGGTAAATTTCCAACTATAACCGGAACTTACACACAGTCGCAATTTATAGATTTAAGCGATTATAAAACTCCGAATACTTATGTTGCCTGGGTTTATGAAACTACAGCCGGAGGAACAAATAATGCTGCCGAATGGTCATTAGACGATGTTGCAATTACGGATGAAGCTAGTTTTGTAGATTCCAATCCTGTTTTAGATTTTGGCGATGCAAACCCAAATACAATTTCTGCAAGTTTGTCATTTAGTTTTAAATCAAATGGTTATGGCGATATAACACTTACAGCTCCTGCAGATTTTCAATTGTCTTTGGATAACGTTACATTTCAATCAAGTGTTTTAGTGAATGCAACAGATGCTTCAAATACAAAAACGATTTATGCGAGATTTACGCCTTCTTCAAAAGCATTAGCAATTTCAGGAACTGTAACAATTTCGGGAACTTCATTAAACAAACAAATTGGTTTGTTTACAGGTTCTTCTATACCAAAAGCAGATACTTTTGATGTTGTAACATATAACCTTGAGTTTTTTGGTACGGATGTAAGAGATGAAAAAAATGTTGAATTTGGTCCAACGAATGATGATTTACAAATTGAGAATGTTGCCAAAGTAATGAACAAATTAAATGCAGATGTTTATGTAGTTCAGGAAGTTTCTGATGATCCTTCTATTGATAAGTTGATTGCAAAAATAAATATCAACGGAAAAACATTCGACAAAACAATTTCACCAACATGGTCGTATTCGTTTGAAACAACACCTAGTCCATATTTTCCGCCTCAAAAATTAGTAGTTCTTTATAATACACAAACCACTACCGTAAAAAAGACTCGTGTTATGTTTCAGGAATTGTATGATGAAATACAAGCAGGAACAAAAACTTTACCTAATTATCCTGTAGCGGTAAAAGATCCGCCTGCAAATCCAAGTGCGAGTTTCTTCTCATCAGGTCGTTTGCCTTATATGGTAACTGTAGAAACAAATATTGGCGGAATCAAAAAAGAGATTAAACTGATTGATATTCACGCCCGTGCAAACAGCGGAAGTGATATTTTGAGATACAACATGCGTAAATATGATGCAGAATTATTAAGAGATAGCCTAGTTACGCATTATCCAGATGCTAATTTGATTCTTTTAGGCGATTTTAATGATGACGTAAAAGCATCAGTTATTACTCCAAATCCTTCTTCTTATGAAGCATTTGTAAATGATAAAGTTAATTTCGACGTCTTAACTTTAGGAATTAGTCAGGCTGGCGCTTCTAGTTTTTTAAGTTCCGGAGGATTTTTGGATCACATTGTTATTTCTAATGAATTATCAGATGAATATATTGATAAATCAATTGCTGTGTATGATCCGCGAAGTGATATTCAGGACTATACCAACACCACTTCAGATCACGGACCTGTAATTGCGCGTTTTGAATTGAAGGAAGATGTTTTATCTACAATTGATTTTGATGCTAAAAAAGGTTTTGCACAAGCATATCCAAATCCGGCAACTGATGTTGTAAATATTGTAGTAAAAACAACTGATGATAGAAACTTAAAATTAAAGCTTTATGACATTTCAGGGCGTTTAGTTGGAGGTCCGATTGAAATAAAAGGTTCGCAGGATAGTAATATTACCGCAGTTCAGGTAAGTAATTTACGATCTGGAATTTATGTTTATACCTTAAGCGAAAACAATAAAGTTATTTTTAAAGATAAGATTATAAAGAAATAATCACAATAACCAGTAATTTAAAAGGCTGTCTGAATTTCAGACAGCCTTTTTGTATTTTATAAAAGCAGTAATTTTTTGATTTTATCCAAATCTGTTTTCGGGGATATTTCACAGAAATAATCCAATTGCCATTTTTGCGTTTTTTGAGCTTGTTTGCTCGAAGTTTCGTCCCAGGGCGGATAAACTCTCGTGGCGCGTATTCCTTCCTTTGCAGCAGTCGAAAAAATTCCCTTTTGTAGCAAAATTGATTTCGGGAAAATAAATTGACCTGATAAATCATTTTTTATAACACTTACAATCACAAAATCAATAGCATCAGAAAAATCAAAAGGTTCAATAATTCCGGTTTTATTTCGTTTCCATAAAGTTACAAATTGCCCTGTTTTTGTAGGCGTAATTTTTGCCGTTCTAAATTTAATATTACGGCCTTCAATTTGAAAATCGTATGCATTATAATCCTGACTTTCTGCTTCTGGTTGAGGTTCAGTACATTCAAAATTACAATAATCATAAACCAATTCTTTGGCAATAATTAAATCGTTAGGGAATAGTTTTGTGTTGATCCAGTTATTTTTGATTGCCATTTAAGAATGCTAATTTGTTGTTATTTTTCTTGAAAAGTACAACAAAAAGAAGCTTAAAATGAAACATTCAAACCAAAATTTAACCCCCATTGAAATTGGTTGAAAGATTGTTCGCTTAAAGGATTTATATAATAATTCATAGCAGGCTCAACAAAAACATTTGTTTTTTTATAAATGCGATATTGTACAGTAGTGCTTAACAGTGAACCATATACATAATCGTTTGCGTTTACATTTTCACCAATAGAACTTCCATTTAAAGCCATATCGTTTGAAATTAATTTACCTACAAAGCCACCGGTATTCAAACTAATATTAGTTTTGTTTTTATTAAAAATAGAATATGAAACCTCTAATGGTACCTCAAGATATCTTAAATTCTGATCCAGTTTTCCTTTTTCGACATTATCACTTTTTAAGGCCATTATTGTATTAGTAGGTACAAATATATAATTAGCATTATTTGTAATATGAGAAGTAGCTACCGTTGCATTTTGGTTGAAATAATCGCTTGAAGTCAAAAAAGCATTTGTAGTTCTCATATAAGAAACATTGGCAATACTCTGACCCAATTCATTGAATTTTACACCAGAACTTACAGCCCACTTTTTATTGATTTTATATTTCGTTTTTACACCGTAACTGTTACTTTGCTTAGAATCGTTTACGTTGCCTAAAGTTTTTTCATTTTTATAATTTTCAGAATTGGCAACTCCGGCAAAAACTTCCACAGCCCATTTTTCATTTTTAGCAATAGCCTTGTCTTCTTTTTCTTTTTTAGTTTCAGGAGTTACAGCAACAATACCTTTTTCTAAATTTTGAAGTTCAGCCAATTGAACAGAATCTTGTTTACTCAATGCATCACCAAATTTTGAAGTGCTTTTTTGATTATCAGCAATAGTCTTTTCGTTTGTTATGATTTCGTTTTTAAATCCTTTTGTGGCCGTATTTGTTTTTTGATCTTTATTTAATGCTGAATTAAAAGGATTTGAAGCCACATTGTTCGCGTTTTTTAAATTCAGTTTATCTTCGAAAATAGAAGAAGGCGTTTGATTTTTAGAACCAGAATTAATGGAATTTGTTTTATTCGGAACAACTGATTTTTCGGCTACATCCTGATTAGCTTTTGCATTTTCAATATTTGAAAACTGATTTTTAGAACCAGAATTAAAGGTATTTGTTTTATTTGGAACAATTGAGTTTTCCGCTACAGCCTGATTTGTTTTCGCTTTTTCTTTATTCGAAAATTGATTTTCAACATCTTTATTAAACGAATTTGTTTTATTCAAAAGAACTGATTTTTCGGCTACAGCCTGATTTGCTTTTGCATTTTCAATATTTGAAAACTGATTTTTAGAACCAGAATTAATGGAATTTGTTTTATTCGGAACAACTGATTTTTCAGCTACAGCCTGATTTGCTTTTGCATTTTCAATATTTGAATACTGATTTTTAGAACCAGAATTAAAGGTGTTTGTTTTATTAGGAACGACTGATTTTTCGGCTACAGCCTGATTTGCTTTTACTTTTTCAGTATTTGGTGTTTGAAATTTAGAAGGCGAATTAAATGTATTTTCATTATTCGGAACAAGAGATTTTCCGGCTACAGCCTGATTTGAATTTCTTTTTTCAGAATTTAATGTTTCAGCTTTAGAAGCGGTATTAAAGCCATTCTCATTATTTGGGGCAAATGATTTTTCGGCTACTGCCTGATTTGGTTTATTTACTTCTAAATTTGATTTTCCATTTAAAACACCTTCTTTATTGCTTTTGTTTTTGGTGTTTATAGAACTAACTGTCGTTTTTTGATTTTGATTGATTTTAGAAGGATCTGATATGCTTTTTGTTTCTTTTTCAGATGAGTTTCCAAGCGCAACAGCGTTTTCTGCACTTTTTA
>NZ_JBZEER010000006.1:0-313655 GCF_058310175.1 Flavobacterium sp. AK-345 | reverse complement strand
ATAACAGGGCTAAAAATGAGTTGTAAATCTATTTTAGGATTAAGTATAAATATGTAAACTTTTTTCAGGACGAGACAACTTTGCGTTCACGGGCGGGACGCTCGCGTCAGCAGGGGATTCGTGAGAAAGCGGGAAAACAAAAAACCACATTTTCAAACGGATAAAAATGTGGTTTTTAACTTATAAATATTTTTTAATTTACTCGATTATTATTTTTCTAACAACAGTAGATCCTTCACTTTCTAAATACACATAATAAATCCCTTTTGGGAATCCTGATAAATTGATGCTATTAGTGTTTGAACCATTAGTAAATTTCGTAGCTGTTACCAACTTCCCTAATACATCGTACACGCTTGCTTTTTCTAACACAATGTTGTCAATGTGTAATTCTCCTTTGGTCGGATTAGGATAAACTGCGATTTTCTCAAAAACCACATCTTCGATTCCTAAAGTACAAGCTGTTTTCGAATAAATTGCTGCTGCATCTTTGGCTGTTGACCAATTGGCATTAGCATAAGCAACATCATCTACCACAATACAGGATAGTGAAACATTCCTTTTGAAGTTGACATTTGTCAGTTTGCTATTGTTTCCATTGCTTAAATTCAAAGTAGTCAATTTATTATTAGAACAATTTACATCTGTAAGAAGAGTATTCTTAGAAAGGTCTAAACTTACGATTAGATTGTTAGAACAACTCAATTTGGCCAACAATACATTTTTAGAAACATCTAAGACCGTTAGTTGATTAGCAGCGCTGGTTTTAGAATTGATTTTTTTAGTGGTTGTTACGATACCATCACAATACAGTTCTGTAAGCTGGGTGTTTTTAGAAACATCCAAAGCCGATAATGCATTATTGGAACAATCTAAATATTTAAGTGCAAGATTGGAAGTCAAATTTATTGAAGTCAATAAATTTCCTTGACAGTTTAAAGTTTCTAATTTTGAAAAATATTCGATTCCTGACAAACTGGTGATGCCGGAATTGGATACATCTAAGCTGGTTACATTTGATATATTTGTCAGCAAAACCGTACCGTTTTTACCATCTTTATCAACTCCTAGAGCGATTAATTGGTCTTCAAACGTACTGCTAACTGCAACAACGCCAGAACAATTATCAGAATAACTTGCTGTAGCATCTTTGGCTTTAGCCCAATTGGCATTAGAATAAGCAACATCATCCACCTGAATACAGCTTAAATTAGCGTTGTTTGTAAAATCATTGTATAAGCTTAAATTAACATTCTTTCCATTCTTCAAATTTAAACTTGTTAATTGATTATTAAGACAATATAAACCCGACAAAGCGATATTTTTAGAAATATCTAAATTATTCAATTTATTATCATTACAATATAAATTTTTCAAAGCAATATTTTTAGAGACATCTAAAGTAGTTAATTGATTACGATCACAACGTAACTCTTTTAAAGCTGTATTCCTGGAAACATCTAAGGCCGTTAATGTATTAAGATAACAACTTAAAGACTGTAAAGCAGTATTTGTAGAAACATCTAAAGTAGTTAATTGATTACTAAAACATTCTAAGGTAGTTAAAGGAGCATACTTAACATTTAAAGTAGTTAATTGATTACCTAAACAAGATAGGTAGTTTAAAGCAGTATTTCTAGAAACATCTAAAGTTGTTAATTGATTAGAATCACAAAATAAAGTGCTTAAAGACATAAAATCCTGAATTCCGGTTAAATCCTCGATGGAACTATCAGAAACATCCAAATAACCCACTGAAGAAACATTAGAGGTCAACACTTTTCCGTCAGGAGTACCGGAATCAATCCCCCTAGAGATCAATTTTTTTTCAAAATTTACATCTGGGATAAGGGTGTAAGTAAAAGATGCACAACTTTCACTATAACTGGCCGTAGCATCTTTTGCTGCACCCCAATTAGCATCAGAATAAGCAGCATTATCTACTTGTATACAGCTTAAATCAGGGTTGTTTGTAAAGTTTTTGGTGATTAAATAGCTGTTATTTCCATTCTTTACATTTAAACTCGTTAATTGATTTGAACTACAGTTTAAGGAATTTAAAACAATATTCTTAGAAACATTTAAAACCGTTAATTGATTTCCGCTGCAATTTAATGTATTTAAACCCACAAAGGCTTGAATACCGCTTAAATCAGCAATAGCACTATTGGATACATCCAAAGAAGTTAATGTGTTTATTTTTTTAGTTTGCACTTGTCCATCAACTGTGCCAGAATCAATTCCTAAAGAAATTAACTTTTTTTCAAAATTCACATCATAAATAAACGTGTAAGAAAAGCAATCTGGATTATAACTTGCAGTTGCATCTTTGCTTGTAGCCCAATTGGCATTAGAATAAGCAACACTGTCTACCTGAATACAACTTAAATTAGGGTTGTTTGTAAAATTTTTGGTAATTAAATTAACATTATTTCCATTTTTTAAATTTAAACTTGTTAAGTTATTAGAATAACAATTTAACTCCGTTAAATAAGTACTATTAGAAACATCTAAAACTGTTAATTGATTATTATAACAATTTAAATTTGTTAAACCAATACCCTTAGAAACATCTAGACTTGTTAATTGATTATTATGACACTTTAAATCTGTAAAAGTATAATTAAAACTATTTTGAAAAAGATTTAGGCTTGTTAATTGATTGTCATAACACCATAAAGATCTTAAAGAAGTAATTTTAGCAATACTCAAATTTGTTAATTTATTAGAATAACAATATAAAATTCTTAAAGCATTATTCATAGAAACATTTAAAACCGTTAATTGATTCTGAGAACAATTTAAGTCCAGCAAAGCAGTATTCTTAGAAACATCTAAAGCCGATAACTGATTATTTTCACAATGCAAAGTCTCTAATCCTACAAAATTTTGAATTCCGGTTAAATCAGTAATAGAGCTTGAAGAAACATCTAAAGAGGTCAATGTGTCTATATTAGATGTTAACACTTTTCCGTCAGGAGTTCCAAAATCAATTCCTAAAGAGATTAATTTTTTTTCGAAATTCACATCAGGAATAAGAACGTATGAAGAGCAATTTGTGCTATAACTTGTCGTAGCGTCTTTTATTGAAGTCGCACTCCAATTCTTCTTAGAATTAGTTTCATTATCTACCTGAATACAACTTAAATTAGGGTTGTTTGTAAATTTGTAGGTGCTAAAACTAGAATTATTTCCGTTCTTCAAATTTAAACTTGTTAATTGATTTGAATTACAGTCTATATATCTCAAAACCGTATTCTTAGAAACATCCAAAGTTGTTAATTGATTTGAGTAACAATACAGCTCGACTAAAGATGCATTCTTAGAAACATCTAAAGCCGTTAATTGATTCGAATAACAATATAAATATATTAGAGCAGTATTTTTAGAAACATCTAAAGCTGTTAATTGATTAGAATAACAATATAATTTTGTTAAAACAATACTCTTAGAAATATCGAAACTTGTTAATTTATTAGAATAACAATGTAATTCTTTTAAAGAAACATTTTGAGAAACATTTAAGCTTGTTAATTGATTCGAATAACAACGTAAATTTGTTAAAGCAATATTCTTAGAAACATCTAAGGATGTTAATTGATTATCGTAACAATATAAAGAGGTTAGCGCAACACTCTTAGAAACATCTAAAGCCGTTAATTGATTAGAAGCACAAACTAAACTTGTTAAAGCAGTATTCTTAGAAACATCTAAAGCTGTTAATTGATTAGAATCACAAACTAAACTTGTTAAAGAAGTATTCTTAGAAACATCTAAAGTCGTTAATTTATTAGCGCTACAATTTAATGACTGTAAAGCCACAAAATCTTGAATTCCGGTTAAATTAGTAATAGAACTACCGGAAATATTTAAAGTAGTTACTCCAGAAATCTTAGATGTTGGCACTTTTCCGTCAGGAGTTCCAAAATCATAACCAAGTTGAATTAACTTTTTTTCGAAATTCACATCAGGAATAAGAGTGTATTGAACAACAACTGAGCAATCTAAACTATAACTTGCCTTAGCATCTTTGGCTGTCCAATTGGCATTAGCATAAGCCACATTATCTACCTGAATGCAGCTTAAGTCATTACCATTAAAGGCACTATTTGTCGATAATTTAGAATTATTTCCATTCTTCAAATTAAGTCCCGTTAATTGATTGTCAGAACAATCTAAGTATGTTAAAGCTGAATTCTTAGAAACATCTAAAGTCTTTAATTGATTCTCATAACAATGTAAAATTGTTAAAGCCGGATTTTTAGAAACATCTAAAGTTGTTAATAGGTTATGATAACAACGTAACTCTGTTAAAGCAGTATTCTTAGAAACGTCAATAGTCGTTAAGTAATTGTTTCCAAAACTCAAGTATGTTAAAGCAGTATTCTTAGAAACATCTAAAGAAGTTAATTGATTGGTATCACAAAGCAAAGATTTCAAAGCAGTAAAATCCTGAATCCCGGTTAAATCGGTAATGAGACTTACTCCCCTAACATTCAAAGTAGTCAGGGTGTTTATTTTTGAAGTCAAAACTTTACTATCCGGTACGCCGGAATCAATTCCCTGACGGATTAGTTCTGCTTCAAAATACAAATCGGGGATCAGGGTGTATTGGGCAAAGGAAGATACGCTAGCCAAAAATAGTATAAAGAGTAGCTTTAGTTTCATAGGCGAAATTTTTGTTAAATTAATGCGTCAAATGTATAGAATATTAACTAATATCTTACGTAAACTGTTAAAGAAATAAAAAAGAGAGGAAACAAGTTCCTCTCTTCTTAAAAAAATATAAATTTATTGTTGAAGATAGCATATCATTATTATACAATCAACAAAGTAAGAGCATTAGTTTAAGTTTTTTGTTTGAAAATTTTACTGCCTTTGTATGGGGTAGCTTAACCTCTTAAATTTTCCATGTCTTACAATAAATATTTTTTTGCAAATTCATTATTAATCTGCGAAACAACATCCTCCACCAACTAGAGGATACTCTGGAGGACATGGTCCAGTTTTTAAAATGGCCAGTCCACTTGCAATCCCTTTAACGCAAATTTCTGTTATTCCGCCATTTACCGCTTTTAGCTCATTTTTAGTTAATTCTTGAGCTCCGTCTAATTTCAAAATTTTTTTTAACATAATATAAGGTTTTAAAAAATTAGTTAATACCCCAATCATTTAAAGACACTTGGGATTTTTGTCTATGCTCGCGCAAGAATTTTTCTATATTTTATAAATTGAAGCGTTCGTGAGTGGGATACTACCAAATTGTTATTCTGTCTTTCTTCGGCAAAAACATTTTATCTCCAGGTTTTACATTAAATGCTTCGTAAAAAGGTGTAGTATTCATTAAAGGACCATTTACACGCCAATTTGGTGGAGAATGTGGATTGTTGTTAATCCACAAACGCAGGAACTCGTCTTTCATTTTTACTCGCCATATTTTGGCTATAGAAATAAAGAAGCGCTGGTCTGGAGTAAAACCATCAATTTTTGTGTTTCCTTTTCCTTGTTCGGTCATTTTAAAAGCATCGTAGGCAACTGCTATTCCGGCAATATCTGCTGTATTTTCGCCAACTGTCATTGCGCCATTAATGTGCAGATCACCTAAAACGGTATATGTACTGTACAAATCGATAACTTGTTGTATTCTTGACTTAAACTGTGCATAATCCTCTTTTGTCCACCAGTTTTTTAAGTTGCCATCCTTATCATATTGAGCACCCTGATCATCAAAAGTATGTGTTATTTCGTGACCTATAACCATTCCGATACCTCCATAGTTCAGTGCATCATCTGCATTATTATCAAAATATGGGGCTTGTAAAATACCTGCAGGAAAAACAATTTCATTTGCAGTAGGATTATTATATGCCGTAACTGTTGGAACTGTAGTATACCATTCTGATTTATCGACTGGTTTGCCCAATTTTGCCAATTGAAATTGATATGCAGTTGTAGCGGCCGAAACCATATTCTCAAAATAGGTATTCCTCGCTATATGTACCTTGCTATAGTCTCTCCATTTGTCCGGATATCCTATTTTCTTAGTCATGGCTGCCAATTTTTCTTTCGCTTTTTGCTTCGTACCCTGACTCATCCATTTCAGGTCATCAATTCTATTGGCATACGCTTTTTGCAAATTATTCACGAGGATTAACATGCGTTTTTTGGCATCTTCAGAAAAATATTTCTTTACATACAATTCACCCAACGCTTCGCCTAAGTAAGTGTCAACGACATTAGCCATTTTTTCACCACGTGATTTTTGAACAGCCTGACCAGAAAGCACTTTGGTATATTCAAATGAAGCATCTACAAAAGGTTTGCTTAAATCATCTGCATATCTTTCTAAAGAATTTGCTTTCAGGTAAATTTTCCAATTATTAATAGGGATGGCTTTTAAGAGCTTATTAAGCGCATCATAATAAGCAGGCTGGCCTACATTAATAAAATCGGTTTTAGCACCTAAATTATTCAAAAAAGTGTTCCAGTCTATGTTGGGATGTCTTTTTACAAGATCTGTCAGAGCTATTTTATTATAATTTGCCTGTACATCACGAAGTTCAACTTTTGTTTTATGCGAAACGGCGAGTTGTTTGTCAATATCGTAAACCAAATCAGCATTCTTTTCAGCCTCTTTGACATTGCTGCCTGTTTGTTGAAATAATGTAGCAAGGTATTTTTTGTACGCTTCCTGTATGGCAACAGTTGATAAATCTGATTTGAAATAATAGTCCCTGTCAGGCAAACCAATTCCCGTTTGATAGCTTTGGGCAATGTTCATACTGCTGTTTTTTTCATCCGGTCCCACTCCAAAACCTATAATAGAAGAATTGCCCACTTTTTCTTCAGTAACTACAAAATTCATTAAAGAAGGTAAATCGCTAATTGCTTCAATTTTGGCAAGCAGGGGTTTGATAGGTGCATAACCGCGTTTATCAATCGTTACAGTATCCATACCTGATGCATAAAAGTCTCCTACCTTTTGTGCTATACTTCCTGCCGGATTTTTGCTTTGCGAAATACTGTCCAATATTCCTTGCAGGCGAATTCGTTGTGGAAAATTCATAAACATATAGGCACCAACTCCGGCTTGGGATGCAGGTATTGATACAGAATCGTACCATTTGCCATTTACATATTTAAAAAAATCATTACCAGGCCGCAATGTGGAATCTATTCCAGTGATCGCAATATTTTTTTTACCTTCATGTTTTGAGCACGCTGTAAAAGCTAAGAATGCTACGAAGAGCATTAATGATTTTTTCATAATCTGGACTATTTCTATTAAAATGAACTGAAAAACGGCAGAACAATATACGAATTCAGTTTTTAATTTTAAAGTTTTTATTAGAAATACTACTTATAAAAGTCAGAATTATAAGCGGTAATCCAGCATAACGTTCCGGGACTACGAAGAAAGGTATAAAAACAAATAAGTCATAAAAGTGGTTTTAGTCGAAATCTCTTCTACTTTTGCCAAATGTTAGAAATTCTTTACCAGGACGAATATATTATAGCCATTAATAAACCAAGTGGATTGTTGGTTCACAAATCATTTTATGCACGCGATGCAAAAGTTTATGCTATTCAGGAATTGAGAAATCAAATCGGGCAACACGTTTATCCTATTCATCGGTTGGATCGCAAAACATCTGGCGTATTGTTATTTGCGTTGGATAAAGAAGTTTTGAAAATTATGAATGATCGTTTTGCCACACGCGAAGTCGAAAAAAAATATTTAGCCATTTTACGTGGCTGGTCACCCGAAGAGCTAACGATTGATTATGATTTAACCAATGATGATAACATCACACAAAATGCAATAACATACTTTCATCGTTTGCAAAATGCCGAAGTCGGGTTAGAATTTAATAATAAACCAACATCACGATATTGTTTGGTAGAAGCAATTCCTGAAACTGGACGTATGCATCAATTACGAAAACATTTCAAACATATTTTTCACCCCATTTTAGGAAGTCGTCCACATGGCTGTAACAAACAAAATAAATTATGGCTGGAGAATTATGACCTCAAAGGAATGATGCTTCATGCCCATCAATTAATTTTTAATCATCCAATAAAAAATGAACAACTAATCCTGAATGCAAAGATTAACGAAGAGTTTAGCAGAATAGGTACTATTCTTAATCTGGATTTGAATAAGTATAAATAGAAACAACTTTGCGTTCACAAACAGAACCCTCGCCAGCAGAAGAATAATTACTTATAATAACTGAGGTTTTATTTTAAGATCTCGGTTTAGGCAAATTTCTGTCGTACATAATAATAGTTCCTGCCACAGCCACATTCAGACTTTTTACCGATTTAAATTTTACTAGATGATGGCATTTATCCATAACTTTTTTGGATAGACCATGATCTTCTGCTCCCAATAAATAAACACAACGTCTTGGATGCTCAAAAGTTTCTAAATCAGAAGCTTTTTCGTCTAATTCTACACCAACCAATCGTGCCCCTTTTGGTAAGTTTTCAAAAAAAGCTTCAAAAGTATCATAATGAAAATAAGGAATTGCTTTTACCGCATCATGAGTATCAGAGGCTTGCTTGGCATATCGATTACCAATGGTAAAAATAAAAGTCGCACCTAAATTTTGCGCCGATCTCCATAAAACACCCAAATTTTCAGGCGTTTTACCATTTTGTATTCCAATCCCAAAATATTCATTTATAAAATTATCATTCATAAGGGCAAAAATACAAACTGCAAATATAAAAATCAATTTTTATTGAGCTGAAAGAAAGAGCTTCTTCGGGAAAGAGGCATTTTAGTTAATCATTTCTTAATCCGTTAAAAAAGTCATCAGTATTAATATAAATTCGTCTTATCAATTCGCATGAAATTAACTATGTTTTAAAAATGGTTAATTACCATAATATCCCAAAACAGATCTTAAAAACAACTTTTATATTAAAAAATTGATATATACTACACTTTTAAATATTGCGGTTTTTCAGGGAATAGTCTTAGGCTTAATTATTTTAAAGTCTTCTTTATTCAATAGTAATTCAAATAAATATCTGGCATACTTACTATTTACATTTTCAATTATTTTACTGAACCATGTTTTTGAGATCGAAGATGCATTTACTCCCTATCCTTTTCTACGCTTTATTGACCACATTGAATGGGTATTTCTAATTCCTGCTTTCCTATTCCTGTTTATTATAAATCGGATTGATGATACTGTAAAAAGCAAACAAAAAAATTATTTGTGTCTTATTCCATTTGCCTATTCTGCTGTTCTTAATATTACACAAGATCTTGATCATGTTGCAGGAATTTACACTATTCCTGAGGTAGGTATTGATGTAATCAATATACTTGGTCTGATCCATCTTGCTTTAGCCGTTACATTCATGCCATTCCTACCGATTTATTCTTATTTTATGATAAGACATTTAAAAGATTCACAGGAAAAAAAATGGATAATTACTTTATTAACAATTATTTCTTCATTGGTATTCGCTTTTCTTATTACCGCTCTAGCCGGCTTATTTCTTCAATATGACATTTCTTCTACTATGAGCGTCCTGGCTTTATCTGCAACATTCATAATTCACTGGACGGCTTATATAGGCATTTACAAATACAAACTCGCCAAGAATAAAGATGCTGTTTACAATTTTCTAAATAATGATTTCGCTATTTCATATGGTAATCTGGAAATTGTAGAAAATAGTACACCAGAAGAATATAGGGAATCTATCACGGTAGATAATCTTTATTTTCAAAAACTGGAACTTCTCTGTAAAGAGCATCACATTTATACGGACAGTACATTAAACAGAGAAAAAGTCGCCGAAAAACTAGGCATAAGCGCCGGATATGTTTCACAAATTATAAACACAATAACAGGAGACAATTTTGCCAATTACATCAATCAATATCGGGTTGAAGCTGTTAAGGAAATGATGTCAAATTCTGAATATGAAAAATATAATTTGTTGACGATGGGATTAGAATCTGGTTTTACTTCAAAAACAACTTTTTACAAAGCCTTTAAAAAAGTTACGGGCCAGACACCAAATGAATATAAAAATACCAGCAAATAAGTACCGTTTTATACACTTTTAAGCTTTTGAAACCTCGCCTAATTTTTCTTAAGTGAATTTTGCATCAAATAATTCAAAAACACTTTTTATGAAAAAAATTTTATTACTAGCTGTCGTTACAGTTTTAGGATTTACAAATGTTAATGCCCAGGAAATTAAATTTGGTGTTAAGGGAGGTTTAAACTTTGCAACTATTAGCGGAGATAATACCAAAGGTATTGATGTTGTAACATCATTTAATTTTGGTGTTGTATCTGAAATTCCCATTTCAGATAAATTTTCTTTTCAACCTGAATTAATGTATTCTGGTCAGGGATACGGCTTCAATGATAATACAGTTGCCTTAAGTTATCTGAACGTTCCTTTAATGGGAAAATATTATGTTACAAAAGGATTAAGTGTTGAAGCCGGACCGCAAATAGGATTTTTACTTGCTGCTAAAAATGAGAAGACAGATGTAAAAGATTCATTTAATACTGTTGATTTTGGTGTTAATTTTGGTTTGGGCTACAAACTTGAAAACGGACTTAATTTTGGCGTAAGATACAATCTGGGATTAACTGATATTAATAATGTAGATAATTCTTCTTTTAAAAATAAAAACGGGGTATTTCAAGTATCTGTTGGTTATTTCTTTTTCTAAAACTTAGTAATATCATCATTTTGACACTAAGAATACTTGGAAAAATATTTAAATAATTAAACTAAAAATCCTTATTCAAAAAATGAATAAGGATTTTTTTTTACAATCATAACTAGTTATTAATCTTGTGAATATGCTAAAAAAACAATTGGCTGACTGTTTTCTAAATAACATTATATTTCCTTTATGGTTTTGTTCCTTATTTTCATAAATGGTTTTTCTATTGTCAAGTGAAGAATATATGCCCCTAAAACACAAGTTATCAAACAAATTAGAAGCATTATATTATTCTCTATTTCAAAATGTTTTAATAGTTTGTGGGTTGTGGTAATTATTCCTTTATGTGTCAAATAAATTGAAAAAGAAAGATTAGCTATAAACGTTGTAATTTTTGAATTCATTTTATATAAAAAACTTGTAGGACTAATCGAACCTATAACCATAAAACCAAAGCCAATTGCAATTAATGGAAATCCAAAAACAGATACTTTGAAAGTCTGTAAGTCTTCACATAAAAAATAAGCACCTGTCAAAATACATAAACTTAATACAAGAAACTGATTACCATATTTTGAAAGTTTGATCCATAAATTTGGTAAAAATTGATAAATTCCTGCAATAGAAACACCAACTAAAAGTCCGTCTAAGCGATTGTAAGTCGGATAGTAAATAAATTTATACCAATACATCCAACTATTTTCTTCACCAATTTTCGGCAGATATAAGTAATTAAAACTGTAAAATCTAATTGCAAAACCAAATAAAAACAAGCCTATTAATAGCCAATATGATTTAGAGAACAGTTTTGAAGTCTGTAGAAATATTAAAATAATGGGTAAAAAAAGATAAAAATGTTCTTCTACGCATAGCGACCAGCAATGTGAAAATGTTCCATAATCCTTTAAATTAAGATCAAAATTTTGAGTAAAAGTAAGAAATCTCCAAATTGAAGGCAGTGCTTCTTTTTCCCTGAAATACGGGATGCAAAAATAAATTCCAACTGTTGCTAAATAGGCAGGAACAATTCTAAAAAATCGTTTGATAAAAAAAACTTTAAATGAAATTAATTGCCCTTTTTTAATTTGTAGAAATAGCTGAGAAGAAATTAAAAATCCACTTAACACAAAAAACAAATCAACTCCTGTCCAGCCAAATGAAGCTACATCCGGAAGCCATTCGGGCTTTCCATCACTTATAATATAATAATGAAAAAAGAAAACCAAAATAATAGCACAAGCTCGTAAATGATCAAGCCCATATAGTTTTTCATGAACTTTAATTTCTGATTTATCTATCACTGTATATATTTCTAATTTTAAGTTTAATTTTTCGCTGAATTGTGAACAAACATAACACTTAACTTTTAACTATACCTAAAAAATTTCATTGAAAAAATTTCGATATGTAGCCGTAAAAAACCAAAAGAATATTCTTTCAAAACAAATAACTTTAAAAATAATTTTCAATTTTATCAAAAATTATCATTTTAATAAAAGAAGAAAAAAAACACTTTTCTATGTAATCCAAAAAATTATTAATCAAATAAATACATCTCGAACAGCTAATTTTATTTACGATTGATTATTAACAAATGTGATATTTTGGGAATAACTAAAAACAATTTCTTAAAAAAAATTTTTGTCAATTCTAAAATTAATTGCATTTTTGCACCCGCATAGAAAAACAGGCCCGTTCGTCTATCGGTTAGGACGCATGGTTTTCATCCATGTAAGAGCGGTTCGATTCCGCTACGGGCTACAAAGAGAAAGCTTCAGAGAAATCTGGAGCTTTTTTCGTTTTAATCAGTTTCACTATTAAATCAATTTGACGAATATTCTTTCTCAACATCCTGGAAATAATAAAAATCGTACACAATTGTCCTCAAAACACTATCCTGCTAATTAAATTCCATATTTTGCAATAACTGCATTTATCTTAGTAAATGTTTTTATAAATTTGTGATCTTATATTAAAACCCGTTATTTTTAATTTAAAATTATGACTTTCGCATAATTACTTTAAAAACTTTATTCAAATAAATATATTTTAACCATAATTAAATCAAATGCTTAAAAAAAACAGACCCCAGGTTCTTATTCTTATTCTTTTAAATTTACTTTTTTCCATTAATGCATTTTCGCAAAAAAGTCTTTATGCAGGAATTGAAATAGGTCGCAGAGCTATAAAAGTTTCAGTTCTGGATGTAAACAATATCAAAAAAGCTGATTATAAGATTCTTTATTTCTGGACTGAGAGAATTAATTTTGCCGAACATATTGATAAAACCGGTGAACTTACTCAGGACGATATTGACAGAACAAGTACGATAGTTGTTGATCAATTAAAAAAAATAAGAGCAGAATATAAAATGCCTGAAGAAAACATCTTTCTTGTGGCTGCTCCTCTTTTTACATCTGCCCGCAATATTGACGTTTTAAGAAATAAAATAACTTCTCAAATTAACAAAGATGTTGAGATCCTTAATGTTAACGAAGAAGCTAAAACGCTAGTTAAAGGTGCTATCCCGCCGGTTGATTATGCTAACGCTTTTCTGCTTGACATTGGCGCGCAAACTACCAAAGGAGGATATATCGATGAGCTTAAAGATGACAAATTAGAGTTTATTCCTTTAGAGCTTAATTTCGGCACAATGACACTTACCGATGCTGTACAAAAAACGGTTGTAAACCAAAACCAGGTTAATGATATGTCGGTATATCAGGAAAAATCTTTTGATTTTAATTCGGTGCTGCTTAAGAAAGTAAAAGAAATGTTTGACAAAAATCCTCTTTTATCAAAAAAGGATAAAATGTATTTATCAGGCGGGGCAGTTTGGGCGTTTGCAACTCTATATTACAATGAAAACGTTAAAGAACATTATGTTGCTTTAAGTAAAGAAGATGTTATTAATTACGATGCAATCTTAAAGAATAATTTCACCAAGTTTACTACTCTTGCTAAAACTAACAAAGAAGCTGCCAGAGTTTTAACCACCTATGACCAGAAATACTTAATTTCTGCAAATAACATTTTATTATCTTGTCTGGAAAGCATTCCGGATTTAGAAAAAAAGAAAATATTCTTTGTAAAAGAAGGACAAACAATTTGGCTAATCTCATACATTGCAGATCGCTCTAAAAAAGTAAATACTAATTTTTAATATAGTTTTTCTAGTAAAAAAAGCCTTAGAATTTTAAATTTCTAAGGCTTTTTTGTTATCTAAAAATCATATTTTAATTGCAGCAAATAGACTTACATTAAAGTAAATAGGATATTAAAAAACTACAATAAACTTACAAACATATACTTAGCATTAATATTCTGCAAAACAGGTTTCTCATACATTATTACGTTTTAAACAGCCAGAATAAATTTCACCTGAAAAACTCAAACTTCCGGCTATTCCAAATTCTCCATTTTTTGTTCACGCTTAAATCTAAAATTTGAATGTTTTAGATTTTTTTTCACTAAAATTTTACCGATTTCAATAAATTATGACGTTTGTTTTTTTACAAAAGATAAAATCAAATTTTTCATAAGATTTAAATGCCTGTAAATCAACATACTAGCAAATAGTTTAACCCTAAAAAAAAGGGTCCTTTTCCCCTTTTTTAATACACTCCCGTTTTTCTACTTTAGACAAACCTACCAGCCTTATTTCTATTTCAGTTTTAAAGCAAAGTCAAAAGCCTCTATTTTTATTTTTCTACCTACATATTGATAATGAGCTTTTTAGCAATTTATCATAACTATATAAGTACTGATTTTTAAAATTAAAACTTTATCACAAAATGGTTTTTGAAGTTATTCAAATAATTGCAGAACAAGTAAACAACTATCTCGACGAAATTGGGTTAGAAAAAACCGTTGTGGCTGAAAATATTGCTTTTTTAGAATCTCAAAACGAAACCGTATCCGGAAATTTAGAAGACAAAGTAGCCCTTACCCTAATCAATTTGGATGAGGAAGCTACTTTAAAAAACTTTCCCAATCATTCTGTTGAAAATGCTAAAACAATTTATAAAAATAGCGTCATCAATTTAAACCTGTATTTACTTTTTAGCGCCAATAGAAATATATACATCAACTCGCTTAATGATATTTCAAAAATCATTGCATTTTTTCAAGGAAAAAGACTCTTTACACAAGCTAACACTATTTACAACAGAAATAATATTGCAATGGCAAATATTGATGATTTCAGATTTTCAGTTGAACTCTACACGCCCACTTTTGAGGAACTGAACTATATCTGGGGAACATTAGGAGGCAAGCAGCTTCCCTCTGCTTTATACAAGGTAAGCATGATACAAATTGAACGCAATATTGCACAAGCCGAAGGACAGCTTATCAGCAAATTTAAAGGTTTAACAAAAACAAAAGAGCAATCATGAGTTTTGATTTTACATACGAACTATTATTTGAAGTAACGCTTTTTCACAATTATTTTCTGAATAGCGGTGAAGATACTTATACAGGAATGTCTTTAGCAGATAAAGAAAAAATGCTGCAAAAATTCGACAGCGGTTCTTTTGCAACTATAGTTCCAACTGTAGAAACCAAAACGAGATTAAAAAATTATAAAATGACTTTTAAGCCAACCAAAACGGGTTTTCTGGTATACACTAAAGTGAAGGAAGCTGATGAAACTGATCCGTTTATAAGTATTCCGGCAGATTTGAAACTGGACTTTAAAATCTCCATCAACGATTATCAGTTTGAGAATTATACCGATTTGGATTTTGTCCTAAACCAAATGTTTTTATTCAGTAACGTCAAACCTTTAACTGAACCCATAACGTTTAAATACATTCCAAAAAACAATGAAAATTTCCTGATTTCAAATGATTTTTTAGTATCCGAAGAAACAACAGCACATTTTTTATGCGAACTCCATTCACCAGAAAGACAAGATGTTTTCGGAATCATCTCTTTGACAATGAAAGGCGATACTAATCCGGGAAATATTGTGACTAACTCGGGTAAAATACTAAGCCCTCATTTTAAAATTCATTTTGACAATAGAAAAACGTTCTGGAAATACATCAACAAAAAAACAAAAACCGAGATCAAAACCGATACAGTAAAACCCCTAACCTATTCGGGTTTTGTTGAAATTGACCCTCTCACCGATTTTACACCCAAAGAGCCGGTAAACAGCCAGTATCCAAATCCTTCTGTAAAATCAATAACAAAAAGCAATGGCGATTATTATTCGGAAATATTTATTTAATAATTAAAACAATCAATTATGGCAACAACTTACAAAACACCTGGTGTATATATTGAGGAAATCGTAAAGTTCCCTCCCTCTGTAGCTCAGGTTGAAACAGCGATTCCCGCTTTTATTGGCTATACTGAAAAAGCTACGAACAAGATTAATGGAGATTTAAAATTACAGCCAACCAGAATCACATCTCTTTTAGAATATGAACGTTTTTTTGGCTTTGCAAAACCAGAAACAACAATTAGTGTTACAATTAATGATGTTTCCGGTAATAGTGGCGACACGAGATCTATTATTGTAGATCAGCCAACTTCAAAACAACCTTTCTTAATGTACTATTCAATGCAGTTGTTTTTTGCAAATGGCGGCGGTCCTTGTTACATTATTTCAGTTGGTCGTTATGGAAATGATTTAGATGAAACAGACTCTCCGGTTACAGTAATCACCAATAGCGATGCACTCAATGATGGATTGGCAGAATTAGAAAAAGTAGACGAACCAACACTAATTTTATTTCCTGACGCAACAAAAGTAGATGGAATACTTCCAGATAGTTTTTATGGATTATACAACAATGCGCTTGCACAGTGCCATAATCTTCAGGACAGATTTACCTTAATTGACACTCTAAGTTACGACGAATCAAGTCCAACAGATCCTAACATAGACGCTTTAAGAAATATAATTAGTTCTGAAAAAGATACTATTAAGTACGGTGCAGTTTATTATCCTCACCTGGAAACCATATTGGACTATGCTTTTGATGCCAGTAAAATTACAGTAAAACATTACTCCTATACAGCAAAAGCATATGATCAAATTGCTGCAGGATTGGAGCTTATAGAAGGCCCTGCAGGAATTGACGCAACCGTAGCCAAATTGGTTGACGATTCTGTTGCAGGAGATATTGCCGGTCAGGTCAGTGACATGTTTTTACAAATGTATAGTAACAATGCAACGGGTTTTAATTTAGGAGTGACTTTTGTTACCGACGCAGCCAAAAAAACAGCTTTTTTAAAAAACCTGGATAAAGTACTTGCTACTTTAGAAAGTTTAACACTTTTGAGAAACTCGCTAAACGACGAAGCAAATGCTGCAATCAGTACAATATCTGATGAAGATATGGTTATTGCAGGTAATATCTCAAGTGCCTTGACTGCCTTTAATTTGAATTTTACTGCCACAAATAAAATTGATTCTGTATATAAAAATTTAAAAACATTAAAGAAAAAAATACAGGATGAGAACACAGCAGCTAAAATGCTTAAAATTATATCAACCGATGATGTAAGTTTTGATAAAGAATTAAAAAAACTGCTAATCTATGATCAATTGAACCTTCAAACGGGAATTACAGGACTTACAAATAATTTTTCCGGTGTTAAAGGAACGTTGCTTACACTTTTAAACCACATTAAATCTGTTAACGGAAAAGATGTAAATAATGGAGCATTAAACGGAAGAAAATTAAGCGCTTTAGAAGATATTGACAACGCAACGTTCAATAAAATACTTACTGAAATTTACAATCTGCCTATAACACTTCCTCCAAGTTCTGCTGTTGCAGGGGTTTATGCCAGAGTTGATCGTGACAGAGGCGTATGGAAAGCTCCTGCAAATGTAAGCCTGAACTATGTTATAAAACCAACCGTTAAAATAACAAATACAATTCAGGATAATTTAAATGTTGATACTGTGGCCGGTAAATCCATCAACGCCATCAGAAGTTTTACGGGCAAAGGAACCTTGATTTGGGGATCAAGAACCCTGGCAGGTAATGACAACGAATGGCGTTATGTACCGGTACGACGCTTCTTTAACATGGCAGAAGAATCTATCAAAAAAGCAACCGAACAATTTGTATTTGAGCCTAATGATGCCAATACCTGGATAAGAGTCAGAGCGATGATTGAGAATTTCTTAATTCTTCAATGGAGAGCCGGAGCTTTGGCCGGAGCAAAACCTGAACAGGCTTTTTATGTTAGAATCGGAATAGGACAAACCATGTCGGCTTTGGATATTTTGGAAGGCAGAATGATTGTTGAAATCGGAATGGCAGTAGTTCGTCCGGCAGAGTTCATTATCCTTCGTTTCTCTCACAAAATGCAGGAATCTTAATTAAATATCAACATTAAAAAAATATAGATCATGAGTTATCCATTACCAAAGTTTCATTTCTCAGTTGACTGGGGAGGAACAAAAATAGGCTTTACAGAAGTCTCCGGATTAGATGTAGAAACTGAAGTTATCGAATACCGTCAGGGCGCAAGTCCAGAGTACAGTAAAATCAAGATGCCGGGCATGCAAAAATTCTCTAATATCACCTTGAAAAGAGGAACTTTTAAAAGCGATAATGAATATTACAACTGGTGGAATACGGTAAAATTAAACACTATCGAAAGAAGGGACATTACCATCAAATTACTGAACGAAGAACACGAACCGGTGATTACCTGGAAAGTAAAAAATGCATGGCCAACCAAAGTTCAGTCGACTGATTTAAAAGCCGATGGAAACGAAGTGGCGATAGAATCAATGGAATTGGTTCATGAAGGTTTATCGATTCAAAATGATTAATCATGGCTAACTATTATCCGCCTGTTGGTTTTCACTTTTTAGTTGAATTTGAAGGTCTTGGCTCACAGGCAAAAGACCATCAGTTTCAATCGGTTTCCGGTTTATCTGTTGATATTGAAACTGAAGAGATAGCCGAAGGTGGTGAAAACAGATTCAAGCATAAACTTCCGGTAAAAACAAAATATCCAAACCTGAGTTTAAAAAGAGGAATGCTCATAGATTCTGCAGTAATCGACTGGTGCCGGGATGCTATCGAAAACTTCTCGTTTAAGCCAGTAAATCTGACAATCAAATTGCTCAATGAACAGCATCAGCCTTTGATTTCATGGAATGTGGTTCATGCTTATCCTGTAAAATGGGCTGTTGAGGATTTTAATGCTCAGGAAAGTAAACTCGTTGTAGAAAGCTTTGAACTCACATACAATTATTTCACTTTACTTAAAAGTTAGTCATGCCGATAGAAATAAAAGAGCTTCACATCAAAATAAATGTGAGTGAAGGATCAAAACCGAATTCTGCTGCCAGCGCTCCAAAAAGCAAAGGCGAAGATCCGGTAGCGGAATGTGTAGAACAGGTAATGAAAATTATTGAACGTAAAAAAGAAAGATAGCCATGGCTGGAGAATTAGAAAAACTTAAAGTTGTTGCTTACAGTGATCCGGAATTTAACACAAAAATTGCCGATGGTGAATTTTCTACTTTAATGAATCCGGAAAAGTACACCTATCATTATAAGATTGAAACCGATGAAAATCAGGCTGCAGGCACAAGTACGGTTTCTCCAAAGTTCAATAAAAAATTACCCGAAAATCTGGAACTCGATTTTGTTTTTGACCGAACCGGAGTAATTAACGGCTTCGAAAGTGTTCCAAATGGAATTATGGATGACATTGATAAATTCAAAAAAGTCATCCTTGATTACAATGGCGACGAACACAAGCCCAATTACCTGATTATTTCGTGGGGAACATTGCTTTTTAAAGGTGCTTTGACCGAAATGAATATTGAATTTAAACTCTTTAAACCAAACGGAACGCCAATAAGAGCAATTGCAAAAGCAAAATTTCAGGGTTTTGTTGAAGATCAGTTAAGGGCTGCAAAGGAAAACAATAAATCGCCGGATTTGACACATTTCAGAACCGTAAAAGATGGTGATACATTGCCTCTGATGTCCTTTAATATCTACGGAGATTCTAAATATTATCTGGAAGTTGCCCGGGTGAATAACATTGTCAATTTCAGAAAATTAAAAACAGGGCAAAAACTATTTTTCCCACCCTTACAAAAACAATCCTGATGAACAATAGCGGAGTCATACAAACCAGTAAAAATGCCGATTTAGTAACGCATAAAATTTTAATTGAAGGAACAGAATTATCTAAAACCTATCAGGTAAAAAGTATTGTGGTACAAAATGAGGTCAACCGGATCCCTATGGCTCAAATCGTTCTGACAGACGGAGAAGCTTCTGAAAGAGATTTTAAATTAAGTAATGAAGATTTACTGATTCCGGGGAAAAAAATTGAAATAACGGCCGGTTATCACAATGACGAAGAAACAATTTATAAAGGCATTGTCATCAAGCATTCTATTAAAATAAAAAGCGGGACTTCGTTATTGATTATCGAATGCAAAGATGAAGCGGTAAAACTTACTATTGGCAGAAAAAGCAAATATTTTTATGATGTAAAAGACAGCGAAGCATTTGAGGAAATTATTGGTGCTTACGGATTACAAAAAGATGTAGAAGCGACCAATTTCAGCCACAAAGAACTTGTTCAGTACAATACATCCGACTGGGATTTTATGGTTTCGCGGGCGCAGGCAAACGGCAAACTTTGTTTTGTTGAAAACGGTAAAATTACCATTAGCAAACCAAACGTAAAATCATCATCTGTTGAAACAGTAACTTTTGGAGCCAGCTTATTAGATTTTGATGCTGAAATAGACGCCAGAAATCAATTTGCAAAAGTGTCTTCGTATAGTTGGGATTACAGCAATCAGGAATTGGTTGAAATTGAAGCAAAAGATCCGGGTATTTCCTTAAATGGAAACTTAACGGCATCAGATTTAGCCGAAACCATCGAACTGGAAAACCTCGAGTTACGTCACGGCGGAGCAATCACCGAAGCTGAACTTCAGGATTGGGCAGATGCAAAATTACTTTTTCAGCAATTATCAAAAATTCGCGGAAGAGTGAAATTTCAGGGAATTCCGGCAGTAAAACCCAACACCATTATTACGCTTGAAGGCGTTGGTGATCGATTTAACGGAAAAGCCTACATCACGGGAGTTTTTCATGAAATATCAGAAGGAAACTGGACTATTGATGCGCAATTCGGATTGAATCCGGAATGGTTCTCTGAAACATTTGACATTAATACGCCAACCGGTTCCGGAATTATTCCCGCAATAAAGGGACTTCACACCGGAATTGTAACACAGCTCGAAAGTGATCCGAATGGAGAAGACCGAATTTTGGTGAAGATTCCAATCATCAATAATGAAGAACAGGGAATTTGGTGTCGCGTAGCTTCTCCTGATGCGGGAGAAAACAGAGGCATTTTCTTTAGACCTGAAATTGAAGATGAAGTTATCATTGGTTTTATTAATGAAGATCCAAATAATGCCATCGTTTTAGGAATGCTTCACAGCAGCGGAAAACCTGCTCCGATAACGGCTTCTGATGATAATCATCAAAAAGGAATTGTTACCCGAAGCGAAATGAAAGTTTTGTTTGATGATGAGAAAAAATCAATTGGAATTGAAACTCCGGCAGGAAAAAAAATTACGCTTGACGAAGACAAAGGTGTTATTGTTATTGAAGATGAAAATTCGAACGTAATCACCATTGACAGCAACGGAATAAAAATGGAAAGTGCCGGAAACATCGAAATAAAAGCAACCGGAGATGTTAAAATTGAAGGAACGAATGTTTCGATAAGTGCCACCGCACAATTGAAGGCAGAAGGAAGTGCGGGCGCAGAATTATCGTCTGGCGCAACAGCCATCTTAAAAGGAAGTATTGTTCAAATAAATTAAAATTATGGGAGCACCAGCAGCAAGAGTTTCAGATATGCATGTTTGCCCAATGGTAACTGCAACGGTTCCGCATGTGGGCGGGCCAATTTTACCTGCCGGCGTACCAACCGTTTTAATTGGCGGAGTTCCCGCAGCCTGTGTTGGCGACATGGCGACTTGCAGTGGTCCGCCGGATAGCATCGTAATGGGGTCATCAACAGTTTTAATTGGCGGAAAACCAGCTGCCAGAATGGGTGATTCAACCGCACACGGCGGAACAATAGTAGCCGGATTAGCAACAGTTTTAATAGGATAGTTATGGAAAGTGAGCAAGCTTTTTTAGGCACCGGATGGAGTTTTCCTCCAGAATTTAAAAAAACAACAAAATCTGTTGTCATGATTTCTGATGAAGAGGATATTAAGAGTAGTCTGGAAATTTTATTATCGACCAAAATTGGAGAGCGTATTATGCTTCCAAAATATGGATGTAATATGGATGAACTTCTTTTTAATCCGCTAAACAGAACATTAAAAACCTTTGTAGCTGAATTAATAAAAACCGCTATTCTATATCACGAACCAAGAATTGATGTAGAGAAAATCGACATCAGTCAGGGAGATGACTTAAATGGTGAATTACTAGTGGTTTTAGATTATAAAGTAAGGGCGACCAATTCCAGAACCAATATGGTATATCCTTTCTATAAAGAAGAAGGAACGAATATTTGAATTAAAAATTGAGAATCAAAAATTAAAAATTTTGTGTGTTGAAATATTTGTCCACAGAACATAGCTTTTTTTGATAACGATTTGCAGGCTGAGCGAAAGTCGAATGTCAGGCTGAGCGTCCCGAGACTTCGGGAGAAGCACACGTGCCAATTGGGGAGCCCTTCTCCCGAAGTCTCGGGACGCTCAGGGTGACAATTCAAAAACAAACTATAAGAGAGAAATCTGCTGATCTGCAAAATCTGCGAGAAAAAATTTTAAAACAAAAAAGGAATACCTACAAGGTTTTGAAAACCTTGCAGGATTAGCAGTAAATAAAAGATTAAAAATAATTACACCTCAGCGAAGGTTAATATTTAATAGTATTATGTGTAACAACAGCGACCATACAAACGATATATTATTCAAACGAAATGGCACAGACCAAGGCGATCGCCTGAATACTATTCTGGATCCCAACAATTTGCAGCTTCATGACTTTGATATGGAAGATTGGTTAGTTTTTACCTATAACTTCGCCAAACAGGTTAATTTTTTTGAAACAAATGACAGCCAAAATCCAGCTGGCAACTGGCAGGAAATCTTTGATCATTTTGGTATTCCCAAAGATATTTCTAACAGAAATGACAAGGTTTATAATAATGTAAAACAAAATGTTTCAAAAATACTTCGCAACATTGAGTTTGAAGGCACATTAACACCACATATGACTCTTTTTGTGTGTTTCTTAAAACTATTGGAATTATCTAAAACACGTTTTAATTTAATTACAAAAAAACACCTTGATTTCTTCTATAAAGACATTTTGCAAATCGAAAAACTTCCTGCAAAAGCAGATAAAGTGCATGTTATTTTTGAATTGGCTAAAAAAAGTATCGAAGAAAGAATTGCTCCGTTAACCGAATTAGATGCCGGAAAAGATGCTGCAGGAAACAAACTTATTTACAAAACTACCGAAGAATTAATTGCCAATAAAGCTCAGATTACACAGCTTAAAAGTGTTTATAATGATATTGACCGAGGCAAAATAAAAGCCAGCGAAGTAGCAAACTCGCTTGACGGAAAAGGAGAAAGCCTTAAAGAAGAATCAAAATACTGGTTTCCTTTTGGATATACTGCTGTCGAGGAAAATTATACTGAACTACAGGCGGCTAAACTTGGTTTTGCAATTGCTTCTCCCCTGTTAGCATTACAGGAAGGAGAACGAAATATTGATATTACAATCACTTTTAACAAGGTTCTTGACTTTAAACAAGAATCCTTTACCACAGAGGATCTTGTAAATAATATCAGTGTTTTTTGCAGTGGTGAAAAAAAATGGCTGGGTGAATTTAAATTGGATGGCGAGGCTTCGAGTATTTCAGAAGATCAATTAAGACTTGTTTTTCAGATTTCGAAAGATACTCCGGCAATTGTCAATTACAACCAAAAAATATTGGGCGAGCATTTTTCCAGTACACATCCTGTTATTCGATTTTTAATTCATACTGAAAATACAGAAGGACATTCTTTATTTAGAAATTTAGTCACAAAAACCGTTAATAACATTAATGTAAAAGTAGATGTAACAGATGTTACCTCTTTATTGCTGGAAAGCGACACAGGTTTGCTTAACGCCGCTAAACCCTTCTACCCTTTTACAACCCAGCCTACAAAAGGTTCTTCATTTATAATAAATTATCCTGAAATCTTTTCGAAAAAATGGAAAAATATTGACGTTACCATCAATTGGAAAAATACACCAAACTCTTTCGTAACACATTACGCTGCTTATAAAACCAACTTTCTGGACGGAAACGAGAAGGCAGATCCCATTGTAGGTAAAGATGAATATTTTACAGCTACAGCAGCTGTATTAAATAAAGAAAACTGGGTAAAGAAAGATGAAGAAGTTGTATTGTTTAAAGTAAACGAGGCTACGAAGGGATATGAAACTGATTTTTCTGTAAAGGAAGATAATTACGAGATTGACAAAAGCGGTCCGATACGATTGACATTAAACCAATCCTTTCTGCATTCTTTATACCCAAAAATATATACGCTTGCGATATTGAGCAAAGATGCAAAACCAACGATTCCAAACGAAGCTTATACGCCATTTATCGAAACCATCAGTTTAAATTATACCGCAGAGGAAACTACAAGTTTTACCAATCAAACCGAAGAAGAATACCAGACAGATCGTATAAGATTATTTCACGAAGCTCCTTTTGGACAAAGTGAAGAGCATTTGTATCTAAAAAAACTAGCGCAGCAAAAAGCAGTTCTTGATGTAAATAATACCATTGCAAGCCACCTGGTTCCTGATTATTGCAACGGAGGCGAATTTTATATTGGTCTTGACGAAGCAGAAGTTACACAGCAAATTTCCTTATTGTTTCAGATATTAGAAGGAAGCGAAAATCCGCAGGCTAAATCTTTTACAGGAAAAGAAAAAGTACACTGGTTTGTGCTTTGTGATAATCAGTGGAAAAATATTGAAAACGAACTTTTGGCCAATTCCATAGATAATTTCTTAAAATCGGGTATCGTAAAATTTACTATCCCGAAACAGGCAACAAAAACCAATACTTTATTGCCCGACAACCTCATCTGGATCAAAGCCAAAATGCACAAAGCTTATGATGCTGTCTGCAAAGTTATCGATGTAAAAACACAAGTCGTTACCGCCGAATTTTTTAACAATGAAAATGAATTATCGCATTTAGAAAAAGGATTACCTGCCGAAACGATTTCTAAATTGATTAACAGAATTACACAAGTCAAAAGTGTTTCGCAGCCTTTTAATTCTTTTGGAGGAACACCTATAGAATCTGATAATACGTATTACAAACGTGTAAGCGAACGCCTTCGCCATAAAAACAGAGCGATAACACTTTGGGATTATGAACATCTCATTCTTCAGGAATTTCCAGAAGTATTTAGAGTAAAATGTCTTAACCATACCAATAACACAACCAATTCGTTTCTTTCTCCCGGCGATGTAACCCTTATTGTGGTTCCGGATATTATCAACAAAAATGTATTTGATATTTATGAGCCAAGAGTTAGCACAGCAACCTTAAATAAAATTCAAAATTACATCAGCAATTTAAACAGTATGCACGTCGATGCAGTAGTTATTAATCCGGAATACGAACAAGTGGTGGTTAAATTAAGTGTCAAATTTTATGCTGAATATGATGAGAATTTTTATAAAAAACAATTGAATGAAGATATAGCAAAATTCTTGTCTCCGTGGGCATTTGATACTTCTCAGGATATTCTTTTTGGAATTGAATTACACCGAAGTACCGTAATTGACTACATCGAAAAATTATACTATGTAGACTATTTAGCCGAATTGGAAATGGCAAAACTTGAAAACAATCCAGAACCCGAAAATCCAAATGATGCTGCTTATCAGGCCAAATTGGAATTTCTGCCAATAGTCTCTCCGTCAGACCCAAAACGCATTCTTGTATCGGTAAAAAATCACATTATTTCTACAGATATAAAAACTTGTAAAGATCCAATTATTCAACTACCAGAAAAATGTCAGTATTAAACCCACATAGCACTATTCCTAAAAAAGTTGCCACCGAAAACGACCTGGATTTCTTTTACCTAAGAAAAAAAGGTATTGAATATATCGAGCAGCTTGGAGGCAAATTATGGACCGATTTTAACTCGCATGATCCGGGTATCACGATGTTAGAAATGTTATGCTATGCCATAACAGATCTTGGCATGCGAATGAATCTTCCTATCGAAAACATATTGGCTTCAGATCAAAAGAGCAAGGGAATTGCTTCACAGTTTTTTAAAGCGTCAGAAGTATTGCCTACAAGTCCTGTAACAGCACTCGATTACAGAAAATTGTTTATCGATATCGACGGCGTTAAAAATTGCTGGCCGGCAAAACATAAAAAAACGGTTTATGTAAATTGTAAAGAAGATAAATTATCCTATGATTCTAAAGATTTTAACGAAGTTCCGAGAGGTTTTAAAAAGGAGTTTAATCTTAAAGGTTTATATGATCTTTATGTAGATTTTGAAAGTACAAATCCTTTGGAAATTAACAAAGTTAAAAACAAAATCAGAGAAAAATACCATGCCAACAGAAACCTGTGCGAAGATCTGATCAACATTATAAAAGTAGATGAATTTCCGATAAAAATATGCGCCAGTATTGAGGTAGATACTCAGGCCGATGAAGAAATGGTTCACGCGCTTGTATTGCATGCACTTGATGGCTATTTATCAACAACAGTCAATTTTTATTCTGTTAAACAAATGATGGATAAGGGATATACTTCCTTAGAAATTTTTGACGGTCCTATTCTTGAAAATGGTTTTATAGACACCAAAGAGTTAATCGAAGCCGAACTAACCAGTGAAGTACGATTATCTGATATTATAAAATTAATCATGAATGTGCCGGGGGTTATCTCCATCAAAGATATCGCTATGGGAGATTGCGGAGATGGCGATGCAAATTTAAATCAATGGCTAATTTGCCTTAAAGAATATCAGAAACCGATAATTTGTTATAAAAGTGTTTTCAATTATAATAAAGGTTTACTGCCGTTAAATATCGATAAGGAACAAGTAGCAATTTATCTTGACGAAATTGATGCTGCAAAAGATGCGGCCACTGCTTTTTCAAGTCAAAATAAAGAACTGAAATTACCCGACGGAAGCTATCTGGACATAGAAAGTTATACAACGATACAAAATGATTTTCCGGATACTTATGGTATTGGAGAAGATGGTTTGCCAACAAGAGCCACAACAGCCCGAAAATCTCAGGCAAAACAACTTAAAGGTTATCTTTTATTTTTTGATCAGATTTTAGGAAGCTATTTTAAACATTTAGGACAGGTGAATGAAATGCTTTCGGTAAGCGGTAATCTTACCAAAACATTTTTTACTCAGGCTATAAAAGATATCGACGGGCTTAGTGAACTGGTTTCCAATTACCCAGAAAACAATGATGAACATCTTACAGAAATTCTTTTTGAAAAACTGGATAATAATATAGAGAGAAGAAATGATATTCTGGATCATCTTTTAGGCCGTTTTGCCGAAAGTTTTTCTGAATATGTTTTCATCAACAAAAGTATTTATGGCAATGCTACAGACGAAGTGGTACTGAAAAACAAAGAAGATTTTCTGAAAGATTATAAAATCGTAAGTAAAAATCGGGGCAACTCTTTTAACTACTACAAACAGCCCAATAGTAATTTATGGGATACCGATAATGTTTCGGGAGTAAAAAAGAGGATATCCAGACTTTTAGGAATCAAAGATTATAATAGAAGAAACCTGTCTGATTCTTTTGTTGACTTATATCATTTTATTGATTCAGACAATCAGCTTGTTTACCGATGGAGAATCAGAGATACAGAAGACAATATTGTACTCTCCGGAACTACCGAATATTATGATACTTCGGCGGCCAACAGAGAACTATATTTTGCGGTTTTGCAAATTATTCAAACCAGAGAACACGATGTTGAAGAAGCTTTTAAAAAAGGAATTTCAGATCCTGAGGTTATTGGCAACATTCAGATTCATCAGGCAGATTCAGGCAAATATTCTTATGACATCATTAATCCGTTAATTACAGACGAAGACAACCCTGACCGAATTATTGCAAAACGATATACGTATTATGATACTTTACAGGAACTAAAACAATCTATTCTGGATTTGATTTATTTCATGAAAGAAGTTTTTACAGAAGAAGGCATGTTTATTGTCGAACACATGATGCTTCGTCCCGATGTAAATCTGATTACCGGAAATCCGGAAACATTTTTACCGATTTGTACTGATGAATGCAAAAGCTGCGAACCGCTGGATCCCTACTCCTATCGCATTAGCATTGTCCTGCCCGGATATACGCTGCGTTTTGCCAATACCGATTTTAGAAATTATATGGAAAAGGTCATTAAAGAAGAATTGCCATCGCACGTATTAGCAAAAATTTGCTGGATCGGGTACAGGAAAAATGAAATCGATGACCCGCTCGAAAATGAACTTGTGCAGTTTGAAAACTCTTATAAAGCATATTTGTTTGCCAAAACAGCACTGAACCAGGAACAACCGGAAACAGAATTAATATCATTTATTAAAGCTCTCTCCCACCTTAGCAATATATATCCTACGGGAAGATTATTTGATTGCAGCGACGAAAACGAAAATCAATTCCAAAAAATAATACTGGGAAAAACAAATTTAGGATCACTATAAATACCATTCAAAATGTTAGCAAAACTTTCAACCATAACAACTTTGTACCGAAAATTTACAAAAAATCAGGTACTTACAGAAGGACATCTTAACGAGATTGTAGATTATTTTGATGATCAGGACCGTATTTCCAGAATTGGTCTTAGTGGTGTAGGCATCATTTGCGGGTTTCAGGTTTCTTATAATGAATCGGCAAAAAACATCTCCATAACACAAGGCAACGGAATAACGACTGATGGTGATCTTATCCATTTATACAATACTATTCCTAACGGCGAAAAAGTCATTGATTTTGAAAGCAAACAATACACGCATTACAAAGTACACGACAACAAAAAAGCAGCTTATAAACCTTATTTCTACAATGGCAGCGATCAGCTTGAAATTTTCGAACTCTTAACTTACGAACAACAGGCGCTTGACAGTGCCAATACTTTCCCTATAGAATTTCTTAAAGAAAATACAGGATTAGATCTTACTGATGCCGTAATTTTATTATATATAGAAACTTATGAGAAAGAGGCCGATCTGTGCGTAAGTCTTTCCTGCGATAATCAGGGATTAGAAATTATTGGCAATCACAAAGCTTTATTGGTTAGTAAAGCAGTTGCAGATCAAATTAACAGCCATGATATAATTTTCAACGCAGTCAATTTTGCTAACCTGTATTATAACCTGCCATCGGTAATTTCAAACCGTATCGTTTTACATCCCGAAAATTTTATCAATTATACCGAAATCAAAAAAACATTCACCAACGGTATATTCAAAAACAATGTGATAAAAAAACTGAACGAAGGTTTTGAAATCCTGCTGAAAAGTTTACAAATGCCGGAAATTTTAAATTCAATTCAAAAAAATCTGGCAGAATTATTTGATTTTGATGAGAATAATGTCCCTCCCGATTTTCAATACAGATACGATCTTCTCAACGATTTAATAGATACTTATAACGAGATAAAACACTTACTAGCTCATATGGATGGTGAATTTTGCTGTCCGGATTTAAAATCTTTTCCCAAACATTTAATGCTGGGAGAAATCGTAAAAACCAAACCGTATTTTGAATACCGACACGGTTTTTACAAATCGCCTTTGCTTACCGGTCAAAACCTTAGTACAGCCAATGATTGTTTGCCATTTGACTTGTTTAATGAGCCCGTAAAAGAAGAGGAAGTTTATGAATTTATTATCGATCCGGAAGGTAAGGAAATCAAAATTTGCTACGGAAAAAATACCGATTTACAGCAATTATACAGCCTTATAAAACGCGCTGTACAATTATTGGCCAATTACAATGTCAATTTTAATGACATCAAAATTACGCCTAGTTTTGAGTTGGGTAGTTTAGGTAAAAAAGCGATTCCGTTTTATAATAATGTTGGAAATCATCTTATTGAACTTTGGGATTACGAAAAAACAGCAATAGCAAAACAATACAGCAACAGAAGTTACCACGACCAATATTTGAATACAAAACAACCGCTGGAATTTATCTCAGACCATGATTTTTACAGAATTGAAGGGCATCACGGAAAAAATTACAAGGAAGCCTTAAAAATGATTCAGGAAATAAGACGTCAGCACGGTTTAGGGTTTAATGTTGTCGTACTTGGCGTAACTGATTATGAAGCAAAAGAAGTTATAGAGAATTTTACTTCGTATTATCTCAACAAAAATCATGGCTATGAACACAAAGCAGGTGTAGCACCGGGAGGCACGTTTATCATGATTTATATTGAAGACGAATACAGATCGTATCCGTATTATTATTCAGAAGGAAATTCCTTAGCAGGCGATTTTGAAAGCGAAGGCAGTAAGGAAGAAGCAATTGTATATAATCCCATCATTGCCGATTTTACTTTGCCTTATTTGTGCTGCGACGATAATGTAATATCGCTGTCTTTACCTGTAGACAAACTTTGTTTTGATGAAAAAACTTCCTATTATCCATTTCATGTAACGCCAACCGGAGGTTATGTCAAAGCAGATATCAGCGAATATTTGAATGGAGGAGTTACAAAAAATGAATACGGCGAATTTGTTTTTGATCCAAAACTCGTGAGCGAAGAACTTATAGGACAACCCATAACTTTTACGGTCAATAACATCGAAACAAAATGTGAAGTAACCATTTTTAGAAAACCAAAATTTGATTTTACAACCGTAATCACGCCATCAGAAGAAAGCAATGAAGTTACTGTTGATTTTATTATTACGAGCGATAATCAGGACAAAATACAATACGTTTGGGATTTTGGTGATGGAAGCGGTATCATTATCACTACTGAAACAAAAATCCAGCATATCTATACCTATGAATCGCCAGTAGAAGACAGTTATAGTTTTCCTGTAAAAGTGGTTGGAGATAATGGCAACTGCAGCTATACCGTAAACCATTCGGTAACTTTTGAAATTGCAGATATCAAAGTTAGTATTGACGTTAATACTGTCTGCAGAAATGACGATACTCCGTATGTTTTCACCATCGAATCTAAAGGTAAAAAAGTAATATTAAGCGGCGACGGCGTTTCTTTCGATGAAGATACAAAACAATATGTTTTTATTGGTTATGATGTTCCTCCAGAAGTAAACAAGGTCGTGGTTTACGTAAATGGCAAACCTTCGGATATTGTCATTAAGATGCTAAATCTGCCAATAGCAAAATTTGATTATACTATTGAAAATGATAACCTGACCTTAATCAACAATTCTGAAGACGCTGTAAAATATGTATGGGAAATAGCAGGAGTAGTATTTGAAACCGAATCAACCGAACCCTTAATAAGCTCGATTTCAAAATATGAAAGTGCATCCATTCAGGTAACACTTTATGCCTACAGTAAATATTGCGGTGAAGATACCGATGGTCCAAGAGACATACCGCTTATAGAAAGAATTCCTATAGACAACTGTACAAAAAGTGTCAACACCTTTATCAAAAAAACAAAACTGATGTTTAAAGAAATAGACAGTCTGCCTGAATTAGAAAAATTTGGTAAAGACACTATTTTTATCAAAACCGAAGTTGAAAAGCAAATTCAAAATGTAGCCGAAAAAACAACTGCTTACATAAATGGTGAATTCAACCATTTATTAGTCGAAATGTTTACAGACAGTCTTTACAACAAAGTATTAGTTGCTACAGATACTACAATAAATAGTGAAAAAATAGCTCTGAGTTCCCTTACCGAAAGTCATATCGAGCTGTTTTATTTTATCCTAAAATGCCAGCAAACAAAAAACATCAAAGAATTTACTGATCAGATTAAATCTGTTTTGGATCGTATTAACGCGTTGCTGGTAAGTCTTAAAAAAGTCAAATACAATACAGATCCTAAGGGAACATTAAAAATATTCCTGTCAGATATGAAAGTTGTATTTAATGATGTCACTTTTATAGTAGACGAAATCAACAAACAAATAAACTATCTAAGCTAAATGCAGACTGCGAACCAACATATTATCAACAAGCTATTTCTTGAGGTTAATACGCCTTCAAAAGACAAGGCGTATTACCTGAAAGACAATCTAAACGCGTTTTTAAAAGAGGAAGTTTTTCCTCTTTTAGAAGCTTATTTTGATACGCTTCATGATAAAATGCCATTGCAGAGTATTCAGATAGAAAAATTAAACATCGGTTTTTCAATGCCTGCTGATTTTGATTTTAGTACCCTAAAAATCGAAATCATAAATCAGTTTCAAAAACAAATAGAACAACAAATTGACAAGGGCTTTCCTGATACAACAAATTATAACCTGGTACCTGTCAAAGAAAAAAACATCAATGAATTTTTCAGTTTTTTACAAACCGGAACTACTTCGTGGAGCGCTCTTTCAAAAGATATTCTCAACCTCAGCACAGAGAATCAATTTGAAAAAATGATCAGCGAAAAAGCTTTTGGTTTAAAATTAAAAAAGGCATTAGAAAATCGACAAAGCAGAATCAGATTCATCAAACAATTATCCGATAATCAGATTTATAGTATTCTTGCGAAAACATTTCTTTTCGAATTAAATGCTGCTGAACAAACAACTTCGGGAAATAGTAACAAAATAAAAGACACTATAAATGCCGTTATTTCAAAATCAAAACAAGGATTACATCAGAGAAATCTAGTTTGGGATCTACTTATTTCGCAATTATTAAAGGAAAACGAAAGTCTAATACAGAAAAAATTAGTTGATCTGTTTACTTCTTTTGATGTTATTAAAAAGTACCCTTCAACATTTGTTTTAGAAATTATAAAGAAGCAAATAGTAAATCAATCCGTTTTAGAAATACTAATTAATCTGGAAAATGAAGTTTTGCATGTAGCGAATATTCTCGAACAAAAAACTTCAGAAACACTTCAAAACAAAGACAGTAATTTATCAGAATCAAATTTTACAAAACCCGATAAATCTTCTGTTTCGGATGATAAAAAAGCTGAAGAAATAAATTTGGTTTTCGATACTAATAAAGAAATTTTCAATAATAATAATAAAGATGTTAAAACAGAAGAAATTTTGAATTCTGATTTGTTATTAAATGAAGAAATCCTTGCTGAAACCGCTACTGATTATTACGTAAACAATGCCGGATTAATTCTCATTCACCCTTTTTTAAAACAGCTTTTTGAGAATTGCAAATTACTCCATAAAGATAATACCATAAATGATCCCGAAGTTGCGGCGCATCTTTTACATTATATCGCCACGACCAAAGAACAGGATTATGAACACGAAATGCTGTTCGAAAAATTCTTGTGCAACATTCCGGCAAACCAAACCATAAACAGAAATATTACACTATCAGAAGAATTAAAAAATCATAGTAATGAAATGTTACTGGCCGTTCTGGAAAACTGGTCAATCATAAAAAATTCTTCTGTTGCCTTATTACAAAACGAATATTTACAAAGGCCGGGAAAAATAATATTGTCTGAAGATCATCCGAAAATTATTGTCGAAAGAAAAACACAGGATATTTTGCTGGATAAAATTACCTGGAATTTAGGAATTGTAAAACTGGCCTGGAAAAACAAAATAATTTTTGTTGACTGGTAATAAATAAATGAAGATGAGCACCGAAAATAAAACATTTATGAAAGAAGAACCAAGAATTATCTACAGTCTGGATACTTTTCCTTTACTAAATAACCGCTGGCAAGTGGGCAATAAATTGAAGGAAACCATCTATATGACGGCTTTAAGCATTTTATACAGTCATCTCTGGTACAAAGACATTGAACTTTATACTGACGAAACTGTGTATAAATTCTTGTATATGCTGCCTTGCAAAGTCACAAAAGTAAGCAATGAAAAAAATAAAGAACTCTGGATGAAATCGAAAATTCATGCTATTGAAAAACAGACAAAACCCTTTGTTCATCTCGACACAGATGTGTTTATAAAAAACAAAATCAACTTTAATTTCGACACTGTAATACTGGAAAGAAAAGAATGCGGCTACGAAATGCATTATAAAAGACAAATTGATTTTTTTTCTCAATATACCAAACAACTACCCTATTGGCATTCTAATTTAGGACACGCTTATGGTTGTGGCATATTGGGTTTTAATGATCTCAAACTTCGTGACAATTTTGTAAACGCCTATTACGATCTGGAACAAATTTATATGGCACATCGCGAAGAATTTGCTCCCTTAAAACAACAAGGATTTGAACCCTGCATTGTTATCGAACAATACAATCTGGCAGCGATTTTAAATTATTACAACATCACGCCAACCTTATTGCTTAAAGGACAAAATATCACCGAACATGGCAAATATGCCAATGAATTAGGTTATAGCCATCTCTTTGGTCTTAAAAAGTACAAAAAAAACATTACAGACGAAATTGAATACCGACTGTTTAAAATTTTTCCGTATTGGTATGACCAAATAAAAATTGAATTAGAAAAACATCAAATACTGCAAAAAGAAGATGTGAATCCTAAAATTATGGTTGCTTAAAATAAGCCAATTACGAGTAAAGAAATAATTATCTGTTTTAAATTATAAAAAATGAAGCTATGAGATCTTTAGAAAACAGAAAACAGGACAAGCACTCGCCTTCTCCTTTTTTTGAACCAAAAATTCAGAAAAAATTAAAAACAGGAACGGCAGGTGATCAATTTGAAGTAGAAGCCGATAGAGTTGCAGATCAGGTAACAAACAATCGTTCTTCTGGCGGAGGACTTTTGCAATCGAAAGAAGAAATTCAGCAAAAACCCATTTCAGAAACTATTTCTTCTGTTCAGGCAAAAGATATGAAGGAAGAAAAAGAACCCGTTCAGAAAAAATCGGATAAAAAAGAGGAAGAAAAACCCGTTCAGAAAAAAGGAAAGGACGAAGAGAAACCCGTTCAGAAAAAATCAGATAAAAAAGAAGACGAAAAACCTGTTCAGAAAAAAGGGAAGGACGAAGAAAAACCCGTTCAGAAAAAATCGGATAAAAAAGAGGACGAAAAACCGATTCAGAAGAAAGGAAAGGACGAAGAAAAACCCGTTCAGGCGAAATGCGACAATTGCGAAAAAGAAGATAAAGTTCAGAAAAAAGATCAAAAAGAAGAGGAAAAACCAGTTCAGAAAAAAACAGAAAGTGCAGAAAATGACATTCAGAACAATGAATTGGAAGGAAAATTGGAAAGTTCAAAAGGAAGCGGAAATCTTTTAGACCAAAAAACAAAAAGAGAAATGGAATCAGGTTTTGGCAGCGATTTCAGTAATGTAAAAATCCATACCGATTCAAATGCCGTTCAAATGAGTCATGAACTAGGCGCACAGGCTTTTACCAACGGAAATGATGTTTATTTTAACGAAGGAAAATACAATCCTGATTCTAAAGAAGGAAAACATTTACTGGCGCATGAATTAACACATACTGTTCAGCAAGGAAATCGAAGTAAAAATGTTCAAAAACAAAGCAATGTTGTGCAATTAGCCACAATACCATGGAATATAAACCAATGGACAACACACAAACGTGTATCAAACAACTTTAGTGTTGGCAGTGGTGGTTCTATACAAGTGAGTTCTAATTTGGGTTGGGTTGGTCCGCCCAGATGTAGTGATATAGCCAATGCAATAGAAGTTAAAATATACAGAAGTGCAGATTACTGGTTTGATAGTAATGTGCATTCCGAAACGATTTCATTATCAGGAGGAAGTACCTCGGTTTCAGATTTAAGCAGCGGCACTTATTATGTCGAAATTTATTTGGGAGGGAATAACGGAGATCCAACGCATTGCAGTTTAACCGGAAATATTTCTATAACAACATCATAACGAGACTATAAAAGCTTTTCTATGTCAGCATTTAGCCAAAAATCAAAATCAAATCCTTCCAGCCCATCTGCTTTTAACTCAAGACAGGGCGACGATTTTTTTGGTGTTCAGGCAAAGCTCAACATTGGAAAATCAAATGATAAATATGAAGTTGAAGCCGATAGTGTTGCGGACCAGGTAGTATCAAAAAAACAAAACAGTACTTCCGAATCTTTCTTTAGTCCATCGCCTGCTGTTCAAAAAAAATTAAATGAACCGAAAAAGGACGAAAATACTGTTCAGAAAAAATCATTAGTAGAAAATATCACTCCTGTTGCTCAGTTAAAAACAGAGAAAGAAGAAACCGTCCAAAACAAAACTGAAGTTACTAAGACTGCCGAAAAAACTCCAAAACCAAAACCCCTTGTTCAACAAAAGAAAACCGACGAGGAAATTCAAACCAAAGGAGACGAAGAAATTCAGGCAAAAGAAGAAGATAATGAACTTCAGATGAGTCCGGCCGCAGCATCGGGTTCGTCTGACAGTCCTAATATTGAAAGCACTTTAAACAGTAGTAAAGGCGGAGGTTCTCCCCTTTCGGGAAAAATTAAAACCGAAATGGAATCCGGTATTGGAGCCGATTTCAGTAATGTGCGTATACACAATGACTCCACTGCTGTGCAAATGAATCAGCAATTGGGCGCACAGGCTTTTGCAACCGGAAACAATATTTATTTTAACGAAGGAAAATACAATCCCAATTCGCAGGAAGGCAAGCATTTACTGGCTCACGAATTAACACATACCGTTCAGCAGGGAGCTACTATTCGCAAAAAACCACAAGAAATATCCTCTGCTCCCGAAATGATTCAAGGTTCGTTATTGTCCTTTGCGATTCCCGGTTTTATAAAAGACAACGTCAGACATATTCCGGGTTATACACTGCTTACAGTTGTAGCAGGTTATGATCCCTTGAATGATGTAAATGTCGATAGAAATGCCATCAATCTTATTGAAGGATTTATGGGATTGATTCCCTTTGGGACAGCCATATTTGATAAATTGCAGGAATATGGCATTATTGATCGTGTTTTTGATTGGGTCAACAATCGTTTGAGTGAATTGGGCCTCAGTATGGACGCGTTACTCAAACTCGTTAAAGATGCTTGGGACGAATCTTCAGTTACAACTTTCATAGATGTTGCCAGAACTAAATTTAATGAATTAGTACATCGGGTAACTACTTTCGCAACTTCGCTTGTCGATCAGGTAATTACCTGGATCAAAGAAGCCTTGATTGGTGTTGCTGAACCTCTACTGGCTGAAAACAAAGCCTGGTCATTAATCAAAAAAATAATCAAATACGATCCATTACGCGATGAAGCAGTCAATGCAACAACAGTAGAAATATTAGAAGATTTTCTAATCTTAATAGACAAGCAAACAGAGCTTGAGCAAATGCGCGAGAAAGGCACGCTGCAAAAAACTGCCGACTGGCTTGACACTCAGGTTGGAACTTTCAATTCGTTATTAGGCGAGCTTCGCGGACTTATAACTTCCGCATGGGATGCTATTCAGCCTTCTAACCTAATGAATATTGCTGATAATCTTACAGCACTTGCAGCTCAGGCGGGCGGGTTCCTGCAACGTGTTTGGGATTTTGCCTCTGGCGTAGCGCTCAAAGTATTAGAACTTGTTAAAGACTCATTGTTAGGATGGCTGTCTTCACAAGCCGCAACCGTAAGAGGTTATTCTTTGATAAAAGTAATTATAGGGCGTGATCCATTTACCAATGAAACTGTCGAAAGATCGGTTCCAAATCTCATTAGAGGTTTTATGAGTTTGATGGAAGGCGGCGAAGAACAATACGCCCAAATGGTTGAATCTGGTGCAATAGCCAGAATTGCCGGCGAAATTGAAGCGGCTGTTGCTACTCTAAACATGACGCCTGCTTCAATTATTCAACTCTTTACAGATCTTTGGAATTCGTTTACCATCAACGATCTTATAAATCCTCTTGATGCTTTCATTAGAATTATCGACAAATTCGGAGAACCAATCGGCAGACTGATTGCTTTTGTGGCAGAAATCATCAGGATTGTGATTATGGCGATTCTTCAAATCATGAATTTCCCATTTGATCTTATAGGAAACATCATTACCAGAGCTTTAGAAGCAATTGACGATATTAAAAAAGACCCAATTGGTTTCTTAAAAAATATCTTTAAAGCCCTGAAACAAGGATTCATTCAGTTCTTCGACAATATTGTTACCCATTTAATCAATGGTGTAACGGGCTGGCTTATGAGCGAATTAAAAGATGCCAATATTCCTGTACTTACTGATTTTACTTTAAAAGGTGTTATTACTTGGGTAATGGAAGTATTGAATATCTCAATGGAAAAAATCTGGGAAAAACTAGCGGCACATCCACGCATAGGACCTGCAAGAGTTGCCAGAATTAGAAGCATGATTAATACGCTAGAAGGCATTTGGACATTCATTAAAGATGTACACGAAAGAGGAATGGCTGCTATTTGGGATAAAATTCAGGAACAGCTCAGTAATTTATGGAATACCGTTCTCGATGCTGTAAAAAACTTCGTGATGGAACGCATCGTAAACCGCATAACAGCCAAGCTTTTAAGCATGTTAGACCCAACCGGAATCATGGCAATTATAAACGGGGCAATAGCTTTCTTCAACGCCATACAAAGTTTTATAAAATACCTGCGTGAAATGCTCGAAGTCGTTAACTCTTTTGTCAACGGTGTCGCAGATTTAGCCAAAGGCAATGTAACAACAGCAGCCAATTATCTGGAAAGAACTATGGGACAAGCTATGCCGGTCGTGATAGGTTTCCTTGCCAATCAGGTCGGATTAACAGGAATTGGGGCAAGAATTGGCGAAATGATTATTTCTGTACAACAAATGGTTGATGAGGCGCTTACTTGGCTGGTGAATAAAGCTGTTGATACGGGAATGAATATGTTGGATAGAGTTATGGGAAGAACTCAACCGGAGGCTGCTGCAGCACCCGGAGGCAACGAACAAAATTTTGAAGTTTCCACCCCTACTCATATGAAGGCTGCTTCTCATACATTAAAAGCCGAAGTGATTAACGGCAAATTGCAGTTTATTTTACAATCTGATCCGGTTATTATTGAATCAACATTAGTGCAAATTATAGCTGATATGCCCGATAACAATCCTAACAAACAAGTTCTCACTGGTTTTCTTGGGATTGTTAGAGATATTGAACACGATTATAGCGCAAATGAAAATGAAATTTTAAGAGGGGTAACTGCCAACACTCCTGAAACTCGACGTGCCGCCAAAGAAGCCTATATTCTTAGAAGACAAGCAGAAATTTCGAATACTTTACAAAATGTGGCAAATCTATTTCAAATAACAGAACTCAATGCATTCTTTGCTGCGGCTCCTTCACAACGTTATATCCCAGGAAGCAGCCAGCAGGAAATTGGCGGATTTATTAGATCCAATTTATATGACAATATGCATTCCTGGTCTACTTTTAGAGATAATTATATGAGTACTCACCTCACACCGCTTATTTCCAGAATAAATGGAGTTAAAGCAACAGGAAATATAACTTCATGGCAATTATTAAAAACAGAAGGAGTAATAGAAGAAAATGCTGATATTACAAATTATAACCCATCTACAATTATTTATGCGCTAGATCATGACACTCCTGTAGCACAGTTATGGAATAGTCAGGGATATGATGCAGATAATGACAGTACAAGACGTAATCATTTTTTAGATACAAATAATTTAAAAATAATGACCCGAAGACAAAATTCTGCAAAAGGATCTGGCGGTATACAATATACTAAATATGTAGGTCCTAACTTTGTTAGTAGTATTGCCGATGGAGGTGCTAAGAGTGCAAAACGTATTGCAGGGCAAAAATTTAGAGATGCCAGTGGTAATGAGATTAATTAACATAAACTAAAAGAAAATGTTTTACAAAATTGAATTTCCCGTATTCTCATTTGATATTAATGGAGCGGATTTAATTGCAATCATCTATCAAAGTAATGGAAAAAATGAGTTGACAATTAGGGATCTAAAACTAAACAAAGAATTATTTTTTTATCCTTTAGAAACCTCTGTGTTACATGTAAAAATACGATTTTTAAATACTGAAAAAGCAGTTTGTTTTGATGGCAATAAAATAATATTTATTGATTTCATTAAAAATAACATTTCTACAATCAAACACGATATTGACAACTGTACGATTATTAAAGACAGAATAATTGCTATTTCAACAAAAGGCGAAATTTTTATAATAAACTCAAACAAAGAAATTTCTGTATTGGGTTTAATTGATAATTATGTTTCAACAAAAGAAATTTATTCATCTCAATTAATTGATTTTTCATACGAAGAAGGCAATGTTATTATTGCTTGTAACTCTGAATTTTACTTCATAAATCATATAACTCCTAATTCAGTTCTAATAAAATTTGATTTGAAAAATATGGGTAAAGTAAAATACATCACCATTGGCAATTCATTAGATTTTATAGGATGTATCGTTGAAGAGCATAACAAATTGATTTCCCTGTCAAAAAACAAATCTAATCTCATATCAAACGACTTTTTAGACATTCGAAATTGTGCCTGCATTAAAATTATTGAAAAAACAGACTGTATTATTATCGCATCCAATGTAGGATATCTTTCCATTCTAAATATGAAATCATTATCACTCATTTATTCCGAAAAAAAACATTCCAACACAATAAGGGATTTAAAATTTGATAATGACTGCATTTATACCTCTGGTGATGATGGATTAATTGTTAAAACCGATATAGATAAATTAGATTTAAAAAAAGCATAATCAGATAGAAACTATTTTGAACATTTAAAACAATAAAGTCATGCAAAAAACATCCTACCAAAAAGAGCTGCTTATAAAAGCAACACAACAAAAAAAAGGAGTGAATAACAACAAAAAAGACGTTGAAAAAATTCAGTCCTGGCTAAATTTATTTGCTATACAAAATCCAGAATCAGGAACCGCAACCGGAATTGATGGTGATTTTGGTCCGGCGACAGAAAAAGCAGTCCTTAATTTTCAAAGAGTTAACAACCTACCGCAAAACGGAATTGTAGATCAAAAAGTTTTTGACATACTTGTATCTCCTCTTAAAAATGCTTTTGAAAATTCAGTATCAGGCAATAATTTGAGAGAATTAGTACTGAATACAGCCAAAAACCATCTTAAAAATCACCCTTTCGAACTTGTCATCAACAACCAAAGCAATACGGGTCCATGGGTGCGAAGTTATATGGACGGTCATGAAGGATCTGAATGGTTTTGGTGCATGGGATTTGTTCAGGCGATAATTGATCAGGCGGCTTCTGTTCAGGGAAAAAATTTCAAAACCCTGATGCCTTTAACTTATAGCTGTGATACTGTTGGCGTAACCGGAATTCAGAAAAAAATAGTAACTCGTTTTCAAACGGCAAGAACCAATCCGGCTTTGATAAAACCTGCAGATATATTTCTGATTCAAAAAACAACAAACGACTGGTTTCATACCGGAATTGTAACTGCTGTTAATGGCGATTTAATTGAAACAATTGAAGGTAATACCAATAGTGACGGTTCGCATAACGGAAATGCTGTAATGAACAGAATCAGAAATTACAAACAATCAAAAATAGATTTTTTCTCAATCGAATCTTTAGTCGCATAAAAGATGGAAAACTTAATCACACACTTAAAAAACCAATTTGTATTTCAGCTTGACCAACTTTTTAAGGCAGAAAGTCCTATGGAAAAACCCGTTTCAACACAACAGGGTTCTGATGGATTTATCAGCGAATTTATTATCGAAAATAACCTGACTGAAACGGATATTCTTTTACTGGTTTTGGCACTTATTCCGCATATTAAACCCGATTTTTTAAGTTCTATTATTGCCGAGTATTTACCTAACGGAGGCGAATTACCCGAGTTTGGCGGTATAAAAACAAAAAATCACCGCGGAATCCTGCCAACCGGAGAAACAGCACAATTTTTAATCGCAGGAAATGATCTCGAAAACCGAATGTCATTTTACAATTACTTACACAATGAGTCCTTTTTGTATCAAAAAAGAATTATCAAAATAGAAACTGTTCCATATGGTGAGCCTAAACTAAGCGGCTTGCTAATTTTAGAAGACGAATACATCGAAAAATTCATAACCGGAAAAATTTTAAAACCTCAGCTTAGCAGCATTTTTCCTGCTCAATTAATCGAAACCCAATTAGAATGGGAAGATCTGATACTTAATTCCTCCACTTTAAATCAAATTAAGGAAATAGAAACCTGGCTCAAATTCAACGAAATTTTACTTCACGAATGGGATATGAAAGCCAAGATAAAACCAGGTTTCAGAGTCATGTTTCACGGTGCGCCGGGAACCGGAAAAACACTTACGGCTTCCCTACTTGGAAAATACACCAAAAGAGATGTATACCGAATTGATTTATCTACAGTGATTTCAAAATACATTGGTGAAACCGAAAAAAATCTTTCTTCTCTTTTTGACAAAGCCGCTGATAAAGAATGGATTCTCTTTTTTGATGAAGCGGACGCCGTTTTCGGAAAAAGAACAAATGTTAGGGATGCGCACGATAAATACGCTAACCAGGAAGTTTCGTATTTGCTGCAGCGTATTGAAAATCATCCCGGATTGGTAATTTTGGCTTCTAATTTTAAAACAAATATTGATACAGCTTTCACCAGACGATTTCAATCTATTATTGAGTTTGAAGTACCTTCTTATAGCGAACGCTTAAAACTTTGGCAAAATAATTTACCAAAAGGAATTAGAATTGCTGAAGATGTAAATCTTAATGAGATTTCAAAAAAATACGACATTACTGGCGCTAATATTGTCAATATCATTCAATATGCCTGTTTGAGAACATTAGAAGATGAGAACGAAAGTATCAACCTTGATCACTTGCTTCAGGGGATTAAAAAAGAATATGCAAAAGAAGGAAAAATGATGTAAACCAAATTTAGTACAAATTATTGTTTGATTTATTACTGCAAAATTCTGGTTTTAGTTTCGGTTTAAAATAAATTATATATTAGCTAAAGAAATTAAAACCAAAAACTTTAGTCATAAAAACCAAACGCTCAATGACCAAAAAAACCATAATTTTAATCGGATTTATAATTTTAAAATTTGCTTTACAATATTTATTATTAAGCCCTGAATATGATTTGCAGCGTGACGAATACCTACATCTCGATCAGGCACATCATTTAGCCTGGGGTTATTTGTCGGTTCCACCAGTAACTTCCTGGTTTTCATATCTTATTTTTTTGCTTGGAAATTCTGTTTTTTGGGTCAAATTCTTCCCTGCCCTTTTTGGAGTTTTAACGCTCATAGTCGTCTGGAAAACTATTGAAGTTCTTAAAGGAAATTTATATGCTTTAGTTTTAGGTGCAACTTGTATTTTGTTTTCATCATTATTGCGAATTAATATGCTTTATCAGCCCAATTCACTAGATGTTTTGTGTTGGACAACTTTTTATTATGCTGTTATTCAATATATCACAACCGAGGAAAAAAAATGGTTTTATATTGGTGCTGTCATTTTTGCTTTTGGTTTTTTAAATAAATACAACATTCTTTTTCTGCTTATTGGTCTTTTCCCGGCACTATTACTTTCTGAACAAAGAAAAATATTCACCGAAAAAAAGCTTTATTTAGCCTTGATTTTAGGATTGATATTAATTCTGCCGAATCTTTTATGGCAATACAACAATCATTTCCCTATTGTGCATCATATGAAGGAATTGGCCGAAACACAATTGGTCAATGTAGATCGTTTAGGATTTCTTAAAGAACAATTATTATTTTTTATTGGTGCATTATTAGTGATTTTTTCATCGTTATATTCTTTGTTATTCTTCAAACCTTTTAAAAAATATAAATTTTTCTTTGCATCAATTATTTTCACACTAGCGGTCTTTTTATACTTTAAGGCAAAAGCTTATTATGCAATTGGTTTATATCCAATTTATATCGCCTTTGGATCTGTTTTTCTTTCCGAAATTTTAAAAACAGGCTTGAAGCGTTATTTGCAGCCCGTATTTATTCTGATTCCGTTGTTGCTTTTTATTCCGATGTACAATTTAGCTTTTCCAAATAAAAGTCCGGAATATATAGTTGGACATCCGGAGAAATATAAAAAACTGGGAATGCTTCGCTGGGAAGATGGAAAAGATCATAAATTGCCACAAGATTTTGCCGATATGTTGGGCTGGAAAGAACTTGCCCGCAAAACAGATTCTATTTATGCCAAACTTCCAAATCCCGGGAAAACCCTCGTACTTTGTGACAATTATGGTCAGGCTGGCGCGATTAATTATTATACAAAAAAGAGAATTAAAGCTGTTTCTTTCAACGCCGATTATGTAAACTGGTTTAATCTTGATGTACAATATAAAAACCTAATCAGAATTAAGGAATTTGAGGAAAACAATATCGAATTGAAAGAAACAAGTCCTTATTTTGAAAATTCAAAAATTACAGGCGAAATTACTAATCCAAACGCCCGTGAATACAAAACCACAATTTTTGTTTTCACCAATGCTAAGGTCAATATTAATAAAAAGATAGAACAGGAAATTAAAGAAGAAAAAAATTATAGTAAATAATGACAGACTTTACCAAGATAGAATATTTAAAAAATGGGAATCAAAAACAGGTTCTGGCTTATAAAATACTGTCAGAGTACAAAGTCTTAGCAAACATTGCCGAATTTGACCCCATTTTAGTTGGAACCATTCCGATAAATATTGATATCGAAAACAGCGATCTTGACATTATTTGTTACTGGAAAAACAAACCAGATTTTATTGAAAAATTGGAGTCTTTTTTTGGAAATAAAAATGAATTAACAATTAGAGAAACAACAATTGACAATGAAGAAACAGTCATCGCAAATTTTAAAATAGAGCGTTTTGAAATTGAAATCTTTGGACAAAATATTCCCACCAAAAATCAAAACGGTTATAAACATATGATTATAGAACATGAGATTTTGCAGTCTAAAGGTGATAAATTTAGATTAGAAATTATTAAACTCAAACAAAAAGGTTACAAAACCGAACCGGCTTTTGGTTTTTTATTAGGCTTAAAAGACAATCCATACCAAGAATTACTAAATTACAAAATTGATTCTGCCTCTTAAATCACTTTGAAAAAAAACACAAACAGCTGTATGTTAATGAGTTATTAAATTTAATAGTACTTAAAAAAATATTTTCAATTTTTCTTTGGATAACCGTATATACTGCTTATCTTTGCACCCGAAACATCGCGGGATAGAGCAGTAGGCAGCTCGTCGGGCTCATAACCCGAAGGTCACAGGTTCGAGTCCTGTTCCCGCTACTAAATAAAAAACACCACTTGAAAAAGATGGTGTTTTTTTCGTTTATAGCACTTTGTATTATGGAAGAATTTGTTGTTATATTCTCTTTTCTGAAAAATTCAATAAAAACTATACTGGCTTTACTTTTTAATAGAAAGATTCAAATCCCATGATTTTCTTGAAACAATCTGGATCTTTTTGGTTTTGATTCACATTATTTTATTAATATCTGGCTCATAAGCATATTTTCAGCTTTACTTCCCCTTGCATAGCTTTTACAAATATATCTTTGATTACCTGACTTTAATTTCGCCATATTTTTATCATTTTTTTAATTTCACCAACACATCCAACACCAAGATCGGTTTGAAACACTTTATCGATTTAAGAACATTATAAAATAAAAAAACAACCCGAAGGTTGTTTTTAATTATAAATCATTGATTGAGAATATTATCTAATATCAAAATGTTTAGATATATCACCAAATTTAACTCAAATCATTATCTAAAATTATTATTGTTTTTATATTTATAGACAAACTCGTTCGACTGTTTATCTCCCGGAAGATTGTACTTCATTACTATTTCATAGTTTCCATAGCGCATAAAGAGAAAACTAGCACCCATAAAACGTTTGGCAATTGAATCGGCACTTGCATCTCCATTAACATAAGCGTTAATAATTTGGTTGTTTAAATCAACCCAATCCTGTTTGTAAAGCAATGGCATATTATATTTAAATGGAAAATTCCCTTTTGTCCATGCCTGGTTCACATTATTCTCTATGCTGGACATGTAATATGCATTAAGCGGAATTGCTTTTGCAGGAATAACGCCCAACTCTTCTGTATCTCTATTGTTGATAGAAAAATTACCATTTAGCGGATAATCTTTATATAAGTACGGGAATATATCAGCATTATAATACTCATCATTTAATTTAGACTGCGCAATTATTAAAGCTTTATTATCACTATAAGTAGCTCCTTGCAACTCAGTCAAATCAAATGCTTCCTGACTTGAAATAGTGTTAGTCAGATAAATAACATCTGAGTACAAAACTCCAAAATTGTAATTTTGCGTGTTTATCGCATTCATTTTAGAATTGAATGTTTTGTATTTACTTGTATTAAATGAGTAAGTTAAACGTTCAATACTACCTTCTGCTTTTGATAATGCATCAGCTTGATTTTCTTTTATCTGTATATCATTTCCATCTTCGCTAATTGTATTTGTTTTTGTTGCTGCTGTAGTATTTTTTTGTGCAGCTTGTTTCAAATTACTTACTATAGAAAAGTTGTATTTTTTGTCCTGGTTAATATTTGGCAAATCATAATAAATTTCATTTGAGCCGGTATTATAATTAAAAGCTGTTGCCTTTGAATTAGAGGTTCCGTCTTCATCTACTTTGATACTGGTTTCCCAGCTGCCATCTTCAAACAAGTAATCCTGACCACGCTTAAGTTGAATATAACCTTTTGGATATTCTTCTTCCAGAAAATATTTTTGATCTACAACAGGATAAGAATACTTAACGTTTGTAAGCGGAATATGATTAGGTGCACCACCTGTTGTAAAGAGTCTTTCTTCATATTCTGTTGCTACCTTTCCATCGACTTTTATAGGTTGAAAAACGCCATTTATCATCTTTTGAAAACTAACTTCAACCTGAACTTTAAGTCCTTTATTTGGTGGCAAAATGTCTGATGATACAAAACTAACTTTATCTTTCATTGTTCCCCATTCGAAAACACCTGGAATCTCTGTAGCTCCATCAAAAACCTTGAATTTTTCTAATATTACTTTATAGGTCACATCTCCTGCATCTTCAGGAATTACAAAAGCTTCGTTTACTTTCATTGAAAAAGCAGCTTGTGGTACAGCAAAGACATCTACATCAGTTGAACTTTGTTTTGGAGTTACATCTGTTATCAATTTAAGTCCTCCTAATGGAGATGCATTTTCAAACTGACATTCCTCTCCTAGTTCAAATTTAAAACGGAATTTTCCTTTTATTAATCCTCCAAGAATATTCATGTTTCCGGCCACATAACCTCGCATCCAAACCGGATTTGGTAATTTTGCCTGTAATAAAACTGCAGCTCCTCCTGAGATAATTGGAACTTTGAATTTTAAAAATGATAGTTTAACTCTAATACCTAATTCACCCTGCAGATAAGCATAAGATTGTCCGTTAGCATACCATCCGTTTATACCTACCTGATCTCCTGTATTAGAACATCTTGCTTCCTGATAATCTTTAAGCATAATATCGAATCCCATTCCTGCCTGAAAACGGGCATAAAAAAGCAAGAAACTTAAATCTCCGGTATCAAAATCTAAGCTGGCACCAAAGGCTAAACCACCTCCATTTGCCAAAGCATTTTCGTCACGCATATAATCTAATTCCTGAGCATCAACGCCTAAAATTTGCGCAACAATCGCAGGCGGCGGCGGACTTCCCGGAAGAACTGTTCCAGCCATAAAGTAACTTGTTGTTTTTAAGAACATTCCGGCTACCCCTATTTTAATACCACATCTGTCATCTGGTGTTCCCATATACATGTACCAGTCTTTTGGATCTTTATGGAAAACTCCCCAAACTGCTCGTCCTCCCGGTCCTATTCCTGAAAGGAAATTACCTGGCGTATTAATATATACATCTGTTGTAGCATGCATCGAATTATTTTCAAAATCAAATTCAATAGCCGCTGCCATCTTTATTCCTACCGCTGCTGATAAATCTCCGGGAATAGCTTCTTTAGCTTCCGGAATATATTTACTGGCAAAAGAACCTTTAAGATCACTATCTGTAACTCCTAAGAAACTTTTCTTTGATGTAACATTTGAAGACACTTTGGTCATTAAGTCGGTAACATTTTTTAGCCCCGGTATTTTGGCCATAACATTGGCTTTACCAAAAATGGCTAATCTGTTTATCCCTCCTTTTGAATTAAAAGCCATTTCAAATCCGGCTTCACCATCACAAACAGTTTCTGAACCAACACTAAAATAAATCAAGGCTTTAAGTCCTAAACTTATTTTTTCATCAGGAGTGTAACTAAGCCCTGACAGTGAAAAATCACCTATGGATAAATCTTGATTTCTTCTCATTTTATAATAAGCTCCTCCTCCAAAACCATTAATCATAAATGGTGATGGTACAGGAGGCCATTTAACAGCAGAATCAAAATACCAGTATCTAAAAGTAGAGCGCCCAAAAATAGCTTTAGCCTGCACATTAACAACTCCCGCAACATCAACCACCAGATCTGCATTGAATCCATCTCCATATACGGGATCTTTTTCCATCAGGATAAGACCTCCTTTAATGGTTAATCCGCTAAACTCACAATTAATATTAATGGCAGATAAATCCAAACCATCGTATCGGCTTCGCTGTCTGTATCCGTCATCATACATTTTACCTTTTATACCAATTCTGGCTGTGGCACCGGCACCAATACTTTCCATCAGATTAATTCCTAAATCAAAATCGATTCGGGAATTATCTCCATTAATGGCGACGTTTATATTTCCAATTGAAACAGGGAAATTACCAAAAGCAACTGTGCCTTTATAGCCCATATTTCGAACTGAAATAATAGGTGAAACGGTTTGCAATTGTAAATTCTCAAAAGAAATCCCTTTAAAATCAACTGTTTTTTTTCCTTCAACATCCTTTTCATCAGATGCTCCTTTATTAGTTCCGAAAGTAACTGTTCCGTTTAAATTGGCTTTTGGCAAAAATTTTCCGTTAACCAATTTTAATTCCACAGAACTATTAGGTAATAACAGGGCTTTTGCTTTCCAGATATCAAAAGCTATAGAATCTTTTGTAACAACAATTAATTGCTGTTCTTCCATGGAAATAAAACCATTATAAGCCAAACCTGCTCTATTTGTTTGGGCTGGTTTCGCCGGAGTTGTTGCTGTATTTGCTGTTCCAGTAGCTGGTGTTGTAGTAGTTGGTGTTGCAGCAGCGGCTGTGGTTTCTTTCTTTTCCGGCGTTGCTTTACTTATTGGCAAAAGAATCTGACCGCTCAAATTTGCTTTTACAAAAGTATTGGCGGCGATTGTTACATCAATATGGTCCAGAGAATAAGCCCACGATTTTTCCTGACTTGTGATACCGCGATCGAGTGGAAAAACATTATCTGCATAAAAAGTTCCCGAAACTCCATATTTATCTATAATAAGATTTTGTGCTCCTACATGAAGTCTTTCTTTACTTGATGCAGTATCAGTAGTTTGAAATTCTTTTGGCAGACCTACATCAAAAGTTTGAATGAACACACCTTTCCAGGCTTCCTGACTTGGCACTAAAAGTGCGTTTTTTGCATAATATTCAGGAAATATTACGGTCGGATCGTTTTTTAAATCACTTAAATCTAAAACTGCATTACTGACTAAAAACTGAAAATTACCTTCAAAATCCTTACCGTTTCGTTTGTCTTTTAATGTAAAAGGCTGCAAGCTTACATTCACCAAAATATCATTCCAACTACTTGCCATAAAGCTAAACTCTCCTCTAACCCTATTTGGTATTTGAACAGTTTTTCCGTTATAATAGGTTTTTGGAACTGTAATCTTTGCTTCGTCTACAGTTTTAGTTACAGGATCAATTGGTAATATAAGATTTCTTGAAAACTCTACTGCTCCAGAAATTTTCATTTCTTTAAAACCGTCGCAGTCAATCGTTACATACGTTAAATCCTTAACATCTCCGGTTGCCATTTCAAAACCTCCATATAGAGACACTTGCCATTTATTATCGCTAAACGGAATATCTACATTGCCCAGTAATACCAATTTAGCTTCGCCCATAATACCTCCCTGATGCGATAATTTTACATTATCAGCACCAAAAAACAATTGCATTGGCTCCCCATTTTTGTCTTTTTGCGGAATATCAACTCGACAAAAAACAGTTAAAGTGGTATATTCCGGTGAAAAAACAGCTTTGGTAATCCCGATAGAATACTGAACATTGTTTACTGTATTTCGAATTCCGATTGGTAATTCTACCAAATCCTGATTCGAAAATTTATCTACCCAGCGATCAGAAGCTTCTATTTTTTCAATAGCGCTCGAAGCTGCACCTGCTTCTTTTGGGGCTGCAAGATCCTGCCCGTAAGAAAAGACAACTGAAAGTAAAATAAATAATACCGATAGATGTATTTTGTAAAATTTTTTCATAAGCAAATAATCATATTTTTTTGTAAATGAAGCATAATAACTTCTCTATATTTTAAGCCTGACTTCTATTGAAACGATTCTAAAACCCTTCTTATAAAAAAGAGCAATATCCTTTTAATTAATCTTTAAATATTTAAATTCAACTTCATCATCTTTGACATTTTTAAGGGCTAAATCATGATAAAAAGGAATTAATTTGATTTTTAATTCTTCAATTACTTCTGTATCTGTTTTTTTCTCTTTCATCATTTTAAAGAATTGATTAAGTTCTTGTTTATTAAAATTTGAAAGATTTTCATTTTGGTGAATTTCAGCTGCAGGCGTATTCGCCAATATTGAAATTTCATTAATCATCCATCTATGAACTAATAAAGGCTGTAATTTTTTATTTTTTCGCTCAACTAATTTTAAATACGATTTATAACTTGTTTTATCTGTTATATCTTCTTCATTTACACCGTGTAGTTTATGTTTATTCACTCTTCCAAGCGCCATAACATAATCATTTTCAAAACCTTCATCTTTTCGATTCATTTCTTCTCGTAAACTTTTTACAGTTTCAAGAATATAATTGTTGTACTTGTCTAAGATGTCATTATTTAAATCATATGCTTTTAAATAAGTCAAAGCTTTTTCTTTAAAACTTTCATCATCAGGAGTCAAAGTTGTAAGGGTCAGTAAATGCTGCAATTCATCTGAATCTTCCTTTGGAATTGGTCTTAAAGCAAGCTGGAGATCCTGTAATTGCTTTATGATTTCATCTCTGGTTCCCTGATATGTCTTTTCTTTATAATTTATTTTTAAAACAGGATTTAAAACAATTTCCTTTTCTTTTTTAGGTTCTTTTTTTGCCGGTAATTTTACTTTATCAATTGAGTATGCGTAATTGAATGTAGCTGTTAAATCATTAAATTTCTGAGTATTTGTACTGCTTCTAAACATCGAAATAATATTCATACTAAAATTATGTTGGTCTAGCAGCGTATAGCTATTATTGAACTTAATCCCAAAAACAGAACTCGAATTCATATCTCCCTGAGAATTATTATACAGAAATCCCAAATTAGTATTTAGCTTGTCTTTAAATAACTTCTTTGAGGCTCCAACTGAAGCTCCGGTTGAGGAACTATTGTTTATACCCACTTGATTATTAGTGTAATTAAGTGAACTGTTTAAACCTACTTTCATCTCAATAAAATTTATCGAATGTGCTAAATTATAATTTTGAACGGTACTTGCCTGACCTCTGCGTATCACTCCTCCCTGCTCATTTGCCTGACCAGCAATACTATAATTGAAATTTAAATTTTGATTTCTTTTGCTTCCAAAAGCATAAGACATATTTACATTTGCATTTTGCGACAATTGTCTATAATCTAAAGTATCGGATACTACTACATTTGGGTTGTTTATGAGTTCAAACTGATCCAGCTTTTTATTTGTGTAAGTTGAAAAATTAGAATAACTACCCGTAATATTAATTTGATCTGTTACTCTATAATTCATGTTAATGGAACCAACAACACGCTTGGTATCCTGCTTTTTTTCTTTCGCTAAATCGTCTCTTTGAAATCCTAAACTGGTCGATACCGTAATTTTATCCTGATAAAAGGGACGCGAAAAACGCAGCGCTATATTCTCTAAATCGTTATTAAAATATAATGCACCTAATGTATTGTAATTAGGATCTATACGCTCATAAGTTAGTCCTACAATGCTTTTTTGAATATTATAATCAAAATTTACATTTAATGCGTTCATAAAACTTGTACTTTCTTTACTGGAAAATAACTTATCTCTAAAATTTCCACCAGAAAGGGTATTACTTCTGGTATCATCGGTTAGAACAGACAAAGCATATTCAACATTTAAATTTAAATTTTTGATTACAGATGTACTAAAAGTCAAACTGTTTACAAAATTTTCTTTTGGTGTTACTCCTTTGTCAGTAACCATTGTTAGTGAATTAACATCGTCTTTGGCGTAAAACCCAATCCAGCCAAGTTTATATCTTTCTTTTTCAAAACCTATTTTTGCTCCGTAACCAAAACGTTGGTATACCGGAATTCCGCCTAAAGCTTCTTCTTCTGAAACTGCTTTTAATAATTGCCCTCCCATTAAGGTTATTTTAAAAGGGCTTTGCGGAGTAAGTTCTAAACCAACTCCTTTAAACGGAAAACCACTTAATGTATAAGGCGAAAAAGTCATACTTACATTGCCTATATAAGCTTTTACCCACTTATATTTTGGCATAATACTTAATCTGTTAAAATCAAATGGGGCTGTATAACCTAAGTTATTTCCCTGATTGGTAATACTATAAAATAACGGAACGCTAAAATTAAAAGCACTAATATTTAAATTTCCTGATAACAAATAAGTAAAAGGCTCACGTGAATTTTGCGTATCAGCATTAGATGTATAATACATCATATTCGCATTCACATTTCCTGTTACTTTAAAATTTGGCTTATAAAAATTCTCTAAATCTACATCTTGAGCATATCCCTTCCTGCAAAAACAACAGGCAAAAACAATACATAACCAAAACAAGATCTTCTTATTCTCTCTCTTCATTTATTGGTTATTGTTTTTGTACTTTGATGTCACATAAAATATAAGAACCTGCTCCGTTCTTAACCATATCTTTAATTTTTATGGCTCCTTTTCTTCCGTCTTGTGTTTTAAATAAAATGATTCTTGGGTAGATCAAACCAAACTGCTGTTCTCCCGCAGCGCTGTAACTTATGTTTAAAGATTTTATTGGACTGTCATTTACCATAGCGTCAAACTGCGATTCTGTGAAATTTAACCCACAGTTACACAAATTTTGAGAGTTTATAAAAATGGTACTTTGAGCATTTTGCAATGACAAAAATCCATAATTATTGGCCTGATCCGGAGATATAAATCTATTATAAGTAAAATTGCTGTTTAATCCCTGAAAAACGATATCTATAAGACCACTATTTTGGTCGTTTATTTCATTTGCTTTGTAAACCTGTCTCGTTACTGTCGAGAACATGGCACCAATATTATTGTTGTTATGTGCCGAATTTATTCCTAATTTAATATTAGTTAATGTGCGCAAATTAGTATCTGGTAAAACCGTAATAGTCGATTTAAAAATTTGGCTTGTTTTGTCATTAAAGGCTTCTAAAGTAACTTCATGGCTACCAGCACTTGTAAAAACAACTTTAGGATTTTCTTCTGTTGAAATAGATGGATTTCCACCTTCAAAACTCCATTTATAACTTGTTGCACTAATTGATTTATTAGCAAAATTAATGGTTACGGGAGCCTCATTATCATCGTCTTCAAAATTTGGTTCATACGAAAACAGGCTCACTAAATAAGGAGCAACAGTTATGGTTTGAGTTTGTTTTTCTGACTCAAAACCATTTGAAACAGTTAGTGTTATAAGATGATCACCTGGAGTTGTAAACACCACATTTGGAGGAGTTTTACCTGTAAAAGTTGCTGGAACTCCATCCTGAAAATCCCATTTAAAAGTTAATCCTTCTCCAATAGTAGCGTTCTTTAAAACTACCTCAACCGGAGAGTAATTGCTTTTTATAATTTCATGGGTAAAGTCAATATTAATTCCCTCTTTTATTACTACACTTTTACTAAATTCTTTACGTTCTCCGTCTACATTTGTAGCTATTAATTTAATGGTATAAGTTCCTTGCTTTTTATATAATACTTCACCCGGATTTTTTGCAGACGAAATAGCGGGATCACCACCTTCAAATGTCCATTCGTAAGTATCTGCTCCGGTAATTTTATTATCAATTTTAATAATGACAGGTATTGATTCATCTTCGTTGGCATACGAAGTCGTAAAATCACCCTCTATGACTATAGCGGTTTCCTGGTAACAAGAAGTAATAACAATAAATAAGAGTAAGAGTAAAGTTTTTTTCATTCAATTTATTTTAAAACATTACAGCTTTTTTAAGGCTGTAATGTTTTTTATATTATATAAAATTTCTACTGCTAAAAAATTACAAATAGCGTTTGATTATTTTATCTGTAGAAATAGCCCAAACAACATTGTTTTTATAACTTATTCCTCTAATAGATTGGTCATGTGTATAATCCAGAATCCACGAAACTCCGCCATCTGTAGTTTTGTAAATTTTATTTTCTAAAACTGCCCAACCTGTATTAGCATCTTTAAAAGTAAATTTTGTAAATTTTTCTCCGGTATAAACTTTACTCCAAGTATCACCTCCATTTATTGTTTTGTATATTGATGAATTACCTATTAAAAGAAAACCATTTATCTTGTCGGCAAAAGACACTTCAGCTACAAATGAATTTGGTTCATTTATCAAATAATGCTCTTTCCAACCGTCTGTTTCATTATTTTTAAATAAAATGAAAGGATAATATATTTTTCCAACTGTTTTTTGACCAGCAGCCCAAATATGATTGTTATCAATTTCAGCAGATCTGCTTATAGATCCATCCTCATATCCTTCATCCTTAAAATGGGCATCATAAACTTGCGAAAAATCTACTCCATTAGTCGTTGTATAAACATCTCCTTTTAGAGAAATAATTGTTCCATTTTTCATATCAGAATCAACATAAACAGAGTAATAACTCCCCCCTTTTGCTGTCTCGATAAAATCCATTGTTGAGGAGCCTCCAACTGGTACTTTTTGAATCCAAAAGGATGTATCAGCCCAGCCTTCGTCATTTTTAGTAGCAGAAAAAGCACCAGAAAACCCAGTTCTTCCCCATTCTTTAAACGTAATACCTCCATCTAATGTTCTGTACACTCCACTTCCACCATAATCTGCCATAGAATAATACATGATTTTATCATTAAAAATCTGCATATTATAAATTTTACTATCTTTTTTTAGAACATTTTCCATTGTAAACCATTCCGAAATTGAAGCCTTAGGTAAAATACCTATATTCCCTTGGTAATCATTCTTAACTTCGTTGCTAACTGTTCTATTCTCAATTGTCAAAGATAATTTTGGTACTAACTTTTCAGTAGCTGGTAATTTGAATACAATTTCATTAGCTGTCGATGAAACAATTGTTGCTGCAACACCATCAAAAGTTATTGTGATATCGCTTATTTTATCTGAAAAATTTTCGCCGTAAATACTAATTGTTTCCCCAGTTTCCCCTGAATTTTTAGAATATGATGTTGCTTTTGCTGTTTTTATGATAACAACAGGCGGTTCTGGAGTTGGCTCTGAATCACTTCCTGAATCTGAGCTACAACCGTTTAGAACTAAAAAAAGTTGTAATACCGCTACTAATAAAATTCTCTTTTTCATTTTTCTTTTTTATATATTCTTAATTATTTTTTCTCCAAAGATGGACTTCCTAAAGTATAACCGTTACCTACTAATACCCTTGCGATATTCATAGCCGTAATATCTTTACTCATTTTATATCCTATAGGATTACCTCTATTATCAAAAGTAGCTTTTAGAACTTTTTTATCGAATGTAATCAGCTCCTGATTTAAAAATTTATCATAACCTGAAACCATTCCTGCTTTTGCAAACCATGTCGCTATCAGATAACCATCTAAGTCAGTAACTTCGTATTTTAACTCTCCGTTTGTAGAAGGTGAAGTCATTTTGATATACCCAATTTTTTTATCATCTGGATCTTGATTTTTTGCCTTTACGCTATAAATAACACCTGTATCATCAATTGCTAACTGATAGGTATCTGCCAGGCTGTTTGCTTTGTCAATATCACCTTGGACTCCCAATTTTTTTGCGGCTATACCTGCTGATGGTCCATTAATAAAACTTTCAATTGTTTCTTTATTTAAACCTTCTGCAGTAATATAATTTCTGTCAAACAGTTCATAAATAATACTTCTGTCATAATTAAAGGCACTGAATTTTCTGCTCTTATTCTTAAATTCTAATTCGTTTGACTTTCCTGTAGCTTCATCTTTAAGTTCAATCCACGGAAGGTCCATTGAAGTATCGTTAGGAACACTCTTTAACTCAGCTGTCACGTGATAACTTTTATCTAAATTGTAAATTTTAAAAATTGGTTTTTTACCTTCTATGTAACCAATTATTTTTTCATCGAGTTTAATTTCTCCTTTATCGATTTTTATTTTTTGTGCAAAACTGCAAGTGCTTATTAGCACAATTAGTAGGGTCAAAATGTTTTTTTTCATAGTGTTTATTCTTCTATTTATCTTTTGTTTTTGAAAGTTCTATTTACTTTCGATATTGATAATTTTTAATTATCAATAATTTTTTTTATTTGTCTTATATCATATCTTAAATGGTTAATATTAAGCGCGCTAAGTTAATAAATTTTGTAAGATAAATACTGCTTTTTATCACAACCTCATTATTTTCTCGCTGCGTTCAAGAATATTTTGCTCTAAACGCTATTAACTAGAATGCTATTTAACAATTTTTTGATGAGGTATTAATAATCCATGCCGTGCGAAGTCTCCCACTTCATTTCCTCTCCAATCTATTACAAAATTGTATTTATTTTATTTCAATGAACATTTTTTTTACAATCTATATCTTACTTTATTTTAACAAGAAAGATGTATGCGCAAGCGGGAGATTACCATCAAGCTCTAATCGTCTACATTCTCAAACATTAACTATTTTCTCCTTTTATATATTTTCGATAATATTTCAATATATATAATGGAAAAAAGGCAAGCATAATAGGTAAAAAAATAGAAAAAAAGGCATTCGGAAACTTAAATAGCATAATTTCAATGAGTATAATAATAAAATAAGAAATAACCGGAATTATAAAAAAATGTTTCTTTTCATTTTCTTTATCAAAATAGATAAATACAGAAGAGCAAAATAAAAGAGAGTATAAAAAAAGATTTAGAAAAAAAATTATTAATTCTCCTTTAGTTCTAACGTTTCCTTCGAAATGCAAATTTGTAAAAAATAATATCAACAGAAAACCTATTATGTAATTAAACATTATGAAAAAACCAGATTTATATGAGATATAAACTAGAAAAATAAGAAGACTGACTTGAATTAGATTACTTAGCATATTTATATATTTAATCAATTGTTATTACAAAAGCCTCAGTAGTATTATATGAATTTGGTATGCCTGCACCTTGTGAAGCAAATATTGAACTATTCACAACTAATCTTTTAGTTCTCGTAACTTTTATCTTATTTGCTGGAATCCCTTCTTCTGTAAGATATTTAATTGTGAATTCTGTTGCATCGATAGCTACTTTTTCGTAATTTGTAATAACCGCTGCATCAACTGACGCAAGAAATCTACCATCAGCATAAAACAAAGGAATGTAAAATCTTTTTTGTTTACGAAACTTGGTTATTTCATAATCTATGATACCTTTCATCGAACATTTATTTTTCACAACAAATCTTGTCATTTTCTTAAAAGTTTCCAAATTCAATTTGGAACTATCAAGCTTGAACTTCTCAGAAATTAGCCATGCTAAATTTTGAACATAAAATAAGTACCAATCAGTTCTTAAATAAATCATATCAGGATACCCCCCATCTGAATTAAAATGATCCGTTGTAGGACCATTTGTTCCATACATTATAAAATCTGAAGTTGAATTTTTTAAATAAATATCCTTCAAGACTGCTTTTAAAGTTTTCCCTTGAAAAATAACCCTTTGATGTATTTCATTGTCAAGGAAATCAAATCCATATTTGTTAAGATAATAATTAAAAAATTTTATCCACGGTTTTACATTATAAGACAAACTTGCACCTTCGTCCATTTTCCATGCAGCCATGTATTTTTGTTTTGTGATTGAATCCATACCTTTTAAATCAGCTGTCTCTTTAACATCATCTGGTACTAAGTTATTAATTTTTGTATGAGCATAAGTATCTCCAAATCGATGTAAAAGTTCTCCCAGTTGTTCAACATCGCTTGTAGGAGTATTTAAAAATTTTATTGCAGTCAAAAATTCTTCAATCCCATGAAATCCACCAGTTAATGAATGAATATCTTGTTGTGGTCCACCAGGATGTCCCCAAGTATCATTTAACTCAAATTTCGTTTCACTATGAATTGTAGTATCTGGTGCTTCCGTTGCCCTGGCCAACTCCATAGCTTTGTCAGGATTCATACCCATCATAAGAGAAACTAAATACACTGTAGAATAATGCCCATCCGTTTCGTATTGTCCCTCACTATCCCCTTGAAATAAATACAATTTAAATTTAGGGTCATTAATTTGTTTCCAGTCATTATGCCAAAGCTTTGAACCATTATTATAATCCATTAAAAAATCAGTTTTTCTTTCGTCATTTTTATTTGTAAACGGATGTTCTAATCCAAAAATACCATGGCCTAATTCATGTGCCGCTATTGCTTTATTATCAGTATTAAAAACATACCCAAATTGCCCTTTTAAAGGCATAAAACCTTGAATATTTGACTTATTTGAAGAAAGGTCAGAGTATACCAAATAATAAGCATCTTGCTTATAATCTTTTAATTTTTTTACTAAATCATTAATCTTTTGTTGCTCATCAGTATACGTTTCAAAAAAATCACTGTCACCAACTTCAATCTTTTTATCCGCATCAGTGTAATCAATTTTTTCAGACCTGATAATATTCAATTTTATACCTGCTTTACTATATATAACATTTAAGTCATTTTCAGCAGTGGATGGAATTTGAGTATTTTTATTCAATGGTACTAATACTAAATTCACTTCTTTCTGTGAAATATGCACCAACATAAAAGCTCCAATAACTTTCCATTTATCTCCTTGTTTTATTGTTGCTAATATTTGCTCTTCGGCATAACTAAAGCTTCCTTTTACAGTTAGTTCAAAAACTTTAGCATTTCTTTTAAAGTCTATTTTAGCACCGTTTTGGGTTTTAAAAACAATACTGTCCAATTTTACATTGGTATCTGTTACTGTTACTGTAGCTAACATTATATCAGTATTCCCATTTAAAACTGCTTTGTAAGGCAATACTACGTCGCCTACTTTTTTGTATAAGTTTTGTACATCAACAGGTGCTTTCTCCGGCATTACATCAAAAGCATATTTACTTCCATTGCCAGAAAATGCAATTGAAATTCCTTTGGCAGTAAATGCTGTCGCCTGACCGTTTTTATCTACTCCATCTGTATTTTCAGGAGTTGGCTTTCCTCCCTGAGCAAATTCAGTACCTTGATTGCTGCCATTTCCACTGCTATCTACGTTATAAACTTTAGGCGGAATGTCATTTCCTTCAGCATCTTTTCCTCCACTATCTGTGATAACTGTATCTTTTCCTCCGGGAATGGTTACTTGCTGTCCATCAATACCATTTACAAGTATATCACCATTGGCATTAATAACGATATCTTTTATTATAAACGGAACAGTTTCTTCGATCTGTCCTCCTTGACCTTCACCAGTAAAATCTTCAACATCAGCAATATTTTTCCAATCAGGATTATAGCTTGTCTCAACAACACCGCTAATCAACTGATAATCTGTATTTATCAAAATATTTTTAAACTCTACCGCAATTTTGGTATCTGCTAAGTAAGGTACAATGATATAACCTCGTCCTGAATACGGGCTATGTTGTTCTTCTAACTGTAAAACAGTAACCGGAAAATCTCCAGCTTTAAAGGTTTCACTTTGAATTAAGTTATCCAGTACTTTTTGATTCTGAATATTAATTTGAGGAACAATACCGCAATTATATGCCGGAACTCCACTGGTTTCAGTAGGTGTTGTAAAAGTGTTTATTCCTGAATACGTAAATGACTGAACGCCTTCGCTTACAGGGTCGCAACTTGAGCCTACTCTAAACTGATAGGTAACACCTGGTTCTAAATTGGTGATTAAAGTTTGTTTATTTAAACTGTTTGATGAAAACCACTGCGCGTTGCGAACATCTTGCTTTTTGTATTGTACCTGATAGCGCGTATGTTCAGGCACTCCTTCCCAAGTGATTTTTACACTTTTAGAACTCTGAGATTCACTTAATAAAAAGGTCGGAGCAGCACAGGAAGCCGTGTACTTAAAAGAATATATCTCGCTATAGCCATCATTTTTAAAGACTGCATTCTCTGAAAGTCCGGTAGTCGATATAGCTCTTACACGCCATGCGTATCGCAGGCCTGGAGTAAGAATTGGCATGCTTAAATTATACAACAAAGCGGTTCCGAAAAGTGTTTCCTCGTATAAAATGGGAGACATTTGAAACCCAATTTGAGGATCTAAGGTTGGATCGATTAGCTGTTTTAATTCGAATTTATACGATATATTGGTCGCATTTATTTGACGTGGCGTCCAGGTAAATAAAATATTCGGAAATTCTGTCGACGCAATTTGCTCGTTTTTTTGTGGCGTATTTAATAATGGCGGATCATTTAAAATCAGATATAAACTGGCACAACTTTTCTGTGAGATCTTTTGGTTGGTTAAAAAATCATACATCTCAAAACAAAAATTGTACATTCCTTCCGGCAATGGATTAGCATATTGAGCCGGAGAAATTCCCTGTAGATTTTCTAATCTAAAAAGGGCGGAAATATCGGTATTGGTCAGCGTTTGTAATTCGCCTCCATTTATAAAAATAGGTCGTTGTCCTTGTATAAAATCACTACTCTGTATATTAAGTCCGTTGCCTTGTATGTATAATTTTAAACGTACCTGCCTTTGCGATATAGAAATATCGGTAGGATTTATCAGCAACTGCATTTTAGTATCCATACTAGTCGCATAATCTGATATTTTGACGCTGTACGGACTATTAAAAACAGGTGTTAACTGAACTGGATATAATTGCGCATATCCGGTTACACTAAAAAACAGAAAGAGAACAAATAAATGTATGTTATTGAAAAGGTTTTTCATTTTTTTAATAGATGATAATTTTTTTAACCAATGTTTGTTGTCCTGTTTCTAATACCAGAATATACATTCCGGATTCTAATGACGTCTCAAAATCTATTTCATATTTTTTCTTTCCTGAATCATTTTTCTGAATCATCGTATTTTGTCCCGTCGTAGCAAATAACCTTAAATTTACAGCACTAATATTTTCTAAAGTTACAAGTGCTTTAAAATTACCATTACTTGGATTTGGAGTTACAATAAAATCTACAATAAATTGCGATGTAGTACCTGTATTTGGTAAACCACTTCGTTTTTCAACGGTAATATTTTTACTGAATGTTGCGTAACATTCTCCTTGCGTTTGCTCTAAACCAATGGCATATACGCCTGTTGCATCAAACTTAAGGGTTATGTATTTTTCCTTTTGTTCTACAATTTTTACTCCGTCAGGAATTACCCATTTGGTACTTTCTCCAAAAGGATTACTGGTATTCACTAAGATTACTTCCTCATCTAAATAGGCTTGTGAACTCAATAAAAACTCTGAACTAATAATAGCCTGACTTGTTTTTATTACAATTTCATCTTCGCTAATGCAACCTAGTCCTGAGGTTACTTTTACATGATAAGTTCCTGCTTTTGATACATTTATTTTTGCTTCATTTGATGTAAAGCCATTTGTAGAAGTCCAGCTGTATTGTGCATTTTCGTCGGCAATTGTAGCATCTAATTCCAGACTTTGTTCACTACATAATGTTCTGTCTGGACCAATATTAACAATAACTGCTTCCGGATCTTTTAAAACAAATCTCTTTTTGTACACACAACAATCCGGACAGGTTATAGTCACTTCATAATTTCCTGCTTTCAGATTATTTAAATCTTTAGTAGTAGCTCCAGTGTTCCATAAATAGCTGTATGGTAAGTTTCCTCCAGTAACATTTAGTTCTATTGAACCATCATTTCCTTTAGAACAAACTGGGTTTATAATACTTTCTGTGGTTAATATTCCATTTGGATCACCTACAAAAATACTTCCCTGAACGACACATCCTTTTGCATCTGTTACTATTACAAAGTAATTATTTGTTGTAATGTTTTCTATTTTAGGTGTTATCTCACCATTTGTCCACTCGTAAGTATATGGCGGAGTTCCTCCTGTAACATGCGCTTCTGCCCAACCATCATCTCCTGTTGTACAGCCAACATCAAACTTGGTGAAGGATAATTGTAATTTTGAAGGTTCCGGCATATTTTGTGTAGCGTCTTTTTCTTCAACCAAAACATTATTGATATAAGTTCCCAATTTTATTCCGTTAGCATCTTCAATATTCAGGGCGTAATTGCCATCTGATAAATTTTCTGCAGTTTCATCGTGATCGTTCCAGATAATCCAGGAATTACCTTTTTGTTTTTTCCATGTATAAAAATAAGGTAATCCATTGTTTTTTGTAGCCTCTAACTGAATTCCACCTTTTACATGAGCGAACAGAATACCATCCTGAGATTCATCTCTTTGATTGTCTTGTGGATTTGCATCTGTTTCATTTCCAAATTCATTACCTACATTACAAGAAATAGTACGAACTACCTCAAAAGTTACTTCAAGCGGATCCGGATCATCTAAAGTTGTAATAGAATTGGCAACTGTACAGCTTGTTTTATTTTTAGCCGCATCGTAATTTGCATCACGAACCGTTAAGCTATATAGTTCTTCGCCAACTCCATTTAAAGAAATAGTGTATATATCATTATTAAAATTGGTAGTGGTTGTAGTTTGTATTATTCCTTTACTGTTTTTCCATTCAAACCAATAGGTATTGTCTGAAAAAATGGTTCCACCGGTAACTTCTACAACAATTTTTCCATTGGTTGCCTTATAAAAACTCGGGTTCAGAACTTCTTTATATTTTATAGAAATAGGTGTTTTTGGTTCGGTAATTGTAACCTCTGCTTGTGTAGTACATCCTCTAAAATCTGTAACAGACACCAAATATTTACCCGCTTTTAAAATTGTATTTTCATCAGTTTTCACCTCATTCGACCATACATATTCATACGGAGGTGTACCTCCCACAGCACTTGCTGTAGCCCAACCGTCATTTCCACCGTTACAAAAAACATCACCATGAGTAATAGTTACAGATAATTTTGATGGTTCTTCCATTAATTGAGTAACATCTATTTGCTGTGTTAGTACATTATTAACATAAGTTCCCAGCATAATACCATTTCTGTCCTTCACGTTTAAGGCATAATTTCCATAAGAAAGATTAGAAGCGGTTTCACTTGTAATATTAGGCAAATCTGTCCACGAACCATTTTCCTCCTGTTTTTTCCAATAAAAATAATAAGGCAATCCATTATTTTTATCTAGTGCAAGCGGAGTTCCCCCTGTTACATGCGCCTTCAAAATTCCATCCTGCGATTCATCTCGTTGACCGTCTTGTGGTGTTGTATCTTTATCGTTTCCAAATTCATTACTTGTATTACACGAAATAGTTCTAACTATTTCGAATACAACTTTTAAAGGATCAGGTTCATTTAAGGTTACTTTTGACTCTAAAACAGAACAATTAACAATTTGACTCGCAGCTTCGTTATAATTTTTATCTTTAATTGTCAAAAAATAATCATCAGCCGGAACTCCATTTAGTGTAATGGTATAAACTCCATTTTCTATTATGTCAGTTGTAGTTTGTATTATTCCTTTACTATTTTTCCATTCATAATTATATGATTTATCATCATATGGTGTTCCACCCGTTATCTTCGCTACGATTCTTCCATTTGTAGCTCCTGAAAAAGTAGGTGTAAAAATCTCTGCATAATTAATTTTAACTTCTTCTGTTGGCTCACCAATTGTGATACTATCTTTTATAAAACAGCCATTTGCAGCTGTAACTTCTACAAAATATTCTCCTTTTGTTAAGTTCGAAATTTTGTTTCCTTCAATAGTTCCCGTCCCTACATTAAACCATTTATACTTATACGGAGCTTCTCCTTTGGTTACGGTTGCTATAACCCAGCCATTCTTGCCTCCATGACAGGAAACATTTAGCGAATCAAATACTAATTCCAGTTTCTTTGGCTCTAAAATTTCTTGTGTTGTGGGAATTGCTGTTATTAAATCTTTTGTATCATAAGTTCCTTTTACAATTTTATTAGCATCTTCAACATTTAGCGAATAGATTCCTTCTGAAAGGCCAGTTGCTGTATCGGTTTTATAATCTTCTAATTTATCCCACTTACTTGTTTCTGTATTGTATTTTGACCAGTTAAAGATATAAGGCAAACCACCATTTTGTGTTCCGGTAAACTTAATACCACCTTTTACTGTTGCTTTTAAAATTGCATCTGAAACGACAGTCTCATCTCCGGTTGGATCTAAATTTGCTGTATTACAGGAAATTCCCTGAATAATTTCTAATTCAATTTCAATTGGATCAGGATCATCTAAAACAGTTACTAAATCAGTTACTTTTAATGGATCTAAAGTACAGTTTCTGGCATCTGTAATATATAATGTATAAGTATCAGCAGGTACATTGTTCAGTGTAATAGCAAAAATATCATTTAAAAAAACAGCTGATGATTTACTCGCTGCGACGGTTTCATCCTTACTATTCTTCCAAATATAGGAATATGAATTTCCACTAATTGGAGTGCCCCCAGTAATTGAAGCCGTAATTTTACCATTTTCTGCTTTGTTAAAAGTTGGATTTACCGAAGTAATTTTCACTAATTCAAGTGCACTTGCAGGCTGACCAATATTTTCTGATAATTCTTTATCATTATTGTCTGCTTTTTTTGCTATACAGCCAACAATATCATCTGAATTTCTTAATTTTCGTACTTTTATATAACATAATTCCAAAGAAAGTCCGCTTATGGTAGTTTTATCAACATCTGAAAAATTCTTCCAGCTTGATCCTCTATCTGTTGAATATTGATAAATACCATTTTCAATACCTCCTGTAGCCAAAATGTCAATTTCGCCATCTGCTCCTCCAAAACAATTAATATCTCTTTTCGTGACAACAGAAAAATCAACAGGTGTTGGTGAATCTATATTAAAAATATAAGGATCAATCTCAGTATGTGGAGATCCAGTACTTGATCCGTTTATAAATCCTGTAAATGCAATTCCGTATTGTCCTTTTGAAAAATCACATGGAAATTTGTAACTATTGTTTCCATCAAGAGAAATTAGATCTTGTGGCCCCTGTGATGAACATACAACTGACATCCATTTTCCCTCTTTTTCGTCAAATTGTCTAATACTAAAAGTCAATTTTTCTGTATTGAATAATGGTCTGTTGAATTTTAAAATCAGCTTACCATCTTTGCTATCAAAACAACTCGTTTTTTCTTCTGTCTTTGAGACTATTTCCGGAGCAGATTGTCTAATTACATAAGTTACAGGCTTAGAGAAAACAGTACACGCCTTTTGTCTAAAATAGATGTTTTTTCCATGATTTTCTCCAGCATTTATTCCTAAAATTTCTTTAGCACTAGCACTAAAACTTGATTTTTCAGCAAATTGCGGCATATCAATCCAACTATTAGGGTCTTGTAGATTAAGCGAATATTGCCAATTATACTCTGATGAGGAAAAACCTGTATTCGATGCTATCGTGATTTGTTTGTCCGTAGGTAATTCATTCTTGTTCCCAGGATCCGCAATTACAAGAATTGGGCGAATTTTTACATTAAAAGAGGAGCTTCCTATTCCATCTCCATCATCTACCACATTTTTAAATTGCTTAAATTCAAAGGTGTAATCTAAGCAATGAAACTTATCTGTAGTAGTAATCCTTCCGCTATTATTAGGCCTGTTTCCTCTGCAAGATTGTCTATCATATCTGGAAGCAGAAAAAAACATTGACACCGGAATTTTATCTGCTGTAAATGTAGTTTTTACATTAGTGTATGTATCAGTAACTCTGTTATCACTGTAAGTGATATTTAGAGGGTTGTAGTTATCCCCTGGAGTCTTAAATTCGAGAGTCACAAATGCTACACCACAATTGTGATGTTCATCTCCATAAGCCCAACCATTAAAAACAACTTCGTATGAACCTAATTCTGGAACGGTAGCCTGAGCAAACCCAAATCCTGAAACCAATAAAATGATGAATAAGTAAATTTTCTTCATAGGCTTAATATATAACTGTTAAGGTTTCTGCCTTTGCAGGGCTGTCGCTTTCCAGATTAGGAATCAAATGATATTCGTATTCCTGATTAATTTGTAAATTTTTATCTTCTAAAGTAAAAACGTTTGCGTTTAATTCCTTCCATAAAGTTGGCGGAGTTCCTTTTACATTTTTGTAAATACTTAATCCCAGGACTTTGCCTTTATTTTTTGCATAATCCCAGCTTAATACTATCTTTTTATTTTCTCTATCTGGTAATCCTTGCAAAAATGTAATTACTTTAACAGGAGTAAAGTTTAATACATTTACGGTTATTATAGAATGATCTAATGAAGACCAAAGATTACTTTTATCTTTTGCCAGAATAGCGTACTGGTATGTTTTTCTATTTTCTACCCTGTCATCTGTAAATTCCTGAATGGTATCATTTATCTGTTTAATCTCCAGCCATTTTTCCTGTCCTTTCTCTCTCCTTCTAAGGCTATATCCTACTACATCTTCACTATAACTGCGTATCCATTTTAAATGTACTTTGCCATCTTTATTATCATAATCCTTAAAAATCGGAGCCGCTGGGGGAATTTTATCGGGTTTATCCAACACCAAAACATCAGATGGATCTGAAATATTAAATCGCATGTCTTCGGCAGCAATTCTATAATAGACTTTGCTGTTGGTCATTTTAAGACTTACGCTGTCTTTGTAATTATTTCCCACATACGATTTGTGATAAATATCTACAAATTCTTCATCTGGATTATTGGCTTTTAAAATTCGATAACCTCTTAAATCTTTTTCCAGATTGGCTTTCCATTTCAGTCTCACCACTCCAAGGCTATCTATTACACCTTCTAATCCTATTGGTTTTGCAGGAGGTATAGAATCTACGGGCTGAACCAACATACTTTGAGAAGTCAAACGCTGGTTGTTTTTACCAACAACAGAAATGGTAAAATAATTGGACGGATATAAATTCTCCTTAAAATTGAGTTTTCTCTCCGAAGGAGGAATTATTTTAGAAACTACTTTATACGGACCTTTGTCATTATTGGCTAAATTGATTTCATAACCCTGAATAAAACCTTCAGAATCTTTAGGGTAATCCCATTCTAAATTAACCTCGTTTGAGTTAACAATATTATAATCTACAAGCCTTGCCGGAGTAACTATAGCAGCCACCCCTTTTGCAGTAATAGGTTTTGTCAATTCTCCTTTTTCTCCAAATGAAGTTATACCATATAACCTATATTGATATATTTTGTCGTTTACGCTAAGCGTATCGATATAATACATCGATTTTGAAGGATGCTCATCTTTATCGTTCAGGTTTACTAAAGGCGTAGTAGCGATGGGACTAAAGTTGACTCCGTCTGAAGATTTCTCTACCATAAAAGAAGTGTAAATTCTTTTAAAAGTTTCATAATCCCATGATAGCATTACTTTTTTATCATCAGGAATTGCAATAAAATCAGTAGGAGCAGGTAAAGCGGTATAATCTTTCAGACCAATCATATAAGATGATTCCTTGACCTTTGGACTTTCGAAAACACTCACCTGATAAGCATAAACTTCATTTTTCTTTACATTCGTATCTACAAGTCCCCAACCTGCCTTTAATGCACCTTCAAAGCTCATATCGGCTGCATATAAAGCAAAAGTATATCGCTGATCCAGTTCATCGGCCATATTTACTATTTTAGACAAATCTCCCTCTTTCGCTGCAGTTACTTCAAAACTTTCACCATAAATAGATTGAGCTATAATAGCTATATTATTATCTTTTTGTACTAAATCAAGCCATGAATCTAAAGGCTCAGGCACTAATGGTTTTGGAGTAAGCAGTATTTTTTCGGGTTTTGGCAAAACAACACCATCCCTCAATATAGTTGTCCTTGTAATTACAAATCCTTTTTTATTTGCTTTTTGCCATTCGCTTGGTGAGTTTATTGCCCAACGAATCAAAATTTTATCTTTTTGAGCTCTGGCATTGACCATTACAGTAGCTTTTTTGGTCTGAGAATACGATAAGGATACAAATAATATGAATAAAAAAAGAAGCTTGCTTTTTGACATTAATGTGTAATTATTTCCATGTTAAAAAAGGCAAAAATAATGTTTTATATTAACTAGCAAACAGATGTTTGCTAAATAAAAACAATAAATTAGGGTAAATAGAACATTAATTTAAATATTAGTTAGTAAATACCAAGAAAATACCTATATTATTTAATTATATTAAAAATCGAATGAAATTATGCAATGCGTTTAACGGTGAATTTCAGATAAAAAAAAGACTGTCCAGAAATTGAACAGTCTTTATTTTTTTTATCAATTCTAAAGCCTAAGCCATAAACAAAGCATATTTATTATAATTATATAAAACCTGATCATATGGCACTAAAAGTGGTGCAATTTTTTCTGAAGACGCATTAAATCTAATTCCGTTATGCTTTCTGAATAAATAGATCTCTTTTAAACAATTTGACAAACTTTGGTGAATTGATGTTGTAAAAGTTGGCAATTGTTTGTCGCCTACCAACAAATCAATTTGGTAATTTGAACTACTTTTAGAAAGATTGTTTCCAATGATTCTTATCGTAAATGTGGTCGATTTTCCATATTGTTCACCTTGATACTGTATTACCATAATTTTAGTATTTAGAGTTTTAAAATTAGTTTTTCCTTCACTTCAGATCGTATTCAATATTAAAGTTATGAAAAAAAAAACATGTTGTTTCACAAACTGATTCTTAAATATCAATTTATAGCAAAGTTACTATAAATTCCATTTCAAGAATTTTTTATTTAAGACTTAATAATAATTTAATTCCAAATATCTGCAATTGCTTTACGTTCGATATTAATAGCAAATAAAGGTGTTTCCTCTTCATTATGTAATACAACATTTTGCAGCATCTGACTTTTTACAATTGCTAAATCAGTAATATTAATTGATTTTAATAACGCTAAAAACTCTTCGGTTGCGCTCACAATTACACGATTAGAAAACTCACAGCTGTCATTAGATAACGCTGTAACTTTTAACTCCCAGGTAATCCTCAATTTAGTTGCTCCAAAAGAAGAAATTGAATCTGATACAGAATTTACTCTGCAATGATTTCTACCGCCTATTTCTTCAATATAATGCTGTACTAGAAGATTATCGGCAACTTTTTCAACATTTATTGACATTCTTTTTCCATCTTTTGAAATTGAAATTCCGCCAGCAATATGCCCTTCTGAGCAAGATTGATATTCATGATCTTTCAATGTAAAAAGCCATTCTGAAAGATTTATTTTTTCTGCAGCACAATGAATTTTTACTGTTGCAGTAGATTCAGCAAGTATTTCCATATTTATGACTCTAAAGATTTTACAAATTCAGCTGCAGATAAAAGAGAATGCCCGTAATTGGGAAAATTAGTTTCTACAGTAGCTTTTATTTCTTCCTGATTAAAAGCACCAATTCCGTCCTTAATTAAGGTAACATGATAACCTAATTCAACACCATATCTTGCAGTAGAATCAATACAGGTATTTGCTCGCATTCCAGCAATTATAATATGATCGATATCGTGCATTTTTAAAAGAAAATCCAAGTCAGTATTAGCAAAACCACTTGCTGTCCAATGATTTTGCGCTATTAAATCTCCATCTTCCGGCAAAAGTTCCGGATGAAATTCTGCACCCCAGCTCCCCTCTTCAAAAAGCGTCAAATTTTTACTACCATTATGTGATGGAGAAAAAAATTTCCAATTTAAATAATCTCCTTTTTGAGTATGTCTATGTGGTGCATAAACAATTTGAATTTTATGTTTCCTTGCTGCCGCTAAAACATTTTTCATATTCTGAACGACATTTCCATTCTGGACAGTTTCTTTTACAAAAGGCCAAAGTTTTCCATTCTCAGAAAGGAAATCATTAAAAGGATCAATCAATATCAATGCGGTTCTTTCATTTTGATAAACACTCATAATTTTATATTTAGAAATTAAAAATATTTAGCCTCAAAACCTAAACCAAATCATAACTAATTAATTTTAAACAACTTACAATAAGCAAGATTGTTTAAATATCACTATTACTATGATTATCATCGAAATATCAAAAAATACGGCAAAAAAAAACCGTAACGAGAGTTACGGTTTCAACAATTAACTAAATATATTTAATCAACTTGTTAACGAGAGTAAAATTCATTCATAAGCACGATTAATTTTGGGTAACAATTGTAGTTTCTTTTTCAGTATTAATTTCTAGTAAAACAGGATTCCCGTTTTCGTCAAGCATAGTCATATTTAAAACATCTAATACGGCTAAGTTCTTAGAAACAGTTCCTTTAAATTTATTATGAGACAAATTCAATTCAGTTAAATTATGTAATTTTTCAAGTCCACCCGGAATTTCACCTTCCAAATTATTATCAAATAAACTTAAATTTTGCAAAGCATGAAAATTTATAATTTCAGGATTCAAAATTCCTGTAAGTTTATTATTATTCAAAAGTAATACTTTTAAAGTAGAAATTTTATATAATGAATCAGGTAAATCGCCTTTAATTTCATTATTAAACAAAGCAAGAATTTCCAATTGTGCTAACTGCCCGATTTCCAATGGTAATTCTCCTGAAATTTTATTTTTAAAAAGTTCTAAATCTTTAAGTTTTTTTAATTCGCAAATAGATTTCGGTAAAGATCCGGTTAATTTATTATCAGAAATATTCAAAATTTCAAGTTCTTTCAAGTTTTCGATTGCATTTGGCAATGACCCTTTAAGATTATTTTGATGCAAATCGATGCCTTTTAAAAATATCAAATTAAAAAATTCAGAAGGAAGTTCTCCCTGCAAATTATTATCAGATAAATTCAGTGCAATTACTTTTCCATTTTCAACCTGAACACCATACCAATCTAAAACAGAAGTGGATAAATCCCATTTTATTTTCCAATGCTTCCCATTTGTCGCATTATAAAATTTAATTAAGGCATTTTTCTCTTTTTCTGAAACAGTATCTGCATAAATATTCAATGAAAATATAAAAGCTAGAAAAATTGGGGCTAAGCTTTTCATAACAAAATTTGGGGTTTGTTTCTGCGTGTAAAAATATACTTTTTACAGATAAAAAACATATGGTGTAGATAAACTGTTAATAAGTAAATATTTAATCGTATTTTTACTACTTTTTTAAATATTCAGAAATAAATTAAATTTTAATTAAATTTGACCAACTAATTATAAAAACCTCATATTATGGAAATTAACTTTATCGCATTATTATTAGCTGCAATTGTAACCCTTGTAGTTGGTTTTATTTGGTACAATCCAAAAGTTTTTGGAACGATCTGGATGAAAGAAAATAATTTGACACAAGAAGAACTTCGAACAGGAAACATGCTCAAAATTTTTGGGTTAACCTATGTTTTCTCTGTTATGATTACAATGACACTTATGTCATTAACAATTCACCAGTCTGGAGCTATTGGAATGGTTGGCGGACCACCAATGATAGATAGCGCAAAACCATCATTTCAAGCATTTATGACAGATTACGGAATGGCTTATCGTACTTTTAAACACGGAGCACTTCATGGGTTTATATCCGGTCTGTTTTTTGCTTTTCCAGTAATTGGAATTAATGGATTGTTTGAAAGAAAATCATGGAAATACATTTTTATTCATGCCGGATACTGGCTTGTTACACTAACTTTAATGGGCGGTATTATTTGTGCATTTGCTTAAAAATATAAAAATCAAAACCCGTTTAAAGTAAATCTTAAACGGGTTTTTCTTAATAATAACTTAAACAAGTCCTGTTATTATAAATATTATCTAATTTTGAAGAAATTAGCAATTACTCTTGAATACAACTTATTCTTTTCAATTATATAAAAGCGCATCATTACTACCCATAGAATGGAATTCGCTCGCAACTGAAAACATTTTTTTAACTCGGGAATACCTCGAAGTGCTCGAAAAATCTTCTCCGGTAAATATGATTTGCCATTTTATCGGAATTTTTAAAAGTGAAAAATTAGTTGGAATTGCTTTAACCCAATTTCTCTTTACGGAAAAACTGGAATCTTTTGGCGAACGTGACCAATGTTTAAAAACATCTGTACGTAATTTTGCCTTCAAAAAATTTGCGTCACATGTTTTATTTATTGGCAACAATATGCTGACTGGCCAAAATGCGTTTTCATTTGTCGAAAATGTAAATCAGTCTAAAATTATTAAAACACTCCATAAAGCCATTAATGAACTTAAAAAAGAACTTAAGTCAATTGGCAAAAAAGTGCATATTACCAGCATAAAAGATTTTACCGAAAGTGAAATAGAACCATTAAAAGCTGAATTTAAAAATAATTTTACGTTTTCGACTCAGCCTAATATGATTTTCGAAATCAATAAAAACTGGAAATCAGAACAAGATTATATTGATGCACTCTCTAAAAAATATCGGGATCAATATAAACGTGCAAGAAAAAAAATGGACGGCATCGAAAAAAGGAAAATGCCTTTGGAAGAGATTATCAAACATGAAAATGTGATTTATGATCTTTACTCCCATGTCGCCAAAAATGCACCTTTCAATACTTTCTTTCTGGCTAAAAATCATTTCAGCACTTTTAAGGAAATCATGAAAGAGAATTTTCTTTTTTACGGTTATTTTTTAGACGGAAAACTAATTGGCTTCAATACTTTAATCAAAAACGGAACTGTAATGGACACTTATTTCCTGGGCTACGACGAAAGTATTCAACGCGAAAAAATGCTGTATCTTAATATGCTTTACGACATGATTGCCTATTCTATCAATCAGGGTTTTACCGAAATAGTTTTTGCACGAACAGCGCTTGAAATAAAAAGTTCTGTTGGTGCAAAACCATTAAAAATGTACGGTTTAATTACACATACTAATGCGTTAATTAATAAAAACATAGGTAAATTATTCGATTATTTAGAACCAAAAACCGATTGGAAAGAGCGAAATCCGTATAAAGAAATTAGTTAAGGAACCGCAATTTTCATTTGTTTGTGTAAAATATGAATTTCTAAATTAGTTTGAGCACCGCAATATTCTCCATCAATTTGAAAATTAACCGGATAATCCGTTTTTATAGTCGCTTTATCTGTCGAGATAATTACCACATCATCTGAATCCAGAGGCATATTTCCGGTAATAATTTTTCCGAGCAATAATACATCCAGACTTTTTAAAATCACCAATTCAAATCTGCCATCGTTCATAGCGCCATTTGGATTGATCGTAACACCTGTTCCGTATTTCTGCGAATTGGCAATTACAATAATTCTGGCTGTATGTTCCACTGTTTCTTTATTCGTGGTAATCGTTGCTACAAAAGGTGCGGCAGATTCAACTAAAGTTGTGTAGGCTTGCAACGCATAACCCCAAATTCCGCGTAGATTACTTTGTTCGTAATTTTTTACCAAGTCAGCATTGATTCCAATATCGCTTAAATGGATACTTTTTTTGCCGTTAATACAAATCATATCCATTTCGATATAATGATTGAGAAAGGCAATTTTTAGGTTTTCCTCGATCGTTGTCGGCAAACTTAAATCAACAGACAGGCCATTTGCAGATCCTGCAGGCAAAATTCCAATGATAATGTCCTGATCTTCCATCGCTTCGGCAACCATTTTTATGGTCCCGTCACCTCCGGCAACAATAATTCGTTCTGGCTTATATTGATCATAAAGTGATTGTATTTGTCTTAAATCGCTTTTGCCTGTAGTTTCATAAACTTCAAGATCAAAATGATTTGTAGTTGCAAACTCTTGTACGGCTTCTATTAAATCTGTTTTATCCAGATCTCCCGAAATTGGGTTCACAACAAATATGATATTCTTTTTCAAAATTTTATTTTTTTAACCGATTAAAATAATTAATTTACAGTCTACATAAAAATACACAATTAATGAAACCAATCCTACAATTATATCGCGGTTATGCTAATGAACAAGAATTAATTGTAATGGGACACGTTTTTAAAAGGACTTATGAATACGATTTTCAGAAAAAAAACCTGAAAAATGCCAAATCAATAATCAATCAGTTCAGAATAAAAACCCTCAAAAACCATGATGTCTACCTAAAATGCGGCAGTCAGGAAATACATTCAAAAACGCTGGATGATGGTTATTTTAAATTTTGTATTCCGATAGAAAAAGAATTTGATTTTGGATGGATGGAATATGAAGTAAATATCAAATACGAATCTGAAATTATATCTGCAACAGGAAGTTTCATCAGGCCTCACGACGGAAATCTTGGGATTATATCTGATATTGACGACACTTTTTTGATTTCGCACACCAAAAATATATTCAAAAAAATATATATTCTTTTGTTTAAAAATGTAAACGATAGAAAAGTATTTAAAGACGTCGTTCCACATTATCAAGCCTTAAGCTCAGCCGGAAGAAATAATAAAGACGAGCAAAATGCCTTTTTTTATATTTCGAGCAGTGAATGGAATTTGTATCAATTTATTACAAGATTCACCAAAATACATCAATTACCAAGAGCTGTTATTTTATTGAAAGATATTAAACGCGGCGTAACTGATTTTTTTATGAGCGGCAGAGGAAACCACGATCACAAATTTGATAAAATAAAACATGTTTTAGAGTTTTACCCCAATCTTAAATATGTTTTATTGGGAGACGATTCGCAACATGATCCGATTTTATATGAGCGTATTTGCAAAATATTTCCCGTAACGGTAAAAGCGGTTTATATTAGACAAACCGGCAAACGTAAAAAAGAAGCTACGAAGACTATTTTGAAAAATTTAGAAAATCTAGAAGTTTCAGTTTGTTATTTTAAAGATAGCAGTGAGGCAATTATGCATTCTAAATGTATTGGCATTATTAAGTGAGTTTAATTTGTTTCAGGTTTCAGGTTTTTATTGGAACGTGGATGACGCGGATTTTATTCTCCTTTTGTCTTTTATTTTTTTTTGTTATGTGGCTATGATAAGCTCTTTTTCAGGAGCTAATCCCGCTATCCGTTTCAATCTTTTGTGGCGAACCCCGCCACAAAAGGATTTCCACTTCTATCGGGGCTAGGCAAATCATTTTCATAAGAATATTTTCGTGCAGTTTGTCATTTCCACGGAGGAGAAATCACACTAGAAACTTCTCAATCAAAATCGCCAATCTTTGTAGAGTTCCGTGTGTGATTTCTCGTTCCTCGAAATGACAACTCTCAGCATTCTAGCCCAGATTGAAGTGAAAAGCCCAGAGCTAAAAAAACTAATTTTTCTTGCCGGAAAACAGCGACCAGCGGAAGCTCGTTTTATGGCTTAGAAAAATAGTTTTTTTAGCGTCCCGATAGCTATCGGGATGTAACGGAAAGCTGGATTAGCTCCTGAAAATCATAAAAAAAACCTTTGTCAAAGCTTAAAACTTAGACAAAGGTTTTATAAATGCAATTTACATCTCAACAAACGGAAAGCTGTTAACTATTAAAATTATCAATCTCTTCCTGAACCACTTCCCAGTCTAAAAGTAATTGGTCAAGGTCTTTTTTCTTTTTATTGTATGCTGTAAAAAACGAAGCGTCTTCGATATGTTTGTCGTAATTAGAAGCCAGCAATTTATCGTCGTGCTGAATGTCTTTTTCTAATTGTTTGATTTGACTTTCTACTTTGCTTAATTTGTTTTGAAGTGCTTTTCCTTTTTTCTGGTCTTCGTATGAAGCTTTATTGGTTTCTTTTGGAGCAGCCGCTTTTGCAACATCTTTTTTCTCGACTTCGCGCATGTTTTCAAGATTGCGCTGTTCTAAGAAATAATTGATATCTCCTAAATATTCTTTTATCTTTTGATCTTTAAATTCATAAACAATGTTCGACATTCCTTGCAAAAAATCTCTATCGTGAGAAACCAATAATAAAGTTCCTCCAAATTTTTGCAAGGCTGCTTTTAAAACGTTTTTAGATTTGATATCTAAGTGGTTCGTAGGCTCATCCATCAACAAAACGTTGATTGGCTGCAACAACAACTTACAAAGTGCCAAACGGTTACGCTCGCCTCCTGAAAGTACTTTTACTTTTTTCTCGACATCATCGCCACGGAATAAAAACGAACCTAACATATCACGCACTTTAGATCTGTTGGTGTCCATTGCTGCATCTTCCATTGTTTGTAGCAATGTAATTTCGCCATCAAGATATTCTGCCTGATTTTGAGCAAAATAACCTAATTGAACGTTGTGTCCTAATTTGATGTTTCCCTGATATTCAAACTCATTTACAATAGCTTTAATGAAGGTTGATTTTCCCTGACCATTTTGCCCAACAAAAGCAATTTTGCTACCACGTTCTACCAATAAATCAATATCTTTTAAAATAACTTTATCACCGTAAGCTTTAGTTACATGTTCTGCTTCAACAACCACTCTTCCAGGTTCTTTTGAAACCGGAAAAGAAATATTCATTACAGAATTGTCATCTTCATCGACTTCAATTCTTTCTACTTTATCTAATTTTTTAATCAATGATTGCGCCATCGAAGCTTTTGATGCTTTGGCACGAAATTTCTCGATTAATTTTTCTGTTTCTTCAATTTTCTTAGCCTGATTCTTTTGAGTAGCTAGTTGTTTCTCACGAATTTCATGGCGCAATTCTAAATATTGAGAATAGGGTTTATTAAAATCGTATGCTTTTCCTAATGAAATTTCGATTGTACGATTCGTAACATTATCCAAAAACATTTTATCGTGCGATACAATCACCACAACACCAGGATAATTGCGAAGGAAACCTTCTAACCAAATGATACTTTCGATATCTAAGTGATTGGTTGGCTCATCCAGAAGCAATACATCATTTGACTGAAGTAATAATTTCGCTAATTCAATACGCATTCTCCAACCTCCTGAAAATGTTTCAGTTTGGTTGTTAAAAACTTCTCTTTTGAAACCTAATCCTAAAAGAATTTTTTCTGTATCTCCTACATAGTTATAACCTCCTAAAAGTTCAAAACGGTGTGTGTAGTCTGATAAATCTTCGATAATCTGGCTGTATTCTTCACTTTCATAATCGGTTCTGGTAACCAATTGGTGATTAATTTGTTCCAGTTTTTTTTCAACAATTTTTATCTCTGTAAAAGCTTCGTAAGCTTCTTCGAGAACGGTTCTTCCTTGTTCAAAATCGATATCCTGACGTAAAAACCCCATCCTGATATCTTTCTCCTGAGAAATAACTCCAGAGTCAGGAGCAAAATCTCCTGCTAACATTTTAAGCATGGTAGATTTTCCTGCACCATTTTTTCCAACAAGTCCTACCCGATCACCGGCACCTAACCGAAAAGTCACTTCTTCAAACAGATAAGTACCTCCGAAAGAAACCGATAAATTATGTATATTAAGCATGTATTGTTATTTTATAACTAATTGATTTTGTAAATTTACATTCCCAAATCAATGGGAATATTAATTTTTTGCAAATGTTAAAAAAAGGATCCAAACTAAATAGTATTTTAACAGGAAGTTGTCCAAAATGTCAAAAAGAAAGTATGTATTTAGACAAAAATCCGCTTCATTTGACTAAAGTTCTAAAAATGAACGATCATTGCAGTCATTGTGGATTAAAATATCAGATTGAACCATCGTTTTTTTACGGTGCAATGTATGTAAGTTACGGATTGAATGTTGCTGTGGGAATTGCGGCTTTTATTGTTTCATTTGTATTTTTTGGAGTCACTATAGAACAATCATTTCTAGCCATCGTTATCTCATTAATTGTGCTATTCCCTTTCGTTTTAAGGCTTTCAAGAAACTTATACATTAATATGTTTGTTTCGTACGATCCTAAGGCCGGTCATAAATAAGCATTTTCAAATATTTTTTATGAAATCTTTTAATATCAATTTCAGGACTTAAAGGAATATCATTTTCAATATTATCAAATAAAGCTTTTGCCATAGCAGGTCCAAGCATTACGCCGCGCGTTCCTAATCCGTTAAGAATATGCAGCGATTTACGTTCATGATGAGTCCCAATCAAAGGTCTTCTGTCTTTAACCGTTGGTCGAACTCCGCCAAAATGCTGTATGATTTCAAAATCACACCTCAGGATTTCTCTAATACGATCAATAAGCTCCTGTTTTCCTTCTTCAGTTGGTAAATCGGTTTTGTCCTGCCAATTATAAGTTGCCCCTACTTTAAACAAGTCATTACCCATTGGCAGTATAAATACACTGGTATTTACAATAACATCAAGGTCCAAATCGGGTGCTTTTATAACAAGTAGTTCGCCTTTTGTTCCATCCAAAGGCAAGTAATTAAAAAATGCATTTTTATGTAATCCAAAGCCTTCTGCAAAAATAATATTGCGCGCTTGGATATTTTTGTATTGAATTCCGTAATCAAAAAATTCAACGTAGAGAGAATCAAAAGACTCCTCAATTAATAGATTATTTTCTTGTAAGTATTTCTTATAAGTATCTAATAACAATGCCGTATCTACATATCCTGTATGCAAAACTTCTCCATAATCGTATGGAGAGTCAATACCGCTATACTTTTTAGAAATTATTTTTGTAGATAAAAAAAGTGCCAGATTTTTTTTATCGGAGGCAGCAAACCAATTATTTTGTTCTTCAATCGAAAAAAACTTCCTTAAAATAGGAAGTCTGAAATTAAATTTTGTTTTTAGCTTTCCTTCAATATCATTGTAAAATTCATCCATTAAATTCAATTGTTCCTCTGCATTCCAAACTTCGCTGAAACGTTTTAAAATAACCGGATTATACAAACCACCAGCAACTATTGAAGAAACTTGCGATTTATTATCCATTACTAAAATAGATTTATTGTTTTTAAGGGCTATTTCAGCAAATGAAATTCCGGCTAATCCAGATCCGACAATTAAATAATCAAGCATATTGTAATAGGTAAAAGATAAAAAAACTCTTAATACAAAAGTACTAAGAGTTTTTGTTATAATGTATATCGAGACTTAGTAGTTCCACATATCTTGCTCGAAATTACGGATTTTCTCTTTTACTCTTTCAGATTCAAACAATTGACTTTGCGCATCATCTCTTATATATTGTTTGATCTCACGATCTCCATACATATTTTCTTCTTTATAGATAACTGCATTAAATCGCCTTGAATTTAGTATCTGATCAAAAGAAATTGGCACAGCCGAATTAGCATCATTAAAAGCTTTTGCTTCATGCAATGCAACCCGTGCATCCGGGAAGAAAACCCAAAATAATTCAATATAATCCTTTTCGTCGCTATTCATGGTGTAAACGTCCGGAGTTACGGGACAAATACCCAACAAACGATATTTTAACTCACTTTGACGTTTGTCAAAATACCAATATCCTTTAATTTTATACTGTGTGACATCTGCTGCAGTAAGATCTTGTTTTAAAATATATTCAGCAGGAACCGTTCTTGTCGGCCCTATGGTTTGATCAACATACGTTACGACCTTCTTTTTACCAGTACCTGTTACTACTTTTTTCTTCACTACTCGTGTCTTATAGTCATCAGGATATTGATTAATCAGTTCTCTACCCGCATCTGTTGTGTCAACACGAGACAATGAACCTTGAATGTCTTTTAAAGTTTTTTTGGTATTAAAATAACTATCCGAATACACCTCTGTTATTTTCCCCTCTCTCATTGCCTTGGTCAAAACATCATATAAGGAACGTCTGTCTGGACCAATATTAGCAGAATCTACAGGAAAATATAATGGAAAATTAATTTTTTCATTTAAATCAATAATTTCCCAAACTGTCTTTCCCATCAAAACATCTCTGTCATCAACATAACCATAAGACAATGGTTTATCATTATCTGAAATAAGCTGGGCAGGGCTTTTTTGCCCAATTTGATCAGCAGTTTTTGCATTAAGCAAGTTCGACTGTGCATTAGAAACAAAACTTCCTAAGATCCATACAATAGCGACTAAAATTTTCTTTGCATTCATCATCATATCATTAAAACATATTAAACGTAAAATTACATGTTTTATTGTTATTTTTCCTACATAAATAAAAAAAACAATAAAATTTAACAATTTTCCAAAAGGGAATTAAGGATTAAAAATCCAACCAATCCGGTTTATCAATAATTTTAATTAAGATGGGGCAAAAAAAAACTCTTACTACAAATATAGTAAGAGTTTTTTATAATATTTTGATTTAGAACTTAGTAGTTCCACATATCTTGTTCGAAGTTACGGATTTTCTCTTTCACTCTCTCAGATTCTAACAATTGATTTTGTGCGTTATCCTTCATGTATTCTTTGATCTCACGATCTCCGTACAAGTTTTCTTCTTTGTAGACAACAGCATTAAAACGTCTTGAATTTAAAATTTGATCGAAAGAAATTGGCAATGCTGAATTGCTATCGTTAAAAGCTTTTGCTTCATGCAAAGCTTCTCTTGAATTTGGATAGAAAATCCAGAACAATTCAATGTAGTCCTTTTCGTCACTGTTCATAGTATAAACGTCCGGAGTTACAGGACAAATACCTAATAAACGATACTTCAATTCACTTTGACGTTTGTCAAAATACCAGTATCCTTTAATTTTGTATTGTGTAACATCAGCAGAAGTAAGATCCTGTCTTAAGACATACTCAGCAGGAACTGTTCTTGTTGGCCCAACTGTTTCATCAACATAAGTAACCACTTTCTTTTTACCAGTACCAGTAACTACTTTTTTCTTCACAACACGTGTTTTGTAGTCATCAGGATATTGATTGATTAACTCTCTACCAGCATCTGTTGTATCAATACGAGATAATGAACCTTCAATATCTTTCAAAGATTTTTTAGTATTGAAATAACTATCAGAGTACACTTCAGTTATCTTGCCATTTTTCATAGCTTTAGTCAAAACGTCATATAATGAACGTCTGTCAGCACCAATGTTAGCAGTATCTACCGGAAAGTATAATGGAAAATTAATTTTCTCATTCAAATCAATGATTTCCCAAGTAGTTTTTCCCATCAATACATCTCTGTCATCTACATAACCGTAAGCTAACGGTTTGTCATTATCTGAGATAAGCTGTGCAGGAGTCTTAAGTCCTATTTGTGCAGGTGTTTTTGCATTAAGCAAATTAGATTGAGCGTTAGCAGCAAATCCTCCTGCAATAGAAACAATAGCTATTAAAAAATTTCTTACTTTCATCGTGGTATCATTATAAGATATTGAACGTAGTTTTACCTACTTTATTATTGTATTTCGTAAATTACCGGAGCAGTTCTTGGTAATAAATAACTACCAGCTCCAACAAGTTTAGTTTTAATTTCAGAAATAGTAACCTGATCTCCTTTTCCAGCTCTTGAAAGAATTTGTTTACATTGTGCATTTAATCTGTTACCAGAAACAACAACTGTAGGTTGTCCAGTAACTTTTAAGTTAAATCCAACAACATCCAAACCAACTTCGAAATCAAAATCAAGTAATTTAGCACCAATTGTAGCAATTTCTAAGTTAGATTTAGGCCCTTTAACAACACCCATTTCACCTCTAATTGTACCTGTTGGTCCAGGAATACCTTTAATTCTAAATGTTTTCTTATCTGTAACTTTATCTCCGTTTGGTAATGTTCCGGTAACAGAAATTGTAGCTTCTGTTCCTTGACCCGGGCTCATGTTATATTTACCTGGTTTACCAGCAGAAGCTAATCCTGGCGCGCTTGCAACAATTTTGTTAGCATCAACACCAGCAAAAGACACAGAAATTGGGTTAACAACTCCTCTATAAACAACATTCATTTTATCAGCAGAAATAGTAGCTGAGTTAGGTCTTGGTACTACAACATATTTTCCAGCAAATTTAAGTGGAATGTTTTTACCATCCTCTAAGAATGTAAATTGTCCATTAATATCTTGCTCTCCAACACCACCTGCAGTTAATGAAATAACAGCTTGTCCGTTAACAATTTGTCCAGGACCTTGGAATGAAGTTGGTTTTGTGTTTTCGTCATAACGACCTAAAACTACTTTACCAGTTACTTTTTCTCCTTGGAAATAAGCATTTTTATCTAAAACAACGATCGCTTGATAATTACTGTAAGAAGCAGCAGCAACCGCAGCTTTTCCTAAAGCACTGTTGTAAACATCAGTTTCAGCTTTTTTAACGTCATTTTGCCAAGTTGAAAGTTTTGCAGCCGAAGCAATTGCAGGGAAACCTTTAAAGTGGTAATCTAAGTATTTTTGTTTTACACCTTCTTTATTTTTTACATCAGAAACATCGAATTTTTTTTCAATCTCTGCGATAATTGGAGCATATTTTTTATCTGTTCCTAAAGCAGCTTTCATGTCTGCTTTGTATTTTTGAATTGCAGCAATAATATCGTTACCTTTTTTAGTGTAACCGTCTCCTGTAAACCAGTCGTCGATATTATCTCCTCTATCCATTGCCTCATAAGGCAATTTTCCAGTTTCTTTTTCTACTTCAAAACCTTTGATAGATTGAGCCTTTAAAGTTGCTATATAATCATAAAATCCTTTTGAGATAGCTTCTACTTTGTGAGCAGTTACTGCAGCAATAGCGAATTCTCCTTTTGCTTCAGCAGCTTTTTGATCTAAAGATGTCAATAATGAAGTGTTTGTTGCAACTGAAGAAGTGTTTGCATCTTCAAATTTTTCATTCATCAAACCAAAAGCAGAAATTACTTCTTTCGATACGTTCATTGCCAACATTGCGATGAAAACCAGATACATCAGGTTAATCATCTTCTGTCTAGGGGTTAATTTTCCTCCTGCCATTTTTTTCTAATTAGTTCTTATTAATAATTTTAATATAATAGTCAAAAACTAATTATCCTTTGTTACTCATTGCAGAAAGCATACCACCGTAAACACTGTTTAAAGAAGCAATGTTTGCAGTCATAGATTGCATTTGTTCTTTTAATTTAGATGCATTGTCAGCAATTTCTTTATTAGCTTCAGCATTTCTTGAAGCACTTTCTAATTGAACTTTGTATAAGCTGTTTAATGATTCCATTTGAGCAGCAGCCATAGATAATTCTTCGCTATATTTTTTAGTAGAAGCGATTGAATCTACAGTAGGAGCAATTCCTTTAGCAGCTGATTCGAAATTTTTGATACTGTTTCCTAAACTTGACATTAACTCACCGTCAATTTTAGCTTCTTTTAACATTACGTCTAATTTTTGAGACAATAATCCTTGAGCATCAGAAGGAGTTTCTACTTTGTCAGATTTTTGTCTAGCTTGTCCGTTAGCTAATTCCGGGTAAACAAGTGTCCAGTCTAATTCATCTTCAACTGGTTCGAAAGCAGAAAGGGCAAAGATTAACGCTTCAGTTAACAATCCCACAGAAAGCATTACAGTACCTGTTAATGGTCCAATTTCAAAGTGAGTAATTTTGAATAATGCTCCAACGATTACTACTGCCGCTCCCATACCATAAGCGAAATTCATTGCTTTTTTACTTAATAATGCCATAATGATAATTTTTTTTTAGGTTTTAATTTAAAATAGATTCGATTTGGTTATTGATTTAATTATAATTTACTTTTTCTTTTTTCCGCCCGTTACTTGAGTTCCCATGTAATCTTGTACAGTTCTGAAACCAATATAACTTCTAGCAGAATCAGCGTATTCGTGATCACGAGTACTTACTTGTAGGAAGTAAGCAACGTCTTTCCAAGATCCTCCACGAACCACTTTTCTTTGGTTGTTTCCATCAATTACGTTAGGGTTCATTGTAGAAACATATTCGTAAGCATTTGGATTATAAGCTGAATCCGTCCATTCTGAAACATTTCCTGCCATGTTGTATAATCCGTAACCATTTACTTCATATGATTTAGCCTCAACAGTATACAAAGCTTCATCAGCAGCATAATCTCCTCTGCTTGGTTTAAAGTTTGCTAAGAAACAACCTCTGTCACTTTTAGTATAAGGACCACCCCAAGGATAAGTAGCAGATTCCAGACCTCCTCTTGCAGCATACTCCCATTCTGCCTCAGTTGGCAATCTGAAAGAGTTTACTAAGTCACGTCCTTTTTTCTTAGATTTAATGTAGCTGTTTTTATTTAAAGTTCTCCAAGCACAAAATGCTTTTGCTTGTTTCCATGTAACTCCAACAACAGGGTAATCTCCGTAAGCTTTGTGCCAGAAATAATCATTATGCATTGGCTCATTATATGAGTAAGCAAAATCCTTAATCCACACTGTAGTATCAGGATAAATTCTCACTTGTTCTGTTTTTACAAAGTCTTTTCTTTTTCCAACTTTAGCTTTTGCTGCAGCCTGGATATCCATCCAAGAATAACGGAATTTCAATTTATTTACATCAACTGTTCTTAAACCATTATATGATTCTTCTATTGGTAAATACATAGAGTCCATTACCTCAGTATAATACTCATCTGGATAACCTTTTGTATCTTTAATTAACTTAACTTTTTTGTTTAATTTTCTACCAGCATAAGGATCATCTTTTGTTCCAACGCTATAGTAGTTATCATACATATACTTATCGTAAGCCGTCATTTTATCTGGCTCAGAATCGTTAAATGCATAATCAGCAATACTTCCAGCTTTTTTACCTTTACCATCTGACGATGCTTTTTGACCAGTTTCATCAGCTAAAATAGCCAAACGCACTCTCATTGTAGAATCTTTTACCCATTCTACAAATTGACGATACTCACTGTTAGTGATTTCAGTTTCATCCATGTAAAACGAACGAACTGTTACAGTTTTAGTTGGAGCATCCTCAACATTAGCTAAATCAGCATCTGATTTACCCATGATAAATGATCCACCTGGAACCAAAGTCATTCCATATGGCTTTTCGGGATGCCATTTCCCTCCTGTAACACCAACTAACTCTCCTTTGTCACCTGACTTACCACAGCCGATTACTAGTGTTAAAATTGCTGCAAATGCAATAAACTTCTTCATATAAATTTGGGATTATCTATTCATTATTATAAGTCCGTAAACGTATTTATTATTTATTAAAAAAACAACACTACTCACGAAATTTATTTCACCGTTCAAAAATAATGTTAAATAAAATAAAAAAAAAATATTTTGTCGATAAACTAACGCAAAAAACCGACGTAAAACGTTAAATTTTATATTTTATAAATATTAACTTACTAAATTTATTTAACAAATTTTTACAAAAATTCTATTTTTCTGATTTTCGTTAAATTTTTGCTCTACAAAGCGTTTTTTCTCTGCGCTTTCCACCATCTTTCCGGCAATTCTTGGTTGCAAGCGCACAAATATTCGTCGTAAGAACAGGGTAATAACGTATTTCTTTTCAATTTATTGTGACCATTTGATTCAAATGGAATTTCGATCCACCAACGATCAGTTTTGTCACTTTTATAAAAAATTAATTCTTCATCTTCCATTGGAACTATATATTTCAAATAGTTCGTTCTGCTTCCAAAAGGATACTCTTTAGAACGATAATGATACCCTTCTATAAAATACCAAATAATTTGCGCAATCATTGCAGACTCATATACGGTATTATTGTGATTAAAGATTCCAAATAACGAAACTTTATCGCTAATTCCCGCGTATCTTGCTAAAGCACAGATCTCTTTACCGTTAAAACCATTAGGTTCAAAATTAATATTATTACCCGAAGCAGATGATTTTACTGAATTCAAATCGATACTAACTAAATCAGCATCTCTAAAAACGGGTTCTGCCAGAGCTATATTATTCGAAATTTCACCTAATCGATATGCATCAAAGAACAATTTTTCTATCAAATCAATTTCTTCCTGAGAATTGTAATAGGTTTGATAACCTATATTACAATAATTAAAAAGATTATTTGGCTCATCAATTATGATTTTTGTGAGATATGAATTGGCCGAAACCGTCTCATTTTCCTTACCAAAATCAAATCTGTTGTCTACAGCAACCATATTGACCATTTGCTCTAAATCATCATAAGCACGATACAAAGCATAGGTTAAATCCTGTGAACCTCCCAGGACTATAGGAATCACTTTATTTTTAATTAATGCCGAAGTTACCTTCTTAAGTGCAAAATAAGTATCCTCTACAGAATCGCCAGCCAAAATATCTCCAAGATCAGCAATGGACGCATCCCAATTACCCGGAAACATGCCATAAAGCTTTTTACGAACAGCTGTAAGGTTTACCTCATTTACAATATCAATATTTCTACGATCTTCTAAAACTCCAACAATAGCAATAGTAATTTTGCTAATATCCGGAAACTGATCCTGTGTGTGCAAAACAATTTTGCTACCCAATTCTTGAGAAGACAACGAACTAATGAATTTTAAAATTCCTTCGTTAACTGGTTCTAGAAAATCAAATTCCATTTTTTATTTCTTTTTTGCAGCTGCTTTTTTAGCCGGTACTTTTTTTGCGGTTGTTGCTTTTTTTGCTGGTGTTTTCTTTGCCGGAGTTTTAGCTGCAATCATTTCCTGAACCTGAGCCAATGTCAATTGTGTAGCATCAACATCTTTACTTAATTCAATTTTGATTTTACCTTTTGTAATCACCGAACGACCCCAACGTGCTTTTTCAACCAAAATTCCTTCGTCTTCCCAATTGTGAAGAACTTTATCTATATTTTTCTGTAATTTATCTTCAATTAGTTCTTCAACATCTTGTTGCGATAAATTATCAAAATTGTATTTTTTGCTTACGTTTACAAAAAGACCGTTCCATTTAATAAAAGGACCAAAACGCCCCACCCCTTTTTGAACTGCTTCTCCTTTATAAACTGCAATTGGCGCATCAGCAAGTGCTTTTTCGTCAATTAATTCCTGAGCTCTTTCTTTAGAAACTCCAAGTGGATCTTCTCCTCTTGGCAGGGAAATAAAAACACTTCCGTGACGCACGTAAGGCCCATAACGACCATTACTCACCTCTACTTCTTCTCCTTTATATTCACCTAAACTTTTAGGAAGCAAGAATAAATTTAAAGCTTCTTCAAGTGTTATGTTTCCAATATTCTGATCAGACATTAAGCTTGCAAACTTTTTATCTTCATCGTCAGCTTCTCCAATTTGAGCCATTGGTCCAAATTTTCCTAAACGTACAGATACTTGTCTTCCGTCAGCATCTTTACCCAAAATTCTTTCTCCACTTTCACGTTCTGCGTTAGCTTCAACTTCTTTTACATTTGGATGGAATTTATTGTAAAATTCCTGCATCATGGTTGCCCAGTCAATATTTCCTTCGGCAATTTCGTCAAAATCCTGTTCTACTTTTGCTGTAAAATTATAATCAAGGATATTTCCGAAATTTTTAACCAAGAAATCAGTAACAATTGTTCCGATATCTGTTGGAACTAATTTTCCTTTATCAGAACCTGTATTTTCTTTCAGCAACTTCTCTCCAACTTTACCAGTTTGCAAAGTAAGTTGCGTATAATTACGTTCCTGACCTTCAAGAGTTCCTTTTTCAACATAATTTCTGTTGATGATAGTCGAAATAGTTGGTGCGTACGTAGACGGACGACCAATTCCTAATTCTTCTAATTTTTTCACCAAAGATGCTTCTGTATATCTTGCAGGTGGTCTTGAATATCTTTCTGTAGCTGTAATATAATTGTTTGCTAACTTTTCGTTTACTTTTAAAGCAGGCAACATTCCTTCTTGTTCTTCCTCATCATCATCGTGTCCCTCAAGATAAACTTTAAGGAAACCCTCAAAAAGTAAAACTTCTCCCGATGCAGTAAAAAGTTCATCGTGATTATTAGCTTCAATTTTTACGTTTGTTCTTTCTAATTGTGCATCACTCATTTGAGATGCCAATGTTCTTTTCCAGATCAAATCATACAAACGAGCCTGATCACGATCAATATTCACGGTATGACGCGACATATCTGTCGGACGAATTGCTTCGTGCGCTTCTTGTGCTCCTTTGCTTTTATTGGCAAAGGTTCTCGGTTTTGAAAACTCTTTTCCGTATGATTTTATGATTTCAGCTTCGGCAGCATCCATTGCATCTTTAGAAAGGTTTACACTATCGGTTCTCATATAAGTAATAAGTCCCGCTTCGTATAAACGCTGTGCAAGCTGCATGGTAATTCCTACCGGCAAATACAATTTTCTCGCTGCTTCTTGTTGAAGTGTAGAGGTTGTAAATGGTGCTGTTGGAGATTTTTTGGTAGGTTTAGTTTCTAAATCTGCTACCTTATATTGTGATCCGATATTTTGTTTTAAGAAATCTTCGGCTTCTTTTTTTGTATTGAAATTTTTTGGCAATTTGGCTTTGAAAGCTTTTCCTGCCTCATTTACAAATTCTGCGACAACAGAATAACTTGCAACTGCGTTGAAATTCTGGATTTCTCGTTCTCTTTCTACAATTAAACGAACAGAAACTGATTGTACACGTCCGGCAGAAAGTCCACCTTTAATTTTTCTCCATAAAACCGGAGATAATTCATAACCTACTAAACGATCCAAAACACGACGTGCCTGTTGTGCATTTACTAAATTATAATCAATTTCTCTTGGATTATCGATTGCTTTAAGAATCGCAGATTTGGTAATCTCGTGAAAAACAATTCGTTTGGTTTTTTTTACATCTAGTTTTAATTCTTCCGCCAAGTGCCATGAAATAGCTTCTCCTTCGCGGTCCTCATCGCTTGCTAGCCAAACCATTTCGGCATTTTTAGATAGTGTCTTTAATTTACTTACTAAGGCTTTTTTATCAGGAGAAACTTCGTATTTAGGTTTAAATCCATTTTCAACATCTACCCCTATTTCTTTTGACGGTAAGTCTGCTATGTGCCCATAACTAGACTCGACCTGAAAATCACTTCCTAGAAATTTCTCTATCGTTTTCGCCTTTGCAGGTGATTCCACTATTACTAAATTCTTTGCCATTGATCTATTTTTCTGCAACAAAAGTAGAAGTTTTTTTTAAATATCAACCTTGATAATGCATTTTTGAGGTATTTTGATATTATGTTTCCAAAAATTGCAGATTTATCTGTAAAGTAATGCATTATATATATAGGTATAACTTTTAAAGAAAGTACGATTCGGATATGCTCTTTTTTTAACAGTAAACTTCTTAGAAGGAATTTTAAATTCTAGATTTCAGGCTTTAGATTTTAGATTTATTGCTAAAATTTAACCGCAGAGATCCCAAAGGTTTTACGCAAAGGTCGCTAAGTTTTAATTTTAAGCTGAAAAATTTCAGAAGAAGTTCGCAAAGCTTTGAGAATCTTTTTTAATCCTTTAATCTGAAACTAAGTTTATTAAAGAAAAGGCTTCTATAGGCACTATAAACCTATCTAAAATCTATCCCGAGGCTTCGGGACAGAATTCTAAAATCTTTTCCCTGCCATCTTGTCATAATTATACCTTTTGCGTTATCTTTGCACTTTGAAATTATACAATGGAAAAGATTATTGAAGAAAGCAAACAGGGTGAAAGTCTTGTTTTGGAGAATAAGCCTGAGAATACAAAAAAACTTTTTATAGAAAGTTACGGTTGTGCGATGAATTTTTCGGACAGTGAGGTCGTAGCTTCCATTTTATCGATTAACGGATATAATACTACTCAAACTCTTGAAGAAGCAGACTTGGTTCTGGTAAATACCTGCTCGATTCGAGATAAGGCAGAACAGACTATTCGCAAACGTCTGGAAAAATATAATGCAGTAAAACGTATTAACCCGAAAATGAAAGTAGGCGTTCTAGGCTGCATGGCCGAGCGTTTGAAAAGTCAGTTTCTAGAGGAAGAAAAAATAGTCGATCTTGTTGTTGGTCCTGATGCTTACAAAGATTTACCCAATTTATTGGCAGAAGTTGAAGAAGGCCGTGACGCTATCAATGTCATTTTATCGAAAGAGGAAACATACGGAGATATTTCACCGGTTCGTTTAATGAGCAACGGAATTACAGCTTTAGTCTCAATAACTCGTGGTTGCGATAATATGTGTACCTTTTGCGTTGTACCTTTTACTCGCGGACGTGAGCGTAGCCGTGAGCCACAAAGTATCATGAAAGAAATTCAGGATTTATGGGATAAAGGCTTTAAGGAAATTACACTTTTAGGTCAAAACGTTGACAGTTATCTTTGGTACGGCGGCGGTTTGAAAAAAGATTTTGTAAACGCCTCTGAAATGCAAAAAGCAACGGCCGTAGATTTCGATCAATTGCTTGAAATGGTTGCAGTAGGTTTCCCAAAAATGAGAATCAGATTTTCGACTTCTAATCCGCAGGATATGCATGAAAGTATTTTGCATGTTATTGCCAAATATCCAAATATTTGTAAACACATACACTTGCCTGTTCAGTCCGGAAGCAATAGAATTCTAAAAGAAATGAATCGTTTGCACACTCGTGAAGAATACATGACTTTGATTGATAAAATCAGAGCAATTATTCCAAATGCTTCGATTTCACAAGATATGATTGCCGGTTTTCCAACAGAAACGGAACAAGATCATCAGGATACCATGAGTTTAATGGAATATGTGAAATATAATTTTGGTTATATGTATTCATATTCTGAGCGCCCTGGAACTTTGGCCGGAAGAAAAATGGAAGATGATGTTCCAGAAGAAACAAAAGCCAGAAGATTACAGGAAATTGTCGATTTACAACAAAAACACGCCTGGTTTAGAAGTGAAGAATTCGTTGGACAGACTGTTGAAGTTCTTGTAGAAAAAGTTTCTAAAAAATCAAAAGAAGAATTCTCTGGAAGAAACTCGCAAAGCATTACAGTTGTTTTCCCGAAAGAGAATTACAAAATTGGAGATTTCGTAAACGTAAAAATCACAAGTTGTACTAGCGGGACATTAAAAGGTGAAGCGGTTGGATATTCTGAAATGAATTAAGAAAATTTGTTTCAGGTTTCAAGTTTCAGGTTTTCTTTGTAACTTGAAACTTATATTAGATTGATTAAGAATTGTTAAAAGCCAAATAAAAATAAGAATGGAAAAAGAAATCGTTATTGAATATAAGCCTAACGTAGATGTTTTAGTTAAGGTTTCTAAATATCTGCTTTCGAGAATGGGTTTTGTAAAATTCATTATTTTTATTTTCTTTTTTGTTCTCTTACAAAACATAATTCTATCAACTACACAATCTGAAACCAATATTAAATGGGATATTTTTGATCTTCTACCTTTTGGAATGGTTATTTTGATTTGGTTTGGTATCTATTTTCTAACAATCAATAATATCAAAAAGAACATTCTTAAAAATAAAAAAAACCTGGAGTTTCAAAAAATAACTTTTACAAAAGACTCATTTACACAAGAAGCAGAAAGTTTTAGAATAGAAAATCCTTGGAAAGAATGTTTTCAAATTAAAGAAACAGACAAATGGATATTGATTTATTTAACTAAAACTTCTGCATTACCTATTATTAAAGAAGACTTAAAAGGCGATCAATACAACGAATTAAAACTTCTTTTTAATTCAATAGACATAAAGAAAAGTTTAAAAAGTTAAGGGTAAAACTTGAAACCTGAAACAAATAAAAACTTGAAACAAAATTACACATGGAAACAGTTCAAGCAATAAAACAACGATTTGAGATTATTGGGAATGACCCAAAATTAAATCGCGCCATTGAAAAAGCCATTCAGGTTGCTCCTACTGATATTTCGGTAATGGTAACCGGGGAAAGTGGTGTTGGTAAAGAAAATATTCCGAGAATAATTCATTCGCTTTCACACAGAAAGCATGGTAAATATATTGCTGTAAACTGTGGAGCTATTCCAGAGGGAACAATTGACAGTGAACTTTTTGGACACGAAAAAGGCGCTTTTACCGGAGCCACAAGCACGCGTGAAGGTTATTTTGAAGTGGCAGATGGCGGAACTATCTTCCTTGATGAAGTTGGTGAATTGCCTTTAACCACTCAGGTTCGTTTGCTTCGTGTACTTGAAAATGGAGAATTTATAAAAGTAGGTTCTTCTCAGGTTCAAAAAACCAATGTGAGAATTGTTGCAGCAACGAATGTGAATTTATTTAATGCAATTGAAAAAGGAAAATTTCGTGAGGATTTATACTATCGTTTAACTACTGTAGAAATCACTTTGCCGCCTTTGCGTGAAAGAAACGAAGATATTCATTTATTGTTTAGAAAATTTGTTGCCGATTTTGCGCATAAATATAAAATGCCTCCGTTAAAGTTAGATGATGATGCGGTTCAGCTTTTGCAAAAATTCAGATGGAACGGAAACATTCGTCAATTGCGAAATGTTGCCGAGCAAATCTCTGTTTTAGAAACCAATCGCGATATTACATTGACCACTTTACAATCGTATTTGCCAACCGAAGGAAGTAATTTGCCATCGGTAATTAATGATAAAAAGAAAGAAAGCGATTTTAGTACCGAAAGAGATATTTTGTACAAAGTACTTTTTGACATGAAAAGTGATTTGAACGATTTGAAAAAACTCACTTTGGAATTGATGAAAAACGGTACATCAAAAGTGCAGGATATTAATCCGAATTTGATTCAGAAAATATACGGTTCGCAGGAAAATGACAGTGAAATAGATTTTGAAGAAGAACCAAGAACTGCAGTTATGACGCCCGCAACGCGTGAGGATAATTATCAGATTCAGGACGACAATTATTTATTTGCCGAGACTATCGAGGAAGAAGAGATTTTACGTTTAGAACAAAAAGAAATCGAAATGATCAAAAAATCATTAGAAAAAAACAAAGGAAAACGTAAAGCGGCTGCAGATGAATTAGGTATTTCTGAAAGAACTTTATATAGAAAAATTAAACAATTTGATTTATAGTTTTGCCACAAAGACGCTAAGACGCAAAATGTTTTAAACGAAAATTATATCTTTGACCCGAAGCGTGAGCGAACTCGCAAATGAATTCTTAAAATAAAAAATGAAAAACTTAAAATATCTTTTAATTCTATTAGTTGCTACGACTTTTAGCGGCTGTGGAGTTTATAATTTTACCGGAACAGGAAAAATTGATGCTGAAACTTTTCAGGTAAATTTCTTTCAGAATAATGCTGATTTGATAGAACCTGGAATCGACAGAGATTTTACATTGGCATTACAAGACTTAATTCAGAATCAAACTAACTTAAACCTGGTAAGCAGCGGTGGTGATTTAACTTATGAAGGAGAGATTGTAGATTACAGAACAACACCAATGACTGCAACTGCAGATCAGCAAGCGGCACAAAACCGTTTGACAATTCGTATAAATGTTCGATTTACAAACAAAAAGAAAGAAACAGATGATTTTGAAAAAACATTTGAGTTCTACAAAGATTATCCCGGAACAACACAACTTGTTGGGTCTTCTTTAAATGCTGCCATCAAAGAAATTTACGATAGGATTACTCAGGATATTTTCAATGAGTCATTAGCAAAATGGTAAAAAAGTTGATTTGTTAAATCGGTTAATCGTTGAATCGGTTTTACAAACGATTAAACAGTTAAACAAAATAAACGATTAAACAAATAAACAATGAATGTAACTGATTATACATACCTAATAAACAAACCCGATGCCATTACAGAAAAGCAAACGGAGGCATTAGGCAATGTTTTGATTGAATTTCCGTATTTTCAAAGCGCAAGAGCGCTACGATTAAAAGGACTTTTTAACCAAAATAGTTTTAAGTATAATTATGCATTAAAAGTTACTGCAGCACATACTGCAGATCGCTCTATTTTATTTGATTTCATTACTTCGGAAACTTTTACTTCTATTCAAAATGATTTTTATGATAAAAAACTTCGTGATCTTTTAAATATTAATGTTCTTGATAGCGAAGTAGTTTCGCCTGATGAAATTAAAAAAAGTATCGAAGTTAGAATTGATCCTATTGAGCAGTCTATATTAACATCTATAAAACAAGCTACTTCGAATGTTTTTGAAGAATCAATAAAGACAGGAGAGAAACCTGAAGATAGTATTGAAGATGCTAATACAATAATGATTGAAGAGAAGAAATCGGTTGTTAATGAAGAAATCGTAAAAACAGAAGATATTATCATTAAAGAAGATGTCTTAATTGCGGTTGAAGAAACAGAACCTGCTGTTTTTGAAGAAGTAAAAACTCATGACGAATCAATTGATAGTATTAAGGAAGAAACTATCGTGATTCCATTTAAAGAAACCAAACACACTTTTTTTGAAGAAGTAGTAGATGATGATGAAGAAGTAGAAGATATTAAAGAAAATTTTGATCCTGTTATTGAGAAACCAGTTTCTACAATTGAAGAAATCGCACCAGTTGTTTTTGAAGAACCGAAAAAACACACTGAAATACGAATTGATCCTATAGAGGAATCAATCTATAACTCAATCAAAGAAGCTACAACGGTTGTATTTGAAGAGTCAAAACCTGCAGAAAAAGAAGCTGCAGAAATTGTTGTCGATGCACCAAAAATTACAGAACAGCATAAAGAAATTGCCAGCGTTGTTTTTGAAGAGGTAAAAATTACAGAAGAAAAACCAAACGAAGTTATTCCGACTATCCTGGATGAACCAACGACTGTTGAAGAAAGTCCTAAAGAAGTAATTAATTTTATTCTTGAGGAACCTATATTTATAGAAGAGTCTAAGGAAATTATAACCGATAGTATCGAAGAATCGGTAATTGAAAAAAATATCCTAAAGACACAATTTGAAGAAACTGTAAAAATTGCCGAGGAAAATCTTGAAATAGGAAAGCCTTTAGATTTTTCAGTAAAAGAGAAACATTCTTTTCAGGAATGGCTGCAATTAGCAAGACCGGAACCTATTGACAGAACAAATGAAATTGTTCAGGAAGATATAAAAACAGTTGAAGAAAATACACAAAAAGTAGAGAGAACTCCTGAACCAATTAAACAAACAGTTCCGGAAACAGAAATAGTTGAAGACGAAAAAAAGAAAAAGGCAGAACTGATTGATAAATTTATTGAAACAAATCCTAAAATTTCGCCAATCAAATCAGATCCAATAACGCTGCCTCCAATTCAATTTAACATTAATCAAGAGGACAATTCGTATTTGATGACCGAAACTTTAGCCCGTGTTTATTTGGAACAAAAAAAATATACAAAGGCAATACAAGCATATGAAATATTAATTTTGAAATATCCAGAAAAAATTAGTTTCTTTGCAGACCGTATTTCGGATATAAAGATTTTACAACAAAATAACAATAATAAGTAAGCAATGAGCACATTTTCAATTTTTTTAGTTTTAATCACAATAGTTTGTTTTCTATTGATCGTAGTAATTATGGTTCAAAACCCTAAAGGAGGCGGATTGTCGTCTACAATTAGTGGAACTCAAATGTTAGGTGGAGTACAAAAAACAACTGACTTTTTAGATAAAAGTACTTGGACATTAGCTACAATTTTGATTGCTCTAATCTTGCTTTCAAGTTTAAGCTTTACAGGATCATTAAGCGATACTGATTCTAAACTTATTGAAAAAACAGAAGCTCCTGCAACAAATACACCAGCAGCTCCGGTACAGCAAACACCTGCTCCGGCAGCACCTGCAGCAAAATAATCATTTTGAAATAATATTAAATGCCAGCCTGTCAAAGCTGGCATTTTTTTTAGGAAATAATGTCAGTTTTTAGAGCATGGCATAATTTCTGAAAGTTTATTGAACATTAAAAAACGTATAACTTATAATAATATAAAATCATGGCCTTAAACATTAAACCGCTTTCAGATCGCGTACTTATTGAGCCTGTTGCAGCTGAAACCAAAACTGCCTCAGGGATTTTTATTCCGGACACTGCCAAAGAAAAACCACAAAAGGGAACTGTAGTTGCTGTAGGAAATGGTTCTAAAGATCACACTATGACCGTAAAAGTTGGCGATACTGTTCTTTATGGTAAATATGCAGGAACAGAATTAAAACTTGAAGGAACTGATTATTTGATTATGCGTGAGGATGATATCTTAGCAATAATCTAAATCGCTTTATGCTATAAGCTGTAAGCTTTAGGCTTTCTTGAAAAGCTTAAAGCATATTGGCTAAAGCTTAAAGCTAACAAAAAATGAGGGATTTTAAAAAATATGATATTTGGCAGTTAAGTCATTCTTTTACATTAGAAATCTATAAAATGACTTCTACTTTTCCTAAAGAAGAATTATATGGTTTGACAAGTCAGATTAGAAGAGCTTCTTCATCAATTCCAACCAATATTAGTGAAGGATGTGGAAGAAATAGCGACAAAGAATTTAATCAATTTCTCAACATAGCCTTAGGTTCTGCCAATGAAACAGAATATCTTTTGATTTTAGCTAAAGATTTGCAATATCTTAATAATGAAATTGCACAGAATCACATAGAAAAAATCAACATTATAAAAAGCAAAATTTACAAATTAAAACAAATATTAATTCAGCAGTAGAAGGCTTAAAGCCTAAAGCCTACTGCCTAAAGCAAATTAAAAAATGGCAAAAGATATAAAATTTGATATTGAAGCACGTGACGGATTAAAACGTGGTGTTGATGCATTAGCAAATGCTGTAAAAGTAACTCTTGGACCAAAAGGTCGTAACGTAATCATCGGAAAATCATTTGGTGGACCAACAGTTACTAAAGATGGTGTTTCTGTTGCAAAAGAAATCGAATTAAAAGACCCATTAGAAAACATGGGCGCGCAAATGGTTAAAGAAGTTGCTTCTAAAACAAATGATTTAGCGGGTGACGGAACTACAACTGCTACAGTTTTGGCTCAGGCTATCGTAAAAGAAGGTTTGAAAAACGTTGCTGCAGGTGCAAATCCAATGGATTTGAAACGTGGTATCGATAAAGCTGTTGAAGCTATCGTTGCTGACCTTGCAAAACAAGCTAAAGTTGTTGGAAGCGATTCTGATAAAATCAAACAAATTGCTTCTATCTCTGCAAATAACGACGAAGTTATTGGTGAGTTAATTGCTACTGCTTTCGCGAAAGTTGGAAAAGAAGGAGTTATTACTGTTGAAGAAGCTAAAGGAACAGACACTTTCGTTGATGTTGTTGAAGGTATGCAATTTGACAGAGGATATCTTTCTCCTTACTTCGTGACAAACCCAGAGAAAATGGAAGTTGAATTAGACTCTCCATACATCTTATTATATGACAAAAAAGTTTCTTCTTTAAAAGAATTACTACCTGTTTTAGAACCAGTTGCTCAATCAGGAAAACCATTATTAATTATTGCTGAAGATGTTGACGGAGAAGCTCTTTCTACATTAGTAGTAAACAAATTAAGAGGTGCTCTTAAAATTGCTGCTGTAAAAGCTCCTGGTTTTGGAGACAGAAGAAAAGCAATGTTAGAAGATATCGCTATCTTAACTGGCGGAACTGTAATTTCTGAAGAAAGAGGTTATACACTTGAAAATACAACTATCGAAATGCTAGGAACTGCAAAAAGAGTTTCTATCGATAAAGACAACACTACAATTGTAAGTGGTGCTGGCGAAGCTGATATCATCAAAAACAGAGTAAACCAAATTAAAGGTCAGATGGAAACTACAACATCTGATTATGATAAAGAAAAATTACAAGAGCGTTTAGCTAAATTAGCTGGTGGCGTTGCTGTTCTTTACGTTGGTGCTGCTTCTGAAGTTGAAATGAAAGAGAAAAAAGACAGAGTTGACGATGCATTACATGCAACTCGTGCTGCTGTAGAAGAAGGAATTGTTGCTGGTGGTGGTGTTGCTTTATTAAGAGCTAAAGCTGCTTTAGCTGACCTTAAAGCTGATAACGCTGACGAAGCAACTGGAATCCAGATTGTGTCTCGCGCGGTTGAATCTCCATTAAGAACTATTGTTGAAAATGCAGGTCTTGAAGGTTCTGTAGTGGTAGCAAAAGTTGCTGAAGGTTCTGGCGATTTTGGATACAATGCTAAAACTGACGAATACGTAGATATGCTCAAAGCTGGAATTATCGATCCTAAAAAAGTAACTCGTGTTGCATTAGAAAATGCTGCATCAGTTGCCGGAATGATCCTTACTACAGAATGTGCATTAATTGATATTAAAGAAGAAAACGGAGGCGGAATGCCAATGGGTGGCGGTATGCCAGGAATGATGTAATCGTTCTTTACTTCTTAAAATTTAAAACGCCAGATTTATGTCTGGCGTTTTTTTTTGCCACAGATTGCACGATTAAAAAGATTTTTTTTCGCCACAAATTACACGAATTTTCACGAATTAATTTTCTTATAATTCCGCATAAAAAATTAGCGAAAATCCCTGTAATTCGTGGCAAACTTTCACTTAGTTTAACATTCTCTTTTTCTTTTAAAAATCGGTTATCAGTATCTTTACAGTCTATTAAAATTGCAAAATGAGAAAATTCACTACTCACCTATTATCTTTTACATTCTTACTTTTTACAACGCTTTTACATTCACAAACCAACAAAGAAACTTATGTTGTTTTAGTTTCTATGGATGGATTTCGGTGGGATTATGCTAAACATTTTCATCTTCAAAACATGAATAAAATTGCAAAAGAAGGCGTTCATGCAAAGTCGATGAAACCTTCTTATCCAAGCAAAACTTTTCCAAATCATTATTCGATCGTGACTGGACTTTATCCAGATCATCACGGAATTATTAATAATGTCTTTTATGATGCTACTCTAAACCAATCGTTTTCATTATCATCAAATGCAAAAAATGATTCAAGATTTTATGGAGGAAATCCTATTTGGAATGTCGCTGAACAACAAGGTGTAAAAACGGCTTCTTTTTTCTGGCCGGGTTCTGATTTGGATAAACGAAGACCAAGTTATTATAAAAATTACGACAGCAAAATTCCGTATGAAACCAGAATCGACACCGTTATAAAATGGTTAGAACTTCCTGAAAAACAACGACCTCATCTTGTAACTTTATACTTTGACGAACCCGATCATACGGGACATAATTTTGGTCCGCTTTCTCCGGAGAATGAAAAAATGGTTCACAAAATGGATTCAATTATGGGGCAATTATCTTCAAGACTTGATCAATTATCCATCGGAAAACAAATCAATTTAATCATCGTTTCAGATCACGGAATGACGGATATCAGCAATGATAAAAAAGTAGCTATTTTAGATTATTTAAAACCAGAATGGCTGGGTTATAAAGATGTAATTAATCCTATTATGAGTTTGGAATCAAAACCGGGATTTCAGGATTCTATTGCCAAAGCTTTAAAAAAAGTACCCAATATTAAATTCTGGAAATCAAGCGAAGTTCCAAAAAGATTGCATTACGGAACCAATCCGCGTGTGCATGACTTTGTTATCGAAGCGAAAAAAGGATATAGTTTAGTGAGTAAAGAAAGTACACATATAAAAGGCGGAACGCATGGTTACGACAATAAAGAAAAAGATATGCACGCTATTTTTTATGCAAAAGGTCCAGCTTTTAAAGTAAATAAAGAAGTTTCTACTTTTCAAAACGTTTCTGTTTACCCTTTAATTGCTCACATTTTAGGTTTGCAAATTGAAGATGTTGACGGGAAATTTAGCGAAGTAAAAAATATGCTTGTTGATTAAATTAGAAAATGTGTCAATTAGAAAATTAGATAATGATTAGCGTAATCTATAAAATTTTCTAATTGACACATTTTCTAATTAGCTAATTAAAAACCTGTCGAAACAGAAACGGCTTTCCATTGCTCCAATTCTTTTTGAACTTCGGCAATTTTTACATTTGCCATATCGTAGGCATCTTGCCCCACAAATAAATGCAATGCAGGATTTTTTTCCTCGCTCATTTTAATTAAAGCATTTGCAAATTTTTCAGGATCTCCCGGTTGATTTTCATTGATGCTCCCTTTATGCGCATTTTCAGATTCTCTCACCGCTTTATAGTCTGAAATTGGACTCTGAGGCAATAATAAAGAACTATCTTTTAAGAAATCGGTTCTAAAATAACCCGGATAAACCAATGTTACGTTTACTCCAAATTCTTTTACTTCTGCCGCTAAAGATTCTGTTAAACCGGCAACTGCAAATTTTGTAGAGCAGTAAATTCCCCAACCCGGAAAACCTCCGTTGTAACCACCAATCGAAGCGATATTAAAAACATGTCCCGATTTATTGGCGCGCATATACGGCATTGTATTTCTAATGACATTCAATAAACCGAAAACATTTACTTCGTAATTTTTTCTGGATTCTGCATCGGTAAGTTCCTCTAATGATCCTAATAAACCGTAACCTGCATTGTTTACCAAAACATCAATTGTTTTAAAATGGCTTACGGTTACTTCAATCGCATTTTTAACGCTTTGCTCATTTGTCAAGTCCATTTCTAAAGGTAGAAAATTAGCAGACGGATCTCCTAATTCTTTAATTAGGGCTTGTTCACTTCTTGACGTTGCGGCTACTTTTTTTCCTTCAGCCAATAGTTTTTTTGCTAATTCTAATCCAAGTCCTTTTGAGGCACCTGTGATAAACCAAACTTTGTTATTTTCCATGATTTTAATTTTTACATTTAATTATGGTACAAAGATATCAGCGAACTACTTGTAAAAACTTAAAGCAATCAAACGAGAAGTTACGAAAATCAAACAATTTCTGTTATTCGGTAGCTTTTAGGCGAAACATGAACATTTTTCTTGAAAAAATTGATGAAATGAGACAATTCTTCGAAGCCTAAACACCAGGCAATTTCATTAATATTCCAATTAGTTTGTTTCAATAAAATCATCGCTTCCTGAACAATTCTTTCAGAAATGATTTGAGAAGTCGTTTTTCCAGTCGTTTCTTTCAACGCTTTATTCAAATGATTCACATGTACATTTAACTGATTTGCAAATTCTGAAGGTGAACGAAAATTAATTTGCTGGGATATGGATTCAATAGGAAACTGTCTTTCTAATAATTCTAAAAATAAAGAAGAAACCCGAATCGTTGCATTCGATTTACTGTATAATGAAGTAGTTACCGTTTGTGTTTTCAAAGCCAGATGAATAATTTCAAAAACAAGATTTCGGAGAACATCATATTTAAAAGTATAATCAGAATTGATTTCGTCAAACATTTTTAAATAAACCGTTTTCAAAGATTCCGCCAATTCCATTGAAATAGGAACAATTGGATTTCCGCCGGGTTGGAATAAAGGATATTCTTTTAAATTCCCAAACTGATTGAAAAAAGCTTCTGTAAAAATGCAGAAAAAACCAGTTTGATTTTCATCAACCTGTTCCCAATTATACGGAATTTGTGGGTTTGCAAAAAACAAGGCCTGATCTTCTATTACAGAAATTTTATCTGCATAATGCACTTTGTTTTTTCCAATGATCAAGCTTATTTTATAAAAGTCTTTTCGGGTATAAGGAAATGGTTTACAAGTATTCCCAACAAAATCATCCAATTTAAAAACATTAAAATGTCCGATCTCTTTTCTAAGATTTTCGGGCATTCCGTTTACTTTGATGGTGTAAAAATCTTCTAAGGTTTCTGTTAGCTTCATTTTACAAAGTTACGAAAATCAAATTATTTAAATTAGAAAATGTGCCAATTTGATAATTAGATAATTTTTCTGCAGATGTTTAAATTAATTATCTAATGCTTATAACGAACAAACCCGACAGGTTTTTAAAAACCTGTCGGGTTTGTTCGTTACCAATAGTGAATTCAAAAATTAGATAATAAATTATACACAATCTAAGAATTATCTAATTATCAAATTGGCACATTGCCGCATTATCTCGAAACCACTTTATATTTAGGATCTTCAATAACATTCACATTAATAACAGCATCAGCGTTTTTGAGTAGTATTCTGCAGTCTTCGCTTAAATATTTCAGTTCGATTACTTTGTTTAACTGGCTGTATTTTTTGGTCAGATTATTTACTGCTTCAATTGCCGACATATCAGCGATTCGGCTTTCTTTAAAATCTATTATAACGTGCGAAGGATCATTTTGTATATCAAACTTTTCCATAAAAGCAGTTATTGATCCAAAAAATAATGGTCCGTAAATTTCATAATGTTTCACTCCTGCTTCATCAATATAATGTCTGGCACGAATTCTTTTGGCACTTTCCCAGGCAAAAACCAACGCTGAAATAATAACTCCAATTAAAACTGCCAAAGCCAGATTGTGCAATAAAATAGTAATTACAGCAACCAGAATTCCAACAAAAATATCATGTCTTGGCATTTTATTGATAACCTTGAAACTTGCCCATTCAAAAGTTGTAATCGCCACCATCATCATTACGCCAACCAAAGCTGCCATTGGCAATTTTCCAATTACGGGCGCGCCAAAAAGTATGATAATTAAAATAGTCAAAGCCGCAATTATTCCCGAAAGTCGGGCTCTTGAACCAGCGCCGAGATTCACTAAAGTTTGTGCAATCATAGGACACCCACCCATTCCAAAAAAGAAACCGTTCAAAATATTTGATCCGCCCTGAGCGATACATTCTCTGTTGCTGTTTCCGCGCGTTCCGGTAATTTCATCAACGAGATTCAGCGTAAGCAAGCCTTCGGTTAAACCAACAGCAGCAACAATTATTGAATAGGGAAATATCACTTTTAAAGTTTCAAAAGAAATTGGAATATTCGGAATATGAAATGGAGGAAATCCACCCTGAACAGAAGCGATATCCTCTACCGTTTTGGTTTCGATATTAAAAATCAATACAATGGCAAAAACCACCATAATAGCAACTAAAGAAGCCGGAACTGCTTTTGTAATTTTAGGAAAAAGCAGCACAATACTAATTGTCAGGGCAACCAAACCTAGCATAATATAAAGCGGCGTTCCCTGCAACCACGAAACTTGTCCGTTTACAATGGTTTTAAACTGTTCTAATTGCGACATGAAAATGACAACAGCAAGTCCGTTTACGAAACCAAACATTACTGGCTGCGGAACCAATCTGATAAATTTTCCGAGTTTAAAAAGTCCGATGCAAATTTGCACGACACCTCCAAGTGCTACAGCTGCAAAAACATATTCTATACCTTGTGATTTCATCAAAGCAATCAAAACAATCACGGTTGCTCCCGCTCCACCAGAAATCATTCCTGGTCTTCCGCCAAAAATTGCTGTGACCAAACCTGCAATAAAAGCAGCATATAGACCAACTAAAGGAGGAAATCCGGCCAAAATTGCAAAAGATAATGATTCGGGAATCATAGTCATTGCGACAGTTAAACCAGCTAAAATTTCGTTTTTGTAATTGACTTTTTGCGAAAAGTCGAAGAGAGAGAAGGCTTTTTTCATAGATCGCAAATTTAAAAAAATAATGCGCACAATGTTAAGAAAGCTTTCTAATGAAAAAGATCCGGAAAATAATCCATTAAATAATCAGGCTTTTTAGTAAAGCTGATCCAATAAAAAAACCAAAAGCGAAAGAATGAAACTTATCATGATGGATAAATATAAAAGTTTTTATGAAGAAATTATTTCGCCAAAATTATTGATTATCCGGTAGAAAAAAACGGGTGTTTTTACCCTTTTTTCTAATCAAATCTATTTTTTTATTATTCTAAAGCTACACAAATATATCCCAGACAATTTACATAGTCTATAATATTTTTAGGTTCAAGTTCAACACCTTCAACCCTTAATATCTTATCGCAGTCTTCTAAATCAAAATTGATTTTATAGTTTGGAAACTGACTTTGGATCACGGCAATAACATAATTTTTATCTGCCTCTTTCTGAACATTTGTTTTAAAAACCTCAACTGTCATAATTATTTATTTTAAATTATAATAAATCATGAATTTCGATTAAAAAGGATTGTATGATATTCCGAATCTAAAATATCCCTGCGTGTCTTCGCTGTGGTCATAAACGTATTTGTTTGTGCGCTCACCCTTTTCGGTAATTCGCGTACTTAATACATTATTAACTCCGGCTTTTACGAAAGTGATTACCTTGGGTGTAATGCAGTATTCATAAGTAATTCCGGATTTTAACTCCAACTGATTCAACTCATAAATCCCCTTCAAATTTGAGGTATTCAAATTTAAGTAAAAACTTTCAGAGTTTAATTCAGTACCTAAGGAAATTCTTCCGTTTTCAAGCAATTCTCTTCTAAACAGTAATCTTTGCGGTAAAATAAAATCAATATCCCATTTTGAATCTGTAAACTTGTGATTATAAGTAAGTAACGGCGTGATCGGAATAATTGCCGAAGGATCTATCATCGCCAAAACACCTGCTGTAATTGTGGTATTTGCGGTTCGTTTCAAAACCAGACTTGCGGTTACAAATCCTTTTACACGCTGTACACCATCTTCATTTCCATCAACTGTGGCGGTTCCATTATAAATAATCGGTTTTTTAAAAAGTGTCGACATATAAGTTGCACTCATTGCTGCCGCCATAAAATGAAAATCCTCTTTTTCTCTTGTATAATTTGTGTTTGAAGTGTAGTTGTAAATATCTCCAAAACCGTATGTTTCATATTTGTAACGCAGCGATCCGGTTAAAATAAGCCTTTTAGATTCTGATACATAAAATGGCATATTGAAAGCTACTTTTAATCGGTTATGACTTTCGATTCTGCCTCTTTCAAAACGATTTCCAAACAATTCCGAATCATAATTTGTTGGTCCTAATTGTTCGTATTGCACATCCAGAATTCTCGTTGTCGGAAATTTATCTGTAATCACTTTTACCACCGTTTGCATGGGCTGATTTTTTTCCTGAGCCATCGTGTGCAATGATGTACATACGAATAGAACAGAGATGATTCTTTTTTTCATATAAAGTGGTATTAATTAAGATTGTTTTTGAAGATCGAAATCCTGAGCAAATGTAAATGACAAGCTTCTTTAATAATAGCATATTTATACAAACGGCGTAACATTTATACCAATGGCGTTCGTATAATTTTTACAACGCAAATAGGTATAAACTATAATATTAGCCTAATTTTGCCGTTATGACAATGCTTAAAATTTATCAGAACTTTTTTCTTCGAAATCTCATCGTACACACCTTTATATTTTTGGTGATTTTAGCCTGTGTGTATGACGAGTTAAGACTAGATGGCCACACTTGGTCGTATATGATGAGTAAAATAGCAGTAGGTTATTTTCCTTGTATAGTATGGATTACTATTTTCAATCTTTTTATCATCAAACCTTTTTTATTCAAAAAAAAGGCTAAAATCTTCTTTACACTTTTTGTCATTTACTGGACTTGTTTTTACTTTTTTATGAATTGGTTTTTCCCTCTTATGGGTTTAGGAAACTTCAAGACACTTCAAATATTATCGCTTATTATCAACGGAATGTTTTTTTATTTTATTCATGTTGTGATCACCAAAAAAATCATGGATACAGACAAGGATATCATGAATTTCAAGTCTGAACTTTTGTTTTTAAAACAACAGCTTAATCCGCATTTTTTGCTCAATGCGATGAATAATCTATATGGAGAATCGCTGGCTGAACCTGATAAAGTTCCGGACAGAATTTTGAATCTCTCTGACATGCTTCGTTATCAGATTGAAGCCACCAAAAAAGATTATGTTTTATTGGATGAAGAAATTGCGTTTATTAAAAAGTATATGGAATATTATACGTTTAGAAATGAAAGACTGGCGATAACCCAAAAATTTGAAGGCAATTTTGACAGTATTGATATTCCGCCATTGTTCTTTTTGCCTTTGGTAGAAAATGCCGTTAAGTTTTCGGCAGAAACTGCTGAACCTTTTATTAATATTGATTTAAAGGTAAAATGCAACGGTTTGTCCTTTATTATAAAAAATAGTTATCTGGAATCCGGATCGCGAATTTCAGGCACCGGAATTGGAATTGAAAACCTAAAAAGACGCCTTGAAGTTTACGGTTTAAAACATGAATTGAACTGCAGGAAAGAAAAGAATACCTTTATCGTAAAATTAAACATATGGCACTTACCTACCGCTGTCTTATCATAGATGATGAATCGCCGGCACACAAGGCACTTGCATCACATATCTCAAAATTTGACGATCTGGAACATTCCGGAAGCGCTTTTAATGGAATGGAAGCCATAAAATTACTCAACGAAAACACTTACGATATTATTTTTCTGGATATTAATATGCCCGTAATTTCAGGGGTTGAATTGATGGAATTACAACCCAAAAGACCGTTAACGATTGTTACAACAGCTTATTCTGATTTTGCTCTTTCGGCATATCAAAACGATGCAATAGATTATTTACTAAAACCTATTTCGTTCGATAAATTCTCTAAAGCAATCGAAAAAGCCAAAATTTATTCCTCTGGAAACAGCATAAAAAAAGAAGACAGCTCCTGCGAAAAAGTACTTTCTATTCGTGTAAACGGACAAATGATGAACATTCCTTTAACGGATATAATTTACATCGAAAGTCTTGGCAACTATATGAAACTCTATAGCGCCAAACTAAATTTACCTTTAATTGTTTACGGTTCGCTTTCAAGCATTGCCTCTGAAATTGACAGCAATAACTTTGTTCAGGTGCATCGTTCGTTTATTGTAAATGTTGCCAAAATTACTTCTGTTACTTTCAAATCTTTAACGATGTGCAATAACGAAATTATTCCTGTAGGTAGAAAATATCAGATTTTATTAGATAGTTTCTTTAGGTAAAGATTCGTTAACCATAATTTTACAAAAAGCTCAACTTTAGATGGTTGGGCTTTTTTATTTTATAATTTGTAATAAAAAACCGTATAAATACTTGGTAGTAATTGTTGAAAAACTGCTAATATTGTTGAAGAAATGTTAACAAAAAATATTCAATCCAAATAAAAAAACTCGTAAACCGAAAAGAGAGAATTAGAGTAGGTAACACATTTTAATTATAAGAATTATGGAAAATTTTAATATTCAGGATGCAAATAAATCATTATTTATTCAAGTAAAACTTAGTAGCATATATAAGGCTACTACAGCGGTTTATCTAATAATTGATGAAAGAACAATTAAACCTGCAGTTGCTCACTCTGATCCCCACGAAAACGGTAACATTGATTTAGACCAAAACGGTAATTTTCAATGGAATAATATTGGTAGAGCAAACACTTTTAAAGGTAATCAATTACGTTTTATAACAACTATATATGATTTACCTACAACCCTAATAGGAAATACGGATACAAAAGAATTTATTTTAAGAGAAATTGAAATTGATTATCTATTAAACCAAAACCCTAATACCACTGAAACATATACAATGAATAATGATGATGTAATAGTTCGTATGATGTCAAGAACTGCGATAATATATAAAACAATACAAATCTCATGAAAACATTATTTAAAAACCTTAGATTACTTTTTGTAATGTTAGCACCTACGTCATTTTTTGCACAAAATACAGATGGAAGTATTCAAATTAAAAATTTAGAAATGCCAAATGCTCCGGCTTTAACATTATTAGATCAAACTACAGCTAATATTGAAACTCCAAAAAATATTCAAGCATTGACAACAACAATAATGAATAATATTAATAATAATTTTGGCCTTGAAATTAACCCTTACATGATTCTAACTCCTAGGAAAAATTTTTATGATTTCTACAATGTCAAATGGAATGCTAAAGATAATATATTTGAACACCAAGGTTGGTTTAAATCAATCTACAAAGATTTATCCATTTCGTTTGCAAAAGTAAAAAAGGATAGCACAAATTATCTTTCTATTGGAGCTAGAACCAATTTTATTCGAATTGTCGCCAATAAAGGTTCATACTCTAAAAGTTTTACTGATTTAGAATATTTATTTGAAGAAATAACAAAATATTCTTCAACAAAAGATGATATTGATGATTATCAATCATTAAAAAATATTGATTTAGGAGGTAATATAACAATTTTTGATTTAAAAGAAGAAGATTTTAGCTTGATTAATAACTTTTCCATTCATGATGGCTTATCTCCTGAGTTAAATGCTTTTCTTATAAAAGCCGGTATCACTAAAGATCAACTCATAAAAATAAGAAAAAAAGGGGATCGGACAGAAACACTTTGGCAAATAATTGAGCGTTATCAAAGTTACAAAAAGGCTTCTGATGAATTTGAAAAAAACTTAAACAATTATTACATTAAAGCAGATACGTTTAGAAAAAATTTTGCTGCTAATTTAAATATCCTCCAAGACGATATTCCTAAACCATTATTCACACTCGACGCTGCAGTTGCTTACAGTATGTTTTATCCTAATAATAATTACTCTGATGGAGGAACAGGTAAATTTGGTATCTGGAGTACTGCAAACCTTAATCTTAAATTACTTAGTGATGATAATAAGGAATATCTAAGTTTTTACGCTTATGGAAGATATTTAAAAGACAACGCTTATTTAGATACAAATACTAATACATATATCCATACTGATTATTTTGATATCGGTACAAAAATAGAACTCGAATATCATAAACTAACATTTGGTTATGAGTATATACACAGAGATAAGGGTTCTGATAACTATAGATCGGTTGGCTCCATCAAATATAAGTTCAGCGATACAATAACTCTCACGGGAGGTTTTGGTAAAAACTTTGAACAAAAAGACAATTTGGTATCAATTATAGGTATCAATTGGGGTATAGAATCTAACAACAACTTCAATACTGATCCCAAAAAATAGACAATGTAAGATTCTACCAATCTAAATTAACCTTCAAAAAAACAGAAATCATGGCAGACGAACCTACAAACACTCCCCAATCTAACGGTGATAGAGACATCGTTTTTGAAGCACCCGTATCAACTGTTTCTGAACCAATTTTACCGGAAACAACTGATATTGAATTTGAAAAGTACAAAATGAAAATGAACTTTTTAAAATGGGTTCTTGGCACTTTCACTGTTGTCATTATAACTATAATCATCAATTGGGGTTTTAAAGACAGAGCTGTTGGTATGGATGAAATATCACAATATGACAGGTATGCTACAGAACTAATTGTTTTAAACGAAAGTCCTGTAAAAAAGAGAATGTTAGCACAGTTTTTTGCTAATGTTACTCCATCTACAAAATTAAAAGATGGGTGGAAACAATATTTTGAAGATGTAGATAAGGAATATAATAAATTTATATCAGAAAAAAATGCAGAAGATAAAAAACTTACTGAGCTACAAAAGATAGATACTGCTCAACTATCAGATGCACAAAAAAAGGAAATTCAAACTTTGGAAGTAAAAGTACAAGAGAAAGAGAATATTATAAATGCCCCTTTAGTAGTTCCTCAGGTGTCTCTAAGTGGATATTCTACCATTAAAAAAATTGGATCTCTTAAATTTATTAAATCAACCAGCAAAAACCTTGGCCTTGCAAAACAATTTGAAGATGAAGGATTTGCCTATTTATTAAATAAAGACATCGACAACGCAATTTTTTCTTTTGTTAAAAGCGAAAACAGCTATAATGGATATCACATGGTTTATGATATAGCGATATATTTAAACAAAAACAGAAATCAATTATCAAACGGCAATATTCAAAACTGGAAAACTACTTATGGCATGATCCTTTCAAAATACAGCTGGGGAATGCCTGAAAAATACCAGTCGAAGTTGAAAGAATAATCAATTTGATAACATGTTTAAATTATTAAATTTAAAAAACTCATTCAACACAATAAACCAGATAAGACAATTTTCATCCTAACATAGCAATTTAAGTTTACGCAAGCTGGCGCAGTTTTTCCCGCGATCTTCTTCATCTAGAAACATAGAAGATCCTGCTGTATAAAATAAAATGTTCCACTAAACCGAAACCTCTGGAAAGTAAAATTTCTGGAGTTTTTTTTATTTTATTCTCAACAATCTTCTGTTTAGGTGTTATCATGAAGTGTTTAAATGCTGCCATGAAATTTATAGGTTACTCACTTAAAACTTTAGACTCTATACGCCAAAATTTTAGGTTAAATACCTAAGCGTTTAGGTTAATGACCTAAAACTTTACACCTCGATACGTGAAATTTTACCCCAAAATATTAAACACTTCATGATAAGACCTAAACCCTTCTACAAAAACGCGTATAAGTACTTGTTGGTTGGAATTTATTTAGTGGTATACTTGTTTAATAATAAATATTTTTATGGGTTTATGGTTTTCCGTAAAACAAACAATAACAGAATATTGAAATTTGTTTTTTAAGTTAATTAGGCAATTACTTTATAGATATAAAACTATGACAGAAGAACAAAAATTAGACAATATAATCATTAATGAAAATGCTTACTTTTTCACAAACGAAAACAAAATTCGAATCACAAATACAAAAATCGAACAAGTTTTTAAAGAAATATCGACAGTAAAAAGTGGAAATTATCTTTTAAAAAAAGTTAAAGAATCATTGAATGTAGATGGCATTACTTTATCATATTCTTTTTGTGCATTTAAATTTAATTCCAAACCAACTTTTATTGATGAAAATGTTGAAGGCTGGATTGAGACAAAATTAGCATATCTAATGATTGTGGAAATTGGCGATCACATAATAATCAGCCGAAAAAACATATCAAAAATCAACGATTTTGTAAAGCAATTCAATGCTCTCGACTATTCTGTACTTTCAACATTATTTGTCACAGAAGAAACTATGCTTGAAAAATTTAATTTGAAAAATTTAAATGTTTCCGATAAAGCAATGAGAGAAAAAAGTTTAGAGGCTCTTGATCTTCGAGAAAACTTTTCAGCATTAGGTGCCAACAACTATATGCTTAACTCACTAAGAGTAAGTAATAATGAAGAAAAAATATCATTAAGCCTTAATTCATCTCGAATAAATAAACTTGGTAGAAAAAACAGTATTAAACAATTCTGCCTTTGGACAAAGAAACTTGTCGATCAGATAATTTCACACACAAACAAGGATACATTTTTATCTGTTTTCGCAGAACCTCAAGATTATGAAAGTTTAAAGGATTCAATTATTCCAATTTCTGTTTTATTTGTCTTTAGTAAACTGTACAACGATTTTGAAAGCGGTCATATTAATAGATCATTTGTAGAATATATATATGATGATGGAGAGGTAATTGAACGAAATATTAATTTATTTAAACATTTATCTAAGTTTGAACGGTTATCTAATGTTATAGAACACAATGACAAATATCTAATTAATAATAAAACTGTAGATGATCTTCAACTGAAGTTTAATGAGAAAACAATTTTTATTAAATCTCAAAAATTAAAAAAAATAATTTTAGAAAAAGAGAATGGTACACAAATTACTCTAGTGGATTACATAAATTATTCTGGTGGATATGTAATCAACTTTGAAAATATTGATTTAGCATATAGCAATCGCAAATTATTTAAAGATAATCGCCTTTTAGGAAATATTGATCATTTTATTAAAATTTTTATTCCTCATCCTGAATTAGCAAATGTTACAAGTGAAAAAGGAAATTTTACAATTAATCAAGGAAATTTTGAAAATCAAAGTATATTTAATTTTGTAGAAACCTTCTTCTTACACGACTTTACTTATTTTATTTGTGATGATTTAGGAAAAGAATGGGCTGATCACATTGGAATAAATCAAAGCAAGATAACCCTAATACATTCAAAATTCAGTACAAAACAATTTTCTGCATCAGCTTTTCAAGATATTGTTGGCCAAGCACAAAAAAATTTAGGGAATGTGAGTCCACAAGATTTTCAACTATTAAGTAAAAGAAACATATGGAACTCTAATTATATTAGCACTACAGGTACCGAAACATTAATTTCTAGGTTACGCAAAGGAAATAATATAGACCATGCAATAGAGGAATACAAATTAGCAATTAATAGCCCAAATTTCCATGGCGAAGTTCACCTTGTAATCAATTTTATTTCAAAAGCTTCTCTAACAGCAAACCTAAATTTATTAAAACAAGGCACATCATTTAGAGAAAGAAGTGAAACAATTCAGATACTATGGTTTATCTCATCACTAATTGCAAGTACACAAGAAGTGAATACAAATATTTTTATTCATTGTAAGCCATAAAAACAGTTATTATCTATTTTATAAATCTGGGGGTCATATATGACTGCAACAGAAGATTATGGTAATGAATGGCTAAACAATATGGTTCGTCTATAAAAATGCAAACTGGAGACTTTCATAAACAAACTTTACAAATTCAAAAGGAATAGCAAAATATTACCTAAGAGCTCATAAAATATACGGAACATTCTTTATTAACTTAGAATATGATAAAGATTAATTTCATTTAAATAATTTCTCTAAATATTCAACTTTATTTTTCTCTGTTTGAACCAAATCACAGATATGTAGACAAACACATCACCAAAAAAGCCACTTAAAAGTGGCTTTCTATTTTATTCAAATCTTACTCAACATCTAGATAAGGATTTAAAACTTCGGCTAATTGATTGAGCCAATAAAAACTATTTTCGAGATTGATCATATCTAGTTTAAAGGTTTCATTTTCTCTCATTAAACTTAGCGTTACTAAATAATATAGATGCAGAATCGTCTTTGCCATACTTATAGGATCAACGGTTTTGTTGAAAAAATCTGTAAGCCTTAATTCAGCATCTTATAAAAAGATTAAGCGATGTTGCCTGGAATTTCAATTTTTATCATACTATTTCCTAAATTTAACATCTAAGCAATATTCCCCAATCCATCCGGAAAAGGTCGATAAGCATAATACGACAACACCTCTTCGATCGCCATTTTTAAGGCTTCATTTATAGGGATTAAGATAACTCCCATTCTAAGATCAATTTGTGCCAGTCGCATGTAATAATCAGAGAAAATAGGAACATATATTTTCTTATTTATAAGTTCTTCTGCTTTGGTGAAATTTTCAGTTTGTTGTTCTTTTATTATTTTACAAGTAGCCATTCGCAATTTTCCGAATTTATCGGTATTTGCCGCATAACCAAAAAGACGACAGACCAAACCACGATAACGATAATTGCTGCAACTTCCTTTTTGATATTCTAATATGGAAATCGAACGGTATAAATGACAATTTTTTACCTCATTATTTTTTAATTCAACCAATGTCTCTTCTGCTTTTCCATTCAGAAATAAATGAAATGCCCAAGGCAAAAATTCTAAAGGCGATGCGTCTATATTAGAAGTAGAACAACATTTGCCGCAACCCGCATTGCAATACAAATGGGTCTCTGATTTAAAAGCGGTTATTTCAATTTCAAGACGATCAAATAATGCTTCAACCTGCTTAACCTTCTCCTCTATTGCCATCTTTTTTTGGTAAGGTAGGCTAATAGAAATGGCTCATGCCAGATTAGTATTTTTATTGTGATTATAAAAAAATAAAAACCAAATTAAAAAATTCCAAATTCCAAACTTTTGCCACTAAACCTTAAAAAAATCTTAGTTACTTAGAACCTTTGTCCCTTAGAATCTTAAAATAATCAATCGCACCAGTAGACCACAAAGCCCACAAAATCAGAATAGGCTGAAAGAACAATCGAATCAAACGAGCCTGATCTGTATCAAGACCAAAAGCAGATGTTCCGTTTAAGTATTGTGCGATATTGCCCGGAAAAACCAATACATAAAATATAGCCAGCGCGATCCCTACGTATACTCTGTACTTTTTTAGAAACAACATACCAAGACCTAAAGCTATTTCTACAATTCCGGAAAGTATCACAACCAGATCTTTATCCATTGGAACCCAATTTGGTACCTGTGCCTGAAAATCGGTTCTCTGGAAAGTAAAGTGGCCAAAAGCGGCCGCTATCATGAAGATTCCTAAGAATATTCTAAAGAAATTTTGGGTTTTTGTAGTTTGTATATTTTCCATTTCAGCTTTGATTTAAATTTTAATTGAAACATTTTATTAACAAATAAATGTTAGCTCAAATTTACCATAATAATCATCAAAAATTTTCCATAGTTTTCGTAAAATCCTTACGTAATCACCATTATATGAATTTCTTTACTTCTTTAGAACCTTGTTCCTTTTACTTTTTTTTCAGTCTCAAAAGTGCCATACAAACCCTTCTGTTCAAAAAAACAATCAACTTTAAAATAAATTTCTTACATAAATAATTATCTTCGCACCGCTATTAAACTCTAACCCCCCAAATATTAGAATAATGACCTTTTTTAATTTCCTGTTTAAAAATTCAGATTTAGAATGCCCAAGATGTCTGGGAAAAGGATTCGTTGGTCCGGAAGATATACGACGCTTAAATAAACAATTAAAATGGGCGCCCGGTCCCTGTGCCTATTGCGATGCATCTGGAAAAGTTACCGAAGAATTACTCTCAAAAGTAGCCGTAGACACGACTTATCTCACGATCGATTTACCGGAATCTGAAATAGAAAAAATAAAAAATGGAGATCCTGAGACTATAGAAAAAGGAAAACTGCAAGAGCTTTTTATAGACAATCTCATAAAATATATCGAACATCAATATCTACTCAAAAATATGGATGCCGAAAGTATTGCCGATTTGTATCTAAGTACAGAAGATGAAAAAGCTGTCTTTTCGGTAGAAAAAGAAAATCTACTGCAATACATTCGCAAAATAATCTATTTAAAGAACTCTGAACCAAATTAGTTACTTATTTCTTTGTTAATCATCTGAGGCTTTATCTTCAAAACACAAAAAACAGGTATAAATACGCGGTGCCAAAACTTTTTTTAGTGGTAAAATTGCCATTGAATAATTTTTGTCATTAATTATAATTTCTCAAAAGCGAAACTATAAATAGTATTATTTTTTTTGGAGCTATAAAGTGGGATTTCAAATCTTTAATAAGGATTGGAAATCCCATTTTTAGTTTTCTATATTTTGTTAATCAATTCAATAGAGAGTTTTATGTTTCTTTACAACTTTTAAACAAATTCCTCAAAATATCATGCTCAAAAGAATGTTCATTAATCATTCAAAAGGTTAACTTCGAAAAATCCTTTATAAAATGCAAAAAAGTAAAAGATAAAGACGTCAATTATTGGTTGATTTTTATAGATTTGCAAAACTACATCATATTAAAGTACGGAAACAATTATAAAATTTAAGACAATGAAATTTATTACTTCGACATTTTTATTTTTCATGTTTATTTGTTCCAATTCTTATGCACAACTAAGCTCGGATCAAATATTTGAAAGCTTTAAACAAGGAGAACGAACAAACTGCTCATCAATTGCTTTTATTAAAGCTTCTTTAAATGTTTATGGATTGGACAACCTTTTTATAACTGACACAGTAAGCGATAGTGTATATAAAATAACATTAAAAAATAATGCTTCTTTTAATTTAAAAAAAGAGGAATTGGATAAAGCTAAATTTTCTGCAGATTTTGTCTATATCAAAGATAACCCAGAGAGCGAGAAAATCACAGAATACGCCATTCTAACTTATGCAGTAATGGCAAAATACAGACAAATAACGGATAAGAAGGAAACTTTTGAAAAAGCTTTGGAAGATCTGGAAGATGGTGAAGTCTATACTCCTACTATTTATAAATACCTGGGCTTTGAAAAAGGCAAACAAATTCAAAAATTAAAACGTCAATCAGGAAGTGAATTTTGTGGGGTTGTGGCCTGGTCTACAGCACATGCCGTATTTGTTTGCGAAGATTTTATGGATTATTATGGCAACAAAAAAAGCCTGTGGCTTAAATATCCGGGACGTTTTAGGATAATTAAGTCTTAAATTCCAACTTAACAAGCTGGGAAAAAACCTTAGAATCTTAGAATCTCAGAACCTTAGGAACTTTAAAAAAAACCTTTGTATCTTTGGGCCTTAGTCCCTAAGAACCTACAAACATGACACGAGAACATTATATTCCCTTTAACAAGGAATTCTTACTCGAGCAACAAATAGCCACTTTCGCCGAAGACAAAAAAAAGATTGATGATTTTAAAAAGTTATTCGATATTATCGAACATTATTATCATTATGAAGCTTTTAACCTGAACCGAAATTTAAAGCAAAACTACGCTTTATTTGATCCGGATTTGAGTTTGAAAGAACGTGAAAATTTTATTGGCAAAAGCGATTTTGGAATTTTCAAAGAAACACTTCGTCAGGTTTTAGAACGTGGCAATTATACCAAAATCGATCATGAAACTTTAGACGAAGCTTTTAAAGATTCTGATTTAATTGGTCTGAATCTTTCGATAGATTTTAATGCTTTTAAAGACTACGAATTGTACGTTCGCGGTAGTCACAAAGCAAAAGAAAAAGTCAAAAAATATATTTTCTGGAAGAAAGAAATTGAGATCGAATACTACGATCGTGTTATGATTTACCTCAATTATAACGAAGCCGATTATCTAAAAGAAAACAAAGTCAAATTAGGAAGAATGCCTATTGATCCCGGATCTATTGGTTTAAAAATCTTTAAGCGTGTTCCTAAAAATGATTTGGAAACCATTTTCCCAAATGCAATTCCACGAATGTCCCTGAAAGATAAAATGCTGCTTTGGGTACCGGGAGTTTTTGGTGGAATTTCGTTATTAAGTGCCCAGGTAATTCCGGCGCTGATTAATATGTATACCGCTTATGAAACCGGCGAAACAATCGATTTACTAAACAGCAAAACATCATTAAACCAAGGTTTGATTGCACTGGGAATTTTAGCTGCTTATTGCTTTCGCCAATACAACAACTTTATAAACAAGAAGATCCGATATTCTAAAATGCTTTCGGATAGTTTGTATTTTAAAAATCTGGGAAATAATAGTGGTGCTTTTTATTCTTTACTAAATTCTTCTGAAGAAGAAGTGCTTAAAGAAACTATTTTGGCATATGCTTTTTTACATAAAAGCGAAAATCCGTTAACAGCTCAGGAACTGGATAATCAAATTGAATTGTGGTTTAAAACAAAATTAAATACAGAAATTGATTTTGATGTAACCGATGCTTTACTGAAACTAAAAAACATTGGTCTTGGCGTAGAAAAAAATGGAAAATGGGAAGCTCTTCCTTTAGAGAAAGCTTTGATTCAAATTGATGAATTGTGGGATAATGTTTTTGATTATAATCAGAAATAAGATTTTGTAGACTTTTGTTTATTCTTATTTCTAATCTTTGTTGTGGAACGCGGATGACACGGATTTGCTTTGCAAAAACGCGGATTTAAACGGATTTTTTTTATTTTGTCAACATAGAACATTGAACATCTTTGTCAAAGTTTAAAACTTTGACAAAGATTTACGGCACAAAAGATATAACTACTAAATCTTATTATCAATATCTTATAAAAACAAAAAAGAGAACTTAAAGCTCTCTTTTTATATAATACTAAAGTAAATTATTCGCTATCTGCTTCTACAAGATCTTCTATATTTTCGCCTGTATCACCTACAGCTACAATTTCTGGTTTAGAAGCTTTTAGGGCATTAAATCTTTCCAATTGTTCTAAGTCTCCCTCTTCACCACTAAAATATGGAAAAACATCCATAATTGGTGATTCTGAAATTGCCGGAATTGTATAATCTCCCATTGTGTTTTTCATTGCCGTAATCGTATTGTCATAGGCTTCTTTTACATCATTGGCCTGAACTAACAAATACATATTTGTTTTGCGTTCTTTACCACTTTCTTCATCATAAGCCATTAAAGTAACCTTCGATTTAAACCAGCGATCAGCATTTTCAAAAGGATGAATCTCGGCATAATTTGCCACTTTAATATTGGTGATTTTAAATTCTTCACTAACATAAGCCTTCATTTCTTCATTAATTCTGCTTTCGGCTTCTGTATAAGATATCGCATCTACCAAATAAGGTTCTGTAGTAACCTTTTGTGTTCCGATGTCATCTGTTTTTCTATATTTTACTTTGCATTCGTACCAAGTTGCGCTCATTTTTCATTTTTTTAAGGATGCCAAAGATAGATTTTAAAGGAAATAAAAAATCTTAATTTTCAAAATAGATATTCACAATTTGAAATAAAAAGTGAACTCTTAGGTAAATTAATTTAAACACATAGAAACATAGATTTAAAATCTCAGGAAAGGTGTTTTACTTTATTAAAATACACGGAGCATTGTTTTGTATTTCGGTTTTAAAACATTCTTTTTTACTCATAAAACCTATGTTTCTATGTGTTAAACAAATTGTTATAAATTATACCAAATGCAATAAACTTTAAAATAAACCAATAAATATTTAATAAATTTGTAAGTATAATACACTAAAAAAAATTAATAATACTAATACCCCAAAACTATTTATATAACTTAAAAAACAATACCATGAAACTTACCAAATTTTTAGGCGATCAGGGTTATGACTTAATCGAAGGACCTTTAAGAAGTCATAAACCACTACAATTATGGTTGAAAAAACCGTTTGATGAAGCACAGCTTTATTATGCAAATATCAGTCACGCTTTTAAAAGCGATATTGAATTAGTAGAAATCGAAAATCCGGCGTTGAGCGTTGATTATACTAAAAAAGATGATTATGGTTTTAATATAGGAATTACACTTTTGGAAGAAATTCTAAAAACATTAGGACTTGGTACTTTTGAAATTTCTGCCAAAATAAAATCCGGAAAAACCGTAACCATCAGTTACGAAAACTCTGTTACCAAAGAATATGCATTGGGCAATCTCGAAGAATATTTATTTTCTGCTGATTTCCAACATCCAAATCCTTCTCTTTTAAAAAATGCCAATCGCAATTATCTTCTCCTCATTACGGGAACTGTTTTTGCTAAAAATCTAGTGGTCGATATTGAGACTGATTTTACATTAGATACGGGTTTAATTGCCAGTTTAAATGCAGTTGCAGAGGGCAAACTGGACTTTACAATAAGCAACCAAAGCAAATTAAAAATGACTTCGAATATGGGAATTTATTTTCCTATTGCCGTTCAGGCCAGCAGAATAGATTTTGACAGAAGCCGATTTAAAAAATTAATATTGGCAACAGATAATCTTAATATATTTTAACATCACGGTATTTTTTAACCACGATGTTTTTTTTAACCGCAAAGATAAATCAATACAAAGCTTTGCGAACTTTTGCGTAAATCTTTGCGGGCTTTGCGGTTAAAAATTAATTTGTTTCACGCAGATTTTAAAAAGATTTAAGCAGATATTTAAATTTAATCTGCTCAAATCTACAGAATCTGCGTGAAAAAACATTTTAATCTGTAAGGTTCTATGTTTTTTGATTTTATTCAAAGTCAGAAAATTTTAATAGATTTGTTTACTATCTAAACCAAAAAAAATGAGAACATTAGACCAATGGTTTGACGAATATGCCGTAAGTCATCAAAACCCAAAAAACAAAGCAATACACTATGTTTGCGTTCCGGCAATTTATTTTTCGATTGTAGGATTATTAATGAGTATTCCGAGTACTTTTATTGCCAATACTCTTAAACTGAATGTGCCCATTATCGAAAATTGGGCAGTTGTTGTATTACTTTTTGTTCTTGTTTTTTATATCCGATTATCAGTTGCAATGGCTATTAAAATTGCTATTTTCTCTACTCTTTGTCTGATTGTGAATTATTACATTGGTCAGCTTTTACCTTTATGGCTGTTTTCTATTGGCGTGTTTGTAATCGCGTGGATTGGGCAATTTTACGGTCATAACATTGAAGGCAAAAAGCCTTCGTTTTTAAAAGACCTTCAGTTCCTAATGATTGGTCCGGCCTGGGTTGTAGAGAATTTATTTTCTAAGAAATAAGACATCTTTATGTTCAATTTTTTCAGAAAACAAAATGAAATCCCCAATTTCAGCATCATTAAAAACTATTCAAAAAAAGATTTATATTTTTCAAGAAGTAAGAAATGGGACTGGTTAAATGATAAACAGATTTTTCTTGCGGATAATGATTCTTATGGAAAAATTAAAATGGTTACTCTTGATTTTTGGTCACAAGAAATGTTTTTAGATGCAAACGGACAAAAAACAATGACAGAATATCTTACTGTCCTTATTAAACAATTTCAGAAAAATAAAATGGAAATTCCTACCGATTTAGATGCGTTTATGATTGAAACTTTAGAAAGTTTGAATAACGATTTAAATGCAATTGAATTTAGTGATTTCCCTATAAAGATTGCTTCTGAGTTTGATAATTCATTAACAGAACAATCCATGAAAAATTAAAAAAATAAAATAAATAATAAAATATAATACGATATGGGAATGATCGCTAATTTACTTCGCGTAACTACTACTGAACTTGAAACTTATTTACAAGATAGTTCGCTTTTGGAGGAAAGAATTTACGATGAAAATGCAACCGAAGATCAAAATTTAAACGATGTTGACAAAGCTTGGGATGGTATTATTTTTTTACTAACAGGGCAAAACATTCAAAATGCAGATCATCCACTGGTACAGGTTTTATTTAGTGGTCAGCTTATTGATGAAGAACAGGATTTAGGTTATGGTCCCGGACATTATTTAACTTCTGATCAGGTTAAAGACCTAAGCGAACAAATCTCAAAAATTACAACTGAAGATTTAAAAAACAAATATAACTCCAAAACAATGAACGAGTTAGATGTATATCCAATATGGGATGAGGATTCTTTTGATTATTTAGATGAAAACTTTAAACTTTTGCAACAAATATATGCAGAAGCTGCCAACAACGACCAAGCGATAATAACGTTTTTAAATTAAGTAAAATTAAAAGCTTATATTTTGTCAGAACAATATTCTACATACGTCAAAGAACAATATGAATATGTAAAAGGTTCAAGAAATGTACTTTTTGAATACTGTAAAACTATTAGTCCAGAAGATTTCATTAATCAAAATACATCATTTGGCCGTGGCGGAAGCATGAGAAACTTACTCGTTCATATTGCCAACACATACGAATATTGGATTGCGAATCTTGCATTGAAAAAGAACCTAAAATATGCTGAATATGAAGACAACTTAACAATACAGGATGTTATTTTACTTTTTGATTCTGTAGATCTTTTCATGGAAGAATTTATTCTGGAAATGGATCTTTCTGATCGAGAGATAGTCTACAAAATACAAGGCAATAAAAATTCAGCATCGCCTTTAAAATTTTTTAGTCATGTTATTACACACGAATACCATCATAAGGGTCAAATTTTATCTCTAAGCAGGCATCTTGGTTATATTCCGGTTGATACAGATATTATGAGATAAATCTTCTAAATATTTAGTTTTTTCAGGTTTAATTTGTATTTTCGTTTTGTAAAAAATTACCATTTTCAAACAACCAATTCTGTAAATTATTAATAATCTGATTAATATATTTATAGAAGTAACAAACAGCTATTATGACACAATTAATTTGGGGTATCTTAAATATAGCAATCTTTATCGCATTTATTGTTATATGTTTTCAGGCATTGAAATTTATTCGTGAAAAATTGGGTCTTTTTGCTTGTGTTATTTTTGCTTTGGGTTTATTATCTTTTACTTCTAAACCAAAAGACAACAATTCAGAATTCAAACAATTTGATTTAAATAATAAAACCGCTAAAGTCGCTAATAGCAATAATGGTCGAAATCAAAGAATAGTTATTGATGATAATCTAACTTCAAAAATGAGTCTTTCTGTAAATTATACAGCTAAGGAACTGCTTAATGCACAATCTTCCAGAGAAGGATTTATAAGTGGTACAAACTGGTACCCAATTAGTATTATTTTAAATAAATCTAATGGAGAAAATCAATACGTTTATTCTGTTTATGGAACTTTAGAATGGAGACTTTTAGGAATTACCATCTATTCGCAATCGAAAAATTTTGAGGGTAAAATAGAGTTACCACAGTCCGATTTATTGTATTCTCCGTCAAACTAAGAGCTCAACTTTATATTTCCTTTAATCAACTCATAATAAAATGAAAATAGATCCTAAGGAAATAGAAATTGAACGTGACGATATTTTCACTTATAGAAGAATCAGGCGGGCAATAGGTTATTTAGGAATAAGCCTTCCAATACTTTTGGTTGGTTTGTCTTTTATTTCTTTTTTCAAAACACAACTTCAACCTTCAATAAGTCATTATTATTTCACCAATCTCAGGGAAATTTTCACAGGAACATTATGTGCAGTAGGTTTATTTTTAATTTGCTACAAAGGCACAAGCAATGCTTCAATCTGGAAAAATGACAATTTATTGACTAATATTGCGGGAATCATGGCGATTGGCGTAGCATTGATACCAATGAATCCGGATGATTTTGCAATTAAAATTTACACAATAATTCCGTATCCGGAAAAATGGCTTGGCTGGTTTCATTATGGCTTTGCGGCTTTGTTGTTTTTAATCATGGCTTTATTGTCTATTAATGTTTTTACAATTGGTCAGAAAAATGAAACCAGAGATCCAAAAAGTATTCTTAACGAAAATAATATTTATAGGTTTTGCGGATATTCCATACTTGTTTTTATAATTATGGTACCTGTTTCCGAAAGTTTAAAATTTTTCACTTATTCAACGTTAGTTTTAGAGGCACTTGCTCTTTTTGCTTTCGGAATTGCCTGGCTGATAAAAGGTCGCGCTCTTGGCGACAAAGGCATGATTGGTAAAAAATTATATCAGGAAAATAATCCTGTTGATACTGAAAAAGTTTTTGAGGAATAAATAGTTTGTTTCAAGTCCGTTTTGGCTGGTACATTTTTTGGATAAAAAGTTAACTACTTTAGATAATTATCAATTTATAAAATCTATTTATTATGAAGATAACTTATTACGGACATTCGTGTTTTTCAGTTTATGCCAATGGAAAAGATATTCTATTTGATCCTTTTATTACCGGGAACGATTTAGCCAAAGATATTAATATTGACGAAATCAAAGCTGATTATATTTTTATTTCACATGCCCATTACGATCATATTTTAGATGTAGAACGCATCGCAAAAAATACGGGAGCCAAAGTTCTTGGCAATTTTGAAATCTATAACTGGCTCTTAAAAAACGGAATCGAAAACGCGCATCCAATCAATCCGGGTGGAAAGTTTGATTTTGACTTTGGATCCGTAAAATGTGTTATTGCGCAGCATCCAAGTAGTTTCATGGATGGAAGTTATGGTGGAATTGCCTGTGGTTTTGTGTTAACTACCGTTGATGGAAATTTTTATTATAGCGGTGATACGGCCCTAACTCTGGATATGCAGCTGATTCCGAAATTTACCAAACTTGACTTTGCTGTTTTCCCAATTGGAGATGGCCTTACAATGGGAATTGAAGAAGCAATTGAAGCATCAAAATTAGTTGGCGTTACTAAAATATTAGGCGTTCATTATGATACTTTTGGTTTCATTATTATGGATCATAAAAAAGCTGAAGAAAGTTTTAAAAATGCAAATCTCCATCTTTTCTTACCAAAAATTGGCAGTACAATCGAAATCTAATTTTCGAAATATCGCTAAAACATATTGGTTAAAGCGATATAAAACAAAACATACAAATGTAAAATCCATTCAATATCCCAAAACTATTGGTTCATAAATATTTTTCATCCAAGGCATTAAAATTGTTTATCTGAATTAATCATTAACCAAAATTCAAAAACAATGAAAACATTTACAATTCCATTTGTTTTTTTGATGCTTATAACAAATTTATCTATTATGAATGCACAAAAAATAACTGCTTTAAATTCTAAAACAGAATTTGCTGATGTTTCAGGCAGAAAAATCGCTTACCGTACTATAGGAAAAGGAACTCCCATTATTTTAGTAAATCGCTTTAGAGGAACACTAGATACCTGGGATCCCCTATTTTTAGACAAACTTGCCGAAAACTACAAGGTAATTACTTTTGATTACACTGGTATTGGCTACTCAACAGGAACTTTACCAACTGACTTAAAAGATGTTGCAAAAGATGTAAAAGATCTTGCCGATTTTCTAAAAATAAAAAAAACAATTATAATGGGCTGGTCTTATGGTGGATTAGTAACTCAGGTTGCAACATTGCAATTTTCAGATCTTATTTCACAAACCGTATTATTAGGGACCGGGCCTCCGGGTGAAAGAGTTGTTCCCCTGGAGCAGGCATTTCTGGATTCAGCTTTAAAACCGGTTAATGATTTTGATGATGAAATTGTATTGTTTTTCGAACCTTCTTCTGAAGAAAGCAAAGCAGAAGCCAAAGCATCACACGACAGAATTGCAAAAAGAATTGATGTTTCTAAAATTCCTTCTACTATGGATGTTTTTCAACTTTATTTTAAAGGCAGCGCTGGTTTAACTGAAGATAAAGATAATTTTAAAGGAAAACTTAAAACTACTAAAACTCCAATTTTAATTATTTCCGGAGATCATGATATTAGTTTTGCTGTCGAAAATTGGTATCCGTTAACCAAACAATTACCAACGGCGCAATTAATCGTTCTTCCACAGACAGGACATGCGCCGCAACATCAGCATATAAATCTTGTAGTAAATTATATCCATGCTTTTTTAGAGAATACAAAATAAATTGATGACCATTTAGAATATTATCATGTTAAAATGAAAAAGCCAGTGAAAATAAATCACTGGCTTTTTTTTACTGATTAGAATCACATTCTTTACTCAATAAAGAACCTATTTTAATTATGATAAACTCTTATATTACAATTTATAGTTAAGTCCAACTTCAAAAGTATTGTTTGCATAAGCACCAAGACTTCCAAAATATTTAGAATAAGCCAGAAAAACACCCAAATCGTTAAGCGAAATACCAAAAGCTGTAGAAACAGTTTTATTAGTATGGTAAAATGCTGATACATTCATCTTATAATCCGGAAAGTTAAATCTTGCCCCTGCATCTAAAATATCTTTGTGTCCTTTAACCCCTCTATAAGCGATCAATGGTTCAACATTTAAGTTTTCATCTTCATTTGACAGTAATATTTTATAACTCACTGATGAATAAAAAATAGAACGATCTACATATTTTTTCACACCATCATTATTATCATACATTAAAGCATTAAGGTTTGGCAATGCTGCCTGGATTGTCAATAGTCTACTAGTATACGCAATACCCAGATCTCCATCAAAAGCAGCACCTTCATTATAATTCTGTAATAAAGCGTCGTCCCTATCCCCTACAACTTTATTGTAATCAATAGAAGCAAATTTTGCACCTGCAGATAATCCGAAATTTAATTTTTGGTCAACTCCTATTGGTAAATGATAGGCATAAGTTCCCATTATTCTTGTTCTATTGATTAGTCCAGCTCTGTCACTACTTACATTTAATCCTAACCCTGTTCTGTTGCCTCCATTATATTCGAAAGTGGCATTCATTAATATTGGATTCCCGGGAACTTCATCCCATTGTCTTTGGTAGCCTATGTTAAATTTCATACCTTCTTCTAACCCTGCCATAGCAGGGTTATTTAAGTATTGATTTTGAAAATACATGGACTCGTATTCTGTTAACTGCGCATTTGCGGTATTTGCTCCTAATAGAATCAGGAACATCATTACCTTTATATAGATTACTCTCATTTTTTTAATTTTCATTGTTTTATTTCTTTCCTTCTTAATTATTAGTCTCTAATAATTGAAATGAACCCTTTAAGTTTAGGTGAACCATTCCCTAGATCAATTAGATAGTAATAAGTATCCTCAGTAAGTGGAGATCCTTTATAAGTACCATCCCAATCACTGTTATAGTTATTTTTAGAATACACTAATCTTGCTGCTCTGTCAAAAACTTTAACTGAATTGTTAGGATATACATTCAGACCTGGAACTACCCAAACATCATTTTTACCATCTCCGTTTGGAGTAATAATATTTGAAGGGATAACTGGTACTGCATCTTCTCTGTTTACAATAATAGTATATGTTTCTTGTGTACCATCTGGAGCTGTAACAACTATTGTAACTACATTCTCTCCTGTTTTTAGATCAATTGGAGCCGTATTATCAGTAACTGTTTTTCCATCAACTATTATCTCAACAGTTGCATTTGGATCGATTGGTGTAGGAGTGATTATAATTGAATTAGTCTCATTTGGCACATCTACTGTGTAATTTTTTGTATCTGTATTAAATTCTGGACTTAAAGTACCTTCACTTACAACAATGTCAGATAAACCTGCATTATCAGATGGCTTAGAAGCTGCTTCTTCTCTTGTAACAACTATTACATAAGTATTAGTAGTCCCATCCTCTGCAGTTACTACTGTAGTAATCGTATTTTCACCTACTTGCAAAGGAATTTCTCCAGAAGCTTTTCCGCTTGGTACTTCTACTCCATTTACTGTTACTGTTGCTGTAGCATCTGCAATAGTTGGTGTAACTGTAATCCCTGTAACATCATTAGGTACTGTAGCTGTATAATCTTTAGTTCCTTCTGCAAAAGTTGGGCTTAAAGTACCTTCACTTACAACTAAATCTGTCAAACCTGCATCATTAGAAGCTTCTCTTGTAACAACTATTACATAAGTATTAGTAGTTCCATCCTGAGCTGTTATTATCGTAGTGATTTCATTTTTACCTACTTCTAAAGGAATATTTCCCGAAGCAGTTCCACTTGGCACCTCTACTCCATTTACTGTTACAGTTGCTGTAGCATCCGCAGTAGTTGGTGTAACTGTAATATTTTTAACATCATTAGGTACTGTAGCTGTATAGTCTTTAGTCCCTTCTGCAAAAGTTGGGCTCAATGTACCTTCACTGATAGTTAAATCTCCTAAACCTGCATCACTAGAAGGCTCTCTTGTAACGATTATTGTATAAGTTTGAGTAGTTCCATCTTGCGCTGTTACTACTGTAGTAATTGTATTTTCACCTACTTCCAAAGGAATATTTTCAGAAGCAGTTCCGCTTGGTACTTCTTTTCCATTTACTGTTACCGTTGCTGCAGCATCGGCTGTAGTTGGGGTAACTGTGATTTCTTTAATATCATTAGGTACTGTAGCTGTATAGTCTTTGGTTCCTTCTGAAAAAGCAGGGCTTAAAGCACCTTCACTGATAGTTAAATCTCCCAAACCTGCATTGCTAGAAGCAATCACTGTTAAAGTTCCAGAAACGTAGCTAATAGCATAATTTGATGAAACTGCTCCACTAGCAGCAATTGGATAAGTACCTACTGCACTTGTTTTAACTGCTGTAGTTGTAATTGTAGGTAATGTTGTTAAACTAACCTGAGTATCTCCATTTACAAACCCAGCATAACTTGCTGTTAATACTGGATTGTCTGATCCGTAAACTTTACTGTTATCAATTGCAGTAATAGTTAACGCTGCAGGAGTAATAGCCAATACTGCATTTGCTCCATAAGTAATAGTGTAGTTTGATGAAACTGCACCACTTACTGTGATTGGATAATTTCCAACTGCACTTCCTTTAACCGCTGTAGTTGCAATTGTAGGTAATGTTGTTAATTTTGCTTCAGTGTCTCCATTTACAAAACCAACATAAGTTGCTGTTAAAACAGGATTATCTGATCCATAAACTTTAGTGTTATCAACTGCAGTAATAGTTAACGCTGCAGGAGTAATATCTAATATATTTGCTACATAAGTAATGTCATAGTTTGAAGAAACTGCTCCACTAACTGTAATTGGATAATTTCCAACTGCACTTCCTATAACTGCAGTAGTTACAATTGTAGGTAATGTAGTTAATTTCGCTTCAGTATCTCCATTTACAAACTTATCATAAGTTACTGTTAAAACTGGATTCGCAACACCATATTGTCTATCTTTTTTAACTGCTGTGATAGTCAGTGGTGCTTTGTTTACAGTACTTGTAGCTATTGGTATATTTATAGTGGTTGTACCATTACTGGTTAACACTAGATTTCCAGAATAATCTTTTGCGTCAATTGTTCCTTTTAATCGAACATACACTTTTGTAGATGCAATAGCGCCTGCAGCTCCAATAGTAATTGTATTGCTAAAAGTAACTCCATCTGTACTCACTTCAAATCCTGAAGGAGGAGTAACTAAAATTCCTTCAAGCATAGCAAGACCAGATAGGTCAAAACTATTTGAACTTGATGGCGTACCATAAGTTGTAGTTAACCCAGATAAGCTATCGGTACTTACTACAATTGTTGGTCCAACATTAACAATTCCATTATTAGAAGTAAAGAAAGTATTATTTTTATTAACTGCGTTTGAAAGAGAGCTTCCCCATGATCCACCAGATCCGGTTGTAACACCCAATTTTATACTTTTGGCAGTATGCACTAAATTAGCAGTAAGATCTGCAACTACTCCGCTCACGATAGAGAAAGTTTCATTTATTGTAGTTTTTGCACCAAAAGTTTTAGTTCCAGCTCCTGATAATGTAAGATTATTATAAATTATTGATCCCGTTCCTAAATTTTGTGCACCTCCATTAAATTCTACCGTACTTGTTCCCGCTGTAAAATTACTTCCAGTGCCACTTACATTTCCTGAAAATTTTAAAAGACTTGAATTAGCATTTAATGTTCCTTGTGTTCTAACCCAATCAGTAAAACTATGAGTCAAACCAGCTCCAAGATTAAGTGTTCCTGCACCATCAATTATTAATTTCCCAGTATTTAAATTTTTTGTAAAAGTCGCTACACCAGCAGTTTTATTCATAACAACTCCTTTTGTTGCTGTAAAACCATCTATAGTTTGACTAACAGCACCTGTTAGATAAACAAATCCATCTGTTGTCAACGATCCATTATTGTTTATAAAATCACCGCCAAAATACAAATCCGTGTTAGTAGCTACTAATGAAGCACCCTCATCTATTACAAGTGATACCCCATCATTAAATCTTTTTTCTACATTATTATTTAAGGTTACTATGCTTGAACCTGTAACAGAAGAAATTTGAACCCCTCCGTTTGCGATAAATGGACTAACCCATTCCGGTCCGGCTGTCAGGGATGATGCGCTATTGTATTGTAAAGCAGCATTAGCACCATAAGTTGGTGCAGCAGAAGCTGTCGCTGTACCTGTCATGGCAAGAATACCGTTTACAATTACTGAAGGGGTAATTGTTCTGATACCACTACCAGAAATTGTTAAATTATTATAAGTATAGGCACCTATAGCTCGCGTTCCTGTACCATTATAAGATACAGTTCCTTTACCGCTTGTTAAAGTACCTGCATTTAATATACCTCCTGTCATTACTCCTCCAATCTGCAAATTTCCATCTCCGGAAAAAGTCACATCATTTTGAAGAGCAGTACCATTCATTGTAACATTTCCCGTTACAGTTACTTTTCCAGTATTAATAGTTAAACTACAATCGCTGGTATCCCCGCCGCCGCTATTCATAATTATCGATGCAGGAGAAAAAGACCCCGCATTTACTGTTAGAACAACAACACTGCCTGGAGTTGAATTTGACAACTCAAGAATTGCACAAGCAGCTCCTAAAGCAGATATTACAGGTTGATTGGATGCATTTGTTATTAATACATTGTCAGTAGCAGTCGGCCTTCCTTCAGGACTCCAGTTTGTATCTACATTCCATGCAGTACTCGTGGCACCGGTCCAGGTTTTAAGACTTTGTCCATACCCTACACTAAATAAAAGAAGGGCTAATACAATAAGTAAATTTTTGTTCATTTTTGTTTTATTTCTATCCATTTTTGTTTTTTAATTTTCATTCATTTTTGCTAATTTTCTACTTCATCTTTTTCTTTTTTTTAAGCCATTTTTTGTTCATTTTTATCCATTTATTAATTCACTTTTCAAAAAAATTAAATTCCAATATCAATTCTTCTAAAAAAATTCCATCCATTTCCTTAAACATTTAATCTTAAATCCGCATAAAAAATTAATTTAACCGTCTACTAAAAAAAACAAAAAACAAGTTGTAATCGCCTTATTTTACAGTAGTTTTAGATATTTAATAAAAAAATCTGCCGGACTTAGAGACTAACAGAATTTAATTTCCCAAAGGTTAAAGCCATTTTGACTTATTATTGCCTTCAAAAGTTTTTAAGTTTACAAATAAGGACATTTCTTACATTAAGAAGAATTGCTTAAAAAAAACAATAAGAGCCATATATATTTTAATAGGTAGGGATTTGCAAATTCATAGGCAAAAAAAGCCTACTTAACACTTCAATAATTCGTATATAAAATTTAATCGAATAGTTTAAAAGGTTCTTAGAGGAAGTAAGACAAACAACAATAAAAATCGTATTATAATTAGTTGTCATAAAAAACATGGAGACAATGCTCAAAAAAAAAACAGGCAAAATACATAAGTAATGTATTTTGCCTGTTTACTGTGACCGCGGAGGGGTTCGAACCCCCAACCCTCAGAGCCGAAATCTGATATTCTATCCAGTTGAACTACGCGGTCAATATATTTAAAATTCAATTTTTAAATTCCAAATTCCAATTTAAATTTGGAATTTCTATTTTGGGTTTTCCAATTTTGGAATTTGGATTTTTTTTATTGGAATTTAAACCAAAAGTTTCTTCACAATTGCAGAAATGGTTTTTCCTTCAGCAGTTCCACCCAATTGAGCAGATGCCAATCCCATTACTTTACCCATTGAAGCAATTCCAGAAGCTCCTGTTTCAGCAATAATTTTTGCAATTACAGCTTCTACTTCTTCTTCACTTAATTGAGCTGGTAAGAATTTCTCAATTACCGCAACCTGAGCTAATTCTGGCTCAGCCAAATCAGGGCGGTTTTGTTCTGTAAAAATCCTTGCGCTTTCTTTACGTGTTTTAACTAGTCTTTGAAGTAATTTTACTTCTTCGTCTTCTGTCAATTCTTCTTTAGAGCCAGAAGCAGTTGCAGCTAATAACATTTCTGATTTAATAGCTCTTAAAGCTTCTAAAGCTACTGTATCTTTTGCTCTCATGGCGGTTTTAATCTCGTCCATGATTAATGTTTGTAAACTCATTTTTGTTTTTATTTGAATAAGCAAAGCTTATAAATTGATTAATTTTTCTGAAAGTTGCTATCAACCTCCACTCGAACTGACAACAAAATTAACTTTAAAGGTTAAGCATAGAAGTCAAATTTTTAAATTCTGTGCGAAGATAAAAAAAATAACCCGAAAATTAAATCCAATTTTCGGGTTATCCTATTATTATGAATGTAATATTAATCTACGTTATCGTGCAAAAATGAATTGTTTGAACGTAATTGTAAATCGTTATTACTATCTGTACCAACAGAGATTCTCGAATTAGTTGTATTAGATTGATTATTTGAAAGATCAATACCTAATCTTTTGTAAGCAGGCTCTTTTTCTAGTTCATCAATTCTAGAAACATTGTTATGGAATTTATAATTAAATTCTTTTAGTTTCTTTCTTCTTTCTTCTGCTCTTAAACGTAATGTTTCTTCGATTGTTAATTCCATCGGAGACGCATGATCTGTTGTTGTAAAAGCAGCTTCCTGTGCAAAATCAACTTTTGGTTTCAAAGTGATATTCAATTCCTCAGGAACTACATCTTCTACCACTTTTTCAACTGGTTTAGATGTGATTAAATCATTTTCAACCTCCATATATTCTTCTAAAGAATATTTGATGATTCCGTTTTCAGCAACTTCAGTTACCGGAACAAATGAAACAGGATCATTTACCTTAATATTACGTGTTTCGTTTGTTAATTCAAACAAAATTCTAGTATCTTCAACAACCGGTTCTTTCTTTACTTCCGGCTCTGCTCTAAAAAGAGGCAAGTCAAAAGAAAACGTTGTTTGTTCTTCTTTTTCAAATACTCTTTGAACAGGTTTTACTTCCTGAAAAGTTTGCGCTTGCGGAGTAGAAATAGTAAAATCGATATCTGTAATTGGCGAAACGATTTCAAAAGTTACATCCAGATTTTTAATAAACTCTGACATTACTACTAACTCTTCCTGATTGATTACTGGAGCAACAGCAACCGGAGGAGTCTGAATCACGGGAGCAACAACCGTATCTTCCATCAAATCAAAAACAATTTTTTCTTCTGATTTCGCAGTTGGTGTACTACTGCTTAAATCGAAAGATGTAAGTGCTTTATTCGTTAAATTATGAACACTTCTTTGTTCATCTTCCAACGTATGAATGATTTTCTTAGGTTCTGTATTTACAATTTCATTTTGTTGTTCAACATCAAAACCAGTAGCAATAATAGTTACGGCAATAGCCTCACCAAGAGTTTCGTCTTCACCAACTCCCATGATAATATTTGCGTTGTAACCTGCTTCTGCCTGGATATGATCGTTGATTTCTCCAATTTCGTCAAGCGTAATTTCATCAGATCCAGAAACGATAAGCAACAATACGTTTTTGGCTCCTGTAATTTTGTTGTCGTTTAATAACGGAGAATCCAATGCTGAAATAATAGCATCTTTTGCTCTGTTTTCGCCTTCGGCAACAGAAGATCCCATGATCGCAGTTCCGCTGTTTGCTAAAACAGTTCTTGCGTCACGTAAATCAATATTTTGAGTATAGTGATGTGTAATTACTTCAGCAATCCCTCTTGAGGCTGTTGCCAAAACTTCATCCGCTTTAGAAAATCCAGCTTTAAAACCAAGATTTCCGTATACTTCTCTTAATTTATTATTGTTGATTACAATTAAAGAATCTACTTGTTTACGTAATTTTTCGATTCCTAAAAGCGCTTGTTCCTGACGTACCTTTCCTTCAAACTGAAATGGGATTGTTACGATACCAACGGTCAAAATTTCTCTTTCTTTTGCCAATTGTGCAATTACCGGAGCAGCACCAGTACCGGTACCACCACCCATACCAGCCGTAATAAATACCATCTTAGTACCACGGTCTAACATTTTTTCGATATCAGCGATACTTTCAATAGCAGATTGCTGTCCTACATCAGGGTTTGCTCCTGCTCCAAGACCCTCTGTTAAGTTCATACCTAACTGAATTTTATTTGGTACAGCGCTATTTTGAAGTGCTTGTGAGTCTGTATTACAAACGATAAAATCTACCCCTTTAATACCTTGCTTGAACATGTGGTTGATTGCGTTACTTCCGCCTCCACCAACACCTATTACTTTGATTACATTTGATTGGTTTTTCGGTAAATCAAATGAAATACTTCCAAATTCTGAGTTGCTCATCATCTTTTTGGTTTTGAAATTCTTATTAAATACATTTTTTACTTCTTGACTTGGGGCAAAAAGTAATCCTTTTCGTTTTACTTTATTATTCTGCGTTGTCTAAAAAATCTTTAATTTTATCGACATAACGATCAAAAAATGATCTTCTTATTTTTGTTTCTGTAGACTCGTCTTTTGTAGCCACGTTACTTCTAACTTCTCTTGGCGGTTCAAAAGCTTCTACTCTTTCAACGTAGTTTTCTTCAACTTCGTATCGCGGCTGAACAGGTTGTTGTGCCTGAGGCGGAACGTTTCTGTATACTACTTTTGGCTGCTCATTTACAAGTTCCATTCTAACAGCACTTTGTGTGCTATTTTCGATACTGTTCATTACTAAACCAACAGCAGTTGCAAATAATGGACTTGAAATTTCTTCGCTTGAATTTCCTGCTAAATGCTCGTTTGGATATCCAATTCTGGTGTCCATTCCTGTAATGTACTCCACTAATTGTTTTATATGTTTTAGCTGAGCTCCACCACCTGTAAGCACAATTCCTGCAATTAGTTTTTTACGAGGATCTTCGTGTCCGTAAGCTTTAATTTCTGCAAAAACCTGTTCTACAATTTCCACAACACGGGCGTGAATAATTTTAGATAAGTTTTTAAGCGAAATTTCTTTTGGCTCTCTTCCTCTTAAGCCAGGGATAGAAACAATTTCGTTGTCTTTATTTTCTCCCGGCCAGGCTGATCCGAATTTTATTTTTAAAAGCTCTGCTTGTTTTTCGATAATCGAACAGCCTTCTTTAATATCTTCTGTAATTACATTTCCTCCGAAAGGAATTACAGCAGTATGACGAATAATACCATCTTTAAAAATAGCTAAATCTGTTGTTCCGCCACCGATATCGATAAGGGCTACACCAGCTTCTTTTTCTTCCTGACTTAAAACTGCATCTGCCGAAGCCAACGGTTCTAATGTTAATCCGGACAACTCAATTCCTGAGCTCTGAATACATCTTCCAACATTTCTAATAGAAGACGCTTGTCCAACCACCACGTGAAAACTAGATTCTAATCTTCCGCCGTACATTCCGATTGGTTCTTTAATTTCAGATTGTCCGTCGATTTTAAATTCCTGAGGCAAAACGTGAATAATTTCTTCTCCCGGTAACATCGCAAGTTTATTAACCTGATCAATTAAAAGCTGAATATCATTTTCGCCAATTACTTCTTCCGGATTACTACGGCTGATGTAATCTGTATGCTGTATACTTCTAATGTGCTGTCCGGCAATACCTACAACAACATCCTTAATTTTATATCCTGAATTATTTTCTGCTTCTAAAATAGCTTGTTGAATTGATTGAATAGTTTGCGTAATGTTGTTTACAACACCTCTCGCAACACCCAAACTTTTGGATTTACCAATACCCAAAATTTCCAATTTACCATACTCGTTCTTCTTGCCTATCATGGCAACTATTTTGGTTGTTCCAATATCTAGACCTACTGCAATATTATCTTTTTCCATTTTCTATTATTTTGTGCAAACTACTTGTTCCGTAAATCTCAGGTCAATCTTATTGTATTTATATAACGAACTATCTAAAACTGCTTTTTGAAAAAAGGCTTTATAGTTATTAAATTTCTTGTCAACATTCATCGTTCTGCCAAAATCGATAAAGTAATTATAATTTCTATTAAACATTTTTAGGCTACCATTAGGCATAATTTGAATTGCAATGATGTTTTTTTTCAAAAACGCATCGTCATAAATTGTGCGAAATAAGGTAGCTAAATCTTCGTTATTTTTTTTATTTATTGCCCCTGAAACGAGAGGAACCCGCGCCGTAAAATTGTCTGATAAAGGCATTTTATTTCCCTCATAGTCAATATAAAAAGAGTTATCACCATCATAAACTCTCGCTATTGGTGTCTTCTGTTTTACTATCGCTTTTAGAACTCCATCGATACTTACAAAAACATCCGACTTTTCAATCATGTCTTGCGTATCAAGGGTTTTTTCTATCTTATTCAAATCTACTTCATCTTTTCGGATAGTGGAAGCGTCTTTTTTATTTTCTATTAACAATTTATTAACCGCTTCAGGCTTTATGAACAGTGTGTTTTCTCCTACAAAAACAACCATGCATTTCTTCAATTTTCTATCTCCATTTCGATGCTGGGCAAACGAATATAAAAAAAGTACAAGCCCAAAAATGAGTACTAATCGAATATTTGTCCAATTAAATATTTTCATTTAGCATTTTTTTAATTGACGGAACCATTTCTCCAATATCACCAGCTCCTATTGTCACAATTATTGGCGCATCACTGGCTTTGATTTGCGCTAATAAATCACTTTTTGCAACAATTTTTTTGTTCGAATTTGTCATTTTTCCTAACAGCCAATCAGATGTAATCCCTTCCATCGGTAATTCGCGTGCCGGATAAATATCCATCAAGAACACTTCGTCAAATAGAGATAAACTTTCGGCAAATCCGTCGGCAAAATCTCTTGTTCTGCTAAACAAATGCGGCTGAAAAATGGCCAAAACTTTACGATTTGGATACAATTCCCTAACTGCTTGATGTACAGCATTTATTTCTGTTGGATGATGTGCATAATCATCTATATAAACTAATTTGTCAGATTTAATCTGATAAGAAAAACGTCTTCTTATTCCGTTAAAAGAAACCAATGCTTTTGCAATCGAATCTGTAGCAGTCCCGAAAGTTTTTGCCATTGCAATAGCCATCAAAGCATTCATTAAATTGTGTTTTCCTGGCAATCCAAAACGTAAATCTTTCATGATTTCTGATGGCGTCTGCACATCAAAAACATAACTTCCGTCTTCTATTCTAACATTAAACGCCTTATATATAGCATCTTCATTTATAGCACATTGCACTCCTTCAAGAGGCAATTCTTTGGTTATAAACAAATTGTTTTTATTTTCAACTTTATTAGCAAATTCTACAAACGAAGCTTCAATTGCATCACTTGTTCCATAAATATCCAAATGATCTGCATCCATTGATGTTATACAGGCAATATTTGGGTGCAAATGCAAAAACGAACGGTCAAATTCATCTGCTTCTACAACTGTTACGGTTTTTCCACTTCCAATTAAATTAGAGTTGTAATTCTCTACAATTCCGCCCACAAAAGCTGTTACATCTGCACCGCTTTCGTATAAAATGTGACCCAGAATACTTGACGTTGTTGTTTTTCCATGCGTTCCTGCAACGGCAAAACTGAAAGTATCTTTGGTTATAAGTCCCAAAACTTCTGCACGCTTTTTAATTTCGTAATTTCTTTCTATGAAATAATTCCATTCAGAATGTGTTTTAGGCACGGCAGGCGTAAAAATTACCAAAGTATTCTCTACAAAATAATCACTTGGAATCAAACTGATATTATCTTCAAAATGAATATCAATACCACTTTCAATTAATTCACTTGTTAGCATTGATGGCGTTTTGTCGTAGCCTGAAACCTGTTTTCCAATATATTTGAAATAACGGGCCAGCGCACTCATTCCGATGCCTCCAATACCAATAAAATAAACGTTTTGTATTTGATTTAAATTCATTTTAATTTCTAATTTTGAGCTATTTACAGGTTGCTTTATTGTATAAAAAACTAGTAGTTAAGCCTTTGTAATTTTCTTATTTTAATAACTCAAAACACCTAAAAATAGCGTTCTAATTTTTTTATTCTGTTCTATAATTATCTTAAAAAGTTATATTATAACAACTTTTTAATTTCCTCTACTATAACTTTTACAGCATTCGGTCTGGCCAGTTTTTTAATATTTTCACTTAATTGACTTTGTTTTCCTTTATCTTTTAATAAAGCTTCAAAAACGATACTAAACTGACTTTCCAAATCTGATTCTTTTAATAAAACCGCTCCTTTCGCATCTACAATTGCCTGCGCATTTTTGGTTTGATGATCTTCAGCAACGTTTGGTGATGGAATAAAAATTACTGGTTTCCCCACAATACATAATTCCGAAACTGACGATGCTCCTGCACGTGAAATAATCACATCTGCGGCAGCGTACACAAAATCCATTCTTTCAATAAAATCAACTACTCTTACGTTTGGCTGATTGTATTTTTTATAATCTTCAAAATATAATTTTCCGCATTGCCAGATAATCTGAACATCTTGTGAAAGTATACTTTGCAGTTCTTTTTCTATTAACTGGTTGACTCTTCTGGCTCCTAAGCTTCCACCTAAAACCAATAATGTCTTTTTGTTTGGATCTAAACCGTAAAAAGCAATTGCTTCTTCTCTTTTGCTGTCAATATCAATTAAATCCTGACGAACCGGATTTCCTGTTAAAACAATTTTTTCTTTTGGAAAAAAGCGCTCTAAATTTTCGTATGCGACGCAAATAGCATTGGCTTTTTTGCTTAGCAATTTATTTGTAATTCCCGGAAATGAATTTTGCTCCTGAATTACTGTCGGAATTCCTGCTCCTCCTGCCGCTTGCAATAATGGTCCACTGGCAAAACCTCCAGTTCCTATTACTACATTAGGTTTAAATTGTCTGATGATTCTTCTTGACTCTAACAAACTTGTTGCCAATTTCAATGGAAACATCATATTTTGTAACGTCAGTTTTCTTTGCAAACCGGCAATCCAAAGGCCTTTTATTTCATAACCAGCCTGAGGCACTTTTTGCATTTCCATTTTATCTTTGGCACCCACAAAAAGAAATTCTGCATCAGGAAATTGTAATTTTAACTCATTTGCAATAGCGATTGCCGGATAAATATGTCCGCCAGTTCCGCCACCACTTAATATGAATTTATACTTTGTCATATCTTTAAAAGTTATAAGCTCTAAAAGCTATTCTCTTTTTCTTTTTATTTATTTAAAACAGCATTCATCGGATTTCTTGAATTATCTTCGATGGAATACATTGGTTCTCCTTCGTAGATTTCTCCTCTAATTTCTTCTCTCTCATCAATCGGCAAGTCTTCTTCTGCCAATTCTTTATCAATTAATCTTTGAAGTGCTTCTTTTCTTCTTTCTTTTTCTTGTTGCTCTTCTACGATTTCTTCATCTTTTTTAGTCACACTAATGATAATTCCGAGAGCGAAACACGTCATCCAGATCGAACTACCTCCACTACTTATCAGCGGAAGTGTTTGCCCTGTTACAGGCAATAATTCTACTGCAACAGCCATATTAATCATCGCCTGAAATATCATCGGAAAACCGAGCCCAACGACGACTAATTTTCCAAATAATGTGTTGGCTTTATGAGATGCAATTACAAATCTGAACAAAAGCAATAAATACAAAAGCAAAATCGAAACGCCACCAACTAAACCATATTCTTCTACAACAATTGCATAAATAAAATCGGAAGAAGATTGTGGCAAAAAGTTTTTCTGAACACTTTTCCCTGGTCCTAAACCTCCTAATCTCCCCGATGCAATGGCGATTTTTGCTTTTTCAATTTGATAATCATCTTCATCAGGCTTATCTGTAGTAAAGTTCGTAATACGACTTTCCCAGGTTGCTACCCTGCTAAAGAATCTTGATTCCGGAAATGCTTTGGCAACTAATAAAAAGAAAGCCAGCATTGCGATTCCTGAACCGATAATAAAACCGATATATTTTAATGGATACTTACCAATAAAAGTCAACATCATAACCATTGAAAAAATCAACGCTGTTGTCGAAAAGTTAGCTGGTAGAATAAGTACCAACGTAATAAAAACCGGAATCCAAAGCTGTACAAATGAGGTTTGAAACGGCTCATTTTCTTCTTTGGTTTTTGATAAATATCTTGCTACATAAATGAACAAAACTATAGACGCCAAAGTTGAAGTCTGGAATGTGATTCCGATAAAAGGAACCTGGATCCAACGACTTGCATTTGCACCTGCGATTACGGTTCCTTTTAGCAATGTATAAAGCAATAAAATCCATACTACAGGCAAAGCAATTTTTGAAATCGCCCTAAAATAATGATACGGAACTTTATGCACCCAATAAATAATCATGAAACCAATACAAATGTGCGCCAAGTGTTTTACCAAATAGCCCAACGTATTTCCTGTTCCGTGACCGATATAAGCCAAATTACTACTCGCACTAAAAACAGGCATAAACGAAAACAGCGCTAATAAAGCCACGAATGACCATATTACTCTATCTCCTTTTAATTTGTTAACTAACTCCTTCATTGCTTTTAGTTTCAGGTTTCTTTTGTTTCAGGTTTCAAGTTTCGCCTAACGTGAAACTTGAAACCTGAAACTATTTTTCTTTTACAGGTTGTGAACTGCTTGTTTAAACTGTTTTCCTCTGTCTTCGTAGTTTTCGAATAAATCGAAACTTGCGCAAGCCGGAGACAATAAAACAGCATCACCTTTTTCTGTTAATCTTTGTGCTGTTTTTACTGCATCGTTCATGTTGTTTACTTCGACCATGATGTCAACAACAGCTCCAAAAGCATTAATAATTTTATGATTATCAACTCCAAGACAAATAATTGCTTTTACTTTTTCGCGAACTAATGACATCAATTCGTTGTAATCGTTTCCTTTATCAACACCACCCACAATCCAAACTGTTGGTACATTCATACTGTCTAAAGCAAAAAAAGTAGCGTTTACATTTGTCGCTTTTGAATCGTTGATGTATTGTACATTCTGAATTTTTAATACTTTTTCTAAACGGTGTTCAACACCTTGAAAATTTGATAAACTTTCGCGAATTGTTGCATTTCTAATTTGCATCAATTTTGCTACAGAGCTTGCTGCCATTGCATTTTTCATATTATGTTTTCCTTCTAACGCAATGTATTCTGTTTCCATTGTAAACTCTTCTTGGTTGATCTTTATTTCCATTTTGTTGTTATTTATAGAAGCTCCTTCGTCAAAACTTTTTGTTAGTGAAAAAGGAATTAATTTTGCTTTTGTTTTGTTGTTTTTTAACCATTCTGTACTTGCTTCATCATCTGCATCGTAAATCAAATAATCGCTTTCAGTCTGGTTCATTGTTATTCGAAACTTCGAATCGATATAATTTTGATACTTATACTCATATCGGTCTAAATGATCCGGACTTATATTTGTAATTATTGCAATATCAGGTCTGTATTCTATTATTCCGTCAAGTTGAAAACTACTTAATTCAAGAACGTATGCATCATATTTATTTTCGGCTACCTGCCATGCAAAACTTTTTCCGATGTTTCCTCCCAACCCTACATTCAAACCTGCCGATTTCAATAAGTGATGCGTTAACATTGTTGTGGTAGTTTTACCATTACTTCCTGTAATTCCAATTGTAAGAGCTTCTGTAAACGGTTTAGCAAATTCAATTTCCGAAATCACTTTAATCCCCGCTGCGACAAGCTTTTTTACTATGGGAGATTTCTCTGGAATTCCCGGACTTTTCATGACGACATCGGCATTCAAAATCAGGTCTTCTGTGTGTTGCTCTTCTTCCCAGGCAATCCCATTAATTATAAGAACTTCTTTATAGCTTTCTTTTATCTTTCCAAAATCAGAAACAAAAACATCGTATCCTTTTTTCTTTCCGAGAATAGCCGTTCCAACGCCACTTTCTCCTCCGCCTAAAACAACTAGTCTCATAATTTATAAATTAAAAATTGAGAATTAAAAATTAAAAATCTAATACACGAGGCTTCTAATTGCATCACTTTTTCCCTTTTAAGGTTATTATAATTTTCGCTAATATTTTACATATTTCTTCTGCTTCGTTATGAATACTTTCGAATTCATTTACAGAAATATAATCTGTTGCTTTTAATAATTTCAACCAGTAAATTGTTTCTCTTGCTTCCTTGTATGAAATCTCAAGTTTAAACAAAAACTCTTTATCCGATCTTCCTCCTATTGATTCTTCAATATTTGCTCCTATTGAAGTTCCACTTCTTAAAAGTTGTTTACTTAAAACAAACTCTTTTTTTGTATTTGTTAGATGTTTGTATAAATTAACTATTCTAACTGCAAAGAGAAATGACTTCTCTTGAATAATATTCTCCTTCATCTACCCGAACAAACAATCTTTTAATTTTTAATTCTAAATTTTTAATTGAACTTATCTAAGTTTCAAGGTAACAATTGATAATATGGCTAACATAATGGCAACAATCCAGAATCGGGTTACGATTTTACTTTCATGATAGCCCTTTTTTTGATAATGATGATGTAATGGCGACATCAGAAAAATTCTTCGGCCTTCGCCAAAACGTTTCTTTGTATATTTAAAATATGCCACCTGAATAATTACTGAAGCACTTTCCGCAAGGAAAATTCCGCAAAACAATACGATCAAAATTTCTTTACGAACCGCAATTGCCAAAACTGCAATGATTCCACCAATGGTTAAACTTCCGGTATCCCCCATAAAAACAGAGGCGGGATAGGAATTATACCAGAGAAATCCGATCAAAGCTCCCACAAAGGCAGATATAAAAACCGTCATTTCTCCTGAATTGGGTATGTACATTATATTGAGGTAATTCGAAAAAATTATATTTCCTGAAACAAACGTAAATATTCCGAGTGCGAGGACGGATATTGCCGAGGTTCCTGCGGCGAGTCCATCAATTCCATCTGTTAAGTTAGCCCCGTTAGAAACTGCTGTGATGATAAAAATCACTACGGGAATAAAAATCAACCATGCCCATTTTTCATATCCATCTCCTAAAAACGATAAAACTTCTGCATAATCAAATTCATTATTTTTTACGAATGGAATTGTTGTTGCAGTTGATTTTTCTTCAACAGGTGCTGGTACAACCAGAGTTGTAGTCGTATTTGCTTTCAATAAATCAGTTCTTCCAGTATCGGTTCTTACGGTCACAGCAGGATTGAAATACAAAACAGTACCTACAATAAGTCCTAACCCGACTTGTCCAATAACTTTAAAAATTCCTTTAAGCCCTTGTTTATCTTTTTTGAATATTTTGATATAATCATCCACAAAACCAATTGTTCCCATCCAAAGTGTAGTTACAATAAGCAATACGATGTAAATATTTTGCAAACGAGCAAACAATAAAACTGGCACAATAGTGGCAAAAATGATAATCAAGCCACCCATTGTTGGTGTTCCTGCTTTTTCATTTTGACCAGCAAGACCAAGCTCACGAACTGTTTCACCAACTTGCTGCTTACGCAAAAAATTGATAACCCGTTTTCCGTAAATTGTTGATAGAAGCAACGAAAGCATAAATGCCAACGCTGATCTAAAAGTAATGTACTGAAAAACCCCTGCTCCCGGCATGTCTAATGTTTTTCTCAAATATTCAAATAAATAGTATAGCATATCTTTTTGTTTTAAACTCCAATTTTGAAACTCCAAATTCCAATTTATTCTGTGGCATTTTCGGATTTAAAAACTGATTATTATTTATTTAGCTGATCTAATATTTCTTTTACAGTTTCCATATCATCAAAATGATGACGAACTCCATTTATTTCCTGATAGGTCTCGTGTCCTTTTCCGGCAATTAATATAATATCATTAGGCTGAGCCAATTGACAAGCCGTTTTAATAGCTTGCTTCCTGTCTGTAATTCTCAGCATTTTTTTATAATTCTGTGGTTCAACACCTTTTTCCATTTCATCCAAAATCACTTCAGGATCTTCATTTCTTGGATTATCAGATGTTAAAATGGCTTTATCGCTTAAATCTGTAGCAATTTTAGCCATAATTGGTCTTTTAGTTTTATCCCTGTTTCCGCCGCAGCCTACAACCGTAATCAATTGTTCGTTTTTAGTTCGGATGTCGGCAATCGTTTTTAAAACATTGTCTAAGGCATCAGGCGTATGCGCATAATCTACAATTGCTGTAATATTTCCTTCTGAAATGATATACTGAAAACGTCCTGAAACACTTTCTAAATCAGACAATAAACGCAAAGCTTCTAAACTGTCCATTCCTAATTCCACCGCAGTTACATAAATAGCCAGGACATTATAAGCATTAAAAGTTCCGATAAGTTTTACCCAAACTTCGTTATCATTTACTTTCAATAATAAACCTGACAATTGGCTTTCTAAAATTTGAGCTTTAAAATCAGCATAAGTTTTTAGAGCGTAAGTTCTTTTTCTTGCAACCGTATTTTGAAGCATTACGGGTCCGTTTTTATCATCTATATTGGATAAAGCGAAAGCCGTTTTTGGCAATGAATCAAAAAATGATTTTTTTACATCTCTGTATTCTGCAAAAGTTGGATGATAATCTAAATGATCGTGCGAAAGATTCGTAAAAATCCCTCCAACAAAATGCAAAGCTTCTGTACGTTTTTGGTGAATTCCATGCGAACTCACCTCCATAAAACAATGCGTTACACCAGCTTCAATCATCTCATTTAAATAATGATTAATGGTGATAGAATCCGGAGTTGTATGTGTTGCATTATATTCTGTTTCATCAACCATGATTTTTACGGTTGATAATAAACCAACTTTAAAACCTGCTTTTTGAAACAACTGAAACAATAATGACGCAATTGTTGTTTTTCCGTTTGTACCGGTTACGCCAACTAATTTTAATTTTTCAGAAGGATTTCCAAAATAATTAGCTGCCATAAAAGCCAATGCCGTATTGGTATCTTTTACTTTTATATAAGTGATTCCTTTTGCAGGATTCTCTGGTAAAGTATCACAAATAACAGCAATTGCACCTAACTGAATTGCTTTTTCGATATAATCATGACCATCAGAAAGTGATCCGCGAATGGCTATAAAAACATCATTGTCTTCAATTTTTCTTGAATCGAAATCAATTTTGTTTACAGCGATTTCTGTCGAACCTGTTACAGACTCAATAGCTACTTTATATAATATGTCTTTCAGTATTTTCACGATAATTCTAATACTATAGTTGTGTTTTTACTAATATTTTGTCCAGCTTGTAACGACTGTTTTTTTACTTTTCCTACTCCGTTTACTTTTACTCTCAAACCTAAATTTTCTAGTAAAGCGATAGCATCCATTCCCGGCATTCCTTTTAAATCCGGAATTCGATTTGATTTTTTATTGGCTTCAACTACATAATATTTATCATAACTAGAATCCTGTTTTGGAACTCTTGAATCCAGTTTTTTAATTTTATTGGTTGATGGCGCATCTGTAAATATTTTTTGAGCGATTCTTTTAAAAACCGGACCTGCAACATCGGCACCATAATAATTATTCTTAGATGTATTTGGTTTGTGAACCACTACAATACAAGAATATTTAGGATGATCTGCCGGGAAGTATCCTACGAAAGAAGAAGCGTAATACAACGCTGATTTCCCTTCTTTCCCTCCATAATTCATCTGAGCTGTTCCTGTTTTTCCTGCCATCGAAAAATCTTTCGAATACAATTTTGATCCTGTTCCTTTTTTTACAACATTCTCTAATACTGCTTTCAGTTTTTTAATAGTTTCCTGTGAACAAACTCTTGGGTTCATTACTTCAACATCAAACTTTTTAATGGTCTTATTCCACTCTTTAATTTCTGACACAAATTGCGGCCTCACCATTACACCATTATTGGCAACTGAATTGTAAAATGCCAGTGTCTGCATTGGTGTAACTGAAACTTCATATCCAAAAGCCATCCACGGAAGTGAAATTCCCGACCAATGTTTATCTCCTGGTTTTGGTATATATGGCCTTCCTTCTCCTTTAAAATGCAATCCTAACGGTTTATCTAATCCATAACTCTTAATGTGATTCACAAATTTGGATGGATTGCTTTTATAGTTGTCATAAACTGCCTGAACCATTACGGTATTTGACGAAAGTTCGAAACCACGTGCTAATGAAACTTTTCCATAACCTCCATGATGCGAATCATTAACAGGACGCCCGTAATATTTTACTTGTCCGCCGTGACTATCGTAAACCGTACTTGTATCTGCTACTTTATCTTCTAAAATTGCCATTAAATCGACTAATTTAAAAGTCGAACCTGGCTCATGAGATTCTGCAACAGCATAATTTGTGGTTTCGTAATACGATCCGTCTTCTGCTCTTCCTAAATTCGAAATTGCTTTTACGTGACCGGTTTCTGTTTCCATAACTACCACACAACCGTGATCGGCTTCGTAATCTTCCAATTGTTTCAACAAAGCGTGGTGTGCAATATCCTGAATAAAAACATCTATTGTCGAGATTACATCGTAACCATCGATAGGATCAACTTCGTTTAAATCACGAATTGGTTTCCACTGCCCTTTTGCAATTTTTTGTTTTAAAATTTTACCGTCTTTTCCGTTCAGGTAACTTTTAAAAGCCCATTCGATTCCTTTACCTACCTCTACTCCTGTCGCGGGATCAATTCGGTCATAACCAATGGTTCTTTCAGCAATTTTTCCTATTGGATGTTTTCTAACTGTTTCCTGCTCGATGATAATTCCGCCTTTAAACGGACCTAAATTAAACAATGGAAATCCTTTTATTTTTACATATTCGGTATAACTCAAATTGCGTCCTATTAAATAGTAGCGATTTTTATTTTCTCTGGCTTTTCTTAATTCTTTTTCATAGTAACCTCCCGGTCTATCCAAAACCGTTGCTAATGAATCTGATAACGCTTTTACATGCTTTTCAAAAGTTTCTGTTTTTGGCGCTTTTGCATCAAATCTAATTTCATAATTAGGTATTGATGTTGCGAGCAAACTTCCGTCTGCAGAATAGATATTTCCTTTATTTGCCGGAATTATAAAATTCTTAATGGTACGCTGTTTTGCCAGTTTTCTATAGTAATCTCCTTCAACCCATTGAATATTAGTCAATTTAACAACAATAGCAATTGCCATCAAAAAGATGAAAACTGCTACGAGGTAAATTCTGTAGGATATATGTTTATCGTCTACTGCCATATTCTTTTAAAGAAATTTTTTTCTTCTTCTTTTTTAACTTCTATTTTTACAGGAGGAACCGTTGACGGAAAAATTTGCTTTTCCTGCATTTTATCCGATATCGTCGACTCCATTTTTAACTTCATTAATTCTGATCTTCTGTCTACAAATTCTGATCGTAATTCTTTTACTTCATTATTCAGTTTTGCAATTTCAAAAACCTTTTGCTCGTATCGTTGCGTATTGGCAATCATTATTATGGCAAGCAGAATAAGGAAAACAATAAACCGCCAGTTTTTTACCGCGTCATCGTTTAATAGAAATCTTGCTTTTAATATGCTAAATACTCCGCCTTTCATTTTTATACCTTAATTATATCTTTTCAGCAATTCTTAATTTTGCGCTTCTTGCTCTGTTATTAATTTTAATTTCAGTATCATCAGGAACAATTAATTTTCCAATGGTTTTAAAAGGAACTGAGAAGTTTCCAAAAAAATCACGCTCAGGCTCTCCTTCAAACATTCCGTTTTTAATAAATCTTTTTACCAATCTGTCTTCTAAAGAATGATAAGAGATTACTGAAAATCTTCCGCCCGGTTTTAAAATTTCTAACGATTGCTCGATAAATTCTTTTAAAACATCCATTTCCTGATTTACCTCAATTCTAATCGCCTGATAAATCTGCGCTAATATTTTATTTTTAACTCGTTCCGGTAAATATTTTGCCAGAACTTCTTTTAATTCATCTGTTGTTTTAATTGGTCTATGCTCTCTGGCTTCTACAATTGTTCTTGCCAAAACGGGTGCATTTTTCAACTCCCCATAATCAAAAAAAACACGACGTAAATCCTGTTCTTCATATTCGTTAACCACCCGATAAGCATTTAAATCACTTTTCTGATTCATCCGCATATCCAGATCGGCATCAAATCTGGTTGAGAAACCTCGCTCCGGAACATCAAACTGATGGGATGAAACTCCTAAATCTGCCAAAATTCCATCTACACTTTTTACTCCGTGAAAACGTAAAAATCTTTTTATGAATCTAAAGTTCTCATTAATTAAGGTAAACCTTTCATCCGGTAATGCATTTGCAAGCGCATCTTCATCCTGATCAAAAGCAAACAATTTTCCGTTTGGTCCCAATCGTTTCAAAATTTCTTTTGAATGACCTCCGCCACCAAATGTTACATCTACATATATTCCGTCTGGTTTAATATCTAAACCATCAACTGTAGGATGAAGTAAAACCGGATTATGATATTCCATTGTCGTCGTCATTAATATTTCCCATTACTTCTTCGGCTAAATCTGCAAAATCCATATCTTCGCCGCTTATTGATTTTTCATATAAATCCTTATCCCAAATCTCCACAATATTAACCGCAGATGAAAAAACCACATCTTTTGAAATACTTGAAAAAGCAACCAAATCCTTTGGAACCAATAACCTCCCTAATGCATCGATTTCTACCACTTTAACTCCTGCAGTAAATCTTCGGATAAAATCATTGTTCTTTTTTACAAAACGATTAAGCTTGTTGATTTTTTGCATCATCAAATTCCATTCGTCCATTGGATATAATTCTAAACACGGTTGAAAAACAGAGCGCTTCAAAACGAAACCGTCCTGAAGAGATGAAGCCAATTGCTTTTTTAAAGGTGCAGGCATCATTAGCCTTCCTTTAGCATCGACTTTACACTCGTATGTTCCTACAATTGTGTTCAAGAAAAATTCATTAACATGTTATACAGCAAAAATATAAAAAAAAATACCACATTTTACCACAATCTACCACTTTGTTAATAAGTTTAACCACTTTTACCACAACTCACTTAATTAATAGATAATCAATACGATAGATTATAATTATTGAATTGATAATTCTGTTTAACAATTGCAAAAAATACATAGACTTTCTCTTAAAAATTAGCCATAATATTAATTTTTTAACATTTGGCAATTATTCATTTTTAAACAATAAAACCTGATTTTTAACCACTTATAAATTCTACTGAAATTATCTAGTTAAAAAATGTCACCAAAAATTTATTTTTATTTATTAAACCCTATATTTGTCCAAATTGAAATTGGCATTAGATTAAATGGACAAAAACTACAAAAAAGAAGGCAAATACAGCTATTATGAAGCTGGAGAAGGAACTCCTATCGTAATTTTACACGGCTTAATGGGAGGTCTAAGTAACTTTGATGCTGTAGCAGAATATTTCCCAACAAAAGGATACAAAGTTGTTATCCCTGATTTGCCAATATATACCCAAAGTATTCTAAAAACGAACGTAAAAAGTTTTGCGAAATATGTAAAAGACTTTATCACTTTTAAAGGTTTTGATAAAGTAATTTTATTAGGTAATTCACTTGGAGGACATATTGCTCTTTACCATACAAAATTATATCCTGAAAAAGTTGCCGGCCTTGTAATTACCGGAAGTTCTGGTCTTTACGAAAGCGCAATGGGAGACAGTTATCCAAAAAGAGGTGATTATGAATACATCAGAAAGAAAGCTGAAGATGTTTTTTATGATCCAAAAATTGCTACTCCGGAATTGATAGATGAAGTTTATGCAACCGTAAATGACCGCATTAAATTAATCAAAACCTTAACGATTGCAAAGAGTGCTATTCGCCACAATATGGCCAAAGATTTACCAAAAATGACAGTGGAAACCTGTATTATTTGGGGTAAAAATGATGCCGTAACTCCACCAAATGTGGCCGAAGAATTTGATAAATTATTGCCTAATTCATCTTTATACTGGATAGACAAATGTGGACACGCTGCTATGATGGAACATCCTCAGGAATTTAATGCAATTCTTGAAGAATGGCTCGTTAAAAAGAATTTATAGCACTTAACTTTCGATTTTAAGGAGGTTTTAAAAACAAAACACATGAAAATTACAACCGCCGAATTTATTATCAGTAATTCTGAAGTTGCAAAATGTCCACAGGATTTTTTGCCGGAATATGCTTTTATCGGAAGATCAAATGTTGGTAAATCATCGTTGATTAACATGATTACCAATCATAAAAATTTAGCAAAAACATCCGGAAGACCTGGAAAAACACAACTTATAAATCACTTTAAAATCAATAACAATTGGTTTTTAGTCGACTTACCGGGTTACGGTTATGCTAAAGTATCTAAGAAAACAAAATCTGTTTTTCAACAATTTATTACCGATTATTTTGAAACGAGAGAACAGCTTGTATGCGCTTTTGTTTTGATTGATATTCGCCACGAAGCTCAAAATATTGACATTGAATTTATGTCATATATGGGCGAAAGCGAAATTCCGTTTTGCATTATTTTTACTAAAGCAGACAAAATCAGTAAAGTAAAAATAGATTCGCATGTTGCAGCTTACAAAAAACAAATGTTTGCTAATAACTGGGAAGAAATGCCTCGATATTTTGTAACCTCATCTACAGAATCCACCGGAAAAGAAGAACTTTTATCTTATATCGACGAAGTAAATCAGGAAGTTTTTAAGAACAATAGTCAGTTTTAAAATTCCAAAATTTAAATTCCAAATTCCAATAAAAGGAATAATCAAATAGAAAATCCCAAATTCCAATTTATAATTGGAATTTGGGATTTTTTTATTTGGAATTTCAATTCCTTGGGTTATTTTGTCAAACTTTGTATAAAAAAACCTTTGTCAAGGTTTAAAACTTTGACAAAGGTTTCCCGTATAGTTTGGAATTTGGAATTTAAAATATTGGGATTTATTTAGTAAGTTCCAGTTTCTCTGCAAAATAATCACAGAAATCTTTCATTGTATCTGCCATCTTTTCGTCGTCTGTGGCACGTTTAAACGTATCTGACATTGCTACTAATGTTTGGTGAAAGAAAATTTTCATTTCATCAACCGGCATATCTTTTGTCCACAAATCAATACGCATTGTTTCTTTAGCTTTGCTATCCCAAATAGACAACATTATTGCTTTTGCTTCTTCAGCTTGTACGCCACCGTCTTGCGCGCTCCATGTTAATTTTTCAGGAACACGGTTTTCGTCTAATTCTATATTGAATTTAATTTCTGAGTTTATTGTATCTGACATTATTTCTTAGGTTTATATTTGGACTTTTCGAAAATTTCTTTAGCATTTGTTTTTAATAATTCCGGCAGCGTTACATTATTATTTTTCATGAACGAACGTACTACTTGCCAGCCAATCCAGGCACCAACTCTTCCGGGAGAATCGTTATCTATTTCAAGATAAAATTTAGAAAATGGTGCAGGAGCAATAAATCGGGTATTTAATTTAGGATCTTCACTATACAGCATTTCATTTTCAATAAAATGACGCCACATGTATTCTTCATTTTCTTCACACCATTTTATTTGTTCTGACGTATAACCCATTTTTTCTGCATCTGTATAGTCTGGTAAAAGCAAATCTTTGGCATACAATTGTTTTCCTTCAAAAATCATTTGAGAAAGCAAAGTTCTATCCGCAGAAGCCTGAATTTTTCTAAAAGAAAAACTAGAAACTACATCAGGCATAATTTGCCTTTCCTCAAAATTCTCTTTCAGGTAATTGGGAAATTCATAAAACTTATGGTTTTTTCCCAAATACAATTCTAATGCAACAATAACCAGACTATCTGCGTAAATTGCTTTTGCATTATAATCCATTTCTCCAATTACCGTAATTACTTTTGGTATTTTAGTTTCAGGAAAATAATATTTTACGTGTTGGAAAAGCGCATTGAATTCTTCACGAACAGGTTCAAAATTGGAATATTTTTTTTCAACTTCTGTGTAAACTTCTCTCCAGATTGGATCCTGCATTTTATTCAGCCACACATTATCATCATTTCCGGCAGGGAAAAAGAAAGGATATTGTTTTTTTACTTTGGCTAAATCCTGAGGTTTTGTTTCAAAAAATACTTTATCGAAACGTTCTACTTTTACATCAACCGGAATTTCCTCAACAGCTTTTTCTACTTTACTTTTTTGATCACAAGACAAAAAAAACAAGCACAGAACCACTACAAAGCGATATAATTTCATTTTATTTTAATTAGATTTGTGTTGCATGAATTTAAGCACAACATGCACTTAAAAATATTTGTGCAAATATACATTCCAGTATCTTAAACTTGACCTATTATGACTAAAAAAAGCACAATTCAAGCAGAAAAAGTAAATACGCATATTGTTGAGTGGTTAAAAAATTACGCTAACAATGCAAAAGTAAATGGTTTTGTAATCGGAATTTCCGGTGGAGTTGACTCTGCTGTAACTTCTACTCTATGTGCCCAGACGGGTTTAAAAGTTCTATGTGTTGAAATGCCTATTCATCAGGCAGAAAGTCAGGTTTCGAGAGGAAGAGAACATATTGACCAATTGAAAAAGCGTTTTCCTAACGTTTCGGATGTAAAAACTGACTTAACATCAACTTTTGAAGCTTTTAAGGCTTCTGTGCCATCTACAGAAGATTCAACAAAAGTTAATTTATCACTAGCTAACACACGTGCACGTATCCGTATGACGTCATTATATTATTTAGCCGGAATTCATGGCTTATTAGTTGCAGGAACAGGGAACAAGGTAGAAGACTTTGGTGTTGGTTTTTATACTAAATATGGAGACGGTGGAGTCGATTTAAGTCCAATTGCTGACTTAATGAAGTCTGATGTTTATGCTCTTGGAGAATTTTTAACAATTCCAGCCTCAATTTTAACAGCAGCGCCTACAGATGGTTTATTTGGTGATAACAGAACCGATGAGGACCAATTGGGAGCAAGTTACGACGAACTTGAATGGGCAATGGAAGCCTCAGAGTCAGGAAAGACGCCAGCTGACTTCACAGGGAGAGAAAAATCTGTCTTTGAAATTTATAAACGTTTAAACACCAGCAACAAGCATAAAATGGATGCCATACCTGTCTGTTTAATACCAAAAACGTTAAAATAAAACTTTTTAACATTTGTCTGCGATTAATTACAGAATTTATTTATTAATTTTACAGCTCCAAAAAACATGATAATAATTCTAAAAAGGTAAAATTATGATTAAAGTATGTCTTGCAGACAATCATCCTGTGACTCACTTTGGCGTGAAATCTTATTTCAAAGACCACGATCAAATTTCAATTGTTGCTAACGTAGGCAATTTTTCAATGGTTAGAGATATTCTTCAGACGAAGGAGATCGATATTCTAATTCTGGATTTAGAATTAGAAGGTCTTTCGAGCATCTTCGAAGTGAAATCTATCCTAAAAAATTTCCCGAAAACAAAAATTGTAATCTTCAGTGATCTCGCTGAACAAATGTATGCTCCAAACGCGATTAAAGCGGGAGTTTCCGGGTACGTGCACAAAACAGAAAAACTTGAAACTTTAGGTCTTTCTATTATTAAAGTACACGAAGGGAAAATTATTATCAACGAAACTGTACGTAAAAACATGGCGCTTATTGCTAAACAAAGCAAAAGCGAACGCTTGTACAGAAAACTTTCGAACCGCGAAATTGAGGTTTTGCGTTACTTAAGCGATGGTAAAAAGAATAATGAAATCTCTAAAATTTTAAACCTGAACGAAAAAACGATCAGTACTTACAAATTGAGATTATTAACTAAATTAAACGTGACTAATTTAGTTGACTTAGTAAATAAAGCTAAGACATTAGAAATTATTTAATGGTGTAAAATTACTCTTGCTGATATCTTCCAAATATCAGTTGAATAATCCAGAAACCGTAAACAAAAGCTCTGTACTATTAAGTACAGAGCTTTTTAAGTTTTTAGTGATAAGGAACTACAACCCTGCCTAATTTTCTTGAAAAATTATTCAGCAGCTTAGAATAATCAACTACCATAGATAAAAGCTCTGAATTATCTTCTTGCGGATCTGACAATAAAGATTGTTTTAATTCCTGTATAATTTTTGAAACCAAATACCAGCGCATGGAGAAAATAGTATCAGAAACATTTTGTTCTATTGTTACATTTTTATGTTTTGGAAAAATATTTTGCCCTTCCCAATTGTGAATAGCCACTTTTTCATCTTCCATTAATATATTGGTCACTTCCTGAGCAAATTCCGGTGGTAAATGCATTAAATATTTATCTAAACTAAAACTTTCGTTTTGGTTGTAGAAATCAATCAAACCGTTAAAAATACTTTGGAATAAAGAATTGGAGAGTTCCACCTCATCTTCCTGAAGACTTAAATATACTTTTTCGTAAACCTTATATTTTCTTTTTTCGCTTACTTCTTTAATAACGCCTTCTTCATCGGCTTTTAAGTAAACATCTTCAAAATCTTCGAGAACACTTCCGTAAAGCAATAATATTTCGATTATTTTGCGTTCAAAACCATATAGAATATCTACTTTTTCTGCCTGTTGCGGATATCCCGATTCTCCAGGATAATCATCCGGAGGACCTGTTCTTGGATCATCTGGATCGCCGCCAGAATAACCGGTATTTGGATTTTGGTTTCTAACTACTTCAAAAGGTTTTTGTTGCTGCTTTTGCTTTTTATCAGCATCAGCAATATCTTTTTGAATCAACTGTGCCAGTGTGCTTACTAAAACCTGCTCAGAAATATCCATAATTCGGGCACATTCCTGAAGATATACTTCTCGCTGAATACGGTCTGGTATTTTCGAAATACTAGTTACCATATCCCGAATCAAATCTGCTTTTTTGATTGGGTCGTTTTTGGCTTCGTTCATTAAAATTGAAGCTTTAAACTGTATAAAATCTTTGCTGTTTGCTTCTAAATAGGCTACTAAATCATCATGAGAATTTTTTCGTGCAAAACTATCCGGATCTTCCCCATCAGGAAAACCACAAACTCTTACGTTCATTCCTTCTTCCAGAATCAAATCGATTCCTCGAATAGACGCGCGCAAACCTGCAGCATCTCCATCAAAAAGCACAGTAATGTTTTTTGTTAAACGATTGACCAAACGAATCTGATCTGGCGTTAAAGCCGTTCCTGAAGAAGCAACAACATTCTCGATTCCGGCCTGATGAAACTGGATTACATCTGTATAACCTTCAACCAAATAGCAATTGTTGAGTTTTGCGATCGATTGTTTGGCCTGAAAAATTCCGTAAAGCACTCTACTTTTATGGTAAATATCACTTTCGGGAGAATTTAAATATTTGGCTGCTTTTTTATCATTGGTTAAAATACGCCCTCCAAATCCTAAAACTCGTCCGGACATACTTTCTATAGGAAACATTACACGACCCTTAAAACGGTCAAAAGGGCGATCTTCTCTGGCAATTGTCAAACCCGTGCTTTCCAGAAATTCCAGTTTGTATCCTTTACCCAAAGCTTCTTTGGTCAGTGCGTCCCAGGTTTCCGGTGAATATCCTAAACTGAATTTCTTGATGGTTTCGTTGGTAAAACCTCTTTCTTTAAAATAGGAAAGTCCAATTGCTTTTCCTTCTTCTGAATGTAAAAGTGTATTATGAAAATATTCTTTTGCAAATTCTGAAACCAAGTACATACTTTCGCGAACATCCGTAATGGCTTTTTCAGCATCTGTCTGTTCAGTTTCTTCAATTTCAATATTGTATTTTCTGGCTAAATACCGAATGGCTTCCGGATAGGTAAATTGTGAGTGTTCCATTAAAAATTTAACAGAGTTCCCTCCTTTTCCGGTACTAAAATCTTTCCAGATTCCTTTTGCTGGCGACACCATAAACGACGGAGAGCGCTCATCTGAGAACGGACTCAGACCTTTAAAATTACTTCCGGCGCGTTTTAAATTTACGAAATCACCAATAACCTCCTCTACACGAGCAGTTTCAAAAACAGTATCAATTGTATTTTGTGAGATCAAAACGTAAAATATTTTTAAAATTTAGAGCCTGTAAAAGTACATAAATCAATCTTGAAATCTGATCATTTTTTCATAAAAAAAGCACCTCTTTCGAAGTGCTTTTTTACTAACTAAACTCAACGCAATTTTTAATTTAAATCGAAACGCAATCCTAATGAAATATTTTTTTCGTCAACCAGATTATCCTGAAACAAAGGATTTAAATCATATTTTGCATACAAACTCAACGATTTGTAACCGATGTAAGAACTTAATCCGTAAATAAAATTATTTACATTATAATCGCCTTTTATGGTTGTTTTATATTTTAAATCTTCTTCTTCAAATTTTAAAATTTGTTTCGATTTTACGTTAATTCCGGCATAACCTCCAATTCCGAAACGGAAACTTTTATGTGTTTTAAAATACGTTTTTCCGTTATTTACTGTGGGCTTAGTAAAATCAAATTCTAAATGTACAGGCAATACTAAATACACGTTTCTAAATCGGGATTCATTGAGATGTATCCTATTGACCTCCAAATTTGTCTGATCTTGATTTACTACAAAACTGCGATTGTCTGTTGGACGAATATTATTATACATTAATGACAGTCCGTATTTTGCATGCAATAAATTATCGTTTTTCATTAATCTTGAATTATAAGTAAAACCCCATTCATAAAAATGCGAACCTATAAAACTGTAATTCGAATCCTGAAGTTTGCCATCGACCATCATATTATTTAACCCCATTGCAAATACAAATTGCGAAGTGGTTCTTTTTTCGCCATGAATAGAATCTTTTGTTTTTTTTCTTTCTTCCCAATTTCGGTCATTCCAGTGAATAACCAGCATATGTTTTTTTGTTGAATCCTGCTCTTGAATTTTTCCATCTACTTTTTGCTGTACCAGATCATTAAGTTCATTTTGAGCCAAAGTAACTTTTTCTTCGATTATTACGGCTCGGGCTTCAGCCAGTTCTTTCTTGCGTTTATCGGCTTGTTCCTGAGTTATTTTCCCTTCTGACAACTGAACATTTACAGCTTCAACTTCTTCTTTTAAAGCAGCTTTTTCTTCTTTTGTTATCTTTTCTATTTTGTCGGCAATTTGCCTTGCCCTAGATTCAAAAGTTTCCTGTCCCAACACTTTGCTGACAAATAAGAAAACTAAAATTACGAGGTAAACGGTAAAATTTTTCATGATTGATTTTTTAAAATGATTTTGATTGATGATGATTAATTGTGAATTGTAAATACTTTTATTCCATCTCCATCGGGTTAAAACCCGACGCTACAATATGGATCGTTCCTCCGGAACTAAAAATCTATATTCTATTTTCTTTACTCTTTCTTCTTTACTCTTTCTTCTTTACTCTATTTTCTTTACTCTATTTTCTTTACTTTCCTGATTTCGATTCGCCAATGCCACTTTTACGGTTTGATAATTTTTATTGACTTTTGTAATTACTTTTTCTCTAAACGAAGTTTCTAATTCTCCATCGACTTGATTAAGTAAATCATTGGCGTTGATTTTTATTTTCGATTTTGGTTTAGCCGAATGTTCTGCCACCACAGTTTTTTCGGCTGTGTTTAGCAATTGATCGACATTTTCATTTTTAGAAGTTTCGACAACTGAAGTTTGATTATTGATTGATTGTTTTTCCTGATTGTTTTTGATGATGACTGAAGACTCCGCTATTTGATTTTTTTCATTTTTTATAAGTTGTTGATATGATTTTTGTACAGAAACATCTGGATTACTATTTGCTTCTTTTTTATTTGATGTTTTAATTGTTGCTTTTTCTGAAACTGCAATTTCTATTTTACCAGATTCTATCCTATTTATATTGGGTTTTACTGCTGAGTCTTTTTTTGTAATTTCTTCTATAACGACATTATTCTTTTGAGTCTCAACAGAATCTTTCTTCTGATTGAAAAAGAAAGTTCCAACTAATAAAAAACCAACAATACTTGCCGCGATATACAACCATTTATAGTTCTTTTTAGGCTGCTTTTCTTCTGCAATACTCAACATAGCGTCTAATCGATCCCAGGCTTTGTTGCTTGGTTCAATTGTACGTTGGTTTAGTTTTTCACGGAAATCCTTTTCAAAATTATTCGGTTCCATTATCTTGTTTTTTTAATGTATTAATTTGTGTTTGCAGCATTTTTCTGGCGTGCGATAATTGCGATTTTGATGTTCCTTCATTTACACCTAACATCTTGGCAATCTCATTGTGTTTATAACCTTCAATTGCATATAAATTGAAAACCATTTTATAACCGTCTGGCAAAGCATCAATTAAAAACTGAATTTGTTCTATCGAAAACTGGCTGTCAATGGCGTTGAAACTTTCTTCGACATAAATTTCGTCTTCGGTAAATTTTACCTTTTTCTGAACTCTTAAATACGATATGCATTCATTCACCATAATTCGGCGAATCCAGCCTTCAAAACTTCCTTTGTGTTCAAATTTGTTCAGATTGGTAAACACTTTCATGAAAGCAGTTATCATTACATCTTCTGCCAGTTGAATGTCTTTTATATATTGTCGACAAACACTTAACATTTTTGGAGAAAACCGACCGTAAATTTGCTGTTGAGCTTGTCGATTATTCTCGACAGCCAACTTTATAATTTCAGTTTCTTCCTGATGTAAATGAATAATTTTCATTAATAAGCGTTCCGGTTTTGTTTTACTAACAGACTTCTATTAGCATAGACGAGTTTGGTTTTGAAATGGTTGCATGGAAAATAAAAAAAATCAAAAAATAAATTCCAAATTCCAAAATAAAAAACAAAAACAACTGATTTACAACAAAGTAAAACAATTTTCTAATTTTCTAATTGACAAATTATCTAATTACTTCTTTCTCTCAATAACGTAATTCACCATCAGAATAAGGGCATCTTTAAACTCAGAATCGGGGTAATTCTCTAATAGTGAAAGTGCTTCCTGCTGGAATTCGATCATTTTATTTTCGGCGTAAGCCAAACCATTATTGTTTTTTACAAAAGCAATAACTTCTTTTACGCGTTTTTTGTCTTTGTTGTGGTTTTTGATGGAGTTTATCAGCCACTTTTTTTCTTGCGGAGTACAAGTATTTAAAACATGAATTAAAGGCAAAGTCATTTTTTGCTCTTTAATATCGATTCCGGTTGGTTTACCTATGGCTTCTTCGCTGTAATCGAATAAGTCGTCTTTGATTTGAAATGCCATTCCGATAAGTTCACCGAATTTGCGCATGTTCTCGACCTGAATATCATCTTCAATTACCGATTTTGCACCAAGAGCGCAACAAGCCGCAATAAGTGTAGCAGTTTTTTTTCGGATAATTTCGTAATAAACCTCTTCGGTAATATCGAGTCTTCTAGCTTTTTCTATCTGAAGTAATTCTCCTTCGCTCATTTCGCGAACGGCGACAGAAATAATTCGGAGTAAATCGAAATCGCCATTATCTATCGAAAGCAATAATCCTTTCGACAATAAATAATCACCAACCAAAACAGCAATTTTATTTTTCCAAAGTGCATTGATAGAAAAGAATCCGCGGCGGCGATTACTGTCGTCCACTACATCATCATGTACTAAAGTTGCGGTGTGAATCAACTCAATAACAGAAGCTCCTCGATACGTTCTTTCATTTACAATACCCCCGGAAACCATTTTTGATGTCAGAAAAACAAACATCGGACGCATTTGTTTTCCTTTTCGATTTACAATATAATACGTAATTCTATTCAGCAACGCAACCTTTGAGGTCATCGATTCATGGAACTTTTTTTCGAAAAGTTCCATTTCGTTAAAAATGGGCTGTTTTATTTGAGAAGTAATGTTCATTTCGACTCCAAATATACTATTTTAAATAAAAAAACGTTGACTATTTTATGTTAGTATATGAACAATTTATGTACTAATTAAAAAATTAACCAAAAAAACATCTAATTCCAATTCCCAATTTGAATTCATTAATTAAAAGTAAAACCTAAACTATTTATTATGAAAACAAAATTTTTATTAATTGGAACTTGTATCACTTTATCATTTTTTATTAGTTGTAATTCTGATGAAAGTGGAAACGACGGAACGAATGCTAAAATTTCAAATGACGAAATTGTTACCAATTCTAAAATTGATGCATCGATAGAGGATGTAACTAATATTGCTGAAGATCAATTTGATGCTCAGCAAAACAGCACTAATAAACCTAGCGGAATAATCAAAAACTTTTTACCAAGCTGCGCCACAATTACTACTGTTTTAACCAATAATACCTGGACAAGAACGGTCAATTTTGGTGTTGAAGGCTGTACGCTAGACAATGGAAATTCGGTAAAAGGAAAAATGACTGTTTCGTTCTCTAATGACTTTTCTGCATCGACACAAACGATTAGTTATACTTTTGAAGGTTTTTATCACAATGGTAAAAAAATTGAGGGAAGCAAGAGCATTGTTCGGACAAAAAAAGCTACCGATTTGCTTGCAGAAGTGCATCCTGTTTTAACAGCAACAATTGACATGACTGTTACTTTTGATGATGGAGGCGTTTATACCCGAAAAGGAACTTTGACAAAAGAAACTATTTCCGGTTATGATACCTGGTTTAATTGGGACGATAATAAATCTGTTGTAACAGGAAGCGGAACCACGACTTTCCCAAATGGAGATACTTATTCGGCAGAAATTACAACTCCACTGGAATTTAATGCTGCGTGTAAAAAACCATTTGCCGTAAAAGGTGTTTTATCGTTAACTAAAAACGGCGCTAATGCGATTATTGATTATGGAAATGGAGATTGCAACACTTTGGTAACAGTTACTAAAGATGGAGTAACCGAAGAAATAGATTTGAAAAAATAAGCCTTTTTTGCCCAAAAAAAGCATTAAAAACAGGTTTGATCTTGTCTTTAATGCTTTTTTATTTATATAATTAAATGTGTAGTCCCCAACGGGACATTCTATCGGTTATCGTTTTTTTCTACCAATATGTAATTCCTAACGGAATATTTTGCTGCTATTAAATGATTAGATTGGTATTATTCTGCTTTTTTATAACTTAATTCTTTCAATAAATATCTCGGAGAGATTACATATTGGTAGAAATTAATTATTACGCGTGTATTTTGTCCCGTAGGGACTACACAAATATTTCAAAATCAATTATCATTTCCTTCCTTGTTGGCCAATTGTCCGCAAGCGGCATCAATATCTTTTCCGCGGCTGCGACGAACTTTTACTACTACTCCAATATTTTCCAAAGCTTTTATGTAGGCCATAATAGATTCTTCCGAAGCTTGTTGAAACTCTCCGTCATCAATTGGGTTGTATTCAATTAAATTAACCTTACAAGGCACATATTTGCAGAATTTAACCAAAGCATCAATAGAAGCTTTATCGTCGTTAATTCCTTTCCAAACCACGTATTCGTATGAAATTTTGCTTTTTGTTTTTCTGTACCAATATTCAAGTGCTTCTCGTAAATCTTTTAAAGGAAAATTTTTGCTGAAAGGCATAATCTTCGCACGGATTTCATCAATTGCCGAATGCAGAGAAACTGCCAATTTGAACTTCACATCGTCATCGGCCATCTTTTTAATCATTTTCGGAATTCCTGATGTCGAAAGCATAATACGCTTTGGCGACATTCCTAAACCTTCCGGCGACGTGATCATATCGATTGCTTTAATGACATTATTATAGTTCATTAAAGGTTCTCCCATTCCCATAAAAACAATATTCGAAAGCGGATGATTGTGATACAAACGGCTTTCTTTATCAATCGCCATAATCTGATCGTAGATTTCTCCCGGTTCCAGATTTCGCATACGCTTTAATCTTGCCGTCGCACAAAAATTGCAGTCTAAACTACAGCCAACCTGACTTGAAACGCAAGCTGTTGTTCTGGTATCTGTTGGAATCAAAACAGATTCTACCACTAAACCATCATGCAGACGAACGGCATTTTTTACAGTTCCGTCACTGCTGCGCTGCATTGTATCAACCTTAATATGATTGATTACAAAATTATCTTCGAGCATAGAACGTGTTGTTTTGGCAACATTCGTCATATCCTCAAAACTGTGTGCTCCTTTGCTCCACAACCATTCATAGACTTGATTTCCGCGAAAAGCTTTGTCATTATTTGCGACAAAAAAATCTCGTAATTGATCTTTTGATAAGGCTCTTATGTCTTTTTTCTCCAATTGCATGGTGCAAAGTTACTGTTTTTTTCTTAAAAAATTCTGACGATATATTGTTGCTTATTACCTGCAAATACTTGTTTTTATTTGGGGAACTACACCTTTTTCTATTTTACAAATTATAATTATTTAATAAATTTCCAACTATGATTTTTATCATTCTCTGCTTTATGTATTCCCAATAATTTTGGTCTAAGAAATAATAGGAATTTTTAAAGATTAAAAATTCATTGAAGTTTCCTTTATTCCAAAAACAAACTAATACCATATCAAAATGAAAGTAATTAAATCAATTTTATTGACAGTGATTTTTACAACAATGTCATTACAGGTAAACGCACAAAAAAACTATACTATAGCAAGATCAACTTTTGAGGTTGCAGGAACTTCAAATGTACACGATTGGTCAATGAAATCTTCAGAAGGAAATGGAATTGCCAATTTAACAGTTATAGATTCTAAATTGGTTGATATAAACAACTTAACTATTACATTATTAGCAGAAAGTTTAAAAAGCACTAAAACAAGCATGGATGATGTGGCTTACGAAACCCTGGACACAAAAACATACAAAAACATTAAGTATGTTTTAAAATCTGCCACTAAAATAAACGAAACAACCTGGAATTTAACCGGAACATATACAGTTTCAGGAATCAGTAAAGAGTTTAAAACTGTTGTAAACGTAACGTCTATAAATGGCAGCTTTATTTTGAAGGGATCAAACCAGATCACTTTTGCAGATTTTGGAATGTCAGCCCCAACAGCAGCACTTGGTGTGGTTAGAGCCGGAAAAGACCTAACTTTAATTTTCAATCTTACTTTTAGCGAACTAAGCATGAAAGGATCTTTAACACAAAATTGATTGCTATAATATAAAATAACAAAAATTCAAAAAGAGCTATTTGACAAAAATCAAATAGCTCTTTTTTTATACATCAATTTTAATAAAAATGAAAACGTTGTAGTTCTTAAATATGAATTTAATAAAATTTTAACAATGATTATTGTCATAAAAATCCTGGAATAACAGGAATAAATTTGAACAAGAAAATAAAACACGTGATTAAAATTGAATTCAAAAAATTATCTCACTTCACTAAATAATAGTAAAAATGAAATCAAACAAAATTAAATTATTCGCCTTTATCATTTCTTTTTTAGGGATGACCACATTTGCAACTGCACAAAAAAATTATGTATTAGACAGCAAGCCTGCATTTTCAGTTTCAGGCACTTCAACGTTACATGACTGGGAAATGAAATCAAATTCAGGAACAGGAACGGGCAACTTTACAATAGTCAATTCAAAAGTTACTGATATCGAATCTTTATCAATAAATCTTTTAGCAGAAAGCGTTAAAAGCGAGAAAAAAAGCATGGATAAAGTGGCTTATAAAACACTGAAAACTGATACGCAAAAAACTATAAAATATGTTCTTAAATCTGCCCAAAAAATAAATGAAACAACTTGGGAACTAACAGGAACGTATACTATTGCAGGCGTGAGCAAAATCCTGAAAACTACTGTAAAAACAGCTATCACAAAAGATGTATTAAACATGCAGGGATCTAACAAAATTACTTTTACAGAATTTGGAATGAAATCTCCAACCGCAATGTTGGGAACCATCACAACCGGTGAAGATTTGACTGTAAAATTCAACTTAAACTTTAATTTATAACCGCCATGAAAAAGATTTATGTATTCATTATTGCATTAGTCAGTACGTTTGCCGTCAATGCACAAGTTAGTTTTGGACATATTCAGAATCAAATTCCACGAAACCAAAAAGGAATTAATCAATTTGATGTTAAAAAAGATACTGTTGCCTTTAATGGTTTAAGTGTAGATATGGGAGCTGCATTCGCGCTTCAGTTTCAGGCTTTGAATTCGTTTAATGATCAAAGAGATTTGGCTACAGCACCGGGTTACAGATTGAATAATCTGGAGAATAATTTTAATTTACCCAATGCTAATTTCACTATTGGAGCTCAGTTATATGATGGTGTTCGTGTGAATTTAGATGTTTATCTGGCTTCAAGACATCACAACGAAACCTGGGTAAAAGGAGGTTATTTGCAAATTGACAAACTGGACTTCATTAAAAAAGATTTCCTGGCTGATTTTATGAAATATACAACGATCAAAATTGGTCAAATGGAGAATAACTATGGTGATGCACATTTTAGAAGATCAGATAACGGAAATGCCTTCATGAATCCGTTTGTTGGAAACAACATTATGGATGCGTTCATCACAGAAATGGGAGCAGAAGTTTATTATAACAGATCTGGTTTTGTAAGCATGATTGGAGTCACCAATTCTAAACTAAATCAAAATGTTGCAGAGATTGTACCAGCAACTCCAACGACTGCAAAACCAGATTCTAATACCACTATAAGTCCAACAATATTAGCAAAATTAGGCTGGGACAAACAAATCAACGAAGATTTGAGAATTAGACTTACAGGATCTTATTACCATACTGCAAACTCTAGTGGAAATTTATACGCTTCAGACAGAGCAGGAAGCCGTTTTTATGGTGTAATGAGTCACACTGATTATAATATTATTGATCCCGCAACCGGAAATATTGTTACATCTGTAGCAAACAATTTTGATCCGACTGCTAATAAAGATACAGGAAGATTTAATCCCGGATACGGAAACTGGGCAACATCATACATGGTAAACCCGTTTATAAAATATAAAGGACTTGAATTTTTTGGAACTTTAGAATTTACTTCAGGAGGTGATTTTAAAGGTACAGACGACACTCGTAAAGTAAACCAATATGTTGGGGATTTAGTCTACCGTTTTGGTGAAGGAGAAAGATTTTATATAGGCGGAAAATATAATTTAGTTGATGGAAAATTGGCCAACGCAAATACTCAGAGTATTCAAATAAATAGATTTGAAGCGGCGGCGGGCTGGTTTATGACTAAAAATGTTTTGGCAAAATTAGAATATGTGGATCAAAACTATAAAAACTTCTCTCAATTTAACGGAGCAACTCCTAACGATCTTTTTGGCGGTAGTTTTAAAGGATTAATGTTCGAAGCAGTAATTTTATTCTAATGAAATGAAACGCCTGTTTTTAAATTTAATCTTGGGTTTAGTATTTTTTTCATTCTTAGGAAGTACTAAACCCGCTTTTTCAGGTGATCCTCTTTTGATGATTAATAAAATCAAAATAGAAATTACAGGAGTCTCCACCGTTGGCAAATACAATTGTTCAAATACATTTTCTAAAACAGATACTGTTTATTTGAATTCTAAAAACAACAACTTCAATACCGAAATCAAAATGACAGATTTTGATTGTGGCAACAAAATAATGACTAAAGATTTACAGGGAACTGTAAAAGCAAAAAAATTCCCTAACAGTACCGTTTTTCTTTCCGACATTAAACCTTGCGGAAAAAATTACAAATGCAATCTCACTTTTTTAATCACTAATAAAACACTTAAATACAAAGATTTTATTCTCTATAATGCTGAAGATAAAATTCACGGATCTTTAAACTTAAATTTTTCTGATATAGAACTTGTACCGCCTGTAAAAATGGCCGGTTTAATAAAAGTGAAAGACGAAATTGTGATTAATTTCAGTTTATACAAAAACCCACTTAAACAATAAAGCAAATTATTAACCAGATTGGATTTTACTTTTTACTTCCTACTATTCTTTAAAACCGATTTCAAAGGAATTTTTAAAATCTAAGTTTCAAAAACAAAAAATTTGGCACGAGAATTGTCTTGCTCTTAGCAGAAAAATAATCTTACGAAGAGCGCTTAATTTTAAAATTTGTATTTTTATTTTTTCAGCTTTATAACCTTTATATTTTATCAACTTTTAAAAATGAATTAATCATGAAAAAACAAATTTTAAGCTTAGCTGTTATTGCTCTATTGGCATTTGCCGTACAATCTTGCGGAGATAAAGAATTAAAACCTAAGGAAGACAATCTGACTCTTGGAAACAAAGTCGATTCTTTAACAACAGATATTGAAGAAGTGAAAGACAGTGCCGTTATTAAAGCCGAAGATGCAGCTTCAAAAGCAAAAGCAGCTTCAGAAAACGCTGTTCAGGATGTAAAAGATGCGGCTAAAGAAACAGCTGCAGATGTAAAAGAAGCTTCTAAGAAAGCTGCAGATAAAGCAGAAGCTGCTGCAAAAGCTGCCAAAGACGGAACAGTAAAAACTGCTAAAGACGTTAATGAAGCATTGAAAAAATAATTTCCTTTGAAATCAAACTTAGAACCATTCGTTACGGCGAATGGTTTTTTTTATGAAAAAAAGTGAGCCGATATTTTTTGTATTTTTGTCTTTAAATAAGAACTACAACAAAATGCATTTTATATCACAAGAACTAGAAGATTATATTGAACAACATTCTGAAAACGAACCGGAATTGTTAGCAAAACTAAATAAGGAAACCTACCAGAAAATACTTTTGCCAAGAATGTTAAGCGGACATTTTCAGGGTCGCGTTTTGAGTATGTTGTCTAAATTGATTCGTCCGGTAAATATTCTCGAAATAGGAACTTATACTGGCTATGCAGCTTTGTGTTTGTGCGAAGGAATGCAGGAAAACGGACAATTACATACTATCGATATTAAAGAAGAATTAGTCGATTTTCAGCGTAAATATTTTGATGCTTCGCCTTGGGGAAAACAAATTTTTCAGCATTTGGGTGAAGCTGTAGATATTATCCCAACCCTGGACGTAAAATTTGATTTGGTTTTTATTGATGCCGATAAGGAAAATTACCTGAATTACTGGGAAATGATTGTTCCGAAAATGAATAAAGGCGGCATTATTTTATCTGATAATGTTTTATGGAGCGGAAAAATCCTCGAACCTGTTCACCCAAATGATGTGAGTACAAAAGTACTTTTAGAATACAATTTACTTTTAAAAAACGATCCGAGAGTGGAAACAGTTTTACTGCCTATTCGCGATGGATTAACGGTGAGTAGAGTACTTTAGAAAAGTTGCTAAGGTTCTGAGATACTAAGATCCTGAGTTTTCTTTAGAATGGAAAGACTTAGAACCTTAGTATCTCAGAAACTTAGAATCTTTAAAAAAATTATCCCGGAAAATATTGCGGTTTTAGTCGTTTATAAACCAAATAAAGCAACGATCCAAAAACTGCTCCGAAGAAATAACCTGTAAGAATGTCTCCGGGATAATGCAATCCTAAATAGATTCGGCTATAAGCGAAGATTAAAGGCCATAAAAACAATAATCCGAAATACTTGAAATGGCGTTTTAAAATCCAGAACAAAAAGGTAGCAACCGCCATTGTATTGGCAGCATGTCCTGAGAAAAAACTGTATGAATTACGAATCTGAACGGCACGAATAACACCTTTAAGATCAGGATTGTTACACGGACGCAAGCGCGCAAAAGTATGTTTAAAAAGATTTGTAGTCTGATCTGTAAAAGCGATCAAAACCGCTATAAAAAGCAATATATATAGAGTCTGCTTTACTCCTATTTTTTTGTAGATCAGAAAAAAAAGAAATAAAAAGAATGGTGTCCAATACAATTGATTGGTAATAATAAGCCAAAGGCCGTCAAATTTTTCAGAACCTAAACTATTAAGATATACCAATAAATTGATATCAAATTCTTTTATTTTTTCAAGCATTATTTTTGGCGTTTAACTGGTCCTGAGATTGTTTCTATATCTTCTTTTACTTTGTCGATTTCTGCAGCAGTATCACCCAATAAATTAGTAGAGACACTAGTCGTATCGCCTAATAAATTAGTTTTTGCCTCGTTAATCTGCGCATTGATATTACCGGTGATATTCGTCAAAGTTTGAGAATCAAAACCATTAGCTTCTGCTCCTTTATGAATTTCACTTTTAATATCGTTGGTTGCGTTTTTTAACTGCGCCATTGCTTTACCCATAGTACGGGCAATTTCCGGCACTTTATCAGAACCAAAAAGCATTAAAACTATAAATAGTATGAAAACTAATTCTCCTCCTCCTATACCAAACATAACTTTTATTTTTGTGTGTCACAAAGATATTAAATTTTGTAGCTCATGAACTTTAAAATTTCCTTAAAAAAAAAGACTCTTTTCAGAGTCTTTTAATTGTATGCTTAATCAAATTTTGATTTTTCTTCTACTTTTGGCCAGGAGTTGTTGGTTACATCAATATCTGCAGTCATCAATTTTGGATCTATCTGAATGCTTTTTATAGCTTTTTCTGTAGCGTAAACTTTTTTGGCAGTATCATTGCTTTTTCTCCAGATTTGAGCCGGATACTGGAAGTTTTGTTTAGAACCATCTTCATAAGTAATCTCAACAAGAATTGGCATAATCATTCCGCCTGGTTTGTTAAACTCAACTTCGTAGAAATATTTAGGCGATTTTAAACTTGCTTTTTCTTCTGCTGTAAAAGTTTGGTCAACGTAATCAGATAATAATTTTACATCATCCACTTTCAATGCTTTTTTCTTCGAAGCATTTACCTCAGCGTTATCACCAGCTACTAAATATACAAACGGTCCTTTATCAAAACCAAAACGCCCTTTTCTAACTTTTACATCTTTAAGATCAGCTGTTGGAGTATCAGAAACATAATATTGTTTCACTTCTTTAATTCCGATATCTACGAAATCTGTAGAGTAAAACCATCCTCTAAAAAACCAATCCAAATCTACTGCAGAAGCATCTTCCATAGTTCTAAAGAAGTCTTCCGGAGTTGGATGCTTGAATTTCCATCTGTTTGCGTATGTTTTAAAAGCATAATCAAACAATTCTTTACCCATAACTACTTCTCTTAAAATATTAAGACCTGTAGCCGGTTTTCCGTATGCGTTATTTCCAAATTGGTGAATAGTTTCTGAGTTAGACATAATTGGCTCTAAAAACTTTTGGTCTCCACTCATGTAAGGAACAATATTTTTTGCAGGTCCGCGTCTTGAAGGGAAATTTGGATCTAATTCCTGTTCAGCCAAATATTCTAAAAATGAATTCAAACCTTCATCCATCCAAGTCCATTGACGCTCATCTGAATTTACAATCATTGGGAAGAAAGTGTGTCCAACTTCGTGAATTACAACACCAATCATTCCGTTTTTAACTTCTTTGCTGGTCACTCCGTTTTCGTCAGGACGACCAAAATTCCAGCAAATCATTGGATATTCCATACCCTGATCTTCTGCAGAAACTGAAACCGCTTTTGGATAAGGATAATCAAAAGTATGAGAGGAATAGCTTTTCAAAGTATGCGCCACTGTCATTGTTGAAGTTTCTCCCCAAAGCGGATTTGCTTCTTTAGGATAAACAGACTCTGCCATAACGATTTTACCACCCAATTGTACAGCCATCGCATCGTAAATAAACTTTCTTGACGAAGCAATACCAAAATCACGTACGTTTTTAGCGCTAAATTTCCACGTTTTTTTCTTTTCAGAGAAACCTTTTTCAGCCGCTTCAGCCTCCGCTTGTGTTACAATTACAACAGGTTTATCAAATGATTTTTGAGCTTGTTCGTAACGTTTTACCTGTTCTGCAGTAAAAACTTCAGCCCTGTTTGTCAATTCTCCTGTTGCGTCAATAACGTGATCAGCAGGAACTGTAATGTTTACATCAAAATTTCCGAAAGGAAGAGCAAACTCCCCGCTTCCCCAAAACTGCATGTTTTGCCATCCTTCAACGTCGTTATAAACTGCCATCCTTGGATAAAACTGCGCAATTACATACAATTTGTTTCCGTCTTTTTCGAACAATTCATAACCAGAACGCCCGCCTTCTTTTCTATAATTATTGATGTTATACCACCATTTTATTGCTAATGAAATTTTTTCACCCGGTTTTAAAGGAGTTGCCAGATTAATACGCATCATCGTTTCGTTGATCGTATATGACATTGGATTTCCTTTAGCATCTTTTACCTGTTCGATATTAAAACCACGCTCTAAATCTTTTTTCAAATATTTGCTTGAAAAACCATCAAGTGGCAAAACCTGATTGATTTTTTCGCTTTCAGCCAAAGTCGACTGTGTATTTGCTTTTGCCTGATTTTGATCTAACTGAATCCATAAATATTCTAAACTATCCGGAGAATTGTTTGAATACGTAATAACCTCAGATCCCGTTATTTTTGATTTTTTATCATCTAATTCGATATCAATTTTATAATCTGCCTGTTGTTGGTAGTATGCAGGACCCGGCGCTCCGGAAGCCGTACGAAACATATTAGGCGTAGCTAATAAATCATACATCTGGCTGAACTTATTCGTATCGTATTTTCCTTGTTGTTTTGGAGCAACGACCGAAGTTGATTTTTCCTGAGCCATTAATAAAGCAGGAAAAATTAATAATAATGAAAGTTTTTTCATAAAAATGTAATAGGTAGTTTTGTCAGGGTGTGAAAATAATAATTATAATGGTAATTTTACTTATCCATTAATACTTTAACACTTCTTTCCTTGAAGATTCTGTAAAGAGAACACTCTTTTTAGTACCAAAAGCTGAAATATGTGTAATATTCTGCTGCTCAGCATTCCAATCAACTAAAATTGTATTCGAAATCTCAATTGTTTTAAACTTGTCAATATCCTTTATTCTGGAGTAACAAACCAAAACATCGCCGGCTTCGACTTCTTTAGACAAAAAAGTAATTGCTTTTGACTGTCCGTTTATTTTTATTGTAAAATTTTCTGAAAGATATTTTTTCAAAAGATCTAAATCCTCCTGTGTTTCTTTCTCTGTTCCTACAAATGTTTTTTTATGGTATTTTTTTTCCATACCATTATTCAAATCATCAATAAAAATACGCGACGTAATTTGAATCATTTTTTTTTCCGCTACATAATTGACCTGATAAACGCCCATGTAAAACTTATGAAACGCAAAAGATGATAACGATATAAACAAGATTCCAATTAAGAAATAAACTAACTTTTTTTTCATTTCTGTTTCATTTCCACTTTTTTGAACTCTTTATTTTTATTAATCATAAAGTCCATTAATTCAAACTTTTCTTCCGGTTTTAAATATTTCTTAGATTCTGCATCATTAGAACAATACATCAAAAACAAGTCAATTTCATCTTCTTTTAAACCCAGTGTTTTGGTAAAAAAGTCGGGAGTAAAATTACCTTTAGAATATTCAACAAATGCGATATCACTTATCACCTCTTCTTTTACATCTTCATCTTTACGAAACAGCTTTTTTACGTCTTTAAATATCCTAACAAAATCAGTTCCGTATTTAATAGTCTGATCAGAGTACATTGCCTTATTTTCAGGACTTGATAATTTATCATCTTCAAACTGCATATCAACAATTCCCTGCGACCCGCCTTGTAAAGATTTAACTTTTAATTCTTTATGAACCAAAACTTCTTTCAGCTCTATATTTACCAAATCCAGAGGCACCGTAAAAAGTACTTCTGCACAATCTTTCTCTGTCAACACCACTTTTTTAGATTGAAATGCAATTCCGGTAAAGAGCAAAGTGTCTTTAGGCCTTGCCATAATATCAAACAATCCGTTTAAACCAATAAAAGTTCTAACATTGGCATTTATATTCATTACATAGCCACTTTCTATGGTAAGTGACTTATTGGTAACTTGTCCATGTAATGGTTTCCTTGAGTTTTGTCCAAGCGCAATCTGACAAAATAAGCACACAACGAGTATTCTTAGGCTATTTTTCATTTTCGAGAATTTTTAGATATTTTCCGGCTAATTCAGTTATTAAAAACATACTCATTGTTTTGTTTTTACTATTCAAAGATACGGCAAATTCAGAATCTTCTATGCAATATAATTGAAATCCTTTAATATCTTCTACCGAAATTTTCAATCTTTCTGTATAATATTTCTCATCAAAAAGGTATTCTATTTTTCTAAAAAGCGCTTCTTTTTTCTCGACTTGCACTTCTTTTTTCAACATTGAAGTTCTCCCCGAAATTGCATTTAACAAAGCATCACCCGGAGTCGATGTTGCTGTGTACACTTTTCTTTCTGCAGGCGTATATTTTTTTTGTCCTGCCGGAATAATGCCCAGATTTTCGGCATTAATATTTGCATTTTCGTTTACAACGACTTCTTTCAATTCAATTTCTTTAGCAACCATTTTTATCTGAAGCAGATTAGATTTTAAATCTTCAATTGTAATTCTTCGTTTAAAGGGCTCCAAATTAACTGATGAAAAAACCAGCACATCGCCTTCTTTAGCAACAATCGAAAACATTCCGCTTGCATCAGAAACCGCTGTTACCTGCGTTTCATTATTGATAATATTAACCCCTTCAACAGAAGTTGATTGTTCGAATATTTGACCAAGAATTTCTTTGGCACCAGTAGTTTGCCCAAACGAAATTTGGGTTATCCAGAGAAAAAATATGAGTAAGGTTTTATTTGTTTTCAACAGCAAGTATTTCTTTATATTTTACAGCTAATTCTCCTAAAAGAAATTCTGTCGAAGTTTTATTTTTAGAATTTAAAATCGTCGTAAACTTATCGTTTTCAACAGCGTAATATTCAAATCCTTTTACATATTCATTTGGAATTTTTAGTCGGTTTACAAAATGATCCAGACTAAACATCTTCTCTAAAAGTTTCATAAAAAACTCTTTTTTCTCTACTGCAACTTCCTTTTTCAGCATTGCCGTGCGCCCTGATAAAAAATTCAATAACGGATCTGCAGAAATTGAACCTCCGGCAAGCGAACTCGTACTTGCAGTTGCATTTAATGCTGTAGCAGTGTGTAATTTTCTTTCCGCCTCAGTATATGTTTTTTGTCCTGCGGGTATAATTCCTAATGCCACAGCATTTATATTATCGTATCTTCTTATAATAACTTCCTGCAATTGATGCATTACAATATTAAGTTTTACTATAAAATTAAGTTCCGAAAAATTTTCAGGAGTAACTAAAACTCTCTTTTCTTTAAATTGAATAGAGGAAAAAACAAGTTCATCTCCTGCTTTCGCCAAAATCGAAAAAGCTCCTTCAGCATTTGTAGTTGTCATGACTTCAGTTCGTGCATTCACTACATAAACACCTTCCAAATCATTTGTATTAGAAACAATTTTTCCGCTTATTATAATGCGCTCTTCATTTTGAGTCCACGCAGTCTGACTCAAAACAACACATAAAACACATAAAACTTTGTTGATCAAAATGAAAAAATTAAAATTATTCTTAAAAGTGTAAAAATATCTTAATGTACTCCAAATTTAGTATTAACGGCTTGGTAAAAATATGTTAATTAAACTTTGAATTTTAAGCCTAAAAAAGGAGTTTTTAATATCTTTAGCAGCATAATCTGAGATTAAATTTTATGAAAAATATTATTATTGCCAGCACTTCTACTTTGCACGAAGGGAGTTATTTAGAGTATTTATTACCTACTTTGCAAATTCATTTTAAAAATTGTAAAAGTATTTTATTTATTCCATATGCGCGCCCTGGCGGAATTTCACATGACGAATATACCGCAAAAGCTGCTCTGGCATTTTCGAAAATTAACATAGCCGTAAAAGGAATTCATGAGTTTGAAAACCCTGAAGATGCCATAAAAAATGCGGAAGGAATATTTACCGGAGGCGGAAATACTTTTTTACTTGTAACAAAATTATACTACCATAATGTGATGCAGATTCTCTCTGAAACTGTAAAAAACGGAACTCCATATCTAGGAACAAGTGCCGGAAGTAATATTTGCGGTTTATCTATGCAGACTACGAACGATATGCCAATTATTTATCCTCCAAGTTTCCAGACTTTAGGATTAATTCCTTTCAACTTAAACCCACATTACCTAGATGCCGATTTACAATCGAAACATATGGGCGAAACGCGTGAAACCAGAATCAAAGAATTTCACGCCTTTAATTCAATTCCCGTTTTAGGATTAAGAGAAGGAAGCTGGCTTGAAGTAAATGGAGACAAAATTACTTTAAAAGGAAATTTAAAAGCGCGTTTGTTCCTGCAAAACGAAACTCCTCAGGAATTAGAAACAGAAAGCGATTTAAGTAATTTAAAATAAAGCTTTTTTACCATTAAGATATTAAGTTTATTAAGTTTTGAGCTTAATTTATCTTAATATCTTAATGGTAAAAAACAAAAAAGCCTTAAACTAATAGTTTAAGGCTTTTTGAAGAGCGAAAGACGAGGCTCGAACTCGCGACAACCAGCTTGGAAGGCTGGAGCTCTACCAACTGAGCTACTTTCGCATTAACAGGGTGCAAATATAAACAATTAAATCATTTTAAAAAATAAAAATCAAAAATTATTCAATTTTGATAAAAAAACCGAAATAATAAAATTTCGGTTTTTTAGAGCGAAAGACGAGGCTCGAACTCGCGACAACCAGCTTGGAAGGCTGGAGCTCTACCAACTGAGCTACTTTCGCATTACTGGTGCAAATATAAAAAATAAGTTCAGTTCAAAACAAGCTTTTTTGCAAAAAAATTAATTAAAAAACAACGATTCCTTATAACCTATTTAAAACTAAAAAGTTATACTTTTATTATTTTTTACACATTATGACTATTATCAAAGAAATTCCATCAAAAGACACTTATATCGTTCGTCAACCAGTACTCAGAAAAGGAAAACCTATCGAAAGCTGCATCTTTGAAGGAGACGGTTTAAATACTACACATCATTTTGGGTTATTCGAAAACGACGACTTAATAGGTATTATTTCATTATTCTCCCAAACCAACACTATATTTGCCGACAAAAATCAAGCTCAGATTCGAGGCATGGCTATTTTGGAAAATCATCAAAAAAAAGGATTTGGTGAAGCTCTCGTAAAATATTGCGAAGATTATTGCAAGTCGCAAAACGTTGATTTAATTTGGTTTAATGCCAGAACAGCAGCAGTTGGGTTTTACAAAAAAATGAATTATCAAATAATTGGCGAGCCTTTTGATATAAAAGATGTTGGCGAACACTATTTAATGTTTAAAAAATTATAAAATGAATAAACTCTACTTTCTGATTGTAATATGTTTTTTTATTAGCTGCAAAAAAGATGAACCAAAAGTTATTCGTGTAAAAAAGACTCCCCCACCGGCAATTATACTTACTGATGAAAGAAAAGTAGTTGTCGATACTGCATTAATAAATGTTTTTAAAAGTGAAACTCTGAAACAATTTTATATTGCTTCAGAAAATAAAAGCGTTTGGGGAAACCTTAAAAAAAGAACTTACGTTTTATCCCAATTAAAAAAAGCGGAAGAATTAGGTTTAAATCCCGAAGATTACAAAGCTGCAACACTGGAAAAATTTGAGAAAAGAATCAGTTCTTTAAATGATAAAGAATTGGCTACTTATGACATATTACTAACTTATAATTTTGAATTATACTTAACTCATTTATATAAAGGAAAGCTCGATCCTAAAAAACTATATACAGATTGGGATTTGGAAGAAAAAATATTTGATCCAAATAATACTCTTATTAAAGCTTTCAATAAAAACAAATTAGACAGCATTGTAGATAATATTCAACCAAAACATCAAACCTATAAAGAGCTTTTAAAAGCACTGGAACTCATCAATACTTATCCGGAAGAAGAAGTTACAGATACTATAAAATCTGCGGATAAAATAACACTGAATGACACTAACAATGCTTTAATAGACATTAAAAAGAAACTTTTATTCTGGAAAGATCTGACCGGAAAAGACAGTCTGACTAATAAATACGATAAAAAAACATTCGAAGCTGTAAAAAGATTTCAGGAAAGACACGGTTTAGCCGCCGATGGTGTTATTGGAGCAGGAACCTTAAGCGCTTTAAACTTTACTAAAGAAGGAAGAAAACAACAAATAATTGCCAATCTTGAAAGATGGAGATGGTATAATAATGATTTTGCAGAAAATTATTTCATAATTAATATTCCGAATTACAGTTTGAATGTTATTGAAAATCAAGACACCACTTTGGTTCGAAATGTTGTTGTGGGAACAAGCAAAAGAAAAACACCTATTATTACATCAAAGCTAAAAACGGTCGTTTTTAACCCAACATGGACAGTTCCTCCCACTATCCTGAAAGAAGATATTATTCCTGAGATGAAAAAGAACAGAAACTATTTAGCCAAAAAAAGAATCACCATATTTGATTCTGCCGGGCGCGAAGTTGATCCTAAGGCATGGAATGAGGACAAACCTAATAGTTACCGTTATGTACAAAGTCCGGGTTATAACAACTCTTTGGGATTAATGAAAATTTTATTTCCAAATCACCATAGCGTTTATTTGCACGATACCAATCATCGTAATTATTTTGGAAGAAACAATCGTTCTTTAAGTTCAGGATGTGTGCGTATTGAAAATCCGTTAGAATTGGCAGAACATATTTTGAATGATACAATTGCGACAAACTGGCCAAAAGAAAAAATCGATTCTATTATTGAAACAAAAAAAACAATAAACATCAGAATCACAAAAAAATATGCTTTATACCAATGGTATTGGACAGCATGGAGCAAAAAAAATCAGCTCATTTTCAGAGCTGATATTTATAATCTTGATTCGGATTTGTATAGTAAACTAAGAAATTAGTTTTGCCTCCATCGCAAAACTTCTTGATGGATGATAGATATACAAACACGATTTATCTTTTATTGTTTCGATGATTTCATTTGTTAATTCAAATGGAATCGCCGGACAACCCTGGCTTCTGCCTAATCTTTTATTATTTCTGATGAAAGATTCAGAAACATAATCGGCTCCGTGCATAACAACCGCTCTTTCACGGGCATTATCGTTTACACCTTTTTCTAATCCGTCTAATTTTAGTGAAACGCCGTGTTTTCCCTGATAAATTTCGCCAGTTGAATAAAACCCTAAACTACTTTTAAAAGACGAGTTTGCATTCGAAAATGCCGAAGCAAATTCTTCTCCTGTATTTCTTCCGTGGGCAACCAAAGAATGGAATAAGATTTTATTTGAATTTAAATCAATTACCCAAAGGCGTTTTATGTTTGATGACAATCCAAAATCAATCAGCGTTAAAATATCTTTTTTGACAATTCCTTTCTCTTTTAATAAGTAAAAGCCTTTTAATGCTTCAGAAAAAGTTTTAAGTTCAGGCAACTCAAAATGGTTAGAATTTAATGCATTATAAACATTTTCAATTTTAGCATCTACAGAAAGTTTTTCAACTTTAGCAATACTTCTGGTCGTTACCTTTTTCAATTCTGGAGTGTTCTTAGTGTCTTTTCCAAAAGACAATAGCAAAAACACCAATAAGGGATAAATTTTGTAAATCATTGAAATTCTTTAGGTTAATAATAAATTTGGGTTCAGCAAAAGTATAAAAAAAATATAGCGCACAAAATAAATCACTGTAAATCAGGCATGTTTTGTTTAAAATTTAACAGATAGGAAAGAAAATTTTAGCATATCGACGGAAAAAACTTATTTTTACTGATTATTTTAGATTTAAATATGTAATCATAAACTTACATCTGTTGAAAAGATATAATTATTGAATATTAAAGTGTAACAATTAACAAAAACGACTGTCTATTTACAGGCAATCATATTCGTTATTTTTATTCAAAAATGAAAAAAATATTTTTTTTAAGTTTTTTACTATCAACATGCTTCGTTTTTAGCCAAAAGAAAACTTTACAGGCACAGCCAATTTCTCAATCTATTGTGGTTGATGGAAAATTAGATGAAGTCGCATGGGAAAATGTTCCTGTAGCTACAGACTTTGTTATGTTTGAACCTGATAATGGCAAACCTATTCCTAATACTAAAAGATCTGAAATCAAGGTTTTATACAATAATGACGCACTTTATATTGGTGCAATGCTATATGATGATGAGCCAGATAAGATTTTAAAAGAAATCTCTCAACGTGATAATTTTGGAACTGCAGATATTTTTGGTGTTTTCATCAATGGTTTTAACGACGGTCAGCAAAATTTTGAGTTTTTTGTTTCTGCTTCTGATGTACAAGGCGATTGTATTATGACAGATGCAAATGGTGAAGATTTTACCTGGGATGCGGTCTGGATCAGCAAAGCCAGATTAAGCGATAAAGGCTGGATTGTTGAAATTAAAATTCCGTATGCAGCTTTGCGTTTTTCTGCAGAAAATAAACAAACGTGGGGAATTAATTTTTTCAGGGAAATAAAAAGAGAACGTAAAAAATATACGTGGAATTTAATTGATACCAAAATTGGCACTTTTACACAGCAAAACGGTAACCTGGAAGGAATTGAAAACATCAAACCTCCTACCCGATTGTTTTTTATGCCTTACGCTTCTTATTATTTAAATGCCGGAGAGGGACAAAAAACCTACGGAACAATGAAAGGCGGAATGGATATTAAATATGGTATAAACGATGCTTTTACACTCGATGCCATTTTAATTCCTGATTTTGGACAAACAAAATACGATGATCAGATTTTGAATTTAGGTCCGTTTGAGCAGCAATTTAACGAAAACAGGGCTTTTTTTACCGAAGGAACTGATTTGTTCAACAAAGGAAATATGTTTTATTCGAGAAGAATTGGAGGAAAACCGTCCATTGATCCGGATTTAAATGATGATGAAAAAATCATCGAAAATGTTCAGAACGTAAATCTTATAAATGCGCTAAAAGTTTCGGGAAGAACTAAAAATGGTCTTGGAATCGGGGTTTTAAACGCTGTTACCGAAAAAACATTTGCTGTAATACAAGATACAATAACCGGCGCAACGAGACGCGAAGTTGTAGAACCTTTGACAAATTATAATGTTTTGGTTTTAGATCAGCGCTTTCGCAAAAATTCATCAGTAACCTTAATCAATACAAATGTTTCCAGAAATACACATTACAGAGACGCCAACGTAACCGGTCTGGCGTGGGATTTAAATACAAAAGCGAATACCTATAATTTATCCGGAAATGTAAAATACAGTTTAATTAATGCCGAAGAAGATAAAAAAGGAATTTATTCAACTATTGGCTTTGCCGAAACAAGCGGAAATTATCGCTACAGTTTTGGTTCTGATTTTGTTTCTAAAGATTTTGACCCGAATGATTTGGGAATTAATTTCTACACTAATTATTACAACTTTTACGGAAATGCCAATTACAGAATTCTAAACCCAACAAAACTTTTCAATAGTTTCAAGATTAACCTGAATTTGTATTCAGAATTTAATAAAGAGTCCGGAAAAGTACAGGACAACAGCATCAATGCAAATGTGAACCTTACAACTGTAAAAAACAATTATTACGGAACAGGAATTACATTTTACCCATTAGAATCATACGATTATTATGAGCCAAGGGCAGACAATAGATATGTAGCGCTTCCGCAAAGGATAGAATGGTGGGGCAGCATTTCGACCAATTACAATTATAAATTTGCTTTAGATTTAAATCCTACTTTATTACTTTTTAATCAATCAGGGCGACTGAATTATGGCATTGACATTGGCCCAAGATATCGTTTTAACGATAAACTATTGTTGACATACACTTTTAGCTATTTAAGAAAAGACAACAACAAAGGATATATCGACAGTGTTGATGAAGATGATAATGAAAGCACACCCGAAACTATTGTTTTTGCAAATCGAAATGTAATTACTTACGCTAACACTTTAGGCGGAAAATATGCAATAAACAGTGCGATGACGCTTAATTTGGCCGTTCGCCAATATTGGTCGTATGCCGAAAACAAAGATATTCTTGAACTGGAACAAGACGGAACTTTATCTCCACATCCGCAATATACAGAAAACAAAAATTCGAGTTTTTATTCCTGGAATGCAGATCTTTCCTATTCCTGGTGGTTTGCTCCTGGTAGTCAGGTTTCGGTTTTATATCGTAATAGCGCAGCTAATTTTGAACGTACAATTGACAAAGAATTCAAATCGAATGTAGCCGACTTATTAACTAATACGGCATTAAAACATGTTTTTTCTGTAAGCGTAAAATACTTTATTGACTATAATGCGGTCAAAAATAAAATTAGAAAGCGAGCGTAGTCTGAATTAATTTTAAAAAATAAAGACTTATATAATTAATTTAATATTTTTAAATACAATTCATTTTATTAAATATAAATTGTGACATTGCTTTCTTGCTCATTTTATAAATGGTTTATCTTTGTAAAAAACTAAAAATGATGAACAAAAAAGTAATACTTATGATTTTAGACGGTTGGGGAAAATCTCCTGACCCTAAAGTATCTGCAATAGACAATGCAAACGTTCCTTTTATAAACAGTCTTTACCGAAATTACCCAAGTGCACAACTTAGAACTGATGGTTTAAACGTAGGTTTACCAGAAGGGCAAATGGGAAACAGTGAAGTGGGTCACATGAATCTTGGTGCCGGAAGAATCGTATATCAGGATTTAGCCAAAATAAATCTGGCAGTAGCACATAAAACGCTTGCAAAAGAGCAAGTACTTGTTGATGCATTTAAATATGCCAAAGAAAACAATAAAAAAGTTCACTTTTTAGGATTAGTTTCTGATGGAGGTGTTCACTCTCATACTTCACATTTACGAGGATTAATTGACGCTTCTCAGGAATATGGTTTAGATAATGTTTTTATCCATGCTTTTACAGATGGTCGTGATGTTGACCCAAAATCGGGAGCTAAATACATTCATGATTTAGAAGAATATATTAAAGAAACTCCTGTAAAAATTGCTTCAATCATTGGTCGTTATTATGCAATGGATCGTGACAAACGCTGGGAAAGAGTTAAACTTGCTTACGATTTATTAGTAAATGCAAAAGGAACTCATTCTCAAAATGCAGTTGCCAGCGTTCTTGACAGTTATGCAAATCACGTTACCGATGAGTTTATCGAACCAATCGTTATGGTTGATGAGAAAGAAAATCCATTGGCTACGATTATCGAAGGCGATGTTGTCATTTTCTTCAATTTTAGAACAGACAGAGGTCGTGAGCTTACAGAAGCACTTTCTCAACAAGATTTTCACGAGCAAAACATGCACAAAATAAACTTGTACTATGTTACGCTTACCAACTACGACGAAACGTACCAAAACGTAAAAGTTGTTTACAATAAAGATAATATTACTGAAACTCTTGGTGAGGTTTTAGAAAAAGCCGGCAAAAAACAAATTCGTATTGCCGAAACCGAGAAATATCCACACGTAACTTTCTTCTTTTCCGGCGGAAGAGAAACTCCGTTTGAAGGCGAAAGCAGAATTTTAAGAAACTCTCCAAAAGTAGCAACTTACGATTTACAGCCAGAAATGAGTGCTTTTGAATTGAAAGATGCGCTTATTCCTGAATTAAACAAAGGCGAAGTTGATTTTGTTTGTTTAAATTTTGCAAACGGTGATATGGTAGGCCATACCGGAATCATGAGCGCTGCAATTCTTGCTTGTGAAGCTGTTGATGCCTGCGTAAAAGGGGTTATCGAAGCAGCTCTTGCAAACGATTATACTACAATTGTAATTGCAGATCACGGAAATTGCGAAACTATGATTAATCCTGACGGAAGCCCAAATACGGCACACACAACAAACCCGGTGCCGATTATTTTGGTTGACAAACAATTAAAGAACATAAACGATGGTGTTTTAGGTGACATCGCTCCTACTATTTTAGAGTTAATGGGCGTTCAGCAACCAGCAGCAATGACTTGTCATTCGTTGTTGTAGAAAACATCTTAGGTTAAATTTTTAAACCATATAAGTTATATAAGTTCATTTAAAAAACTTACTATACTTATATGGTTTTATTTTTCCAAAAAAACAAATCACGCTGATTTATATTTACTTATATAACTTATATGGTTTAAAAAGCATCACACTATAAAAAAGTGATAAATCTGTTCTACGCCATAAATAACAAGTCCTATCATTCCTCCTACCAGCGTTCCGTTGATTCTGATGTATTGAAGATCTTTCCCGATTTCCAGTTCTAATTTTTCAGAAACTTCCTTTCCGTCCCAGCTTTTTACAGTAGAGGAAATTAAATCGCCTATCACTTTTTTATTATTCAAAAGCATTGATAATAAATCAATTTTGATAAAATTATTGATTTTGTCGATCATTATTGGATCGTCTTTTATTCCGGTTCCGAAACCCTGAATTAAATTTGAGATACTATTTTTGATGGAAGATTGATCCCCTTTTTCCAAATCATTAGTAATAGACAGTTTTATCTCATCCCAGATCCCGTTTACATAATCCTGAACTTCTTTTTTGCCGGCAAAACCAAGAATTAGGTTATTGATTTTTACTCGCATTTCTTCTGAATTTTTTACCTGATCCAGAAAATTATAAACATACTCGTCTATTTTAATTCTCACGGCGCTGTCTGGATTTTTGGCTTCATCTAAAAATTCGGCCAAACCATTAAAAATTCCTTCTGAAATGCTTTTATCAGCTAAGCCAAAACTCAAAAAAGGCGTTGATTCTTTTACTTTTTTGCGAATCAAATCTTTATTATTTGCCAATTCGGTGCTCATAACTTCCATCAAATTGGTTAGCAATTGATCTTTTACATTTCCTTTTTGCAAAGGTTCCAAAGCCAAAGCGACCCAATCTCCAAAATTAATCCCTTCTAGTTTTTCCTTAAACTGAACCTGAATTAATCGTTTTACATCTTCATCTTTTATAGTTTTTAAAACACCCGGAATAATATTTACGACAACCAAATTGGCAATTTTATTGGCATTTTCTCCCTGTGAAAGCCAATCTGAAGCTTTTGTCGCAAAATTGAATTCTTCTATTTTAATTTCCAGTTTTTCCCGATTCAGGAATTCTTCGGAAACAAAACTGCCCAGATTTTCGCCAATTTCATTTTTCTTTGTTGGAATAATCGCTGTATGCCAAATCGGGATTCCCATCGGATGACGAAATAAAGCCACAACTGCAAACCAATCTGCAATTCCACCCACCATTGCTGCTTCGCTAAACGCCTGCAGTATCGGAATCTTAAAATAAATCGCAATTATAAATAAAAGGACCGCAAAACCTAAAAGTGCCAAAGCGTTTCCTTTCATTTTTCGTAAAGCTTTTTCTTTGGATATATTTTCCTGGACTATCGGAGTTTTCATGATTTAAACGTTTTTACTACTAATTTACGTTTTTTCTGTCAAATATTAAGTTGAAAAGAACAAGAGATTAAAATTGAAAGTTTGCCACTCCCGATAGCTATCGGGATCACTAATTAGCACTAATTATATTGGTTTTAAAAATTCTACTAAACTGTTATTCGTGGAAATTCGTGAATTCGTGGCGAAAAAAACCAATTCGAGGCAAAAAATTTTAGCCAAAAATTTATATTAAAATTGTACTTTTGCGAACTGAAAATCTGAAAAATATGATTATCCAAAAAAGTAGAGAGGAAATTGAATTAATGCGCGAAAGTGCTTTGATCGTATCTAAAACATTAGGAATGATTGCTTCTGAAATTAAAGAAGGAGTCACCACATTATATCTTGACAAGTTAGCCGAAGAATTTATTCGTGATCATGGCGCAGTTCCTAGTTTTCTGGGATTGTATGATTTTCCGAATTCGCTTTGCATGAGTCCGAATGCACAGGTTGTACACGGAATTCCGAACAATACACCTTTGAAAAATGGTGATGTTATATCTGTAGATTGTGGTGCATTCAAAAACGGTTATCACGGTGATCACGCTTACAGTTTTGAAATTGGTGAAGTTGCTCCGGAAGTTAAAAAACTTTTGAAAATCACTAAGGAATCTCTATATGTTGGGATTCGTGAATTTAAAGCAGGAAATCGCGTAGAAGATGTTGGAAATGCGATTCAAAAATATACTGAAGCTCACGGTTACGGTGTTGTTCGCGAATTAGTTGGGCACGGCGTTGGACAGAAAATGCACGAAGAACCGGAAATGCCAAACTACGGAAAACGCGGTCGAGGAAAACTTTTTGTTGAAGGAATGGTCGTTGCTATTGAGCCAATGATTAATATGGGAACAAGAAACATCAAACAACTTAAAGACGGCTGGACAATCTTAACGGCTGACGGAAAACCAAGTGCGCATTTCGAACACGACGTTGCCTTAATTGATGGTAAACCAGAATTATTATCGACTTTTCAATACATCTATAAAGCGTTAGGAATTGAGAGTAATGAAGAAGATGAATTTAGACAAGTGCCTTTAGTATTATAAGTTATTCCATAGATTCAAATAATTATTAGAGAATAAAAACACTTTGTGAAGCTTCGTGCTAACTTTGTGAAACTCTGCGAAACAACCCCCAATGAAAAAACTTTTTAAACTAATACTTAATACAATCCCACGCCCATTATTAATTCGTTTGAGTTATGTGGCCCGTCCGATTTTGGCTTTATCATTAAAAGGAGATAAATTTACTGACCCAATTGATGGGAGAAGTTTTAAATCGTTTTTACCTTACGGATACGGAAAACAACGTAACAATGTACTTTCGCCAAGTACGCTTTCATTAGAAAGACACCGTTTGCTTTGGTTGTATTTAAACGATCAGACTGATTTTTTTACAGCTCCAAAAAAAGTATTACACTTTGCTCCAGAACAAGCTTTTTATAAATTATTCCGCAAGCAAAAAAATCTTGACTATACGACAACGGATTTATTTTCGCCTTTGGCAGATGTAAAAGCAGATATCTGCAATTTACCTTTTAAAGACAACGAATACGATGTGATTTTGTGCAATCACGTTTTAGAACATATTCCGGATGATACAAAAGCAATGCAGGAATTATTTCGTGTATTAAAGCCAGGCGGAATGGCTGTTTTACAGATTCCTCAGGATTTATCGAGAGAAAAAACCTTTGCTGATGATACCATTACCGATCAAAAAGAACGTGCTAAAATATTCGGACAATACGATCACGTTCGTATTTACGGACGCGATTATTTCGACAAATTAAGAAGTATCGGCTTTATCGTAATCGAAGAAGATTATACGAATAAAATTGCCCCAGAATTGGTAGAAAAATATTGTTTGGCAAAAGGAGAAATTATTCCTCTTTGTTTCAAACAGGAAATTAAACAGTAGATTTTTCACCATATAATTGATTTATAGTTTATTTAAAAAGTTTTCAAAATAGCAATATTTGAAAACTTTTTAAATTTTAGCTCAAACCCTAATACAACCCAACCCTAATTTTGAAACCTTCAAAATCATTTCAATTTTGTTTTGACGTCAGTTTTGACAAAAACCTGAACACTTATCTTCCAACTTCTTATGTCGTTGAAGATACGAATGACATTAAATATTTAGACAAAAAAGCAACTTCCGGAATTCTTAAAAGCTTCGGAATTGTTTTTGATGATTTAGATTCCAATTCAAAAAAAATACTGACAGCTTGCGAATCATTAAAGCCTGAGTTTATTTTCAAAAAGTTCAGCGCAAAAATCAAGTCGGCAAAAACAATTGCAGATTTACAGAAAGACTCTAAAATTGAATTTGCGATTCGCCAGCATTTGCAATTAAATCTGGATTGCTTTTATACTTTAATTCTAAAAGAGCAATTTCCGCTGTCTATTAATATGAGCGCTGAAAAAGATTTTTTTCGTTCCAGAGTCAATATTGAACCCCGCTCTTTCGAACCTCAAATTCAATTTGACAAACACGACGCCGGCATTACTTATAGTTTATCTTTAAAAGAAAATGAAACTACCTTTTTACCCATGAATAGTAGCGTAGATGTTCTTTTAGACGAGCCGGGCTGGTTAATTATAGATAAGAAATTAGGACAGTTAAAAGATCTCAATTCTAAAAAACTTTCGCCTTTTTTAACCAAAAAATCAATCGAAATACCTTCAAAATTAGTTGACAATTACTTTAAGAATTTCATTCCCGAAATTGCTAAAAAAATTGATATTCAGGCAACCGGTTTTGAAATTGAACTTCGTGATACCATTATTTCATGCACGATTCAGCCTGTTTACGATTTCTTCAAAAACTGTTATTATCTCAATTTATTTTTCGATTATAATGGCTATTCATTTGATTCAGGCAAAACGAAGAAAACACATTCGTTTGTTGATTTCAGCATTATAAATGAACCTAAAATAATTCAGTTTAAACGAAGTGCTGATGAGATTTTATATACAAATAAATTAGTTGAAATTGGTTTAACAAAAATCAAAAACGAATTATTGGGATTGAATTCTGAAACAGAAATTAGCGATCCTTACACCAATATTCAATTTATTATTGATCGTAAAGAAGAGCTTGAAAATCTAGGATTTACAATCCAGAATTTAAAACTCGAAAGCAAAGAAATCATTACAGGAAACCATACAGTTTCAGCTTCAAAAGAAACAACCGGAGATTGGTTTGACATTAAAATAATCATTACAGTTGGAACTTATACGATTAACTTCAGTGAAATAATTCCTAATATAAAAAGTAAAGAAAGACTCTTTTTATTGCCTGATGGAAACTATTTTTTGATTCCCTTAGAATGGTTCAGTAAATATAGTTCGCTGGCAAAACTGGCAAAAACAGAAGACGGAAGTCTTCTGTTGCGTAAAAGTAATTTTACCGCTTTGGATGCAATACCGGAAATCAAAAATGATACAGAACCCATTTACGAAGCTGAATATGTAGCTTCTGATTTGCTAAAAGCTACTTTAAGACCTTATCAAATTGATGGTGTAAAATGGCTTTTGGGTCATTTTAACTCCAATTTGGGTGCTTGTCTGGCTGATGATATGGGACTTGGTAAGACTTTACAAACCTTGGCCGTTCTCGTGGCCGTACAGGAACAATTAGGATTTACAACGAAAACCACGAATTTTGATTTATTTCAAAATGAAACCACTATACAAAGAGAACCACTAAAAACCCTGATTGTTTTACCTTCTTCATTGGTTTTTAACTGGTACAATGAAGCAGCAAAATTTACACCGCACTTTTCGAAAATGCAATATGTGGGTAATGACAGGAAATTATTAGCAAGCAGATTAGATTCTTGTGATTTAATTTTTACGAGTTACAGCATTGTCCATCGAGATATTTCAATTTTAGAAAAATACAATTTTCGCTATTTAATTTTAGACGAAAGTCAATACATTAAAAACAAGAATTCTAAAATTTTTAAAGCGATTAATAAAATAAAGACGTATAATAAAATTGCGTTGAGTGGTACCCCAATCGAGAATTCGCTTGACGATTTGTGGTCGCAAATGGAATTTATAAACCCTGAAATTTTGGGTACTTATAATTTTTTTGCTGAAAATTTCAAAATTCCGATTGAGAAAAAGCAAGACGAAAATAGTTTGTCTGAATTAAAAAATCTGATTCAGCCTTACATATTAAGAAGAACCAAAGAACAGGTTTTAAAAGACTTACCCGAATTAACAGAGCAAATTTATTACTGTGACATGGATCCCGAACAGGAAAAATTATACGAGCAGGAAAAATCTAAAGCCCGTAATTTTTTATTAAAAACAGACGGATCAAGTCCAGACAAAATTAGCATTATCAATACGTTGATGAAGTTAAGACAATTGAGTAATCATCCGAAAATGGTCGATCAGGAATCTGAAATTGATTCCGGAAAATATATTGCGGTTACTAATTATCTCGAAACTTTAGTAAAAGAGAAACAAAAAACGATCATTTTTAGTTCGTTTGTTACTAATTTGAATTTTTACACGACTTGGTGTAAAGAAAATAAAATAACATTCTGTGAAATTACAGGTGAAACTCCGGCAAGTAAAAGAGAACAGCAAGTAAAACTTTTTCAGGAAAAAGAAGAGCCGCTGTTATTTTTTATTTCGCTTAAAGCGGGTGGCGTTGGTTTAAATATTACCAAAGCTTCTTATGTTTTATTTCTGGATCCGTGGTGGAATCCTTTTGCTGAAAAACAAGGCGTTGGGCGGGCACACCGAATTGGACAATTAAATAAGGTGAATGTTATTCGCTTCATTTCAAAAAATACGGTAGAAGAAAAAATAATCAAATTGCAGGAAAACAAAAAGCTGTTATCTGATTCGCTTTTAGAAGAAAGTTTTGTTAACGATGAAATCGAAGTTAATCTGGATTATATTTTGGGTTCGTAATAAATTGTTTTTAAAACCAATAAAATGTACTATTTTTCGTTGTATAAATTGTTATATTTACAATCTTACAACATAATTAAGATGTCAAAATTTTTGTTTCAGAACTTTCTTTTGTTTTTCATTTTTACTTTCGCGACAGCGCAGGAAGTACAAACAGAAGTTATTCCTCCTTATAATATAAAAACAGTTTCGTTTGTTCAAAACGGAAATAATGTTGTGCCAATATTTGAATTAGGCTCCACGTTTGAATTGCAATTTGATGATTTATTTGGTAACGAAGCCAATTATTATTTTGATATTACGCATTGCGATTACAACTGGAAACCAACCGATATTCCTAAAACAGATTTTATTCGTGGTTTTGATAATCAAAGAATTACAGATTATGTAAATTCTTTTAACACGCTTCAGGTTTATTCACATTACCGGCTTGCTTTTCCTAATCAGTTTACAACGCAATTACGACTTTCAGGGAATTATATCTTAAAAATTCTGAACGAAGATAAGGAAGTTGTTTTCTCAAGAAAATTTATTTTATATGAAGAGCACTCGACCGTTGCTGCACAGGTAAAAAGAAGCCGAAACCTCAGCAATATAGACTATATGCAAAATCTTGAATTTACGATACTTTCTAATGATATTGCTTTTCAAACGCCTTTGCAAAATGTGAGGGTGCTTTTGCTGCAAAATGGAGATTTTAATACCGCAATTAAAAACATTCCTCCTCAATATACTATTGGCAATCAGTTGGTTTATAAATATGGACAGGAAACTTTGTTTTGGGGTGGAAATGAATTTTTATATTTTGAAAATAAAGACATTCGGGCCGCTAATAATAATGTGGGGAAAGTAGGATCTAATAATGATATTTATAACTCTTATTTGTATACCAATGCAGCAAGAGCAAATCAAATTTATACCAATTATGAAGATGTAAACGGTAATTTTGTTGTTAAGAACATCAACGGTTCAAACAACGAAATTGAAGCCGATTATGCCTGGGTTTATTTTACACTTTCTGCACCAACATTCAGGTCAAATAATAAGGATATTTATGTTACCGGAATGTTTAATAATTACAGCTTATCGGCAGAAAACAAAATGGATTACAACCAGGATAAGGGTGTTTTTGAAAAAGCAATTATGATCAAACAGGGTTTTACCAATTTTCAATATAAAATCGCCGATAAAAAAGGCATTGTTGATTACGAAAATGCTATTGATGGCAACTTCTATCAAACCGAAAATGAATACACAATATTGGTATATTATAAGCAAAGTTCTGATCGATATGAAAGAGTTATCGGAAAGGGGAATGCTAACTCTATCAATATCACCAATTAAAACATTGTTAAAGGATTTCGGGTAAACAAATTTTTTTCGTAAGTTTGCCACTATAACACTCACATATATACGACGTTAGTATGGTTTCTCAGATTACAAGAGGCATAAAAATATCTGTTTTAACTAGTTTTGAAGGTACTTACTTCAAGAACTACAAGATTCATTTTGCCTTTAGTTATGTAATTACAATCGAAAACCACAGTAAAGATTCGGTTCAGTTAACTTCTCGTCACTGGGAAATTTTCGACTCTCTTAACGATCTAGAAGTTGTTGACGGTGAAGGAGTTATAGGTAAAAAACCAGTTTTAAAACCTGGCGAAAATCACACTTATAGCTCTGGTTGTTTGCTTTCATCTCCATACGGAGCCATGAAAGGTCATTTTAATATGATCAATTTTACCACAACAAAAACATTCAAAGTAATTGTTCCTACTTTTAGAATGTGCGCTCCTTTTGCACTGAATTAATTTATTGCAACTTCTATTATTCCCTCTTTTGTAATCGCATAAACTTTGTCTTTTTCTGTTGGAATTAGATATGAATTTCCTGTAAATTCTCCAAAAGCCGGAAAAATCAACTGATTTGGTTTGTGAAAAAAGCAAGATAAACTTAAAAATTGTCGTCCTAATCCTCGTAATTGTATTCCGGGATGAATGTGTCCGCAAAAATTAAAGAAGTTTTCTTTTTCTGTGGGATGATGGGTTAATAAAAAATTGCCTATTTCTAATTCATTAAAAATTTCAATATTTAGATCTGAATAGTTTTGTTTAGAAATAATATCGTGATTTCCTTCCACCAAAATTATTTTCTGCGAATGTTCTTTAGTCCATTGCACAAAAAGATCCCATTCGTTATTGATTTTACTATGAAACAAATCGCCCAAAAAAACGATTGTTTTTGGATTAAATAATTCTAAAACTGTTTTTAATCGGGTAAAATTTTCAAAAATGGCATTGTTTGGAATTCCGATTCCGTGTTTTCTAAAATGTGCCACTTTTCCTAAATGCACATCTGAGATTAAAAGTATTTTTTCTTTTTCCCAAAAAACAGCACCAGATTGATGCAGAATGAAATCCTGATTGTTTATTATTATGTTCATTTACGCTGTTGTAATTATTTTTAACACATAGAACCATAGCATTTGGAATGTTCAAAAAAGACGTTTCACTTTTCATATAAACGCATAGCTATGTGAAAAACGAGTTTTCTTAAATAATATTTCTTAGTTAAATAGAATCTATGTTTCTGTGTTAAATTAGATTTTTAGAATCAGCCAAAAAAGTGTGATTCAAGAGGTTTTATCCAAAAATCAGTCCAAAATTATTTCATGTAACTGGCTGTCATTTTTTTAATTCTTTCTGCCAATGTTTCACTTGATAATTTTTCCCGAAGTCGATCTGTAATAATTGGAAAACTAAAAGGTGTTGGCTTTTTACATTGTTTCCAGACAATGGTTTGCCTGTTAATTCGTTCTAAAGCCTGAATCAAACGTCCTTCTTCCAATTGATGTTCGAATGTTTCAATATACGCTTGCTGAAGCAATAAATTGTCGGGTTCATAATCTCGGAAAACTTCAAAAAGCAATTGCGAACCGCTTTGTAAATGTTTGGTTTTAACTGGTTTTCCAGGCATTCCGGTAAATACCAAACCGGCAATTACAGAAATATCCCTAAATTTTCGTCGCGCCATTTCAGTCGAATTCAAACTTTTTTGCAAATCGTGATGTACGTATTCTGTTGAAAATAAATTATTATCAAAAACACTTTCCATATCAATTTCCTGATCAGAAAGTAATTCAAATCCATAATCATTATAAGCTAACGAAAAAGTAATTGGAGAGAGTAGACTAATTCGATACGAAATAATACTGGCCAAGGCTTCGTGTACAAATCGGCCTTCAAAAGGATAAAAAACGGCATGAAATCCTTCACGGGTTTTAAACGTTTCTATTAAAAACTCATTAGTATCCGGAACGATGCTTTCTTTTCTTTGTCTTGCAAAGAGAGGTTGCAATGCAATTAATTCAGGCGTTAACTTATCAGTATTTGCCGCATATAATTCTTCCCTCAATAATTCACTCATTTGTACCGATAATGCCATACGACCGCCCATCCAGCTTACTACTCTTGAAGCTTTTTTAGGATCTGCTTTTCGCACTAAAACCTGCATATTTTTTACGCGGAATAATTCAAGTCTTTTTCCGGCAAACGTAAAGACATCTCCAGGCTGTAGTTTTGAGGCAAACCATTCCTCAATAGAACCTATATAGCCTCCGGTTAAAAACTTAACATTTAACGATGCATCGCCTACAATAGTTCCAATCTGCATTCTGTGATGCATAGCAATCATTCGGCTGTGGATTTTAAAGCGTCCGTCTTCTTCGATTTCAACTTTTTTGAATTCGTCATACGCTTGTAAACTCTGGCTTCCGTTGGTGATAAAATTCAGAATCCAATTCCAGTTTTCTTTTGCCATGTTTTGATAACAAAAGGTATTTTTAACTTCTTCAAAAATTTCATCAGGATAAAATCCATCCGAAACGGCCAATGTATTGAGGTATTGCACCAAAACATCCCAACTGTTCAAGTACGGAATCCGATCTTCGACAATTGTTCTCGCAGCTGCTTTTTTTAATGCCGATGCTTCAATTAATTCTATAGCGTGCGTAGCGAGAAAATAAATCACACTTTCTTTTCCAGGCTGATGTCCGCTTCGTCCGGCTCGCTGCAGAAAACGCGCGACTCCTTTTGGCCCACCAACCTGAATAATGGTTTCAACAGGCGCAAAATCTACTCCTAAATCTAAACTAGAAGTACAAACAACTACTTTTAAGTCTTCATTTCGAATCGCATTTTCAACCCACAATCTGGTTTCTCTACTTATGCTTCCGTGGTGCATTGCCATATCTCCGGCAAATTCAGGATATTTTTCTAATATCGCCTGAAACCACATTTCACATGCAGAACGTACATTGGTAAAAATTAAGGTCGTTTTACTTCTTCTGATGATTTTTGCAACCTCATCAATTAAGTGCAAACCCATATGACCGCGCCACGGGTAACTGTCCATTTTTTCAGGCAGAATCGAAAGCACTTTTATTTTTTTATTGATATTGGCCTTTATCAAAACTGAATTTTGATAGGCTTCAGAATTTACTCCTAATAAAACTTGCTGTGCCAATTCAAGATTTCCAATTGTGGCTGAGATTCCCCAGATTCGCATTTTGTGCGCCACTATTTTTAATCTCGACAAAGCCAATTCCATTTGAACACCACGTTTTGTACCTAATAATTCGTGCCATTCATCTACAACAATAGCGGAACAATTGGCAAAAGTTTTCGCAAATTCTTTTGATGCAAGAAGCAATTGTAAACTTTCAGGCGTTGTTATCAGCAAATCCGGCATTTTCTTGCTTTGCTTCGCTCTTTCGCTTTGAGAAGTATCTCCAGAGCGGATTCCGACTGTTAATGGCAACTCTAAATCTTCAACAATTCGTTCTGCTGCTTGTTTTATTTCTACCGAAAGTGCTCGCAAAGGTGTAATCCAAATAGCTTTTAATCCCGGTTTATATTTTGTTTTATAATTCGGGTTTTTCTTCATATAATCAAGAACTATCGGAAACCATAAAGCATAGGTTTTTCCGCTTCCGGTTGGTGCGTTTAATAAACCGTTTTTGCCCTGTAAAAAAGCCGTCCAGGTTTGAGTTTGAAACGGAAAAGCTTTCCAACCCTGATCCTGAAACCATTTTTCTGCAATTGCATATAGTTCTTCTCTGTTCATTTTTTTATATAAGGTTCAAAGTTACAAAGGCTCAGAGGGACAAAGTTTAGCGGTTTCCTAAAGTTTTTTTCTTTGAAACTCTGTTACTTTGTCCCTTTGAACCTTTTACGAAATCATACTTTTTAAGTCTTCAATCGAATTTGCTTCGTCAATTTTTTTATCGTGTCGCCATCTCAAAATTCTTGGAAAACGTGTTGCAACGCCGCTTTTGTGTCTTTTTGAAAGTGCGATTCCTTCAAAACCAATTTCAAAAACCAATTGTGGCGTAACACTTCGAACGGGACCAAAACGTTCTAAAGTATTTTTCTTTATGAAATCATCAACTCTTCTAAATTCGGCATCGGTTAAACCGGAATAGGCTTTTGCAAATGTTACCAGTTCTTTTTCGCCTTTATCATTGGTTTGCCAGAGCGCAAAAGTATAATCCGTAAATAAATTGGAACGTCGCCCGTGACCTCGCATGGCGTAGGTTAAAACGGCATCGATTACAAGAGGTTCAATTTTCCATTTCCACCAATCGCCTTTTTTTCTTCCTACTAAATACGCCGAATCATTTCGTTTTAACATCAAACCTTCGCTTTTCATTTCGCGGGCACGCATTCTTTCATTTGTCACATCTTCCCAGGAATGGAGCAAAACCCGTTCTGACAATTGAAAAGAAGTTGTTTTATCTTTAATTGAATCGTATAATTGTTCTAATAATAATCTTCTTTCGGCATAAGGCAAATTCCGAATATCCTGACCTTCCCATTCCAGAATGTCATAGGCTTTTAAAATTACGGGGACTTTTTCGAGTAAACTTGCTGATATGGTTTTACGTCCAATTCTGGTTTGTAAATCATTAAAAGTTCCGATTTCACCTTCTGGAAAAGCTAAAATTTCGGCATCAATTACGGTTCCATCCGGAATTAAACCAACGAAAGATTTAAACTCAGGATATTTATCCGTAACTAGCTCCTCGCCTCTTGACCAGACATAAATTTCGCTTTCGCGGATGATGGTTTGCGACCGAATTCCATCCCATTTGTGTTCTATTGACCAATCTTCGGGATTTCCCAAATTTTCCACTTCGCCTTCAATTGGATATGCGAGATAAAACGGATAGGGCTTTGATAAATAATCGCTGTTTTGTTCATCCAAAATCAATTCCTGAAAAGTGATCGTATTCGGATCCCAATTTCCCATTAATTTATACGCCAAAGCATCTTCATCAACATCTTCTGCTTTAGAAAGTGCTCTTGTCATTAATTTTTGGCTTACGCCGATTCTAAAACTTCCGGTGATTAATTTGGTAAAAACAAAGCGTTCGTAATAATTCAGCGCAAGCCAGTTTTGCTGTAAATATTCTTTTTTCTCCGGATCTGTTTTCTTTTTTAAAGCGATGATTTCCTGAAGATATTCGGTTAAACTTTTATCTGAATGTTCTTTTGTAGTTGGAATAATCAATGCAATTGTTTCTGCCAAATCTCCCACAATGTGATAACTTTCTTCAAAAAGCCATAGCGGAATATTAGCGATTTCATTTGCCCAATTTCGCAATAAAGTGGTATTGACAGGTCTCGGCGGACGACGATGTGAAAGAATGGCAATGGTCCAAACTTTATCTTCCGGTGATGCATTTTTAAAATACATCGTCAGCGCATCGACTTTTACATTCGTTTTATTCGAACTATCAAGGACTTTTATGAGTTGGGCGAAATTTTTCATTCTCGAATTTCTTTTTCGGTTTCAACTTCTCTTTCCATTTCTGCCGTTTCGCCTTCATATTGGGTTTTCTCGGTTCTGGCGTCGTATCCTATTTCTCTTAAATATTTAGAAAAAATATCGGTATAACCATGCGTGCAAATTACTTTTTCTGCGCCTGTTGCTTTTATGCTATCCAAAAGAGAATACCAATCGCAGTGATCACTCAAAACAAAACCTTTATCAATCGCACGTCGGCGTCTGGCTCCGCGAAAAGCCATCCAGCCACTTGCTGAACCTGTAACGAAAGGTGTCATTTTCCTGATCCACGTACTTCCGTGTGCGCTTGGCGGTGCGAGTACAATGTTGCCTAATAAATCTTCTTTCTTGGTTTCGTAAGTCACCAATGTTGTTGGCGGAAGATCAATTAAAGGGCGTACCACATTGGTCATATTTTCAATGGCGCCATGTGTGTAAATTGTTCCGAGATCTGTATCTAAGTATTTTAAAAGTCGTTGTGCTTTTCCTAAAGAATATCCGAACAAAATCGAAGTTTTTCCTTCTGCTTTATTTTCTGCCCACCAATTATTGATTTCTGTAATAACTTCGGCTTGCGGTGTCCAGTTAAAAGCGGGTAATCCAAAAGTGCATTCGGTTATAAAAGTGTGGCATTTCACCACTTCATACGGAACCGAGATCCCGTCGTCTTCAACTTTGTAATCGCCTGTAAAAACCCAGACTTCGCCTTTATGTTCTACTCGAATTTGTGCGCTTCCAATAATATGTCCGGCGGGATGAAAAGAAAATTTTACATTATTGATTACAAAGGTTTCGTTCCAGTCTTTTCCTGTAACATTTATTTCGCCCAAACGATGGCGAATTATAGGAATATTAGTGTGATGTGTAATATAATTTTGATGCCCCCAGCGCGCATGATCAGAATGTCCGTGTGTAATAATGGCGTTTTTTACCGGTCGCCACGGGTCGAGATAAATATCGGCCTGCTGGCAATAAATTCCGTTATCGTTAAAAGCTAAAAGGGGAATTTTCATTTCGTTACTATTTAAATATTTGAAAAAATATTTGGCGTATTTGTATCAAATTTAATTATTAAACTGCTGATGCTCTTTACAATTTAGCCCGATTTGTTTATTTAATTACAACTTTTAATATTGTGTTATGATATAATCAAAATATCCTTTGTACTTTTGTGAAAATTTAAATAATTCGTAATTTTAAATACTTACAACCCATGTTAAAAGGATTCTTTCATGTACCAAAAGCGGTAAACGAACCGGTAAAAGGTTACGCACCGAACTCACCAGAAAAAGCAGCTGTTCAGGCAGCATACACTTCAATGTGGAACTCTAAAATCGATGTTCCATTATACATTGGTAGTGAAGAAATCAAAACCGGAAATACAAAAACCATTTCAGCACCTCACGATCACAAACATATCGTAGGAACGTATCATTTAGCTGAAAAACAACATATCGAAAAAGCAATTGCAAATGCGCTTGAATCAAGAAAAGCATGGGCAAATATGGCATGGGAACAACGTGCTGCTATTTTCTTAAAAGCTTCTGAACTTATTGCAGGTCCATACAGAGCTCGTATAAATGCTGCTACTATGATTGGACAATCTAAAAATATTCACCAGGCAGAAATTGATGCTTCTTGCGAATTGATCGACTTTTTACGTTACAACGTAGAATTTATGACTCAAATATACAACGATCAGCCAAAATCTGATTCTACAGTTTGGAACCGTTTAGAATACAGACCTCTTGAAGGTTTTGTTTACGCGATTACTCCATTCAACTTTACAGCTATCGCTGCAAATCTTCCTGCAAGTGCTGCTATGATGGGTAACGTTGTTATTTGGAAACCAAGTGACAGCCAGGTATTTTCTGCAAAAGTTATTATTGATGTTTTCAAAGAAGCTGGTGTTCCTGATGGCGTTATCAACGTTGTTTTTGGAGATGCCTTAATGATTACTGATACTGTTTTGGCTAGCCGTGATTTCGCCGGAGTTCACTTTACAGGATCTACTCATGTATTTAAAGATATCTGGGCAAAAATTGGTGCCAATATTAACAACTATAAAACATATCCAAGAATCGTTGGTGAAACTGGTGGTAAAGATTTTATCATTGCGCACCCAAGTGCTAACGTAAAACAAGTTGCAACTGGAATTACTCGTGGAGCATTTGAATTTCAGGGTCAAAAATGTTCTGCAGCTTCAAGAGCTTATATTCCGCAAAGTTTATGGCCAGCTGTAAAAGAACAATTAATTGCTGATGCCAAATCTATGAAAATGGGTTCTCCGGAAGATTTCGGAAACTTTATTACAGCAGTTATTCACGAAGGTTCTTTTGATAAATTGGCGAGTTATATCGATCAGGCTAAAAAAGATGCTGATGCTGAAATCATCATTGGAGGAAACTACGATAAATCTGTAGGATACTTTATTGAGCCAACCGTTATTGTAACTACAAATCCAAAATATACTACAATGGAAACCGAATTATTCGGACCAGTTATTACTATATATGTTTACGAAGATGCAAAATGGGAAGAAACTTTAGAATTAGTTGATACTACTTCTGAATATGCTTTAACAGGAGCTGTATTTAGCCAGGATCGTTATGCTATTGAAGTAGCAACTACGAAATTGCAAAATGCTGCAGGTAACTTCTACATTAATGATAAACCAACCGGAGCAGTTGTAGGAATGCAGCCTTTTGGTGGAGCAAGAGCTTCCGGAACTAACGATAAAGCTGGTTCTGCATTGAACTTATTACGTTGGGCTTCTCCTAGAACTATTAAAGAAACTTTTGTAACTCCTGAAGATTACAGATACCCATTTTTAGGATAATACATTAGATCATCTAATTTATATAACCCACAGTTGTCTTTTGATAATTGTGGGTTTCTTTTTTAAACAACTCATTTTTAAACAATTGTAAAATTTGTAGTACTTTTCTTATGTTGTTAAAAATCAGTCACTTAACTTCTAAAAAATCCTAATTTATCATTCAAAAAACTTATAGTATGAGGTTAAAAATAAGCTAACATATAATTTTGTCAAAGTTTTAAATCACAAAGAAACAAATAGAAGAAACAGTTTTACTGATATAAAACATGACACTAATTCTAAATTAAAAAGCTTATGAAAAATTTAAAAAATGTTCCTGAAATCATTGTAAAATCAAAATGTATTGGTCACCCAATTAATTTTAAATGGACAAAAAAGAAAATAGATGCGATTTTAGATCCTTTGGAAGGAAATGAAGAACTAGAAATTGCATTAACCCAAATTAACCATAAAGCTGCTATAGGTTTAACAGCAGCTCTTTTAGAATGGGTAAATTGGCGCTTTACAGGATATACAAAAGCAGCAAATGATATCGACAGACGTATCGAAGCACTTTGGGCTTCAATTGTTAATCCTGAATATTCAAGTCCTCTTGATTTTGATACAGATTTAAACATTCCTGCAACAAATTCTGTAAACGGACCAATTTGGGTTGCTCTTATGAATGTGAAAATGGTAGATGTAAGATATAGAAAAGGATCATACTATCTTCAAAACGAACTTGTTGGTTTAGTTTTACTTGCACGTCATATTTCTCCAAAAAAGAAAGTATTTGATAAATGGTTTAGTAGTAGAATAATAGAATTAGCCCGTTTGCTTCCTTGCCAATATAGTGATGAGAATCTTGACGAAACTGACGAAGCAATTTATGATTCATCAAATGAACCTGTAATTTGCAGAGAGTTTTTCTTCGATCCTAAATTCAAATATTCTCCTGAAGCAGCAACACAATCTCTTAATGAGTTTATAGATCATTTAGATCAAAAAAGAAATTCATTTTTACAAATACAAGAAATGGCTTATTAGTTTAAATAATTTCAAATAAAAAAACCGAATCTAAAATTTAGATTCGGTTTTTTTATTATTTGAAGGTTTTCAAACTTGAAACCTGAAACTTTTGAAACAAATTTTTAAGGTTGAAACTTCAATGGTAAATGCACGACTTTTTTAGTCTCAAAAAACTCATCTTCAAAAATATCTGCCAAATCATATAATGTTGCTTTTGGAAAATCTTTTAATTCTTCTGCCAAATCTCCACCTTTAAGATATAAAATTCCATTTTTCAATGTATGCTTGTGTTGCTTTTTGATTTTATCTTTTATCCACGAAACAAAATCCGGCATATTGGTAACGGCACGACTTACAATAAAATCAAAATCTCCTTTTACCAATTCGGCACGTTTTTGTTCTGCTTTTACATTTTTCAATTCTAAAGCATCAACCACACCCTGAACCACTTTTATTTTTTTGGCTATAACATCAATTAAATAAAAACGGGTTTCAGGAAAAAGAATCGCTAACGGAATCCCGGGAAATCCTCCTCCGGTTCCAACATCAAGAACAGTTGCTCCAGGTTCAAACTTCATTATTTTTGCAATTCCAAGTGAGTGCAAAATGTGTTTTGTATATAAGGCATCAATGTCTTTTCGCGAAATAACATTGATTTTTTCATTCCAATCGTGGTATAAAAAGTCTAATTTTTGAAATTGTTCGATTTGAATGTCGGTCAAATCAGGAAAATATTTCAATATCTCATCCATTGCTCTAATTTTTTAACAAAAGTACTACTTTACGATTGAAATATTTAACTCAATTTTGCAAATTGAAAATTTATAATAATTACCTTTGAAAACTATTTAAATTAATTATGAATAACACTGCGCCTACATTTGCTAAGCAAGACAATCTGAAGTTCTTCAGAACACTTAACTCACGAGTAAACAATTACTTCAAAGAGAACAACATTCAGAAAACCGGAAACTGGAAGCTGCACTTAAAAGCCATTATTCTGTTTGCCGTTTTTTTAACGCCATACTTTTTGATATTAACTCTTGACATGCCTTTTTGGGCACAATTGTTATTAAACATTCTTATGGGAGTTGGAATGGCTGGAATAGGTATGAACGTAATGCACGATGGAAACCATGGGTCTTACTCTTCTAAATCCTGGATCAATAAAATTATGGGTGGAAGCATTTATGTTTTGGCCGGAAATGTACACAATTGGCAAGTACAACACAATGTACTTCATCATACGTATACTAATATTCACGGTCATGATGAAGATCTTGATGCCGGAAGAATTATTCGTTTTACAAAAAATGCTGAATGGCACAAATTTCATAAATTTCAACATTATTATTCTTTTTTCTTATACGGACTTTTGACTTTTAATTGGGCTTTAACGACTGATTTTAAACAAATGAAAAACTATCTGAAGAGAAAATTATCATACGGAACACCACAAAGTCCGGCTAAATTATGGACCGTTTTAGTAATAACAAAAATAATTTATGTTTTAATCTGGATGGTTTTACCAATGGTTTTAGGTGTACCATGGTGGAAAGTTGTTATTGGCTTTTTCGTAATGCATTATGTTGCGGGATTAATTTTAAGTGTCGTTTTTCAATTAGCACACGTAATTGAGGAAACTTCAAATCCGGTTCCAAATGAAAACGGCGAAATGGAAAATACATGGGCCATTCACCAATTATATACAACGGCTAATTTTGCTCCAAAAAACAAAATAATCAACTGGTTTACCGGTGGTTTAAATCACCAGATAGAGCATCATATTTTTCCAAATATCAGTCACATTCACTACGGAAAAATTGCTGAAATTGTAAAACAAACTGCAAAAGAATGCAACTTGCCTTATCATGAATTCAGAACCATGAGAGGAGCTGTTATAGCACATTACAAGCACTTAAAAGATCTTGGAATGAAACCGGAACTAGCATAAAAATCAAAAATCTATTAATAATTAACCTTCCTTAATTAAGTTGAAATTAAGGACATTCAAAATTTTTATAATGAATCATATTCTTTCAGACAGAATTAACAACTTAGCGACATCACAAACCTTAGCAATGGCTGCTTTAGCACGTGAATTAAAATCGCAGGGAAAAGACATTATCAGTTTAAGTTTAGGTGAGCCAGACTTTAATACACCAGATTTTATTAAAGAAGCCGTTAAAAAAGCAGTTGACGAAAATTACAGCACCTATTCTCCGGTAGAAGGTTATTTAGAATTGAGAGAAGCTATTTGCAGAAAATTCAAAAGAGATAATAATTTAGAGTACAAACCAACTCAAATTGTAGTTTCTACAGGAGCAAAACAATCTTTATATAATATTGCACAAGTAATGTTAAATGATGGTGACGAGGTTATCTTACCAGCACCTTACTGGGTTTCTTATTTCGAAATTGTAAAATTGTCTGGCGGAGTTCCTGTTGAGGTTCCAACGTCTGTAGATACTGATTTTAAAATTACACCAGCACAATTAGAAGCTGCCATTACACCAAAAACAAAAATGATGTGGTTCAGTTCTCCTTGTAACCCATCTGGATCTGTGTACAGCAGAGAAGAATTAACAGCTCTTGCAAAAGTTTTAGAAAAACACCCAAATATATATGTAGTTGCCGATGAAATTTATGAGCACATTAATTTCTCAGGAACTTTCTGCAGTATCGGTTCAATTCCTGGAATGTTTGAAAGAACAATTACGGTAAACGGAGTGGCAAAAGCATTTGCTATGACAGGATACAGAATTGGTTATATTGGTGCGCCGGAATTCATTGCAAAAGCATGTACAAAAATTCAGGGGCAAGTAACTTCAGGAGCAAACTCTGTGGCGCAACGTGCTACAATTACTGCTGTTGATGCAGATCCTAGCGTATTAAACCACATGGTTAAGGCTTTCCACGAACGCAGAGATTTGGTTGTTGATTTATTAAAAGAAATTCCGGGAGTAAAAATCAACGTTCCAGAAGGAGCATTTTATGTTTTCCCAGACGTTTCTTCTTTCTTCGGAAAAACATTAAAAGGAACAGAAATTAAAGATGCAAATGATTTATCAATGTATCTTTTAGGTGAAGCAAACGTTGCAACTGTAACAGGAGACGCTTTTGGAAATCCAAACTGTATCCGTTTCTCTTACGCAACAAGTAACGATATATTAAAAGAAGCTTTACGCAGAATCAAAGAAGCTTTGGCTGTGTAATCTTTATAATTAATTATACAAAAAGGGTGTTTCACAGCACCCTTTTTTATTACCCGTTATTGCAAATACTAAAGCAGCAATATCTCTCGTAAGCGCGGTTGGCGAATTACAATCGCAATTGCTCAATCCTATTACATAAACCTGTTCACTAGGTTCATAAACTCCCATTGATTTAAAACCGAAAATACTGCCTCCATGCTCACGTACCAATTTCCCGTTTAAATCTTTTATATGCCAGCCATATCCATAATCAATTTTACTGCCATCCTTTAAAGTATAATTCGTAAACGCTTTTTCGGCAATTTTTGAGCTAATTAATTGATTAGAATCAATTGCATTTTGCCATTTTAGCATATCATCTACATTAGACATAATTGAACCAGAAGCATATGGTATTGAAAAACTAATATAATTTGCATTCACAACTCCGTCTCTGTTACGATAACCAGAAACCCTGTTTTTTATTATTTTATCATGACTTGCATAATAACTGTTGTTCATCCCGATTTTTTCGAAAATATGATTCCGTATAAAATCTTCATAAGTTTGACCAGACACAATTTCAAGAATATATCCTAAAACAACATATCCTGAATTACAATACTTAAACTGTTCTCCCGGTTTAAAATCTATTGGTTCATTTTTAAAAAAATCAACTAATTCTTTTGGAGACAAATCCTCTCTGGCAATATTTTTTATAGCTTTCATACTCGTAAAATCTTTAATTCCAGAAGTGTGTGTCAATAAATGATGTATCGTAATAACATTTCCGTTGGTTGGATAATTAGGAATAAATTTCGTGATATCATCATCCAGTTTAATCTTGCCTTGTTCTACCAGCATTAGGATTGAAACAGCCGTGAATTGTTTGGTCATAGATCCAATTTCAAAAACAAACTCAGACTGCATTTTAATATTCATTTCCAAATTCGCCATTCCAAACGCTTTTCTGTAAACCACTTTTCCTTTCTTAGCAACTAAAAAAACTGCTCCCGGACCATCGGGTTTAAATTTCTCGTTTACCAGCTTATCTATTTTTGATTCTAAATTTTGACTAAAAGCAGCCGAATAGAATATTAGAAAAAACACCATGTACACTTTAAAAATTGATTTCATTTTTACTATTAATTAATGATTTGATCTACTTTTGACGACATCATGATCAGCTTGGTTACAAAAACAAATAGCACTTAAATATTTTGGGCGTGTTTCGCCGCGGCGGGTCGGGCTATTCGCTACAAGTCCTCGCACTTCCTTCGTCAGGCTGTGGACTTTCCGCTGCTATCCCTCACGCAAACGGTAACAACCAATTTTCGTTTTAAAAAATCAAATTAAATCTGTCTAATCTGCTAAATCTGCGTGAGAAATAAATTTTCCTTTCAAAATTCCCATTCCACAATCTTATAAACACACATTGTAATTCTATAAGAATTAAGGCGTTATAAAATCCCAACTTTGTATTATACATTAATTTAAAAATTAAAGTCATGACACATACAGATGAAACAACAACAGAAGCAGTAAGTACATTAAACGGATTAATTTCTATTTTAGAAGATGGAAAACTGGGTTATACAAACGCCGCAGAACATGTAGAAAATCACGCAATCAAAGCTGAATTTTTGGATTATGCCCGTGAAAGAGCCTTATTTATTGTTGAATTACAAGATGAAATCAACAAACTAGGAAAATCAACAGATACTTCCGGAGGCGGACCATTAGGAGCTTTACACCGCGCATGGATTGATATTAAATCATCCTTTACAAGCGGAGATACAGAAGCGATTGTAAATGCCTGCGTAACAGGAGAAGAAGCTGCTGTTGAAAAATATAAAATGGCTTTAGAGAAAAACGAATTAGATGGAAATCAAATCGCAATTGTTTCTAAACAATTAAACAGTATTCAAAGCACATTGGATAGAATTAAAATGAAATCGAATTAATATCTAAGATATTTGTTCTTTCAAAGAAAACCTTCTCAGTTTAATATAATCGAGAAGGTTTTTTTGTTTTCAATAGATATTTTTAATTAAATTTGCGAATCGCGAATCGCGAATTAAAAATATGGTTATGAAAAAACATAATGGAATGCGACCTCATGATATAGTTATATTATTAAAAATAATTAGCTATGGTCACGAAAATTGGCTGATGAAAGATTTAGGTTATGATCTGTATATTAGCTTAAGTGAAATTAGCGAATCACTAAATAGAAGTGTGCTTAGTGGCTTAATTTCTAGCAATAAAAAGAGAATTATGAAATCTTCCTTATTGGATTTTCTTATTTTTGGATTAAAATATGTTTTTCCTCAAAAGCCAGGTCCCTTGGTCAGAGGCATTAAAACCTCGCATAGTTCATTACCATTATCAAATATAATTTTAAGCGAAGAAATTTATGTTTGGCCTTATTCGGAAGGAAACAGCAGAGGGTTTTCTATAGAACCTCTACATCCTAATGTTCCTAAAGCCTGCATTAAAGATCCTAATCTACACGAATTATTATCATTGGTTGATGCAATAAGGTTAGGCAATAAAAGAGAATTTAATATTGCGGTGGAAGAATTAAAACAAAGAATTTCGTAATGAAAAATACAATTATAAATAAACAAATTATCAATAAGATTTCTAACGCTTTAGGTGAATTAAACAATGAAGTCATTTTTGTAGGAGGAGCAACTGTAAGTTTATACATTAATGATGAAGCTGCCGAAGATGTAAGACCAACTAAAGATATAGACATCAGTGTAAGTGTAGCAACCATTAATGAGCTTGAAGATATAAGAGAAAGATTGGCTTCTAAAGGATTTTTACAATCCGCAGAATTAGATGTAATTTGCAGATTTAAATTTGAAGACATATTAGTCGATGTTATGAATACAAACCCAATTTCATGGGCACCAGCAAATAAATGGTTCAAAAAAGGATTTGAAAATATGGAGGGAATTAAAATTGAACAAAACACAATTCAAATTATGCCCTTCAATTATTTTTTAGCAAGTAAATTTACTGCATACGAAGATCGAGGTGGTAATGATCCCCGATTTAGTCACGATATAGAAGACATTACTTATATTTTGGACAATAGAAAAGATTGGGAAAATTTATTAATAAACGAAAAGGACGAAGAAGTTAAAATCTATATTATTAAAAATCTAAAATTGATAAAAGAAAACTCAAAATTTCAAGAAGCCTTTTTAGGTAATTTATTCTATGAATCAGCAGAAGAACGTTTCAAATTAATTTTAAATAAAATTGATTCTGTATTAAATTATTTTTCTACTACTTTAAAATAATCTATTACCTTTTTTGCTAAATCAAAATACAATCATTCCATATAACCTAACTATTTCAAAAAAAGTCCTTTCAGCATTAGTTAACTTGGAATATTTATAAGAACTTTGCAAACTTTTTTCCGTGAATACCACAAAAGCCTAAAGTTCTAAAAATGAAGAAGAAAATTGAAATATTAGCTCCTGCTAAAGATTTAATTGGAGGAATGTCCGCCATCAATAGTGGCGCCGATGCAGTTTATATTGGTGCACCGCAATTTGGCGCGCGCTCAAATGCCAACAATTCTATTGAAGATGTTGCCGCATTAGTACAATATGCACACTTATTTAACGCTCAGGTTTTTGTGGTAATGAATACCATTTTGTACGACAACGAACTAGAAACGTGTCGCCAAATGATTTGGGAATTATACGAAATTGGTGTTGATGCACTGATTATTCAGGATATGGCGATTATGGAAATGGAGCTTCCTCCTATCGTACTTCACGCCAGCACACAAGCCAACAATCGTGATGCCGATAAAATTAAATTCCTTAAAGATGCGGGAATCAAACGTGTGGTTTTAGCACGTGAATTAAACCTGCATCAAATTAAAACAATATACGACGAGGCAGATGTTGAACTAGAATTTTTCGTAACCGGAGCATTATGTGTTTCGTTTAGTGGAAACTGCTATATGAGTGTGGCCAACGGAGAACGCAGCGCCAACCGTGGTTCTTGCGCTCAAAACTGTCGTTTGCCTTATAACTTAATAGATGGAAATGGAGAAACTTTAATCAAAAACAGTCACTTACTTTCTATTAAAGATTTAGATATTTCAGATCAGATTCCAAATTTAATTGAAGCCGGAATTGTTTCTTTTAAAATTGAAGGAAGATTAAAAGATGTTGTTTATGTAAAAAACAACGTGTCGTTTTTACGTCAAAAATTAGACAGTTTCTTAGAAGGCGAAGGAAGCGATAAATACATGAAAGCTTCATCAGGAACTTGTACCTATACTTTCGATTCTTCTCTGAGCAGAACTTTCAACCGCGGTTATACTGACTATTTTGTAAATGATAGAAATCATAGTATCGGATCTTGGGAAAGCCCGAAATCAAAAGGACAATATATTGGTAAATTAATCCGAACTATTGGAAACGCTTACGAAATCGAAAACGGTGAATTTTTAAACAACGGTGACGGACTTTGTTTCATCAACGAAAATAACGAAGCTGACGGAATTTATGTAAACAAAGCCGAAAACGGAAAAATATATCCAAACGTTTTAAAAGAAATAAAAGACGGAACTTTTATTTACCGAAATAACGACGCTGCTTTCATTAAAATTGTAGAAAGAGAAGATAGTGCTGTTCGAAAAATCAGTACAACTTTATTGCTTACAGAAAATGAAAACGGTTTTGAATTAATCGCAACCGATGAAGATGGAAACGTAAGTATCGTAAATTTAGATCATTCAAAAGAGCAGACTAAAACGGGCGAATCAATCGAAGAAAACATCAAAACGCAATTGGCAAAAACAGGTTTTACACCTTATACAGCTAATGAAATTAATGTAATGTTTTCTCAAAACTGGTTCCTTCCTATTTCAAAAATCAACGAAATGAGAAGAACTGTTTACGATCAGTTAACCGAAATTCGTTTGAAAAATTACAAACGCGAAGAACATCAATTGGTAAAAACGTCACATCCATATCCTGAAACCAAACTAGATTTCATGTACAACGTTTCGAACAAAACGGCTCGTAAATTCTACGAACGTCACGGCGTAACAGAAATCGAAAAAGCATTCGAATTGCAATGGGATCCTGGAAAATCTCGTGTAATGACAACAAAATATTGCATTAAATACGAATTAAAAAAATGCCCAATACATCAAAAAGACATAATGGGTGTTAAAGTAAAAGAACCATTGGTTTTAAAACAAGGCGAGCTTGAATACAAACTAAAATTCAACTGTAAACCTTGTGAAATGGAAATCTGGGAAAAAGATGCCGAATTCGAAATTGAAGAAGATCATTTTCATTAAGAATATTTAACCGCAAGGTTCGCAAGGAATTACGCAAGGTTCACAAAGGTTTATTTTAAATCTTTGCGAGCCTTTTATTATTTAGTTACACACAAAATAAGGACTTTGCGCTCTTCGCGTAGGCCTTAGCGAACTTTGCGGTTAAAATTAATTAGAACAAAAAAACATTTTTCCCTACTTTTACTATTCCAAAATTCAAACTTTCCCCCTATGAAAATACTACTCCTCGGTTCAGGTGAGTTAGGCAAAGAATTTGTCATTGCCGCGCAACGAATCGGTCAAACCATAATTGCAGTTGATAGTTACGAAAATGCTCCCGCAATGCAGGTTGCACACGGTTTTGAAGTCATCAACATGCTCGATGGCGAAGCTTTAGACAAAATAGTAGCCAAACACAAACCCGATTTTATAGTTCCGGAAATAGAAGCTATTCGTACCGAACGTTTTTACGATTACGAGAAACAAGGAATTACAGTTATTCCTTCAGCGAAAGCAGCCAACTTTACAATGAATCGTAAAGCTATTCGTGATTTAGCAGCCAAAGAATTAGGTTTAAAAACAGCCAAATATCAATACGCTACTTCGGCAGAAGAACTGCAAAAAGCCGTTCAGGAAGTTGGAATCCCGTGTGTTGTAAAACCATTAATGTCTTCATCAGGAAAAGGACAATCGACTATAAAAACCGAAAGTGATATCGAAAAAGCATGGCAATATGCCGTTGCGGGTTCACGTGGAGATGTTATCGAAGTTATTGTTGAAGCTTTTGTTGATTTTCATTCTGAAATTACGCTTTTGACTATTACTCAAAATAATAACCCAACCTTATTTTGTGCGCCAATTGGTCACCGACAAGAACGCGGCGATTATCAGGAAAGCTGGCAACCTGCTTTAGTTTCAGAAAAAGACTTGTACGAAGCGCAGGATATGGCTGAAAAAATTACCGAAGCACTTGGTGGAGCAGGGCTTTTTGGCGTTGAATTTTTCCTGACCAATGAAGGCGTTTATTTCTCAGAACTTTCTCCTCGCCCACACGATACAGGAATGGTAACTTTGGCCGGAACACAAAATTTCAATGAATTCGAATTGCACTTGCGTGCGATTTTAAGTTTACCTATTTCCGAAATTACACTAGAAAAAGCCGGAGCAAGCGCTGTAATTTTAGCTTCAGAAGATTCTGCAAATCCAACCTTTACCGGAATTGAAAAAGTAGCGGCTTTACCAAAAACTGATTTTAGGATTTTTGGCAAACCAACATCAAGACCATACCGCAGAATGGGAGTTGTTTTAAGCAACGATTCATTAGCAACACCAATTGAAGAAATCATAGAAAGAGCAAAAAAAACAGCAACACTTATAACTGTAAATTCTTAAAAAATGAAAAAAATACTATTTATGATTTTCCTGTTTATCGGAATTTCAATTCAGGCACAAACTAAAGTAATTGATAAACCTCAAATTGTTGAAGCATCTTGCGGAGAATGCCAGTTTGGAATGAAAGGCAAGAGCTGCGATTTAGCTGTTAGAATTGACGGAAAAACATATTTCGTTGACGGAACAACTATTCACGATCACGGCGACGCACATGCTGAAGACGGATTTTGTAATGCTATTAGAAAAGCTTCTGTAACGGGAACAATCGAAAAAAACCGTTTTAAAGCAACTTCATTCACTTTGATAAAAGAAAAATAATGGAGTTGATTCTTGAAAACATTGCTAAGCATGTTTCTTTAACAGCAGAGGAACAAGCGCTTTTTTTATCCAAATTAGAAACAAACATTTACAAACCTAAAACTATCTTATTGAATGCCGGCGAAATCTGCAAACATTCGTATTTTGTAAATTCCGGAATTTTAAGAAGTTTCAATATTAATGACAATATTGTTGAACATGTTTTATCGTTTGCCTGCGAAGGCTGGTGGATGAGCGATATGTACAGCTTTTTTTCTCAAAAACCGGGGCAGCTTTTTATTGAAGTTTTAGAAGAAGCTGAAGTGGTTTCTTTATCCAAGGAAAATCAGGAACAATTGTATCTGGAGATTCCAAAACTGGAACGTTTTTTCAGGATTTTAATTGAAAACTCATTAGTTGCCAATCAGCAAAGATTAATGGATAACTTAAGTTTACCAGCCGAAGAAAGGTTTGAAAAGTTTTGTACCAAATACGGAACATTGGTTCACAAAGTTCCGCAAAAACAAATTGCTTCTTTCATTGGTGTAACGCCCGAATTTTTCAGCAAAATGAAAGCCAGGCTTTTGAAAAAATAAAAATAATTTCACCATTAAGATATATTAAGTTTCATTAAGAGAAAAGCTTAATATTCTTAATTAAACCTAAAACTTAATTTTCTTAATATCTTAATGGTAAAAAAAATAAAAACCAGTTCAAATGAACTGGTTTTTTATTGAATTAAAATTGCTCAACCTCTGTAGAATGCTTCATTGCTGTTGTTGTTGATTTTCCAATTGTTACAGTGTTTTGAACCGCATCAAAATAAGAAGTTCCCACAAAAGCCTGATGTTTTACAGCTCTAAATCCGTTTTTCTGCAAAGCAAATTCGCGTTCCTGTAATTCAGAATAACCAGCCATTCCGCGTTCTTTGTAGGCTTTAGACAATTCAAACATACTTGTATTCAAAGCATGGAAGCCCGCCAAAGTAATGAACTGGAATTTATATCCCATTGCCGCCAAGTCTTCTCTAAAAGTTTCCATTTCGGCAACAGATAATTTTGCAGCCCAATTAAATGAAGGCGAACAATTATATGCCAACATTTTATCTGGAAATTCTTTTCGCATTGCATCGGCAAATTTCTTCGCATAAACCAAATCTGGGTTACTCGTTTCCATCCAAATTAAATCGGCGTAAGGAGCGTAACTTAATCCTCTTGCAATTCCCTGATCGATTCCGTTTTTTACATAAAAGAAACCTTCGTTTGTTTTTTCTCCTGTAATAAATTTAGCATCTCTTGGGTCGGCATCGCTGGTTAATAAATTAGCTGCGTCAGCATCTGTTCTGGCAACTATTAAAGTCGAAACTCCCATAACATCCGAAGCTAAACGTGCCGCAATCAGTTTATTAATAGCTTCTTGTGTTGGTACCAAAACTTTTCCGCCTAAATGACCGCATTTTTTAGCAGAACTTAATTGGTCTTCAAAATGAACTCCAGATGCTCCGGCTTCAATCATTGATTTCATCAATTCAAAAGCATTCAGATTTCCGCCAAAACCAGCTTCGGCGTCGGCCACAATCGGAACCAGATAATCTTTTTTATCTTGAACCTCATTTACAACCTGAATCTGATCAGCGCGCAATAAGGCGTTATTAATTTTTTTAACTACAATCGGCACACTATTTACCGGATAAAGCGATTGATCCGGGTACATTTCTCCTGCCAAATTTGCATCTGCCGCAACCTGCCAGCCACTTAAATAAATGGCCTCTAAACCAGCATCGACTTCCTGAATCGCCTGATTTCCTGTCAATGCGCCCAACCCAGCTACATAATCCTGACTTTTTAACTTTTTCCATAATTTTTGCGCTCCCATTTTGGCAATAGAATGCTCAATTTGATAAGAACCCTGAAGCGTCACTACTTCTGTGGCAGTATAGGGGCGTTCAACACCTTTCCATCTCGGGTTCGTAATCCAATCGTTAATCAATTCCTGAATTCTGTCTTCTGTTGTTTTCATAAATAATATAGTTAAGTTGGTTAGTAAAGCATTTCATTCAAATTAAAAATTGAGAATTAAAAATATTTTTTTCACGCAGATTTAGCAGATAGTGCAGATTTTTAATTTTTAATTCCAAATTTTTAATTATCTAAAGGTATTTGTAACACGGAATCGTCAAAAAGTCAACAAAATCAGTATTTACAACTAATCTTTCTAAAACTTTTTCGGCTAAAGGAAATTGACGTTTTTCGTAATTTTCTTCTCCTAATTCCGATTTAATTTTCTGATATTCATCTAAAGCCAATTCGTGATAATAAGCCAGATTCAAAATTTTGCCATTATCCAAAGTCACTTTATTCTGGAGCCATTGCCACAATTGCGATCTCGAAATTTCTGCCGTTGCTGCATCTTCCATCAAGTTATGCAAAGCCGCTGCACCTTGACCGTTCAGCCATGAAGCCAAATACAAAACACCTACATTGATATTTTTTCGAACACCGTTTTCTGTAATGATCCCAATTGGCGGTTCCAGCAAATCTTCTTCCGTAATTTTTCGATATTCTCTTTTAATATGAATTTGATTCGGAGTTGGCATTCCGGCATCAAAAACTGATTTTGCTAAAGAAACTAAATCCGGATGCGCCACCCAGGTTCCGTCGTGACCATTTTTTACCTCGCGTTCTTTATCTGTTTTTACTTTTGCGAAAGCGATGGCATTCGCTTCTTCATCATTTTTAATCGGAATTTGAGCTGCCATTCCGCCAATTGCGTGAATTCCACGTTTGTGACATCTCTGGATTACCAGATTTGAATACGCATTCATAAAAGGCGAAGTCATGTTTACCTGATCGCGATCCGGAACAATGAATTTTGGGTTCTTACCGAATTTCTTTATGTAAGAGAAAATATAATCCCAACGACCGCAATTCAAGCCAACAATATGTTCTTTCAATTCGTAGATAATTTCATCTAATTGAAAACTGGCTGTTATCGTTTCAATTAAAACCGTCACTTTTATAGTTCCTCTTTTCAGTCTTAAATAATTTTCGGTAAAATCAATTACGTTATTCCACCAGCGTGCTTCCAGATAATGCTCCAATTTTGGAATATAGAAATACGGTCCGGAATTGTTCTCCAATAATTTTTTATGATTATGGAAAACGTACAGCCCAAAATCTACCAAAGAACCCGAAACTTCTTTTCCATCAATTAAAAGATGTTTTTCAGGCAAATGCAATCCTCTTGGACGAACGATCAGCGTTGCGATTTTTTCATTTAACTGATACGATTTATTTTTAACCGAATCTGTATAAGAAATCGTTTTATTGACAGCATCAATTAAATTCATTTGACCTTCCATCAAATTTTGCCAGGTTGGCGAAGTACTATCTTCAAAATCAGCCATAAAAGTCTTTGCTCCTGAATTCAGCGCGTTGATAATCATTTTACGATCAACCGGACCGGTAATTTCTACTCTTCTGTCCAACAAATCCTTCGGAATTTCTCCAGCCACCCAATTACTTTCTCTGACGGTTTTGGTATCTGAAGGAAAAGAAGGCATAATACCCAGATTCAAAGCGACTTGTTTTTGGTCACGTTGTAATAACAACAATTTGCGTTGCGCTTCAAATTTTCGATGCAATTCTGTTATAAAAACAATTGCTTCTTCTGTCCAAATTGCTGGATAAGAAAACTTTTTTTCGGCTAAAAATTCCATTGCCGTCTCGGTAATTTCTAATTGGTTTTTCATAGCTGTGGATTTTATTTTATTAGTGAAAATCAAAATCGTTATTCAAATTATATTCTCTTCAAAAAAACATTCACGATAACAATCTGATATCTAATAATTTCTACACCACAATATTAGAAAAAAGTTTTTTACAAAACAAGCGAACGTTCGCTAAATATTAAAAATAATTTTTTGGCGATTATTTTTTAAATGGTTATATTTGATTCATGGATATCGAAAAAGACTATATAAAGCTGATATTTGGGCTCAAACTAAAACAAGTTCGAACCCAAAAAAATCTTTCGCTTTTTGGCTTAGCCAAATTGACAAATCTTTCAAAATCGTACTTAAACGAAATTGAAAAGGGGAAAAAATATCCGAAAACAGATAAAATTTTACTGCTTTGTAAACATCTGGACGTTTCATACGATCAAATGATATCCTTAAAACTCGATAACAACCTCGCTCCTATTGGCGAAATCTTAAAATCCGGAATTTTAAAAGAAATTCCGCTCGAACTTTTCGGAATTCAGGAAGCCGATTTAATTGATATTATCGCCAATGCGCCCGCAAAAGTCAATGCGTTTATAAGCACCATTATCGAAATTGCACAGCATTATAATTTAAGCAGAGAAAGTTTTTTTCTGGCGGCATTACGCTCTTATCAGGAAGCGCACAGTAATTATTTTGAAGATTTAGAAGAAAAGGTAATTGCCTTTTCAAAATCTTTTCAAATTAATTTAGATTCGAAAATTACTATCGAAGAATTAGAAGCGATTCTTAAAGAAGAATACGAATATACTATAGAAGAAATTGCTTTTACCGATCAGGAAGCTTTAGAGGATTTGCGTTCTATTTATGTTCCAAAAAGTAAAACTCTATTGCTTTCAACAGAAATTGACAATCCACAAAAAGCCTTTATTTTAGCCAAAGAAATCGCCTACAATTACCTAAAAATATCAGATCGATTATTGACTTTCAGCTGGATTAAATTCGAAAACTTTGATCAGGTTTTGCATAATTTTTATGCTTCTTATTTTGCCGGAGCTTTATTATTACCAAGACAATTGATTGTAGGTAAAATCAATGATTTTCTTTTAAACGAAAAACCAAATCCGGAAGAATTCGTTGCTTTGATCGAAAGTTTTGAAGTTTCTCCGGAGTCTTTTTATCAAAGATTAACCAATTTATTGCCGAAAGATTTTCATTTGAAGAACTTATTCTTTTTAAGAATGTCTCATAAAATTGGTTCTGATGTCTATCAAATCAAAAAAGAATTACACATTACCAATCAGCAGGAACCGCACGCGAACGAAACCAACGAACATTATTGCAGAAGATGGGTTTCAGTAAAAACTATCGATGAAGCTATCAAACAAAACAAACCTCATTTTTTTGATGCGCAGATTTCAAGCTACGTTCATAGCGGAAATGAATATCTGGTTTTTTCATCAGCCACAAAAGATCCTTTTATAAAAGACAACATTCGCAGTATTTCTGTTGGAATTTTGATAAATCCGACAATGAAAAAGAAATTCAAATTCATTGAAGGAAAACCACTTGTAAAAAGAATTGTAGGCGTAACCTGCGAAACCTGCGATGTAAAAAATTGTCTTGAACGCGCTGCGCCGCCAATAGCTTTGGAGAAGAAAAAACGTCATGAGAATACTGATGTTGTTGTGCAGCAGTTTATTTCTCAGTATAGCTAATTGTAGATTTTAGATCGCAGATTTTAGATTTTTATCAATTTAGCTAAAGCTCCTGCGGAGCATCATATTTATAGCAAAATATACAATCCAGCACCAAAGCTCCAGCGGAGCGAAATATTAGTACTAAATAAAATATATCGCTCCGCTGGAGCTTTGATAATTCGTTTCAATAATTCCTATAAATATTCTGTCCCTCTGGGACTTCTCTTGTTTCGATCATATTTTCGATCAAGATAAAAACCTTAGAATCTTAGTGCCTTAGAAACTCAGAACCTTCAAAAAACTTTCTTAATCTACATTAAGTGCCTTTCATTGAGCTTGGTGGTATCTTTGTACTATAAAAATAACAAAACAGATAAGGTCATGGAAAATATAGTATTACATAAAGCAGAAACAAGAGGAAATGCAAATCACGGATGGTTAAACGCTTATCACAGTTTTAGTTTTGCAAGCTGGTACAATCCCGATAGAATTCAGTTTGGAGCGCTTCGTGTTTTGAATGACGACACAATTGCAGGCGGAATGGGTTTTGGTACACATCCTCACGATAATATGGAAATTATTACCATTCCGTTAGAAGGAGATTTAGCACATAAAGACAGTATGGGAAATACTGAAATCATCAAAAATGGTGATATTCAGGTTATGAGTGCCGGAACTGGTGTTCAACACAGTGAGTTTAACCCAAATGAAGATCAGCAAACTAAATTGTTGCAAATCTGGTTGTTTCCAAATAAAAGAAATGTAACACCTCGTTACCAACAAATAACTTTGGATGTTGCTGACAGACACAATAAATTGTCTCAAATTTTATCTCCAAATGCAGATGATGAAGGAGTTTGGATTCACCAGGATGCCTGGTTTAATATGGGTAATTTTGACTCAGGTGTATCTACTGAATACACAATCAAAAAAGAAGGAAACGGAGTTTACGCTTTCATCTTAAAAGGAAATGTAACTATTAACGGTCAGGAATTAAACACTCGTGATGCCATTGGTATTTCAGGAACTGATGTTTTGAATATAAAAGCAAATACTGATGCTGAATTTTTATTAATGGATATTCCGATGAACTATTAATTCAGGACTTCTTTTCAAACAATAAACAAAACAAATTGGATTCAAAAATACTTCGTTATTTATTTCTTAATCTAGGTTAAGTGCTTAATGAAGACGCTCGAAGTAACTTTGTCCTATCAAAATGAAATTAATATTTTAAAAAATAAAAATTATGGCAACTACAAAATGGTCAATTGACCCAACTCACTCAGAAATTGGTTTTAAAGTTAAACACATGATGTTTACAAATGTTTCAGGAAAATTTGGAACTTACGATGCTTCAATCACTACAGAAGGAAATGATTTTGAAAACGCAGCAATCGAATTTTCAGGCGATATTGCTTCTATCGATACTGCAAATGCAGACAGAGACGGTCACTTAAGAAGCGCTGATTTCTTTGATGCTGAAAACAATCCAAAATTAACTTTTAAAGCTTCTTCATTCAAAAAAATTGATGATGGAGATTATGAAATTACTGGAGACCTAAACATCAAAGGTATTTCTAAATCAGTAACTTTTCCTGTAGATTTTAGCGGAATCATGACTGATCCTTGGGGAAATACTAAAGTTGGTTTAAGCATTGAAGGAAAAATTAATCGTAAAGATTGGGGTTTAAACTGGAACTCTGCTCTAGAAACTGGGGGAGTTTTGGTTGGAGAAGAAGTTCGTTTAAACATTGAATTACAATTTGTAAAACAAGCTTAATCTTGTAATAAATAGGTTTTAATTTGGTTGGTTAAAAACCCTGTACTTTTTAGAAAGTGCAGGGTTTTTTCTTTTTGAAATAAAGGAAAAATCGCCACGAATTCACGAATTATATTTTTCCAAACTTTGCGCTATAAAAATTCGTGAATTCGTGGCGGAAAAAATTATCGAACTGTATTTCTAAATTCAGTTGGAGACATTCCTGTTTGTTTTTTGAAAAATCTCGAGAAATACGAGTAATCTTCGTAGCCAACAGCAAATGCAATTTCATTTATAGACAATTGTTTATCGATTAACATCCGTTTGATTTCGAGAATGACGCGATCTGTAATAACTTCGGTTGCTGTTTTCTGAAGGATTTCATTGCAAATTCTGTTTAAATGTTTTAAGGTGATATTTAATTTCTCTGCATAAAAAGAAGGCAGCTTTTCTTGTCTGAAATATTGTTCCAAAAGCCTTTCAAACATATTAATTTTAATATTATATGAATGTGCCTGATGTGAATAAGTTTCACTATATTTTCTGGAAATTTCAATATGAATGCAATCTAATAAATTCAGCAATTTATCTAATTGGAATTTGTTTTCCTGATTGTTTTCTTGATTGTTTTCTTGATTGTTTTCCTGAATTAATAAATCAAAATAAAGCTGTATTTTAAGCATTTCTGTTTCTTCAAAAACCATTTCCGGCCTGTTGTGAATGGAATGATAAAAATTATAATCGTTTATGTTTTTTTGTCCGAAATACAAATTATAAAGTTCCTGCGAAAAGATAATCACAAAGCCTTCTATGTCTTCTGATAAACTCCAATGATGCATTTGCCCGGGCTGCAGTACAAATAAACTTCCTCTTTTTATTTCGAACTGATCAAAATCGACTTCGTGCAATCCTGAACCATTTGTAAAAAAAACCATCAAATAGGAATCGTGACGATGTGGTTCTTCGACAAAACTGTGACTTTTTAAATGTTCTGTAAAAGTATTGACGTAAAAATCGCGATGAACATCATTACAACTAAAATTCTGAACACTATAAATTGGATACTTTTTCATACGCGATTAGATTGTAGATTTTAGATTTTGGAATTTAAAATTTGGAATTTCCAGAACAAAATGTCTTTATTGTGCTATAAGTAGCGAAGATATAAAAAAGACTTTTATCCTACTCTGAATTACCTTTGTATAAATAAAAAACATCAAGATCATGTCACATGCATTAACTCATATTTTAAGTAACGAATGTCCTGTTTGTCATAAAGGAAAAGTATTTAAAGATAAAAGTATTTTTTTGACTTTTGGTCTTCCAAAAATGAACGAATACTGCAGTCACTGCAATTATAAATTCCAAAAAGAGCCTGGCTATTTTTTTGGCGCAATGTATGTAAATTACGGATTAACTGTTGCGCAAGGCATTGCTACTTATTGTATTGCACAGTTTTTCTTTGATCAAACATTTGATTTAAGAATCATTCCCATCATTGCTGTTGTAATTACTTTACTCACTTCTTTCAATCTTCGATTTTCAAGATTAGCATGGATTTATATGTTTAAGGATTATACGAGCTAAAAAAATACTACTTTTGCCTTTCAATTGAAACTAATTTTCAATTCTAAAAAAAAATAAAAATTAAATTAGACAAATGAAAGCATACGTATTTCCAGGTCAGGGCGCACAGTTTACAGGAATGGGCAAAGACTTATATGAATCATCGGCTTTAGCCAAAGAATTATTCGAAAAAGCTAATGAAATCTTAGGTTTTAGAATTACAGATATTATGTTCGAAGGTACTGCCGAAGAACTAAAAGAAACTAAAGTTACACAGCCGGCCGTATTTTTACACTCTGTTATTTTAGCCAAAACTTTAGGCGAAGATTTTAAACCTGAAATGGTTGCGGGACATTCTTTAGGAGAATTTTCAGCATTGGTTGCCAACGGAACTTTATCCTTTGAAGATGGTTTGAAATTAGTTTCTCAACGTGCTTTGGCAATGCAAAAAGCTTGCGAAATCACACCATCTACAATGGCTGCAGTTTTAGGTCTTGCTGATAATATTGTTGAAGAAGTTTGCGCTTCTATCGACGGAATCGTGGTTGCTGCAAACTACAACTGCCCGGGACAATTAGTAATTTCAGGAGAAACTTCTGCTGTCGAAAAAGCTTGTGAAGCCATGAAAGCTGCCGGAGCAAAACGCGCCTTAATTTTACCTGTTGGAGGAGCATTTCACTCACCAATGATGGAACCTGCAAGAGAAGAATTGGCTGCTGCAATTGAAGCAACTACTTTCTCTACTCCTATTTGTCCGGTTTACCAAAACGTAACGGCAAATGCAGTTTCTGATGCAAACGAAATCAAAAAGAATTTAATTATACAATTGACTGCTCCTGTAAAATGGACACAATCTGTACAGCAAATGATCGCTGACGGCGCTACTTTATTTACAGAAGTTGGTCCAGGAAAAGTATTAGCAGGTTTGATCAATAAAATTGATAAAGAAGCGGTTACGGCGAATGCTTAATTAGTATTCAGTTCAGTTGAAAACTATGCACATAAAAAATCCTCATAAACTAAATGTTAATGAGGATTTATTCTTTATAGCTGTTTTACTTCTTCACAATAATTATTTAGAATTCCAGTAACCAGATAATTTTGATTTCTTTTTTCAAAAAATGCATACCAATTAGTTCTAGCATTTGTTTTATAAAAAATATAACTTGAACCTAAATATTCGAGAGATTTTGGGGTTTTCTTGTGGGGAGATTTTTTAATTCTTTCCGGAACGGCATCATAAATATTGTCAACATATTCTTCTGCAGATTCTATAAAACCAAAGTATTGTTTTTTATATAAGATTACAACCAACTCATCAAGATAACTAATTACTGCTGGTGTGAAAATAACTTCTATTTTCCCCACCATTCTCTTATTCTTCTTTTCGCTTCAGCTTTTGCTTCCTCCGGCGTTAGACCTTTTGCAAATTCAGCATCAAAATCAAAAGTTTCGCGATCTATTCCTTTAAATTTAGGTTTTTGAACTTCATATTCTACTCGGGGCTCTTCGACCTTATTATTTTTTTTATTCTCGTCTTTTGAGTCCATAATTCCTACAATTTTATCTTACAAAATTACAAAATAAATCGAATCAAAATAAAAAATCCCAAATAATCAATCTAGATTATTTGGGATTTCAATTATTTCATATTCCGAAATGTCAGACGCACTGCTGTGCGTCTCTACCTGAAAACTGTGACCGAGACTGAATACTAAATCAAGAACGAACCTTCTGTTCCCATTTCCAGGCGCTTGCCATTGCTTCGTCAAGACTTAATTCTGCCTTCCAGCCTAAAACATTGTTTGCTTTATCTGTATTGGCGTAGGCTTCGGTGATATCACCTTCACGGCGCGGCTTAATTATGTATGGCAATTTTTTATTACTTACTTTTTCGAAACTATGAATGACTTCAAGAACAGAACTTCCTGTTCCTGTTCCTAAATTAAAAGTTTCTACTTTTTGTACATTCTTTTTATTCAATAAACGCTGTAATGCAATTACGTGTGCCTTTGCTAAATCTACAACGTGAATGTAATCACGAACAGCCGTACCGTCAGGCGTTGGGTAATCATTACCAAAAACAGATAATTCCTGACGCAATCCCATTCCTGTTTGTGTGATAAACGGAACCAGATTTTGAGGAACCCCTAAAGGTAATTCTCCAATTTCTGCACTTGGATGCGCTCCAACCGGATTAAAATAACGTAACAAAACAGCACTTATATTGGTGACTTTTGCGGTATCATTGATGATTTCTTCTCCTATTTGTTTGGTATTCCCATAAGGAGACATTGCTGCCTGAACAGGCGCATCTTCTGTAATTGGCATTTTTTCGGCTTGACCGTAAACCGTACAAGACGAACTAAAAATAAAACTTGCCTCAGGTTTTTCTTTTAATTCCTGCAACAAATAAACTAAACTACTAATATTGTTCTCGTAGTATAATAACGGATTTTCAACACTTTCGCCAACTGCTTTTGAAGCTGCAAAATGAATTACGCCCGCAACGTCATTATATTTTTTAAAGAAATCCTTTACTGCGGCTTTTTCTCTTAAATCTATTTTTTCAAACAGAGGTTTTTTTCCGGTAATATTTACGATTCCCTGTATAACATCTTCTGAAGCATTAGAAAGATCATCAATTATCACAACTTCAAAGCCTTCATTTTGCAATTCGACTACGGTATGCGAACCTATAAATCCTAATCCTCCGGTTACTAATATTTTCATTTTTTTTTAGATTACAGAAAATAGAATAAAGAAGATAGATTATATAAGTTTTTCTATTCTCTTTTTCTATTGTCTTTTATGTTCTTTTTTCTATTCTCTTTACTCTATATTCTTTCTTATTTCAAAAATTCAATTACGCTATCAGTAATAAATTTAATCTGCTCATCATCTAATTCTGTATGCATCGGCAAAGCAATCACTTCTTTTACTAATTGATTGGTAACCGGAAATTGCTCTTCTTTATAACGAACATCAACATAAGCTTTTTGAGAATGCAAAGGAATTGGATAATAAATTGCACACGGAATTCCTTTGTCTAATAAATGCTGCATTAAGGCGTTACGATCTGCATCGATAATTCTCAATACATATTGATGAAAAACGTGATCATTTTCGTTTGCATCAAACTCAGGCGTAATAATATTTTTGTGACCTGCAAAAGCTGCATTATATTTTGTAGCTGCACGACGGCGCGCTTTATTATATTCATCTAACAAAGGTAATTTTGCATTTAAAACCCCTGCCTGAATACTATCCAAACGAGAATTAACTCCTACAACATCATGATGATAACGCTCGTACATTCCGTGATTTACAATTCCTCGAATAACATGTGCTAATTTATCATCATTTGTAAAAATTGCTCCACCATCTCCATAACAACCTAAGTTTTTTGAAGGAAAAAATGATGTTGCAGCAACATGTCCAATAACACCAACCTTAGTTTTTTCGCCAGATTTAGAAACATAATCGGCTCCAATAGCTTGTGCGTTATCTTCTATTACATACAAATTATGTTCGGCAGCGATTTCCATAATAGCATCCATATTTGCAGCGCGGCCAAATAAATGTACCGGAACAATTGCTTTTGTTTTTGGAGTAATCGCTTTTTTAATGGCATCGATATCAATATTCATATTTGTGATATCAACATCAACCAAAACCGGAGTAAGCTGCAATAAAGCGATAACCTCAACAGTAGCTGCAAAAGTAAAATCGGCAGTAATCACCTCATCACCAGGTTTCAAATCCAATCCCATCATGGCAATTTGCAAAGCATCTGTACCATTTGCACATGGAATCACGTGTTTTGCTCCTAAATAATCTTCAAGATTTTTTTGAAATTGATGAACCAATGGCCCGTTTATATAAGTATTTGTATCTAAAACTTCTTGAATTGAAGCATCAACAGTGGCTTTTATCTTTTCATATTGACTCTTTAAGTCAACCATTTGAATTTTTTTCATTTATCTTTTTATTTATTTAAAACTTAAGATTTGATTTTGAAACCAAATCTCTAAACGAAGCACAAAAATAGTTATTTAATACCTTTGAACAATGAAAATAATCGAAAGAAGCGTAATTTAGCGCCAAAATTATATCTATGCTTTTTCTGTACAATTTAGTTATTTCCATTGCCGGTTTTTTTCTTAAAATTGTGGCGCTTTTTAGTCCTAAAATCAAACTTTTTATTGACGGAAGGAAAAACGTTTTTTCCATTTTAGAAGAAAAAATAAAAGCCACAGACAAAACTATCTGGTTTCATTCGGCCTCACTTGGCGAATACGAACAAGGCTTACCTGTAATCGAAAAAATAAAAGAAAAATATCCTTTACACAAAATTGTTGTTACTTTTTTTTCCCCTTCCGGATACGAAGTGCGTAAAAATAACACAGTTGCAGATGTTACCATATACCTGCCATTGGATACCAAAAAAAATGCAAAACGATTTTTAAAACTGGTACATCCTGAAAAAGCATTTTTTATCAAATATGAATTTTGGCTAAACTATTTAAAAGAATTAGAAACAAGCAAAACACCAACCTATTTGATTTCGGGAATTTTTAGAGACAGCCAAATGTTTTTTAAATGGTATGGCGGTTTTTACAGAAAAGCATTAAAAGCCTTTACTTATTTTTTTGTTCAGAATGAAAGTTCGAAACAAAAAATTGAAGCCATTGGATTTAACAATGTAATTGTCTCTGGCGATACTCGTTTTGATCGTGTAAATGCTATTTTAGAAAGAGACAATTCCCTTGATTATGTTGAAAAATTCAAAAACAACCAAATCACTATTATTATTGGAAGTTCCTGGCCAAAAGACGAAGCTCTGATCGCAGAATATATAAATCAGGCTCCGGATAATGTGAAGTTTATTATTGCCCCGCATAATATTAAGACAGAACAAATTTCAAATCTTAAATCGCAGATAACAAAATCAAGTGTTTTATTTTCAGAGAAGAACAATCTTGATTTGTCAAATTATTCCGTTTTTATAATTGATACAATTGGCTTGTTAACTAAAATCTATAGCTACGGAACAATCGCTTATGTGGGCGGAGGTTTTGGAAATCCTGGTATTCACAATATTCTGGAACCAGCCACGTTTGGAATTCCGATCATAATTGGACCCAATTTCTCCAATTTTGCCGAAGCTGTTGAACTGGTTAAACTTAAAGGATGCACTGTAATATCGAATAGCGATGAATTAAAAAACAGTTTTGATCAATTGATTAATGATGAAAATTTTCTAAAAGAAAAAGGGCAAATTTGCAAGTCTTATATCCAGGATAATACAGGAGCAACAAACAGCATTATGAAAATCGTTTCTTAAGCTTTTTAACACAGTTAAAGCTGGTTTCGTATCATTGTCATGAAAAAGAAGGCTTAAAAGCGTTCTTTTTGGCTTTTAGAGCTTGCAGAATAATTAGTCAAAAGCAAAATAAACTGCAATGAAGTGAATCAAAATAGCCAATTCTATTATTGAATATTTAATGAAAAATAATTTATACAAAAAATACAATAATATAATAAATTTTTACTAATTTGGCACTATCTTTGATAAATAAGATAATCGTGAGCAATGAAAATATTTTAAAAAAAAAATAAAAAAATATTTTACATATTAAAAAATTTATATCTTTGCCACGAATTAATAATTAACCTTTTATAATAAAGTAAGATGAAAAAAGTATTTTTAAGTTTAGCTGTTGTTGCTGTTTTAACTGTTGTTTCTTGTAAAAAAGCTGATGCTGCTGCAACTGAGTCTGTTGACTCTACTGCTGTTGCTGTTGATTCTGCTGCTGCTGTAGTTGATTCTGCTGCTGCAACTGTTGATTCTGCTGCTGCAAAAGTTGACTCTGCTGCTACTGAAGCTACTAAAGCTGCTGAAGAAGTAAAAAAATAATTAGAACCTAAGTTCTAAAGATTTTAAAACCATCCATTGTGATGGTTTTTTTTATGCTAAATTTTTAGTGTAAAATCCCAATATCAAAAATCCCAAATTCCAAAACACTCTGTTTCTGAAATTTGGGATTTTTATATTATTACACTTTATTTACAAACCAAACACCAAACCATTGGTATTTTGAATCTTCAAAATATTGAGACTTTATTCATTATTCCACTTCTTCTTCCTCAACAACTTCCTCATCTTCAAAAATCGACTCATTCGACGAGAAATCTAAAATTTCAGATCTTGAAGAGTAAGTCACAATTTCTTTTATTCCTTTCTGCAAAAGCAATTCTGTAGTGTATTTTCGGCTTGTTGCAAAATGAACCTCACCCAACATTAATTTAAAAAAATACTTTCCTCCAGAACCTTTAAATTTTAAAAATCTAGCCTGATCTACATTTAGTTTAAATTTCTCAATATCTTCTTCACATTCAAATTTCAACTCATAACTTAAACTTGTAAATATCACTTTCCCTTTTCGGGAAGTAAATACAAATTTATATTCATCGTTAAATCTTCTACTAATTACAAAAGCACCCATTTAGAAATTTTAGATTTTACTGATTTAGATTGATGATTCGGATCTTAGACTAATAACTCCAGAATCCTGATAAGCTTACTGCGTAAATTTATCATTTTAAACTTTGACTTTACACAATAAAAAAAGCCTCTTCAAAAAGAAGAGGCTTTAGTACTCAGAGCGGGACTTGAACCCGCACGAACATTGCTGTTCACTGGATTTTAAGTCCAGCGTGTCTACCAATTTCACCATCCGAGCATTATATGGTTTTGAGCGAAAAACGGGGCTCGAACCCGCGACCTCGACCTTGGCAAGGTCGCGCTCTACCAACTGAGCTATTTTCGCGTTTCAAATTTTTATAAGAACTACAATACTCAACTTGTTCCGTATTGCGAGTGCAAATTTAGGACATTTATTCAATTACACAAGCGTTTTTTGAAAAAAAATTACACTTATTTTATAACTTTCTGATAACCTAAACTTTAAATCTGAATTATTTTCCAACCAGCATTCTTTTAATTTCATTAAGCTTCATTAATGCTTCAACAGGTGTGATCGCATTTATATCAAGACTCATGATCTCTTGTTTTATTTCTTCCAGCAAAGGATCATCCAAATTAAAGAAACTCATTTGCATTTCATCATTCGCAGATTTGATTCCGTTTAAGGCATCGCTGGAATGATTTTTTTCTAACTTTTTTAATAGTTTCTGAGCTTTCAAAATTACAAGTTGAGGCATTCCGGCCATCTTTGCAACATGAATTCCAAAACTATGCGCACTTCCTCCTTTTACTAATTTACGAATAAACAGAACTGTATCTTTTAACTCTTTTACCGCAACATTATAATTCTGGATTCTTGGCAACGATTCTGTCATTTCATTTAATTCATGATAATGCGTTGCAAATAAAGTTTTTGCTTTTGATGGATGTTCGTGCAGAAATTCGGCAATAGCCCAGGCAATCGAAATTCCGTCATAGGTACTGGTTCCTCTTCCAATTTCATCTAATAAAACCAAACTACGGTCTGAGATATTATTCAAAATTGAAGCTGTTTCATTCATCTCGACCATAAAAGTAGATTCTCCCATCGAAATATTATCCGACGCTCCTACTCTGGTAAATATTTTATCTACAATTCCCATTCTTACACTATCCGCAGGAACAAAACTTCCCATTTGAGCCAGCAATACAATTAGTGCCGTTTGTCTCAAAATAGCCGATTTACCAGACATATTGGGACCTGTAATCATAATAATCTGCTGTGTTTCTCTGTCTAAATAAACATCATTAGCGATGTAAGGAGTTCCAACAGGCAATTGTTTTTCGATAACAGGATGTCTTCCGTTTTTAATTTCAAGTTCGAAAGTTTCATCAATTTCCGGACACACATATTGGTTTTCGACAGCCAATTGTGTAAATGAACATAAACAGTCTAATTGTGCTACTAAATTGGCATTCATTTGAACCGGTTTGATATACGTCGCAATCCAGACCACTAATTGCTCGAAAAGATCAGATTCTATCTTATAGATTTTTTCTTCAGCACCTAAAATCTTTGTTTCGTATTCTTTTAATTCTTCCGTAATATAACGCTCAGCGTTTACCAAAGTTTGTTTACGAATCCATTCTTCCGGAACTTTATCTTTATGTGTATTTCGAACTTCGATATAATATCCAAAAACATTATTGAATGATATTTTTAAAGAGGAGATTCCGGTTCGTTCAGATTCTCTTTTTTCAATACCTTCCAGATATTCTTTTCCAGAAGTTGAAATGGCGCGTAAATCATCCAGTTCTTCGCTAATTCCTTTTGCAATCGCATTTCCTTTTGCAATCGCAACTGGCGCATCCTGATTTAAGGTTGTTTTTATTTTTTCTCTTAATAAATCGCAGGCATGCAAACTGTCTCCAATAACTTTTACTGCCTCTTGCGGACTTTGAAGTGCTAATGTTTTTATTGGAATAATAGCATCCAGAGATTCTTTTAAATAAACAATTTCACGCGGAGAAACTTTTCCCGCAGCGATTTTAGAAATCAAACGTTCTAAATCTGAAATTTGCTTGATTTGGTATTGAATATTATGTAAAACTTCATTGTTTGATTTCAGATACGAAACCACATCATGACGCCCTTTTATTTTATTACTGTCTTTTAATGGAAGTGCCAGCCAACGTTTTAACAAGCGCCCTCCCATTGGCGAAAGCGTTCTGTCAATTACATCTAAAAGCGTTACTGCATTTGGATTATAACTGTGATATAATTCTAAATTTCTAATGGTAAAACGGTCCATCCATACATACGCATCTTCTGCGATACGCTGAATTGCTGTAATGTGCTGCACACGATTATGTTGTGTTTCAGACAAATAATATAAAATTGCTCCTGAAGCAATAATTCCTTCTGTTAATTCTTCAATTCCAAAACCTTTTAAAGAAACGGTTTGAAAATGTTTTGTCAGGGTTTCTAAAGCATAATCTTCTTTATAGATCCAGTCTTCCAGATAAAAACTATGAAAATCTTCTCCAAAAGCATCTTTAAAATTACCTTTATTATTCTTTGGAACCAAAACCTCACTTGGGTTAAAATTCTGCAATAATTTATCTATATATTCGGCATTTCCCTGAGCAGTTAAAAACTCTCCGGTCGAAACATCCAGAAAAGAAATTCCGATACTTTTATTAGCAAAATAAACAGACGCTAAAAAGTTATTTGATTTAGACTGTAAAACTTCATCATTTAAGGAAACTCCCGGAGTTACAAGTTCTGTAACGCCACGCTTCACAATAGTTTTAGTCATTTTAGGATCTTCAAGCTGATCGCAGATTGCAACACGAAGCCCGGCTTTTACCAATTTTGGCAAATAGGTATTTATAGAATGATGCGGAAAACCGGCCAAAGCTGTTTCAGTTTCAGATCCCGCCCCTCTTTTGGTCAATGTAATTCCAAGAATTTTAGAAGCTCTGATGGCGTCTTCTCCAAAGGTTTCATAAAAATCTCCTACTCTGAAAAGCAGACATGCATCAGGATATTTTCTCTTGATTTCGTTGTACTGTTTCATCAAAGGTGTTTCTTTCACCACTTTCTCTTTAGTTGCCAAATTATTGTTTTTTTAAATGAAAATTAAGACAGCGAATTTATAATATTTTGAAGGAATATCGAAGTGCTATAAAAATTAAAATATTTTAAGAATATTTTAAGTTCAGATATAAGAATTTTATATAGATTTGTCATAATTAAAAAGACTCTTAAAAGATGAAAAAAATAATTTTATTCGCTATGTTGGCTGTAGTTGGAATTACTGCTTCTAACGCTCAAAGTACTAAGAAAGCTAAAGCTGCAAAAGTTGCTAAAATTGAAGGAGCCGGAATGGCTTTTGAAACTGAAACTATTGATTACGGAACTATCGCTCACAATGCTGATGGAAAACGTGAGTTTGTTTTCGTAAACAACGGAACTAAACCATTAATCATTACAAATACACAAGGATCTTGTGGTTGTACTGTACCAACTACACCAAAAGAGCCAATTGCTCCGGGTGCTAAAGGTATTATTGGTGTAAAATATGCTACTGACAGAGTTGGTGCTTTTACAAAAACTGTAACTGTTACTTCAAATGCAGAAGGACAACCAACAAAAGTGCTTACTATTAAAGGTACTGTTTTACCAGATCCAGTAAAAAGCTAATCTGAAAAACAAATAAAATAAATCGAAAAAGCTTCCTTATCTTTGGAAGCTTTTTTTATGACCAGAATTCAATACAATGAGAAAACTTGAAAATAGTGAGCTAGACCGTAAATCTATCGAAGATTTTAAAAAATCAGACAAAACCCCTTTAATTTTAGTTTTGGATGATATTCGCAGCTTACACAATATTGGTTCTGTATTTAGAACCGCCGATGCTTTTTTGATCGAAAAAATAATTTTGTGCGGTATTACAGCAACGCCTCCAAATAAAGAAATTCATAAAACCGCTCTTGGCGCAACCGAAACCGTTGCCTGGGAACATCATGAAAATGTTTTGGAAGTAATTGAAAATCTAAAAAAAGAAAACGTTATGACTCTTGCTATCGAACAAGTTGAAAGCGCTATTTTTCTTCAGGATTTTAAAGTCGAAAAAAATCAAAAATATGCTCTAGTTTTTGGTAATGAAGTTTATGGGGTTTCTCAGGAAGCAGTTGCTATTTGTGATGGCTGTATTGAAATTCCGCAGTTAGGCACCAAACATTCCTTAAATATTTCTGTAAGTGCCGGAATTGTTGTTTGGGATTTGTTTCAAAAACTAAATTTTTAATTAGATAATGTGTCAATTAGATAATTTATTTTTACGCGTAGAATTATCTAATTATCTAATTCCCAAATTGGCACATTACCACATTAATTCAATTTCTTCTGAATTTCGTTTAAAATAAAAAGGTAATCTTCGTGGTTTTTTACAAAATCACGATTAGAGACATCAATAATTAAAACATTCAAATCCGTTTGAGATTTGATGTATTCCAGATATCCGTTATTGATTTTATCCAGATAATCTCCTTCTATATTTTGTTCGTAAGTACGTCCGCGTTTTTTGATGTTTTCCAATAAACGTCCGGTGTTTTGGTACAAATAAATATACAAATCCGGTTTTGGCATTTCCTTATAGATAATGTCGAATAAATTTCGGTACAAACGATATTCATCTTCCTGCAAGGTAATTTTAGCAAAAATCAATGATTTAAAAATATGATAATCGGCTACGATAAAATCTTTGAATAAATCAAATTGCGCCAAATCATCTGATAATTGCTGATATCTGTCGGCTAAAAAAGACATTTCGAGCGGAAAAGCGTACCTGTTTTGATCTTTATAAAATTTAGGCAAAAACGGATTATCTGCAAAACGCTCTAAAATGGTTTTAGCATTAAAATCTTCAGCAATTTTGTGTACCAAAGTTGTTTTCCCCGCTCCGATATTTCCTTCAAAAGCGATATAATTATAGTGCTCTAAGGGAATTTCCTGTAAAGGATTTTTCAAATCCTGAACCACAGTACAAGAGCTGTCATCTGGAGTACTGGCAATTAATTCATTTATAGTTTTATGTAAAACGGGATGTTTCCAGTCTAATTTTAAATCACGCATTGGCAGTAATACAAAATTTCGGTTTTGCATTAAAGGATGCGGAATGGTAAGTTTTTCAGATTCGATAATTTCATTATCAAAAACAATCAAATCAATATCAATAATTCTTGACTGATATCCTTCTTGATTTAAACGGATTCTGCCTAATTGTTTTTCGACTTTTAAAACCTGATTTAATATTTTTTGTGCCGATAAGTTACTGTGTAAAAGCAAGGCACAATTGTAAAAAGCATCACTTTCAAATCCCCAGGCGGGTGTTTCATATAGTTTTGAAACCTCGATTACGGTTCCCACTTCCTGATGTATTAACGCAATACAACTTTCGATGTTTGCCAACCGGTTTCCCTGATTACTGCCTATAGATAAAACGACCTGATGCTGTGATTTCATAATTAATGCAAATTAACTAAATCTATTTTAGAATTAACAATATATTTGTGAAACGAGTTCTGAATTTAATTGTGAATTTTGCATTAAAATTTGTAACTTCTTACTCTTTTTTGCTACATATTAAAAAATATATTTTATGAAATTTCTAGGAAATGTAATTGCCACTGTAATTGGTATTTTTGTTTTTATCATGTTATTCTTTTTTGGGGTAATTCTTATTGGTGCCATTTTTGGAGGAGAAGATACCGTTTCAGTCAAAGCTGATTCTGTTATAGAATTAGATTTAAAAAAAATCAATAATGACTACGCCGGAAAATATAAAGATCCCTGGGTAACGGTTTTCTCTGATAAAAAGGAAGTTGGTTTAAGCGATGTAATCAATGCTATTGAGGCTGCAAAAACAGACGACAACATTAAAGGAATTTCTATTTTAAATGATGAATCTTCGTTAGGATTGGCTCAATATAAAGATTTACGAAATGCATTGGAAAGCTTTAAAAAATCAGGAAAATTTGTTTGGGCTTATGCCAATTCATTTTCTCAAAAAGAGTATTATTTAAATTCTGTTGCCAATACTATTTATCTAAATCCTGCAGGAGATCTTGATTTTAAAGGGCTTTCATCTGAAGTGATGTTTTTTAAGGATTTTCAGGACAAATCGGGCATTCATATGGAAGTAATTCGTCACGGAAAATACAAAAGTGCCGTTGAGCCGTTTTTAGAGAATAAAATGAGCGACGCCAACAGAGAACAAATAACTGCGCTTTTAAATTCTATCTGGACAAATGTATCTGAAGATATTTCGAAAAGCCGAAATATTCCTGTTGCCAAATTAAATGAAATTGCAAACGATTTATTGGCCAGAACACCTGAAATGGCAAAAAGAGAAAATCTAGTAGATATTGTAGCTTATGAAGATGTTTATCATAATGCCATTAAAAAACAATTGAAAGTAACCGGAGATGACGATTATAACAAAATTTCGATTTTAGATTATACACAAAATAATATCACAACTGCTTTAACCAACACATCAAGTGATCAAATTGCCATTATTTATGCTCAGGGAGAAATCGAAAGTGGTGAAGGCGATGTAACCGTAATTGGCGAAGGCGCTATGCGTCGTTCTTTGCAGGAAGCACGCAAAGATGAAGATGTAAAAGCAATTGTGCTTCGAATTGACAGTCCGGGCGGAAGCGCTTTGACTTCTGATTTGATTTGGAGAGAAATTGAAATTACTAAAAAAGTAAAACCTGTTGTGGTTTCTATGGGTAATTATGCTGCTTCCGGTGGTTATTACATTGCTTGTAATGCCAATAAAATTTTTGCAGAAAAAAATACGATTACCGGTTCTATTGGCGTTTTCGGAATTCTGCCAAACTTTAGTCCGTTAGCCAATAAACTCGGAATTAATACTGAGCAAGTAAAAACACACGAAAACTCAGCAAATTACAGCCCGTTTGTTCCTGTGGATGAAAAGTTTAAAGCTTTTACATTAGAAGGAGTAGAAAAAATTTACAACACTTTTGTAACTCATGTGGCGCAAGGCCGAAAAATGACTTTTGCACAGGTAGATTCTATTGCACAAGGAAGAGTATGGTCTGGATCTCAGGCAATAAAAATTGGTTTAGTAGATAAAATTGGTGGTTTGGATGATGCTGTTGCCGAAGCTGCAAGAATTTCCAAAACAAAATCTTACAGCACACAAAACTATCCTGAATACGAAAAAACATTCAACGATGTATTATCTGGTTTGCCTTTTGCAAAATCTAAAGAAGCTTTTATAAAAGAAGAGATTGGTGCCGAAAACTATATGCTGATCGAACAGGTAAAAAGACTTCAAAAACAAAAAGGAGTTCAGGCAATGATGCCTTTTGGATTAAATATTAAATAATTCAACAATGAAAAAAATAGTCGCCGTTTTATTTGTTGTTTTTGTAAATTTCATAAATGCCCAAAGCAAAAGTGAAATAAAATTTAAGGAAAGCAATCTTGTTTTAAAAATCAATAAAGATGAGATTTACGGAACTTTAACCACGCCGGATTTAACTAAAAAATATCCTGTCGCCTTAATTATTTCAGGTTCGGGACCAACGGACAGAAACGGAAATAATCCGATGATGAAAAACAATTCCTTAAAAATGCTGGCAGAAGCGCTGGCAAAAAACGGAATTGCATCATTACGATTTGATAAACGCGGAATTGGCGAAAGCAAAGCAGCTGCCGGTCCTGAATCAAGTTTGGTATTTGAGCATTATACAGAAGATGCAAAAAGCTGGATTAATTTATTAAAACAAGACAAACGTTTCTCAAAATTAACTGTCATTGGGCATAGTGAAGGCTCGTTAATTGGAATGATAGCAGGCGCAAAAGCTGATAAATTCATCTCTATTGCTGGCTCTGGAGAATCTGCAGACAAACTTATCAAAACGCAAATTGCATCTAAATCAAATAAGCAAATTGAAGAAATGACCTTTCCGATTATTGATAGTTTGAAAAACGGAAATAAAGTAAAAAAGGTTGATCCCATGCTAAATTCTCTTTTCAGACCAAGCATTCAGCCTTACATAATTTCATGGTTTAAATATGATCCTTCGGTAGAAATTAAAAAATTAAACGTTCCTGTTTTAATTCTGCAGGGAAATAAGGATTTACAAGTAACAGTAAAAGATGCCGAAAATTTATCGCAGGCCAGCAAAAATTCAGAACTTTTGATAATTGACAAAATGAATCATATCATGAAAATTATCGAAGGTGACCAACAGGAAAATTTTGCAAGCTACAGCAACGAAACCTTGCCAATTGCAGAAGAAATGGTGAATAAAATTGTTTCTTTTATTCAAAAATAAATCAACGATCTCCATACAAAAATCCGTTTGAATAACTTCAAACGGATTTTTTCTTTTTATCAAAACAATTTCTTAGCATACATAACACTAAATTCTGTTTTAATTAACTCAAAGTTAATTTCTACTTAACAGCTTTTGCGGGCTGTACCGATTATTTTAGCAAAAAATTACAGGATCAGATAAATCAGAATACATATCATAAAGTTTTAAAAATATTTAAGAATAATTTATTTTTTTTTGATAGCTTGCCCATAATCGAAATTCGATTACGGCAGGCTATTGTTTTTTATGATAAATTTGAAATATATTTTACATTAAAAGTTTATTTTTGCAAGAATAATATGTATAAATTAAGAACCCTAAAACCTCAAATCTATAATTAATTATGTTAAAGAAAATTTTAAAAATCACCGCGATTGTTTTTGTGGTCATCATTGCCGCACTATTTGCTATTCCTTATCTTTTTAAAGATCAGATCAAAGCAAAAATTACAGATGCAATTAATGAAAGTGTAGATGCAAAAGTGAGTTTTGCTGACGCTGATTTAAGTTTGTTTAAAAACTTCCCAAATGCTACTGTTGGAATCGAGAAATTGGTCATCATCAACAAAGCTCCTTTTGAAGGCGATACTTTAGTTTCGTTAGGAGAATTGAACTTAAAGATGAGTATTAAAGAACTTTTTAAAGGAAAAGATGAACCTATGAGCATTGAGGGAATCAGTTCTACAAATGGTTTAATCAATATCATTTTTAATAAAGATGGTGTTGGAAACTTCGATATCGCTTTAAAAGATAAAAAAGACGAAACAAAAACAGACGAAGCAAGCAAACCGCTTTCTTTAAAGATCCAGAACTACAAAATCGAGAATTTTACTTTTAGATATATTGATCAGGGTTCTAAAATAAAAATGGTAATTGACAGTTTAAATCACGAAGGAACGGGAGACTTTACCAATTCTAAGCTTGATCTAACAACAAAATCTACAGCCAATGTTTCTTTGGATATGGATAAGATGAATTACATGAAAAATGTAAAACTGACTTTAGATGCTGTTTTAGGGATCGATCTGGAAAAAAGCAAATATACATTTAAAGAAAACAAAGCTTTAATTAATCAATTGCCTTTAGAATTTGACGGATTTATTCAGATGGTAGAAAAAGGTCAGATTTATGATTTGAAATTTAAAACGCCAACTTCGTCGTTTACTAACTTCCTGGGCTTAATTCCTTCGGCTTATTCTTCAAGCTTAGAAGGTGTTAAAACTACCGGAGATTTTACTGTTGTTGGTTTTGCAAAAGGAGAATTAACAGATACAACTGTACCAAAATTCAATATTGCAATTGCTTCTAACAATTCTTCTTTTCAATATCCGAATCTGCCAAAATCAGTTCAGAATATTGTAATTGATACTAAAATCATTAACGAAACAGGAATTTTGAATGATACTTACGTTAATCTGGATAAACTTTCGTTTAAAATTGATCAGGATGTTTTTAGCGCTAAAGCAAATGTGAGAAACATAACTGTTAATCCGTTGGTAAAAGCGGCATTAAAAGGAACAATTAATTTAGCAAACCTTTCAAAAGCATATCCTGTAAAATTGGATAAACCTTTGGCGGGTATTTTAAAAGCTGATGTTACAACAGAATTTGATATGGCTTCTGTAGAAAAAAGTCAGTATCAAAACATCAAAAATGCCGGAACTATGAGTTTATCAGGATTTAAATATACTGATGAAAACAATAAATCGATGAATATCAGTACGGCTTTGGTTGAATTCAATACGAGTACAATCAATCTGAAAAAATTTGATGCTACTACAGGAAAAAGTGATATTAGCATTAATGGAGTTTTAGAAAATTTCTATGGTTTTATGTTTAAAAAACAAGAGCTAAAAGGAAATTTCAACATGAGCTCAAATCAATTAGCTGTTGATGATTTTATGACTTCCGGAGAACCTGCTAAACCTGCCACTACAGGCGGAACAGAAACTGAAACAAAAGCTACATCGGCAAAACCTGCTGAAGCAATGAAGATTCCTGCGTTTTTAAACTGTACTTTGAATGCAAAAGCAAATACTGTTTTGTATGACAATTTAAAATTAAAAGATGTTTCAGGAAAGTTGATTATCAAAGACGAAAAAGCACTTTTAGAGAACTTTAAAACCTCAATTTTTGGCGGAACAATTGGTTTAACCGGAGCTGTTTCGACAAAAGCAAAAGTACCAACATTTGATATGAATTTAGGTTTCAATCAGGTTGATATTGCGCAGACTTTTACACAATTAGACATGATGAAAAAAATTGCTCCTTTGGCAGGAATCATCAATGGAAAATTGAATTCGACTATCAAATTAAACGGAAATCTTGATGCAAATGAGTTAACTCCTGATTTAAAATCGCTTTCGGGAGATTTAATAGGTCAATTGCTTTCGACTACGGTTAATGCTAAAAACTCGACTGTATTAAATTCATTAACATCAAACATTAAGTTTCTTGATATGAGCAAACTGAATTTGAATGATGTAAAAATGGCTTTGACTTTTGATGATGGAAAAGTTAACGTAAAACCATTTGATATTAAATATCAAGATATTAAAGTGACAGTTGGTGGAACACACGGTTTTGACCAAACGATGAGTTACAACTTAAAATTAGATGTTCCGGCTAAATATTTAGGAACTGAAGCAAATGCATTCCTGGCTAAATTGTCTCCTGCAGATGCTGCAAAACTGGATAACATTCCTATTAATGCATTGGTTACAGGTAATTTCTCAAATCCAAAAGTATCAACAGATATGAAAAGCGCTGTTAGCAGTTTAGCTTCTCAGGTTGCTAATCAGCAAAAAGAGAAATTAACTCAAAAAGGAGCATCAGCACTTTCTGATTTGATTAATAAAAACACAAAAGCAAAAGACACTACGCAAGCCGCAGCAACTGAGAAAGAAAAAAATACTCAGGAAGCTACTAAAAAAGCCAGTGACTTACTAAATGGTTTATTTAAAAAGAAAAAATAAGGACTTAAAAAAGGACTTAAAATAAGAAGGCCAATCATTACGATTGGCCTTTTTTATGTTGTAAATTTTAGAATTTAAACAGCTCTTGAATATGTTTTTAATCTTCCGTTATTCAGGATACCGTTTACTATTTTAAAATAATCATTTTTCGAACAATTTTCAACCTCAACTCCAATGCTGCAATTATCGTAAGGCTCATATTTTTTAAGGTTTGAAACTGAAAATAACCCTACAGTTGGTGTTTGAACTGAACTTGCCAAATGCATCATTCCGCTATCGGCTCCTATAAAAATTTCTGTGTTGGCTATTAGCGAACCAATTTCCCTAATATCCTTACTATAAAAAGTTGGTGCTTTAAAAGCTATTTGAGATACATTTTCTATAGGTAATATTTCAATAATATTGTAATCTGTATATTGATTTTTTAGTGAAGCATAAAAATTCTCCCACCAATCTTCAGACAAACATTTTGTTCCTGTCGCAAATGTAAATATGCAAATCGTTTTTTTAGAATTATTGCTATTTAATGTGCTTAATATCTTTTTACCTTCTGACAACTCAAAAGGAGTTAATTTAAGATCTATAGGCTCCACTATTTTATTGCTTTCCTTTAATCCTAATTTTGTTAAATAGTGTCTGAAATTATAAACAGGGTATTTTGCAATATGCTCATAATCAGATTTAGTTTGTTGACGGTCATTTTCTAAATCTCCGTAGAATTTATATTTTGCTTTAGAAAAACGTACAGCCAAACGGCCTGATGAAGAATTTTGATCGACATTTATTGCCATATCGTAAGGCTGTTTTGTTATCGAAATCCAAACTTTTATATATTCTAATAAATTTTTAAAAGGTTTTTTGGGTAAATGAATTGTTTTGTAAACAACATCATAATTTTCAAAAATAATAGGCGCAAGCGGTCCTTTAACAAATAAATCAATTTTACAATTTGGAAATGTTTCAGCAACTTCTTTTACGAGTGGTGAAATCAATAAAAGATTTCCTAATCTTGCATTTGGTCTACAAATTAAGACTCTTTTAATTTCAGTTTTATCCACTAAAATTATTCCTGATTCGCTTTTTGGTTTTCCAATGTTCTTTGTCAGATTACGCATTAAGCCTCTTCTGAAAACATTAATTTTGTTTAAAACACCCATTTATTAAATAATTTAAAAATTATAAAACTTACTTAAATTTTAAAAAGAACCTGTTAACTTGAATTACTTCAAATCTAGTCTCTTTTTTTTTCTAAAAGTAATTTCTTTCAATAAGCAATTATTACAAAATTGTAACCAAATGTATCATTTTTCACACATGGTATCTTATTAAAATATAATTTAAAATTACAAAACTTTTATGTAAAGACAAATGAATCAGACGAATAGATAAAAACCATCGACCTACACGTCGATTGTCACGACGTATCCTTCGGAACCACGGATGTTAAAAACAGTACCGTCTTCAAAAATTAAATATTGCCCTTTTATCCCAATAAGTTTTCCTTGAAAAGAAGGTGTTTTGTCTAAATTTAAGCTTGCGACTTTTGCAGGATAATTTAAAACGGGATAATTTAATTCGAATAAATCATTCTTTTGAGCGTAAAAATATTCTCGTGCTTCAGCGGGAATCAATTCTTCAATTTTTACTTTTTCGGCAATCAAATCAAAAACCGCAGTTGGATTTTGAAGCATTTTTCTCCAATTGGTTTTATCTGTATAATGACTTTTTAAAGCGACTTCGGTAATTCCGGCCAAATATCGGTTAGGAACCTCAACTACGGCAATTGCCTGACTGGCTCCCTGATCAATCCATCTGGTTGGGACTTGTGTTTTGCGTGTTACGCCCACTTTTATTTCGCTTGCCACAGCCAAATACACAACATGAGGCTGCAATTGCACTTTTTGTTCGTATTCTAAATCACGATCTGCGATTCCTAAATGCGCCGTACTCAATTCTGGCCTCATAATCCAATCTCCTACGGCAGGGCTTGAGTAAAAACAATCATAACAAAAACCTTGTCTGAATATCTTTTTCTTTTTACAGCAATTCAAGCATTGAAAACCTGCAAAATTAATTTCAATTTCTTTATCTAATAATTGATTCATACTGAGAAAGCTATCTTCAAAAACCAAATAATACTGAATTGGATTTCCGATTTCTGTTTGCATTTTTGTAAGTACGCCTTGATATGTCATTATATTTTAGATTGTTAATTTTAGATTTTAGATTGCTTCTCCAGCGCAGAATTTTAATTTTTAAAATTCATTTTTAGTAAAAAATAGAATGTTTTTATTACAAAAAAAACAGTATTTTTGATACAACGACAAAGTTAATGTTTGTCCGGTGATATTTCAAATCTTATATTTTGACTTTTTGCAAAAAGTATAAAATCAGAAATCTAAAATCTAAAATCTAAAATTTCTCATGCCCTTATCAATTATCAACTCGTTCGCCTCCTGGGTTCTGAAACAAAGAATTCACCAAATAGAACTCTTTCTGAAATACCCCAATGAAGTTCAGGAAGAACTGTTGCACAATTTATTAATGGCATCTGAAAATACTGTTGTAGGAAAACAGTATGATTTTGCTTCAATCAACTCTTACCAGACTTTTGCGGAAAGAGTTCCGATTGCGAGCTATGAAGAATTACAACCTTTGATTGAACGCACACGTCAGGGCGAACAAGGCGTTTTTTGGGAAACTCCTATCAAATGGTTTGCAAAATCGAGCGGAACAACCAATGCTAAAAGCAAATTTATTCCGGTTAGTAACGAAGCTCTCGAAGATTGTCATTATAAAGGAAGTAAAGATTTACTTTGTTTGTATTTGAATAATAATGAAGATTCTGAATTGTTTTTGGGAAAAAGTCTTCGCTTAGGCGGAAGTTCTCAGATTTACGAAAACAACAATACTTATTTTGGAGATTTATCGGCTATATTGATTGAAAACATGCCAATTTGGGCTGAATTTAGCAGTACGCCAAGTAATAAAACTTCGTTGATGAGCGAATGGGAATCTAAAATCGCTGCTATTATAAACGAAACCAAAGTCGAAAATGTAACCAGTTTTGCCGGAGTTCCGTCCTGGATGTTGGTTTTAATGAATAAAGTTTTAGAGAATACCGGTAAGGAAAGTCTATTGGAAATCTGGCCAAATCTTGAGGTTTATTTTCATGGCGGCGTGAGTTTTTCTCCATACAAAGAACAATACAAAAAAATCTTGCCTAGCAAAGATTTTAAATATTACGAAATATACAATGCTTCTGAAGGCTTTTTTGCGATTCAGGATCTAAATAATTCCAGTGATTTATTGCTGATGCTGGATTACGGCATTTTCTACGAATTTATTCCGATGGATACTTTTGGGACTTCAAACCAAAAAGTTATTTGTTTGGCCGATGTCGAACTGAATAAAAATTACGCGCTCGTTATTACGACCAATTCAGGTTTATGGCGTTATTTAATTGGCGATACAGTTCGTTTTACTTCATTAAATCCGTACAGAATTAGAGTTACAGGAAGAACAAAACATCATATTAATGTTTTTGGCGAAGAATTAATGGTCGAAAATACAGATCAGGCCATTGCCAAAGCTTGTCAGATTACCCAAACTGAAGTTATAGATTATACGGTTGCTCCTATTTTTATGCAGGACAAAGAAAAAGGCGCACACGAATGGATGATCGAATTCAAAAAAAAACCGGCTGATGTTGGGCTTTTCCAGAAAGTTCTTGATGAAACTTTACAGACTTTAAACTCTGATTACGAAGCTAAACGCTACAATAATATGACGCTGAATCCTTTGGTGATTAATGTAGCCCGTGAAAACTTATTCTACGATTGGCTGAAAGAAAGAGATAAACTTGGCGGACAACATAAAATCCCGAGACTTTCGAATGAGAGAGATTATTTGGAGCAATTGAAGGAGATGTGTGTGCTTAAACACTAATTTCACGAATTTTCACGAATTGATTTGTTGCTAAAATGCAATTAAAAAACGCTAATTCCACTAAATTGCATGAGGGATAGAAGTGGAAATCCTTTTTGTCCGCCGCGGCGGACAAAAAGATTGAAACGGATAGCCCGACCCGGAGGGACATGCCCATAAAAAAACCTTAATTCTGATTTGAACTAAGGTTTTCTGTTTATTTTGATTGTCGAGTTACTTGCGGAGATTCTTCGTTCCTCAGAATGACAAACTTTGTGTTTATTCGATTTATTACATCATATCAATATAACGGTCGTGATATCCTAAAAGGTACAAAACACCATCAAGACCTAAACTTGAAATTGAATTTGAAGCACTTTCTTTTACTTTTGGTTTGGCGTGAAAAGCGATTCCCAGACCAGCTAAATTGATCATTGGTAAATCATTAGCTCCATCTCCTACGGCAATTGTTTGGTTGATGTGAATTCCTTCTTTAGCTGCAATAGCTGTAAGGTATTCGGCTTTCTTTAAACCATCTACAATATCACCTATATATTTACCAGTTAATTTTCCGTCTTTTATTTCAAGTTGATTGGCGTGAACGTAATCTATACCTAATTCTTTTTGCAGGTATTCTCCAAAATAAGTGAATCCTCCGGATAAAATTGCGGTTTTGTAACCGTAATATTTTAAGGCTTTCATTAAACGATGTGCTCCTTTTGTTATAGGTAGATTTTCGGCTACTTTTTGTAAAACGTCTTCGCTTAAACCTTCTAACAAAGCCATTCGTTGTTTAAAACTTTCGTTAAAATCGATTTCTCCATTCATCGCAGATTCTGTGATGGCTTTTACTTGTGCGCCCACTCCGTTTAGTTCTGCTAATTCGTCTATAACTTCGGCCTGAATTAAAGTCGAATCCATATCGAAACAAACCAAACGCCGGTTTCTTCTGTAAATATTGTCTTCCTGAAAAGAAATATCGACATTTAAAGTTCTTGAAATTGCCATAAAATTGGCCGTCATTTCAATCTTATTTACTATTTCGCCGGTTACAGATAATTGTATGCAAGAACGCGGATATTCTTCTTTTTCGACAACAGAAGTTCTTCCGGTTAATCTTATAATGGAATCAATATTTAAATTTTGATCTGATAATATTTTGGTTACTGCTGCAAGCTGTGTAGCAGTTAGTTTTTCGCCCAAAACATTTATAATATAGCGTTGTCTGGATTGAGATTTAACCCAAGTTTCGTAATCATCTATAGAAATGGGAATGAATTTTACCTTAACTTCTAATTCGTAAGCTTTAAAAAGCAAATCCTTAAGCACTGGGCCTGAACTTGAGCCTGCTTCTATTTCGAACAAAATTCCTAAAGACAATGTATCGTGAATATCCGCCTGGCCTATGTCAAGGATAATAGCATCGTAAGCAGCTAATACCGATGTTAATCCGGCTGTTACACCCGGTTTGTCATGCCCTGAAACTTTAAGTAAAATAATTTCTTTGTCTTCTGTTGCCATTTTATGCTTATTGATTTTAGAAGCGACAAAAATCGGCAATCTATTTATGATAAAAAAGTATATTCTTTGTTTTTTTGTAGAGAAAAAACACAAATCAACATGTAAGTTTTAAGTAATTTAACATTTAACAAAAGTTAATTGTAATGTTTTTTCCGCCACGAATTCACGAATCATTTTTAGAATTTTATTTGAATAAAATTTCGTGAATTCGTGGCGGAAAAAACTAATTATTTATTTGGTTCGTTTACATCGAAATTTACCATCCAGCCTACGCCGAATTTATCTGTAAACATTCCGAAATAAGCGCCCCAGAAAGTATTATCCATAGGCATAAAAGCATTTCCTCCTGCTGAAAGTCCGTTGAATATTCTGTCTGCTTCTTCTTTGCTTTCTACATTGATTGAAACCGAAAAGTTTCCGCCAAATGTTACATCTCCCGATTGTTCGTTACTGTCGCTTCCCATTAAAATGGTGTTTCCAATTGGCAAAGACACGTGCATTATTCTGTTAGCATCTTTTTCTGAAAATTCTGCACAGCCTCCGTCTTCGGCAGCCGGCATATCTTTAAATTTTCCGATATACGGAAATTCACCTCCAAAAACTGATTTGTAAAATAGAAATGCTTCTTCACAATTTCCATTAAATATTAAATAAGGGTTTACTGATGTTGCCATGATATTTTTATTTTTTTGTTTGTTTGTTATTGTAATCTATTTCTTTCTTCTATTTTCTTGTCTCTATTTTTCAGAAAGTTCTTTTACTGTTTCTAATCCTTTCGGAAACGCTTCTTTAAAATAATCGATATATTTCTCTACTACGTCAACTTGAGCTGTCAAATCTGTAAACTCGTCATCTTGCGTTAAACGATATGTTTCCATTGCGCCGCTCCATTTTTTCGTCTCTTCATCAATAGGCAGTTCTTTAAAGTCTTTTATTTCTCCTATATGTTTGAAAGCCATATATTCATTTGGAATTTTCTTTTCGATAATACTATTCATTCCTTCTCCGTTTGGAGACATAAAATGAATTTTATCACCTTCGTTCCAATCACTTACTGCATACGAGCCTTCGCAAAAAGCTCCTGTCCATTTTTTATAGGTTTCTTCATTCCATAAAACAGCCCAAACGGTTTCTACCGGAGCTTTAATTCTGATTTTAAATTCTAATGTTTCCATATCTAATTTATTTAGGCATTTTACTAAAATCCATATACAAGATATTCCAGCGATGACCATCTAAATCTGCAAAAGCGCTGCCATACATCCAGCCTTGGCTTTCTGCAGGTTTACTAAAAACGGTTCCGCCGGCTTCTTTTACTTTTTCTGTGAACTGATCAACTTCTTCTTTGCTTTCAGCATCAATCGAAATCAATATTTCCGAGCTTGATTTTGTATCTGTCAACTTATTTTGAGAAAAACTGGCAAACAAAGATTCTTCAAAAAGCATTACTGCAAATTTTCCTTCGCCAACAATCATACAGGTTGAGCTTGGCGTATCGTGTTTTTCATTAAAAGAGAAACCTATTTTTGAGAAAAAAGCTTTCGATTTTGCCACCTCTTTTACCGGCAAATTCAGCCAAATTTGTTTCGTCATCTTTTCTGTTTTTGTGTTTAAACGTTTTTTTGCCACGAAGGCACTAAGACACAAAGTTTTTTTATTCGTTTTCTTAGTGACTTTGCGACTTTGTGGCAACTTCTGCGTAACTTTTAAAATTATCTAAAATTGCCTGCCAGCCGCCGCGTTGTATTTCTTCGGGGTTTTGTGTCTCAGGATCAAAACTTTCCGTTACTTCTACTCCATTTGAAGTTGCTGCAAAACTAATTTCAACCTTTCTTCCATCAGCCATTACATATTCAATGGCTTTGTTTTTTTCTACCAATGTATATTCGCCTTCAAAATCAAAACTCATACTGCCGTCTTTTGCGGCCATCGTCGATTTAAATTTTCCGCCTTCTCTTAAATCGTTTTCCGCATAAGGTGTATGCCAATCCGGTGAGGCGAAACTCCATTTTGTAATGTGTTCAGGTAATGTCCAGAATTTCCAAACCTTGTCTATTGATGCATTTATTGTACTTTTTACTGTTATCATTATTATTTTATAATTTATTAATTGGTTTACTCTTTAAAATCTTCAACGTACTTTTTAAAATTTTGAATAATTGCAGTACAAAATTGTTCTTCCATATCTGCTGAATCTTTTGTTGTGGGTTCAAATGTTTCGGTAAGTTTTACATGACCATTACCATTTTCAAAACGAACATTTGCAGTTCTGTTATCAAAAAGTATATATTCTATTACTGAAAACTTTTCGACATTTGTATAAACTCCTTCAAAATCAAACCCATCGCTTCCATCTTTAAGAGCCATTGTAAATTTGAATTTTCCGCCTGCTTTCAAATCATTTTCTGCATATGGTGTATGCCAGTCTGCAGAAGCATTATTCCAATTCATAATATGTTCTGGCAATGTCCACAGATCCCAAACTTTTTCTATTGAGGCATTTATTTTATTTTGAACTTGTATCATATTTACAGGCTTTTATTTATACTTCGCTCGGTATTTTACTTTCATCCATATAGAAAATCTCCCAATGATGCCCGTCTATATCCAGGAAAGTGCGCTGGTACATCCACCCATAATCCTTCGTTTCCACATATTCTGTTCCTCCTGATTGAATCGCTTTTTCCATTATTTCATCTACTTTTTCACGAGTTTCAAAAGATACAGCAATAAGAACTTCGCTTGTTGTCTCTGCATTGCAAATTTTTTTATTGGTAAATGTTGCATAAAACTCTTCAACTAAAAGCATTGCATTTATATTTTCGCCAATAATTAAACAAGTTCCTTTTTCATTAGTAAACTTTGGATTGAATGAAAAACCCAACTCAGTAAAAAATGAAATGGATCGATTTAAATCTTTTACCGGAAGATTTATGAAAATTTTTGTTGCCATGATATATAAAATTACAAATTATCAAAACAAATTTAAAGTTAAATAACAAGGCTTGCATTACAAAAAAAGTCATCTTTAGGGGCATTTAAGACAATTTTTCTATTTTTGTAATAACCATAAATGAAATACCATGACTAAGAAAACAGCTTTAATTGTACCTCACTACTATAAATTATTAAGTATAGCAGCTATTTTAGAAGTTTTTGAAACTGCTAATAAATTAAGTAACGGTCCGGAAAAGCCTTTTGAAATTATGGTTTTTCAATCGGCAGAACAAATCGAAGAAAAGTTTTTATTTGGTTATGAAGTAAATTCCATCGAAGATTCTGATAAGCTTTTAGACCTCATTTTAATTCCGGCTTTTACTACGGATGATATGAGTGAGATGATCGCAAAAAATAAAAATTTTATTCCGTGGCTGCAAAAACAGCATCAGGCTGGAGCTGAATTAGCCAGTTTTTGTACGGGTGCTTTTTTGTTTGCAGCTTCGGGTTTACTTAACGAAAAACTGGCAACAACACATGTCGATGCCTGCAGTGCTTTTACTAAAGCATTTCCGTTGGTAAAATTAAAATCTGAAGAAACCTTAACCGCCGATGGAAGTTTATATACCAGTGGAGGTTCGACCTCAACTTTTCATTTATTGATTCTTTTGGTTCAGAAATATTGCGGAAACGAAATTGCTGTTCAAATCGCCAAGATTTTCTCTATTGATTTAAACCGATACAAACAAAGTTATTTTAGCACCTTCAGACCCAATCATTTACACAATGATAGTTTGGTCGCAATGTTACAGCAAAAAATAGAAAGCCAATATCATTCTATTGAAAAGTTGGAAGAGATTACAAAAGACATTCCAACAAGTGCCAGAAACATGACACGCCGATTTAAACAAGTAACCGGAATTCCGCCAATTGAATATTTGCAAAATATACGTGTAGAAAGTTCTAAGAAATATTTGGAACAAACGCAGCTTTCAATTTCTGAGATTATCGAAAAAACAGGTTATAATGATCCAAAAGCTTTTAGAAAAGTGTTTTTTAAAATGGTGGGCATGAAACCAATTGAATATCGAGAGAAGTTTAGGGTTCAGTAATTTTTGCAGAAGCAGAAAATTTTAAACACGAATTTCACGAATTTGCACAAATTTCAATCGTTAATTAACTTTGTGAAATTAATTTCACAAACGAATTAGTGACAATTAGTGAAATTCGTGTTTGTTTTTATAATTTTCAAAAAAAAACCTGCTCAAATAAATGAACAGGTTTTGTGTTAATCTTTGTCTAAGTTTAAAACTTGACAAAGCTGTATTTAGAATTTACGAAGCAATTTCCATTCTCTTCAATAAATTTTTACTTAAAGTATGTTCTGCGTAATCTTTATCAATTGTCAAAACTTTATCGTCTGAACTTGGTAATTCGTACATAGCATCTGTTAAGATGGCTTCGCATAACGAACGCAATCCACGAGCTCCTAATTTGTATTCTAAAGCTTTATCAACAATAAAATCTAAAGCTTCATCAGAAATACTGAATTCTACTTCGTCCATCATAAACAATTTTTGATATTGTTTGATTAACGCATTTTTTGGCTGAGTCAGAATGGCACGCAATGTTTCTCTGTCTAAAGGATCCATGTGTGTTAAAACTGGTAAACGACCAATAATCTCCGGAATCAATCCAAAATCTTTAATGTCTTTTGGAATTATATATTGCAACAAATTGTCTTTGTCGATATTGTCTACATTTTTGGATGTTGAATATCCAACTGCCTGACGATTTAAACGTTTTGAAATAATACGCTCTACTCCATCAAAGGCACCACCTGCAATAAACAGGATGTTTTGGGTATTTACCTCAACAAATTTCTGGTCCGGATGTTTACGTCCTCCTTTTGGTGGCACGTTTACAACTGTTCCTTCTAATAATTTCAATAATGCCTGTTGAACTCCTTCTCCAGAAACGTCACGTGTTATAGATGGATTATCGCTTTTACGGGCGATTTTATCAATTTCATCAATAAATACGATTCCTCTTTCTGCTTTGGTTACATCATAATCAGCGGCTTGAAGTAAACGTGTCAAAATACTTTCGACATCTTCACCTACATAACCTGCTTCTGTAAGTACTGTCGCATCTACGATTGCCAAAGGAACGTCTAACATTTTTGCGATAGTTTTTGCTACCAATGTTTTTCCTGTTCCGGTTTGACCAACCATAATGATGTTACTTTTTTCAATCTCTACTTCGTCGTCTAATTGCTGTTGCATTAAACGTTTGTAGTGATTGTAAACAGCAACTGACATTACTTTTTTAGTCTGATCCTGTCCAATAACATATTGATCTAAGAAAGCTCTGATCTCTTTTGGTTTCTTTAAAATTAAGTCACCAACAAGTTTTGCACTTCCGCTTGATTTTAATTCTTCTATTACAATTCCGTGTGCCTGTTCAATACACTTATCACAAATGTGTGCATTAATACCTGCAATCAATAAATTGGTTTCTGGCTTTTTTCTTCCACAAAACGAACATTCTAATACTACTTTAGCCATTCTTTTTTTATTACTAAGCTGCAAAGTTACTAAGTTTCTGAGAGTTTTCAATAAAACCTTTAAAACTTAGTAACTTATTAACTTATATTTTTGTTTCAAGTTTTAAAAAGGTTTCAAATTTCAGGTTTCAAGTTGCTATTGTTAACTTGAAACCTGAAACTTGAAACATAATAAACTAATTTTTAGCTTCTTCTTAAAACTTCATCAATCATTCCGTATTCTTTTGCTTCGTCAGCTTTCATCCAGTAATCGCGCTCACTGTCTTTGTGCACTTTATCAAAAGTTTGTCCTGAATGTTGAGAGATAATATGATATAATTCATCTTTTAGTTTCAACATTTCGCGTAAGTTGATTTCCATGTCTGTTGCAACACCTTGTGCTCCTCCAGATGGCTGGTGAATCATAACTCTTGAATGTGGTAAAGCAGAACGTTTTCCTTCAGCTCCTGCACATAATAAAACGGCTCCCATTGAAGCTGCCATACCTGTACAAATTGTAGCTACGTCTGGTTTGATGTATTGCATGGTGTCATAAATTCCCAAACCTGCGTAAACGCTTCCTCCTGGAGAATTTAGATAAATTTGAATATCTTTTGAAGCATCAGCACTTTCTAAAAATAATAATTGTGCCTGAACGATATTTGCGATTTGATCGTCGATACCAGTTCCTAAAAAGATAATTCTATCCATCATTAATCTTGAAAATACATCTAATTGAGAAACATTCAACTGGCGCTCTTCGATGATGTATGGAGTCATGTTTGTTGGGTTCATTGCCGCTACGATTTTATCGTAGTACATTGCGTTTACTCCCTGGTGCTTTGTAGCAAATTTTTTAAATTCTTTACCGTAGTTCATATTTTATGTGTCTAAGTTTTACTTAATTTTTGGTATTATATTTTTATTTCCCACAAAGGTCATACCCTTTTATAAAGAATGTCAATATGTCTTATTTCTAGCCCAGATAGCAGTGAAAAGCTTTTTGAAATGACAACTATTTTTTGTTGGTAAAAAAAAGCGACCAGCGGAAGCTCTTTTTTTACCTTACAAAAAAAGGCAGGCATGAAAAAACTTGTAACGGATAGCTGGATTAGCTCCTGAAAAGTAATCAAAAAATAAATTAAAACAAAAGAGCGTCAGGAAAAAACTTCCTGACGCTCCAATATAATTTAATTTAGAAATTATTCGCCGTAAGACGCAGCAATAAATTCTTCGTAAGTTACTTCTTTAGTTGTTGGATTTGCTTTTTCTTTAAACACTTCTAACAATTTTTCAGCAACAACCTGCTCAGAAAGTCTTTTCACTTCTTCCTGGTTAGATAAAACTCTAGCCACGATTCCTTGTACTTCTTCGTCAGTTGGGTTTGTTTGTCCAAATTGAGCCATTTGTTGTCTGATTGCTTTTGTTGTAAAAGCTTTCAAGTCTTCAAATGTAATTTGGATATTGCTTTGTGCCATTGCTTTTCCTTCAATTAATTGAAAACGTAATCCTTTTTCAGATCTTGCGTATTCAACTTCAGCTTCTTCTGCAGAAAGTTTTTTCTCTCCAACAGTTTGTAACCATTTTTTAAGGAATTCAGCCGGTAAATCAAATTTTGTGTTTTCGATCAGGAAATCCTGAACGTCTAACAATAATTTTTGATCTGCCTGCTGTGCGAATTGAGCTTCAGCATCTTCTTTAATTTTAGCTTTTAAATCTTCAAGAGAAGCTACTTTTCCTTCACCGAAAAGTTTATCAAATAACTCTTGGTTTAATTCTGCCAATTCTGCTCCGTTGATAGCTTCGATAGTAAAGTTTACTTCAACATCTAAACCGTGAACATCATCATGAGATACTTTTAAGTAATCCATTAATTGGTGGTCATCTTCAAATAAACCTTTTGTGCTTACAGTAACAACATCTCCCACTTTTTTACCGATGAATTTATCACCTGCTTTTTTGTTGAATGTAGAAACTGAAATTGTAGTTGTATTATTGATACCTTTTTCTTCGTTTGTGAAAGTTCCGGTTAAATCAGAATCAGCATCAACTTTATCTTGTGGAATTGCTTTTCCGAATTGTTTTTGGATACGCTCAACTTGTCCGTCGATTAATTTATCATCAGCTGTAACGATATATTTTACGATATTGTTTTTAGCTTCTAAATCAATTTCAAAGTTTGGTACTAAACCAATTTCGTATTCGAAAGTTAGTTCTTCAGCATCCCAATCAAAGTTTTCGTTTTCTTTAGCAAGAGGAGTTCCTAAAAGATTTAATCTTTCAGATTGAACAAAACGCTCTAAAGCCAAATCAACTACTTTTTTAACTTCTTCCTGCTTAATTGCTTTTCCGTATTGTTTTTCAACAAGGTCTTTAGGAACTTGTCCTTTTCTAAAACCTTTAACGGTAGCCAAAGGCATTTTTTCGTTTATTCTTTTTGCTACTTGACCTTTGTAATCCATGTGAACAACTGTCATTACAATTGTTTCATTCACAGCGTCTGTTGCTACTCTTTTAATATCCATCTTCTTCTTTAATTTACGTAATAAAATTGGGTTGCAAAATTATAAAATTTTTGCAACCCAGCCAAGTTTTTAATCTATTGTATTTGAAGACGTTTTAAACGTCATTTCTATTTTTATTTTTTATCGTCTCCTAGAATTTTGTAAGTAATAGACTGAAGAATAGACAATATGACACTAAAGATTAATGCTGTCCAAAAAGAATCTACCGCAAAACCTCCAACTATATTGGTACACAATAAAATAATAATCGCATTTATAACCAGTAAAAACAAACCTAAAGTAATTACCGTTACCGGCAAAGTCAGGATAACTAAAATTGGTTTTATAAAAAGATTAAGCAATCCTAAAACCACTGCAACAATTACAGCTGTCCCAAAACTTGCCACATGTACGCCTGTCAAAAGATTAGCAAGTAATAGAACCAAGGCTGCAGTAACTAGAAGTCTAAGTAATAATTTCATATTTATTTTAATTTAAAATTTTAATAAAAGTAATAAAATATTTGCCAAAATGACTATTCCTTTAAAAAGGCAGTTGTTAATTCAAAAAACATTTTAGGGTTTTCGGCATGAAGCCAATGACCGGCATTTGGAATTGTTTCTACTTTTAAATCAGGGAAGTGTGTACGAATCTGATCAAGATCGGCATCCTGAACATAACCTGAGTTTCCTCCACGTATAAATAATGTTGGTTTTTCGAAAACTAAATCATCCGGCAAAGCTTTTCCGATTGCATCAAGATTGTTATTGAAAACTTCGAGATTAAATCTAAACGCCAATTGTCCAGGTTCTTTCCAGTATAAATTTTTCAATAAAAACTGACGTGTTCCAAAATCAGAAACATATTGCGCAACAATTTCCTCAACATCGTTTCGACTTGGTTTTACGGAAAAATCAACTGCATTTAATCCTGCTAAAATATCCTGATGATGTTGTTTATAAAACTTCGGACCAATATCTGCCACAATCAATTTATCTACAATTTCAGAATGTGTTGTTGCAAAAAGCATCGCTACTTTCCCTCCCATCGAATGTCCTAAAATATCTATTTTACTTAATTGATTGGCCTGGCAATATTCAAAAACATCCTGAACCATAGCTTCGTAACTCCATTCATCTGAATGAAAACTGCGTCCGTGGTTTCTTAAATCTAAAATATGAACCTGAAATCCGGCTTCTACATATTGCCCGGCAAGTGTTTTCCAGTTATCAGACATTCCTAGAAATCCGTGCATGATGATGAAAGGTTTTCCTTCGCCTTCTATTTTTGAGTATAACATTTATATATTTTTAAGCTTATTACAAATGTAAAAAACTTATTTATCAATATAAGTGGAAAAATTTTGAAGAAATCATTTTATTGTAAAAAAAGCGTATCGTTTTACGGTTTCCCGTAAACAAAGAACAATCTGAAAGTGTATATTCGCGCTCAGAAATCAAACCCAAAATTTGATTCAAATCATTTAATTAAATACCACTCCTATGATTAAAAAATTCCTTTTATTATCATTAGTTGCTTCTCAACTTATGATTTCATGTTCTAGTGATGACAGTCCGGAAACTGACCCTGTTGTAATTGACCCTGTTGTACCTGAGCAAACTTTGGCAGAACAAATTGCTAACATTATCAAACAGCCTTATTCTAAATTGACTCCTACAGAGCAAAAAGTAAAATTAGAGGCAGAAGCTAATGAGATGTTGGTTCAGCTAGACAAAACTAAAAAATTAAGTGCAATTGAAACAATTGAAAACTTAAACAGATTATTAGACGTTAGTCCTGTTGATATTTTTAACGGAAAAAACGATAATGAAGTAGAAGATATTATCAATGTTGCTGGAGTTTACGGAATTTACACTTGGGATAATACCGGTAAAGTTTGGGTAAAAACAGCTTCGACTTCAGAATTAAAATTTGTTTTTCCTGCTAAAGAAACTCAAACTACAAATAATGCAACATTCACCAGCAAAAGTGTTTCTTCAGATATTAAAGTTGAAATTGAAGATACTTATGATTGGCAATCTGGAGTAAAAACAAACGATTATGTTTTCTTACCAACTTCAGCAGATGCAACTTTAACAATCGACAATACTGCTGTAGCTTCATTTACACAAACTGCAAAATATTCTAACGGAAAAGAAGTTCCTAATGAGTTTGCTTACAAAATGACTCTAAGTGATGGTTATACATGGGAAATGAGTGGTGTTAAAGCTACAGAAAACACTTCAAAAGGTGCTCTTACTTATAACGGTAAAACTTTACTTTCATTTAACTCAGGAAGCAATGCGAGTATTGATGCTTTAATGACTAACGACGAATTAGTACAATATAGAGGTAAAGCAAACGGATTAGTGCAACTTTTAGACAATTTTCTAATTATTGCTGATATGGACTTAGCTACAGCTGCAGCTGACGAAATTGCTTTAGAAAAAACAATGGTATATTCTGATTACGGAACTAAAAACCATTATGCAGATGAAAATTCAAACAACCTTAAATATTCTCAAGGTACTGTTGCAAGCTTCAATAAAAACTCTAAGTTAATTTTAGTATCTAAAAAAGACGGAACTAAAATAGCTGATATTGTTCAGCACTCTGAAAAAGCAGACACTTATACATATAATATAAAATGGGTAGCTGATGCAACTGCAAGCAATGGAGGTTACTGGGCATCTGATGACAATTCGACTGTAACTGTTAATTATTACAACGAAGTATATTACTTAAAATTCGGAGATAATACAGAAGTAGAAATGGGAGCTTATTTCTCAACAGGATTTAGCAGCTTCGAAGCTAAATTTGAAGAATTCATCAAAGCTTTTGAGAACTAATTATTCTTTAAAATTATAACGTAAATCCGGTTTGAAACAATTTCAAACCGGATTTATTTTTTTGGAGGCGTTTTAACAATTATAGTACTTTGCCCATATCCTGCCCAAATACCAATACCTCCTTTTATATTGGATTTTAAACTTGTATTTGATGGATAAATTGGATTTTTACTATTAACGATTTCATTTTGCCAACTGTTCCAAAAATCCAAAGCTTCTTTGTTTTGCGTTCTTAGTTTCACATAAATTAAATCTCCATCAACAAAATATGGCGTAAACTTTGTTTTTGGAAAAAGCAGAATTCCTCTGTTTACCTGTATAGAGACATTTGATGACGTGAAATTTTTATCATCTAAATTCCCATAGAACGCCGGAACAAAAATCGGTTCTTCTGTATCAATTTTTGTAGCAACTTGATAATAGTTTTTATCTTCTAAAGGATCATCAAATTTTACAAAAACATAACCTGTTGTATCTGTAACATTCTTTTTTACATACTCGGCACTTTTAAGCTCCACTGTTTTAGGTATAGTGGTTACAGCTTCGACAACACGATTTAAATATTCTATCTTTAGCGAATACTCTTTTCCAGCTTCACCTTTCAAAGTTGTTCCGTAGTATACAAAGGGCGGAACTCTGTTTTTATCATTTTTTACTCTTAAAACTTCTGAAGTCTGACCATCAGAAATTGTAATTTTTGCCGACCGAATGACATGATTCAAAACATTTGTAGAGTCAATTACATCTGTAACGGGAATACTGCTTGAAAGCAAAACCTGAGCGTAATCTCCTTCTTCTATCCAGCCTTCTACAACAATTTTAGATTCGATACTTTGTTCGCTAAAATCATCTTTAGAGCAGCTCATTATTATTAAAGCAAAAAGAAATAATAAATATTTTTTCATCTTTTAAAATTTAAATCTCCAGCTTATTGAAGGCAATATTCGATACAAAACTTTTTTATCCTGTTTTACAACAACACTACTTTTATCATCAGCAACTTTAACATCTAAAACAACATAAATTGGATTATCAATATTGAACGTATTATAAATTGAAAAATTTAAAGCGCTTTCTTTTTTATTTGTTTTAAAGAAGAAATAATTTGCAGAAAGATCGGTACGAATATAATTTGGCATTTGTGCATTATTGTATTCTGAATATTCTTTGACCGGATTATTATTGATAAAATACCAGGAAGTTGGCATTGTAAATCGATTTCCAGAGCTAAATATTTGGGTAACACCAAAACTCCATTTTGAATTTAAATCGTACATTCCAACTAACGACAGATTATGACGTCTGTCATATTTGGCAAAATACGTTTTTCCATTATTGAGTTCATCAAAATTTCTATCAGACCAGCTTAAAGTATAACTTAACCAGCCGGTAAATTTTCCGTTATTTTTTCGCAGCATAAATTCAAGACCATACGCTTTTCCCTTACCCACCAATAAATCATTTTTTAGAGTTGTGGTTTCATTAAACTGAGTTATACCATAAGGATATTCCAGTAAATCTTTCATAGAGCGATAAAATCCTCCTAAAGAAGAAACCAAATTCTTTGAAATATTTTGATTTGAACCAATTGCAAACTCATCTGATGATTGCGGTTTAATTCCGTCTGAACTGGCAATCCAGAAATCTGTCGGAATTCCAACACTTGAAGTGGTAATCAAACTCAAATATTGGTATTGTTTATTATAAGATCCGTAAAAAGAAAGTTTTTCATTTGCAATATAATTCAACAATACACGAGGCTGAAAATGCAAATAAGAACTTTGTGATCCTGAGGTATAATAATTTATCCTCAAGCCCAGTTCTGCGTTTAATTTGTCTGTCAGTTTTGGTTTGAGTGTAGTAAAAACAGCTGCTTCATTGGCAGTAATCATACTATTTTGAGAGGTATTATTTGAACTGCTGAAGTTTTCAACATTTACTTTTTGAGGCTGTAAATCATGATAAACATATTGCAATCCAGACTCGACTGGAATATTTTTTATCCAATAACGAAATGAATTTGTAAAACCAAAATCTTTAACATACGAAGAAACACCAAACTGAATTGTTGCCTGTTCCATATTCAAATCGTTAGAATATTGGGTAAAATAAACAGCATTTGACATACTTGTTTTTGAAGAAAGTGCAGTAGTTACAGAAGGAGAAACCGTAAAATTACTCCATTTAAGACTGGTTTTTAAAGATAAATTATCATCATTAATTTTTAATTTATCACCACTTACAAAAGCATCAACTGCAAATAGATTATTTTTAGAAATTTGAGATATAAAAGTCATATTTCCGTCTGAAAACCCATATTTCATATCCTGAACATCGTTATTTTGGGATGAAGAATTCACCAATGGTGCAATAATTTCATCTATATATGTTTTTCTTCCTGATAAATAAATTCCTGATTTTTCAGTTATTGGCAAAGCCAAAGTTAATTGAGAAGCTAAAATCCCGACATTTCCCTGAATCGAAAACTCAGAAGGTATTTTTTTATTTGGAATCAATAATGTTGTCGAACTTAAACGGCCGCCATATTTTGCATTTGAACTCGATTTATCAAATTCAACTTCTTTAATGTGATCTGTATTATAAAAAGGAAAAACGCCTAATAAATGCGACATTCCATAAACAGGAGTTCCATTATATAATATTGCATTATGTCCAGGATCACCACCTCTTACGTATAAATATCCATTAGCATCGCCAGAATTTTGAACTCCGGGCGTTAATTGCAAAATCTTGATAATATCAGTTGTTCCTAAAACGGTCGGTAACGAAGACAATTCTTTTAAGTTGAAAGATAATTTGCCTCCTGATAAAGTTGAAATACCATCTTTTTTATCATTTGTAATAATTACTTCTTTTAAAAGTGAAATATCTTTTTCTAAAATAATTGAGATTATGGTATCATTTACAAGATCAATATTGAGAGTTTTATTGAGATATCCTGCCTGATTAATTGTAATTGCAACTTTTCCCAGAGGAAGATTTTCAGAAAAATTGCCAAACGCATCACTTAATGCGGAAAGTTTTTTGTTGTTTGAATCAAAAAAAATACTGGCCCCAATTAAATTTTCGTTTTCAGAAGATTTTACATTTCCTGTTATATTGGCTTGAGATTGCGCAAATAAACCGGAAAAACAGAATAAACAAAAAATAATAATTGATTTCGACACTAGCTTTTAATATGAAAAGTGCGAAAGTAAACAATTATAACCCAATTACATCAGGTTATAATTGTTTAATTTTAAACTTATTTCAATTTATTTAGATACATATTCACGACGTTATCCAGCCCTAGATAAAGTGCTTCAGAAATCAAAGCATGCCCAATAGAAACCTCTAATAAACCGGGAATATTTTGTTTAAAAAACTGAATATTATCTAAACTTAAATCATGACCTGCATTGATTCCCAAACCTAATTCGTTTGCTAATTCTGCAGCTTTTACATAAGGATCAATTCCGTTTTTATTTCCTAAACTATATTGATGTGCAAATGCTTCGGTATATAATTCAATTCTGTCTGCTCCTGTTTTTTTTGCTCCTTCAATCATTTCATTAATGGGATCAACAAAAATCGAAGTTCTGATTCCGTTACGTTGAAATTCCTGAATAACTTCTATTAAATAAGCCTGATTTTTTACGGTATCCCAACCTGCCGAAGATGTTATAGCTCCAATCGCATCGGGAACCAAGGTAACCTGAGTTGGTTTGCATTCTAAAACCAAATCAATAAAATTATGCTGCGGATTTCCTTCAATATTATATTCGGTATAAACAATTGGTTTTAAATCCCTCGCATCCTGATAACGAATATGACGCTCATCCGGACGTGGATGAATGGTAATTCCCTGACCTCCAAAATTCTGAATATCGGTAGCTACTTTTAGTAAATCAGGAACATTTCCGCCTCTTGCATTACGTAAGGTTGCAATTTTATTGATATTTACACTTAACTTTGTCATATAAAATAGATAATTAATTCTAGTAACACTATATTTGTTACGACAAAAATACAAAGTAAAACGTAGCAGTTTTTGCTATTTTTTGATTATTTTGCATCAAATATCTTCAATTGATTTATGACAGAAATTACAAACTATATCACAAACGATTTTCGAGCAATTGATAGCCAGGAAACGATAGCATCGGTTCAGGACTTTTTTGCCGACTTGAATTTTTCTCATTTTCCAATTTTGGAAAACGGTATTTTCATTGGAAGTATTGCTTCTGACGATGTTGAAACTTTTGACACTGACAAAAAAGCAATTGATTATAAATATACTTTAGAACGCTTTTTTGCCAGAAAATCAATGATGTGGCTCGATGTTTTAGAAGTATTTGCAAAAAATCACACTAATACTGTTCCGGTTATTGATGAAAATAATATCTACATAGGTTATTATGAAATGGAAGACATCATGAAGTTTTTTCAGGAAACTCCATTTTTAAAAGAACAAGGCGGTATTATTATTGTTCAAAAAGGGCTTTTAGACTATTCTATGGGTCAGGTAGCACAAATAGTTGAAAGTAATAATGGAAAAATTTTAGGTTGTTTTGTTTCTGAAGCTGATTTAGAAAATGTTCAGATTACAGTAAAAATTGGTGTGGGACCAATGAATGAAATTATTCAGACATTTAGACGATATAATTATGAAATCATTTCAGAACATCAGGAAGACGCTTATATAAACAGCTTAAAAGAACGTTCTGATTATTTAGACAAATACCTTAATATATAATTAGACAATGAAGTTAATATGTCAATTAGATAATTTCTTAACTAGCTGGCCCATTATCTAATTTTCTAATTGACAAATTATCTAATTAAAAAAAATGAAAGTAGCTATTTACGGACAGTATTACCAAAACAGTACCGAACCTATTATAAAAGATATTTTTTTGTTTTTCAATACCAATAATGTTGAAATGGTAATAGAGGAGAACTTTCTAAAAATGCTTCATGAAAAGGAACTCGTAAAAAAAGAATATAAAACTTTTTCATTAAGCACTTCATTAGATAATAGTTTTGAAATGTTAATAAGTATTGGTGGCGATGGAACTATATTAAGAGCTGCAACTTTAGTCCGTAATTCCGGTGTTCCTATTTTGGGAATCAATGCAGGAAGACTTGGTTTTTTGGCTACCGTACAAAAAGAAAATATTGACAGTTTTTTGCAGTTTGTAATTGATAAAAACTACACTATTTCTGAGAGAACCTTATTAAGCATAACCTGCGATCCAAAAAATGATGCTATTGAAGAAGATTTAAATTTTGCCATGAATGAAGTTACAGTAAGTAGAAAAGACACAACTTCGATGATTACCGTTGAAACTTATTTGAACAATGAATATTTAAATTCATATTGGGCAGATGGTTTGATTATTTCGACGCCAACGGGTTCAACCGGATATTCTTTAAGTTGTGGCGGACCATTGCTTACGCCAGAGGTAAAAAGTTTAGTAATTACGCCTATCGCACCTCATAATTTAACCGCCAGACCACTTGTTATTCCCGATGATACCGAAATCAAGTTACGGGTATCAGGAAGAGAAGATCAATATTTAGTTTCATTAGATTCCAGAATTGCTTCTGTAAAAAACGAATCTGTTTTAACGATTAAAAAAACAGATTTTAAAATAAAAATGGTTGAAATTCCTGGTGAAACTTTCTTAAAAACCTTAAGAAATAAGCTGCTTTGGGGAGAAGACAAGAGGAATTAAGCCTTTTTCTCACACGCCACTATACGATAATACCACTTTTTCTCGTTCTGCATGTATCGAATCCTCATTAAATGTCTCAAAATCATATTGCAAATTGAAAAAAAAGCACATTTAACTAAAGCGACGTTGATTCGTATCGATAATTATTATATTTGCACGCAATTCCGAATTAAATGAAGAAAATTTTTAATTTATTGTTATGTTTATTCCCCTTAATTACACTAAACGCTCAAATTAATGAGATTGGTGTTTTTCTTGGTGGAAGCAACTTTGTAGGTGATGTTGGTAAAACAAACTATATCGCTCCTGAAAAGTTAGCTTTTGGTATTTTGTATAAATGGAACAAAAGTCCAAGACATTCTTACCGTTTTTCATATACACAATCTACTGTTACAGGAAACGATCGTGAATCTGAAGAAACAGGGCGAAGCAATCGAGGTTACAGATTTGAAAACAATGTTAAAGAACTTTCTGCCGGTTTAGAATTTAATTTTTTTGATTTTAATCTACATGACTATCATCCAAAAATTACTCCTTATATATATTCAGGATTAAGTTACTTCATGTATGATGAATTATATATTTCGGGAGGACAAACCAGAAAAGATAAAAATTCAAGTTCAATTGCTATTCCTATAACGTTAGGAATCAAGTCAAATGTATCTCCTAATTTTGTTCTGGGCCTTGAAGTTGGAGCCCGTTATACCTTTACAGACGATATTGACGGAAGTAATCCTGGTAACGATGCCTTATCATCTTTACGATTTGGAAATTTAAATAATAACGATTGGTATGTCTTTACAGGTATTACTTTAACTTATACCTTTGGACTAAAACCTTGCTATTGCGCAGAATAATAAAATGAACCTAATAGACTCTATAGACAAAACAAACTTACCTAAACATCTGGCCATAATCATGGACGGGAATGGTCGATGGGCAAAACAACAAGGGTTCTTAAGAGCTTTTGGTCACGAAAATGGTACAAAATCAGTAAAAAAAACAATTACTACTTGTGCAAAACTTGGCATCGAGTATTTAACCCTCTATGCTTTCTCTACAGAAAACTGGAATCGCCCGAAATTAGAAGTTGAAGCTTTAATGAAAATATTAATCAATTCATTAAAAAAAGAACTTGGCACTTTACAGGAAAACAATATCAGGCTTAATGCTATTGGAAATCTTGATAAATTACCAAAAACCGCTCAAAAAGAACTTCAGGACGTTATTGATAAAACAAAAAATAATACGCGCCTAACGCTAACATTGGCTTTAAGTTACGGATCACGAGAAGAATTGGTAAATGCCGTTAGAATCATCAGTGATAAAGTTAAAAATAATATAATTTCAATAGACACTATTGACGATTCAATTATAAATGAGCATCTTTACACGCAAAATTTACCTGACGTAGATTTATTAATACGAACAAGTGGAGAACATAGAATAAGTAATTTTTTGCTGTGGCAGATTGCCTACGCAGAACTATATTTTACTAATGTCTTGTGGCCAGACTTTAAAGATCAAGATTTATATGAGGCTATTATTAGTTATCAAAAAAGAGAACGTAGATTTGGAAAAACCAGTGAACAAATTAAATAATTTTTTAGTGTTACAAAAAAGAATACAAATAGTCCTTACCCTACTTCTTTTGGGTAGTTTTTCACAAATAAAAGCACAAGAAAGAGTTCCTTTTGATCAGGGAAAAAAATACATTCTTGCTAAAGTTTCTGTTGTTGGTAAAATAAGCTTCAATGAACAAACCGTTGTTACCTTTTCAGGTCTTCAAAAAGGACAGGAAATAGCCGTTCCCGGTGAAGAAATCAGTGGTGCAATTAAAAAACTGGGCAAACTTGGACTTTTTGATGAAATTGCTTTCTACGTAAATAAAATTGATAATGATAGTATTTATCTTGACTTAAATATTGTTGAACTTCCTAAACTAAACGAGGTAAAATTTGTTGGTATCAAGAAAAGTAAAGTCGAAGGATTAATTAAGGATAACAATTTAACCAAAAATAAAATTGTAAACGAAAACTTAATTACAACGACCAAAAATTACATTGAAAATAAATATAAAAAAGAAGGTTATTATAATACAAAAGTTACTATTACAAATACACCTGCTGACACTACCGGTGGAAATCAGGTCAATATGCTTGTTCGCGTAGACAAAGGCGATAAAGTAAAAATTAGTAAAATCGACTTCATTGGCAATGAAAAGCTTACTGATAATCAGTTAAGAGCAGCAATGAAGGACACTAAACAAAAAAACTTTCTGCGTATTCTAAAAAAGTCAAAATTTATTCCTGAAAAATACAAAGCCGATTTAGAAAAGGTTGTTGCTACTTACAAGGAAAAAGGATATCGTGATGCCCGTATTATTTATGATTCTGTTACCTATAATAAGGAGAAGAATATGCTAGCTATAAAAATCAATATGGAGGAAGGAAATAAATACTACTTCGGAAATATTAAATTTTTAGGAAATACAGTATATTCAGATCAACTTTTGAACCGTTATTTAGGAATTAAAAAAGGTGAAACATATAATGGCGTTTTACTTGAAAAAAGAATTGCTGACAAAACAAAACCAGATGCAGAAGATATTACAAACTTATACCAAAACAACGGTTATTTGTTTTCTAACATCAATGCTGTAGAGGTAAGAACAGTTAATGACACTATCGATTTTGAAATTAGAGTTACCGAAGGTCCTATTGCTTATTTTAATAAAATATCAGTTGTAGGAAATGACAAAACAAACGATCATGTTATTTACCGTGAATTAAGAACTAAACCGGGAGAAAAATATAGTAAAGAACAACTAGTTAGAACTATTCGTGAAATTGGACAATTAGGATTTTTTGATCCTGAAGCTATCGATCCAAAATTCAAAAATGTTGATGCAGCTGCAGGAACAGTTGATATTGAATATCACGTAGTAGAAAAAGGATCCAGCCAGGTTGAACTTCAGGGTGGTTACGGTGGAGGTGGTTTCATTGGTACTTTAGGACTTTCGTTTAATAACTTCTCTGTAAGAAATATATTTAAGAAAGAAGCCTATAGGCCTTTACCAATGGGGGATGGTCAAAAAGTATCTCTTCGTTTACAAGGAAGTACATATTTCCAAACGTATAGTTTATCATTCTCTGAACCATGGTTTGGAGGTAAAAAACCGGTACAATTTAGCTCATCAATTTCTTATAGTACGCAATTTCTTAATAATTATATAACCCGAGATGTTGATAAGAGCAAAAGTTTTAATATTTTTACAGTCCAGGTTGGACTTGCTAAAAGGTTAACGGTGCCGGATGATTATTTTGTGTTGTCACAATCTATCAGTTATCAGCATTATGATTTAAATAATTATAATACAGGTTTATTTACCTTTGGTAACGGAGCGTCAAGAAACTTAGCTTATACTATCGGAATTTCAAGAAGTAATAAAGGGGTTAACCCAATATTCCCAACTTATGGTTCTGAATTTAGTATCTCTGCAAAAGTGACACCTCCATACTCATTGTTTAATGGAATTAACTATTCAGACTTACAAAATCAAAAGGAATATAAAACGAAATATACAGGAACAGAAGTAATTTCAGGCGCAGATGGACAGCCAATTAGCCCTGGAGATTATACAAAAACTGAAACAGTAAACGGAACATCCGGTACTGTAGGTGTAGGATCTGATTATGGAAGTGCTGATACTGATGTTGGAAAAGTCGACCAAAAGAAATACAACTGGTTAGAATACTATAAAGTTAAATTTAAAGCAGACTGGTATACTAAAGTATATGGTAAATTAGTTTTAAGAACACTAACAGAATTTGGTTTCTTAGGAGCATATGATCAGTCAAGAGGTGTTGTACCTTTCGAACGTTTTTATTTAGGAGGAGATGGAATGGCCAATTATTCTATGGATGGTAGAGAAACTATTCAGTTAAGAGGTTACCCAAATAACTCATTAACGCCGGTGAATTCAGCCGGAGATCAAATTGGAGCAACTATTTATAATAAATTCTCAATGGAGTTACGTTATCCAATTACGTTAAAAGCATCAGCATCTATTTATGCTTTGACCTTTTTGGAAGCAGGATCATCATATCCAACTTTTAAAGATTATAACCCATTTGATTTAAATCGTTCTGCCGGTGTTGGTTTACGTGTATTTATGCCTGCATTTGGATTATTAGGTATTGACTTTGGTTATGGATTTGATGCTCTGCCAGGATCTGTTACAAATAAAGCAAATGGATGGGAAACACACTTTATCATTGGACAACAATTTTAGTGTAGTTTTTAGTACAAATTTTATTACATTTGGCTAAAAATTTCAAAATAAAGTAATGTTATGAGAAAACAATTTTTATTTATATTTTTAGCCTTGGTTGTAGCTTCTACAAGTCAAGCACAGACAAGGACGACTAGGATTGGCTACATCGACATGGAATATATTTTAGAAAATGTTTCCGATTATAAGGAAGCAAAAGCCCAATTAGAGCTAAAAGCTCAAAAATGGAAACAAGAAATAGAAGCCAAAAAACTAGAAATCAATAAACTCAAAGAAAATCTTAAAGCCGAAAAAGCTTTACTTACTAAGGAGCTTATTGATGAAAGAGAAAGTGAAATTAAATTTCAGGAAGATGAAATGATGGACTATCAGCAAAAGCAATTTGGTGCTGATGGAAATTTAATTCGACATAAAGCAGCGTTAGCAAAACCTATACAAGATCAGGTTTTTACAGCTGTTCAGGATATTGCAGAAGCTAAAAACTATGATTTTGTTTTTGACAAGTCATCTGATTTAACAATGCTTTTTAGCAATAAAAGATTTGACATTAGTGATCAGGTTATACGTGTACTAAACAGAACGGATAAGCGAGAGCAATTGACTAAAAAACAATTGAAAGAGCAAGAAGTTAAAGAGAGCCGCGAAAATGCCATTGATGAAAATCCTGAAATGGCAGAAAGACAAAAGGTATTAGATGAAAGAAAGGCTGTAAGAGAAAAATTGATCGAAGACAGAAGGCTGGAACAAGAAGCTAAGAAAAAAGAATATGAAGACAGAAGAAAAGCGATCTTAGCAGAAAGAGAAGCCAAAAAAAATGGCACGGTTTCTGAACCAGCTAAAACATCTGAGCCAGCTAAAACAGAAGAAACAAAAACTGATGCTACAGCAAAACCTTCTTCAACAACTACTGAGCCCGCAGCTACAACAAATACTGCCGCTGATGCAGCAGCAGCAAAGGCCGAAGAAAGACAGAAGATTTATGAACAGCGAAAAAAAGAGTTAGAAGATAGAAAGAAGAAAATTTTAGAAGAACGAGAGGCTGCTAAAAAAGCAAAAGAAGCCGAAACACAGAAAACAAATACGACCAATAATTAATTAATATTTTTTTAAAAATGATGAAACAAATCAAAACTTTACTAATTGCTGCGATACTAGTTTTAGGAGCAAGTAACACAATGAATGCACAAGCTAAGGTAGCTCATGTTGATGTTAGCGAGATTATGTCGAAAATGCCTGCAATGCTTGATGCTCAAAATCAACTACAAAAATTAAGTGGTACATACGATACTGAATACAAAAAAATGGTTGATGAATATCAAGTAAAAATCAAAAAGTATGAGGCTGAAGCTGCTACTGTAACTGAAGCTGTAAACGGTGAGCGTTCTAAAGAAGTTCAAGACATGCAAAAAAGAATTGTTGACTATAGAGACAATGCACAAAAAGAACTACAACAAAAAGAAACTGACATCGTAAAACCATTAATGGAAAAAGTAAGAGCTTCTATCCAAAAAGTTGGAAAAGCTAAAGGTTTCCAATATGTATTAGATGGTTCTACTCTTTTATTAGCTGATGGTCCAAACATTACTGCTGATGTTAAAAAAGATTTAGGATTCTAAGAAATAATCTTATTATTAAAATGGCTCAACTTTTTAAGTTTGAGCCATTTTTTTTACTTCTATAATTTTATTTTTACTCCTCGTTAATAGTAAAATCTTCTGTATATATGCATCTCCATATATCACCAAAAGTTGGTGCACTGTGCGGATCATTTACAACTCATTTATAGTTACTTTGTTTAGTATCTGTAAAATTCTTAAAGTTGAAAAAGAAAATTTTTACCATAATATTTTTTCAACCATAAATCCAAATTTACAGTAAGCAGGAATTTTGTATACCATTGTATAAAAATTGCTCATCTGTAAAATATCCTTCCAATCCCATTTTAAAATTATTCTCTTTCTCGTAAATCAAGACCAGATTAACTTTATTTATAGACATTAAAGGCAAAACCTGATTCGCTGTTAGATACTTCGCTTTTGCATCAGTAAAAGTATAAGATGCTTTTGAAATTGAAAACCAAATTAATTTCATGTCACAAAAACAACAAATATCCAAGTATTTCTCAACAAATAAAAAAAGGAGTAATAAAACTCCTTTTGTACATTATGATTTTCTTAAATTCCCGGGCATAGAGTTGTTACTGGAACACAATCCCAAAGTAGATTCCCGTTACTATCTTCCCCACGATAGCAAACTTTACCAACCGGACAATAAGGAGCGCTTCCACCATTAATACTTTTAAGTTCTTCTTTTGATAATTTTTCGCAATTTTTAATAAATTTCATAGTTTTAGTTATTTAAGGTTAATTGTAAATATAGTACTTTTTTTACATTTTCTTAACCGTTTTATTTAGCATCTAAATTGTAGAAAAACATAGAAATATGTAACTTTGTTCTATGACAAACAACAATCCTATAGGCGTTTTTGATTCCGGTATTGGAGGAACTTCCATTTGGAGCGCCATTCACGAACTACTTCCCAACGAAAAAACCATTTATTTAGCAGACAATAAAAATGCTCCTTATGGTCAGAGAACCAAAGAAGAGATTGTTGCTTTAAGTAAAAAAAATGTTGACTTTTTAATCGAAAATAACTGTAAACTAATTGTTGTTGCCTGCAATACTGCAACCACAAATGCTATTAGGGAACTTCGTGCTGATTATGATATTCCTTTTATTGGGATTGAACCGGCAATAAAACCGGCAGCTAATAATTCGAAAACCCAGGTTATCGGAATTTTAGCTACTCAAGGAACTTTGAACAGTGAATTGTTTAATAAAACAGCCGAAATGTTTCAAAACACAACCATAATTGAACAAGTAGGTCATGGATTGGTGCAGCTTATTGAAGATGGAAATTTGAATTCTCCTGAAATGACTGATCTGTTAGAAACTTACTTGCGACCTATGATTGATGCAAATATTGATTACCTGGTTTTGGGCTGCAGTCATTATCCGTATTTGATTCCTCAGATTAAAAAAATTCTTCCGGAGCATATTCAGATTATTGATTCCGGAGAAGCAGTGGCACGACAAACTCAAAATGTGCTGCGCGAAAAAGTTGGTTTTTCTGATGAAGGAGAAAGCGAACCTGTATTTTATGCAAATGCAAATCCTTCTGTTCTAAAATCAATTTTGGATAATAAATATGACGTAATACAAAAGGATTTTTAAGTCACTATTCTATTTTTCGCTTGACGAACCAAATTCCGTCTAAAGACAAATTGAGGGATATTTTATGATAATTTTCTTTTATCAGATTTTCTGAAACTTTTCCTTTTTGCCCATAAGAATAGGAAATATTTAAGGCCGAAAAAGTATTTTCTATTGGTAATGTAAGTCCGATAGAAATTGATGCATTATTAACTCTTTTTCCATCAACTTCAAGGTAACCGGTGTCAAAATTGGCACCAGCAGCATATTGAACACGATCCCAATATCTTCTGATATTCTTTTTGGCGCTATATGTAAATCCAAGTGCAAATCGGTCCTGATTAACAAAATCTCCGTATAACTCAGACTGATTGGTATTCTTCCAAAGGCTTTTTTCATAATCTGCAGTCATATTTAGATTATTCTTAAAACGTTTGCTAATTCCAACTCCTATTTCTAAAGGCATATAATAATCATCTGCATCTGAAGCAACATTCGATTCTACCGTAGAAACAACCTCATTGGTTAAAGTTTCGACACTTTGCACTTTTGAAGCTTTAACCTTTGTTGGCAATTTAAAAGTCGATGCAATTGTAAAAGTTGAATCAATTTGATATTGAGTACCTAAAGTTGCGCGTAAACCACTATAATCTGTTTTTTTACTAATACTTGTAATAGAATTTGAGATCAGATAACTCCTGTCATCTGTTGTATTACCAAACAAAACAGTGGCTGAAGCTCCAACGGATATTTTTGTTCCAATTCTATAACCATAAGAAAAATCAAAATTATTTAATCCGCCAGAACCCGCCGCTTTTAAGTAATAATATTCCTGACTATCTGAGATAGGCAATTTTAAATTTGAGATTTTAAACGTCGCACTTGAATATGGCCGCAAAGCCACACTAAATCCTGATTTTTTTGTAACCGGAAAAGCAAAAGCGATATGAGAAAACTGAAAATTATTTCTTTTTTCAGATCTTGATCCGCTTTCATACGTTGTTGCGATTGCCTTTCCTCCAATATCAAACATAAAATGATTTAAAGGTAAGTAAGCTAATGAAGCAGGATTTAAATTATTAATAAAGATATTTGAAGGCAAGGCTATTCCTGATGAACCAATAGACGGAATTGAACCAAAATCAGAGTCATACAAACTTCCTACACCATATAATGAATAAGGAGAACTTGAAATACTTTGAGAAAATGCAGTTAGCGACATTAGAATGAAGCAACTTAAAAAAATTATTTTATTTTTCATCTAATATGAGATATAATAAACTTTTAGTTGAATTTTATTGTTTGCGTGCTTTTGGTCTCCTAAAACAATTCTGTCTACAGATTTAGAAATTCCGGGCAATGTCAAAATAAGAGAAGATTTTGAATCGGATGTTTTCCACATTTCTTTTTGAAGAAACCCTCCTATCGGAATTGTATAACCAACATTTTCGTTGAATTCGTCACTTTTTTGATTTAATGTTCCATATACTGTACTTCCTGCAGAATTTAACAGCGTGGCGCTAATTCTGTTCAAATTATCGGCTACATATACACGCAATGAATCTTCTAACGGATATTGTTCTGAATAAGAATTATTAACCGGTTTTAAAATCAATTGGGCATCGACAATCGCTCCTTTTTCTGAAATGTATTTGAGCTGCTTTATATTTGGAAAATCAATCCGGCAGGCCACTCCTGCTCCTGATTGAATATACCCTTGCCTGTCTGTTAATGAACTGGATAATTTACTGCTCGAAATGGGTAAATTTTGAATTACCGTTCCGGTTTTATCTGAGGAAATAGAGTTGAACTGCTTTGAAACATCTGCAATGGTAAAGTCTATATAATAAGAAGTTTCATCGTCGCTCTGATATTTGGAATAATACATCCTGACGACACTTGTAGTGGCATTAAAACCAATTACACTCGAAGAATTATCAATATTAGGAACCAAAACAAGTCCTTTTAAATATTCTGTTAAGTTTGTTAGCCCCGTAATCTCTCTTTTTTTAATTTTCTGGAAAAGCTCACTTCCAAAAGTAGCATCCATTTGAATATTAATCGAATCTTTTTCTGTTGGTCTGGGTTTATAGGCTATAGTTCCAAGACTTTCGGTTCCATAACTTAAAGTCGAGTTATTATAAAAACTATCATCGTCTGTATTTGGTTTTACTGTCTGAGTAATTCTATGAATATCAAACGTTTGAACTTTTGTTGTATCTCCATAATAGTAATTATCATATTTTAAGATCATCGAAATAGAATCGAAAACATAATTTACAGCTTCAGTATCAGAACCTGTACTTTCAAGAGTATAAGAACTTCCTGCTAATTGAAAATAGCTGTTTGATTTTATTTTCCCGAATAGAGGATCTTCATAATTACCAATTAAAATTCGGCTTTGACTTGAGGTTACAAGTGAATCAAAGTTTATGGTAGACATTTCGACCGTTACGGTATCAATTAAAATTACTTTATTGCTTACCGCCAAATAATCAGACCCAACAACAAACTCTCCGGCATCTGTATCGGTACCGCATGAAATTATTGTAAATGCAAAAACCAACATCAATATATACTTATGCATAATCTTATTTTTTGAACAAATATAAAATGCACTCTTCTGCACTACACTATAACATATACAGTCTTGCTTTTTTAACCTATAAATAGCAAAAAATCATCTACGATAGGTTTCATCAAACAAATAATTGGTTCAGCCATAAAAAAGGGTATTTAGTCTATCAAAAAGAGCCATACATATATCTTCTTTTTTTTAAAACCATTAGGCACCTACTTTTGAACCAATAATTAAGTAATGAAAATAAGGCTTTTAATAGGTTCTCTTTTTTTGATTTCGTTTTTGAATATGAAAGCTCAGGAAAAATTTTCAGTAAATGCAAATTTGAAAACAGAGCCAACAGATAAAATAGATTTTAACGAAACCGGTATTGGTATATCATTTAGTACAGCAATCAATTCGAAAAATAAAATAAAGAACACAGTAGAATATTCGAATTTGAGGGTGAATTATGATATTGGAAGTTTTGAGGCATTTGAAACTCTGGATCAATTTAGTCAGTTGAAGAATAAATTTGAAATTTCACACCAAATTTCAAATACTAAACTGAATCTTACTTTGACACCAACGGCAAATTTTCAAAAGACTCTTGATTTTTCTGATGTAACGCTCTTAGGAAGTTTTGAAATAAGTCAGCAGTTAAATTTGAAGACCAATATAAATGTTGGAGTTGCAAGAACAGCAATATTTGGTTATCCGCAATTCCTGCCCACTTTATCCGTACAATATAAAGTAAACGATAAAAGTGCCTTGATGATTGGATTTCCAGATTCGAAGATTTCGTATTCTAATAATATTCGAAATGCATTTAGCCTGACAAATAGTTTTAATGGTACTTTTTATAATCTGGATCATGCGCTTATTAATAATGGAACAAAAATTAGCACCTCGCAAATGACATCGGCTTTTGAATATGAAAGAAACGTCGATAAAAACTGGTTTATAAATTTTAAGGTAGGTTACGATTTTAATAAAAAATACAATATTCTTGATAACGACAATCATAAGGTTTATGATTTTAATACCGGAAACGGTTACATTTTAGGCATTGGCATCAAATACAAACAATAAATAAATTTAATACACTATGATGAATAATTTAAAAAATGGAATATTATTCGCCGCATTATTTTCGAGCCTCTTTTTTATAGGGTGCAGTAATAGTGATGACGATGATGATTTAATTGGAAACTGGATTAAAAAATCAGCATTTGATGGACCGGCAAGATCTAGTGCCACTAGTTTTGTTATTGGTGATTATGCTTATATAGCAACAGGCTATACAGGAGATGAGTATTTAAAAGATTTATGGGCTTATAATTCAACTGGTGACTATTGGGAACAAAAAGCAGACTTTATTGGTATAGGAAGAAGTTCGGCTTCTAGTTTTACCCTTAACGATAAAGGTTATGTTGGAATTGGTTATGACGGAACAAATAAACTGAAAGATTTTTACCAATACGATCCAACAAGTAATGCATGGACTCAAAAAACTGATTTTGCAGGTACAGCGCGTTACGCAGCGGTAGGTTTTCAGGTAGGCGGAAAAGCTTATATTGGAACTGGTTATGATGGAAATTATTTGAAAGATTTTTATCAATACGATGATCAGGCAAATACATGGACTCTTGTAAATGGTTTTAGCGGAAACAAAAGACGTAATGCTACTGTTTTTATAATTGATAATAAAGCTTATCTGGCAACCGGAATCAACAATGGTGTTTATCAGGAAGATTTTTGGCAATTTGATCCTGCTACAGATGTCTGGACTCGTAAAAGAGATATCGATCAGGATGATGACGATGATGATTCATTCAATGATGATTATGCAATTGTCCGTTCAAATGCTTCCGCTTTTTCAATGAACAATTTAGGTTATATTGTTGGTGGTGAAAGTGTAAAAACAGTTTGGGAATACAATCCTACAACAGATCTTTGGGTAGAAAGAACTCCAATGGAAGGCGCTACAAGAACCGACGCAGTTGGTTTTGCAATTAACAACAGAGGTTTCTACATGTTAGGTAGAATAGGTACTACTTATTTTGATGATGCATGGGAGTTCAAACCTTTAGACGAACAAAATGACGATGATAATTAATATGAAAAAACAATTCTTCTGGAGTAAAATCCAGAAGAATTTATTGTTTCTTTTTCTGCTTTTGCAAATTATAGCCTGCACAAGAAACGAAACACTCAAAACGGAATCTTTCAAAACAACTTCGGGCTGGGGATATTCAATTGCTTACAAAAACAAAACAATAATCAAACAATCTATTATTCCTGTTATAAACGATACAAAAAGTTTTTCGACAGAAGAAGATGCATTAAAAGTAGGAAAGCTGGTGGCGCAAAAACTCAAAGAGAACAATTCGCCAACAGTAACGAAAAATGATTTAATTTTATTAAAAATAAAATTCTAAATGAACATAGGCAGCATCAAAAATACCAGCTCAAACAAAATTTTATTCCATAGTATTATATGGACTTTCTTTATCCTGACATCATTGATTCAGTTTTATGAAAGCCCTTTCAGGATCAATAACGATTTTTATGTACAATGGGCCACGGGAATTATTTTGTTCTATCTCAACTATTTTTATTTGGTGCCTGCCCTTCTTTTAGAAAAAAAATACTGGCTTTATTTTGCCTTTGTTTTTGCTCTCATTTTTATTTTCATGGTTATCAGGATCAATTACTTTATTCCTGAATTTAACCATGTAAGACCTGCAAATATGCTGCCTCCTAAAATGATGCCCCGTGATCCGCATGATTTTGTTAGAAATGGCAGACATGTAGTTATGATGAGAAGACAGCCTTGGTTTTTTAAAATTGCACCTTCACTTTTCTATATTTTAATTATTACGATAAGTGCTATTATTAAAACACTAACTGAATTTTACAACAATCAACAAAACAAATTAATTGCCGAAACGCACAGAACAAATACTGAATTAATCTATTTGCGAAAACAAACCAATCCGCATTTTTTATTTAATTCTTTAAACAGTATTTATTCATTGGCACACAAGAAATCTGATTTGGTCCCTGATGCCATCGTGACATTATCAGAATTAATGCGCTACATGCTGTATGAAACTGATAATAAAACGGTGGCTTTAGAAAAAGAAATCAATTACATTCAAAACTACATCGAATTACAAAAGCTCCGCCTTAATAATATCGAAGACATTGTTATCAATGTTCACGGAAATACCAAAAATAAATTTATTGAGCCTTTGTTACTAATTTCATTTGTAGAAAATGCTTTTAAATACGGAACCGATTATAAAGGAGCGGCTCATGTAAAAATTAAGGTTTTTATATTAGATGATAATCTGGATTTCTGGATAGAAAACACCATTGAAAATTACGTTAAAGATCCTGATAATTCAGGAATTGGCTTAGTAAATATTCAAAACCGACTGGATTTGCTTTACCCAAATGCGCACGAACTTACTATTACACAAGACAATCAATATTACCGCGTGCACTTAAATTTAAAACTAGATAAAATTCAAACAGCAATAAGTTAATAATAAGGATTATGGATAGAAAAAAATTCATTCGAAATAGTATTTTAGGAATTGCTTCATTAGCAACAGCTACAAAAATGTTAGAATCTTGTTCTAAAAGCGACAATGACGATAATACTTCTGCTGATGGAAGCTGTACAGTATCTCCTTCTGAAACCAAAGGACCATTCCCTATAAAAACACCAAGTCAGCTAGTTTTAGAAAATATAAAATCAGACCGAATTGGAGTTGCATTGCTGATCAATTTAACTATTGAAAACCAAAGCAAAGATTGTGCACCTTTAGAAGGCGTTTTAGTCGATGTTTGGCATTGTGATAAAGACGGAAATTATTCTGAATACGGAGGAACTTCCATGCAGCAAACAGATTATACTTCTGTGCATTTTTTAAGAGGAAGACAAACTTCAGACACAAATGGAGAAGTTTCGTTTATTTCAATTTTTCCAGGCTGGTATCAAGGTCGTGCTCCACATATACATGTTGAAGTTTTAAGTGCTTCAGGCTCTTCATTATTGGTAACGCAAATCGCTTTTCCTGAAAATGTTGCCAGTGAAGTATATTCAAGTACAAATTATGCTTCTCATGGTCAGGCTGACACTTCAAACACATCAGACAATGTTTTTTCAGACAGCTTATCTGATGAATTAGGTACTTTAACAGGTAATTTGACAGATGGTTACACATTAAGTAAAACCATTACTGTAAAAGCATAATTTTATGATAATAGAAAGGTAATTTATGATAATTTTAAAACTTAATTCACTGGTTTGAAACTACTTTTGACTGCCAAAACAAATTTAAAAATCTAATTCCGAGCAAATGAAATGTGTAATTATAGACGATGAACCTTTAGCGGTTGAATTATTAGAAGATTTTGTTCGAAAAGTAGATTCCCTAGAATTGGTAAGTACTTTTAACAATGCGATTGACGCCGTTTCCTTCATCAATCAAACCAATATAGATTTGATTTTTCTGGATATACAGATGCCCCATTTTTCGGGAATTGAATTTTTAAATACTATTGAAAAAAAGCCATTAATTATTTTTACAACTGCCTATTCAGACTATGCTGTTGAAGGATTTAATCTGGGCGCAGTTGATTATTTGGTAAAACCAATTCCGTTTCATCGCTTTTTAAAATCAGTCGTACGTGCGCAGCAAATTTTTAACCCAACAGCAACATCTCAGGCCATTTCCGAAACCACTACAGTTCCGGAATTAGAACAGGATTTTATGTTTGTCAGGGCTGAATACGAAAATGTAAAAATGAATTTTGCTGATATTTTATTCATCGAAGGTTTAAAAGATTACGTAAAAATATATACTACAGATAATAAATTTACTTTAACCTTAATTAGTTTAATCAAATTAGAGAATCTGCTTTCCAGCAAAGGCTTCTCAAGAATTCACAGGTCTTATATCATCAATATAAAACACGTCAAATCTATCCAGAAAAATAAAGTTTTGATAAGTGACAAACGAATTCCGATTAGTGAAAGCTATAAAAATAGTTTTTTTGAAAGGATCAACTTATAAAGTTTAAAATTCCAAAATAAAAATAAATTCCAAATTCCAATCAGAAAGTTCAAACTTCAATTGGAATTTGGAATTTATATTTTTTGGAATTTATTCATTCTTGAACCATCCCGAATACATAACGTAATTATTAGAAATTCGCTCAATTTCGCCTGCAAAATCTGATTGATCTATATCTTTTACCTTTTTGGCCGGAACTCCTGCCCAAATACTTCCTGAGGTTACAACTGTGTTTTGAGTTAAAACAGCACCGGCAGCAACAATAGAATTACTTTCTATCACGCAATTATCCATTACAATAGCGCCCATTCCTATTAAAACATTGTCATGAACCGTACACCCGTGAACTATTGCATTGTGACCAATTGAAACATTATTTCCAATAATGGTTGGATGTTTTTGATAAGTACAATGAATAATAGCGCCATCCTGGATATTTACCTTATTCCCTATTTTAATGAAGTGAACATCACCACGAATTACAGCATTAAACCAAACGCTGCAGGAATCACCAAAAGTAACATCGCCTACTATAGTTGCATTTTCGGCAACATAACAATCATCAGGTATTACCGGAGATTTTCCGTTTACAGATTTAATTAGCATAATAAAAAAGTTTTAATTAATTGCCGGACAGTTACAATCGTAACGTTCCTTTGCACAAAATAAATTGATTCCTAAAGTAATCTGGTGATAAGCACCTGTATCAAATTTCACATCTCCCGTAACTTGCGAATAGGTATAAGCAAACATGAAATTTTTATAATTTACACCTATAATTGGTGTTATATATTGCAGTTTTTGAGATTGTACGCCGTTTCCTAAACTGTATTGCGCGCCGTCAAAACTTCTTCTGTACGACAATGCCGCCCAAAGACTTCCAAAGTCCATATTCTTGTATGCTTTTAAATTCATATCAAGAGATTTCTCTTTTGTCTGATCAAATAACTGAAACAAAACAGAAGGTTCCCAGGTAATGTTTTCGTGCTTACCAAAAACATATCCCACGCTCAATAAAAACTTTCTTAAATTATCGCTTTCATAATCTGTATAGATTTCCCTTCTGGTTTCAAGCAAACCCTGAACAGTCGCATGAGCATAAAAATCCATATAGTTATAGGAAGCCCCGACATCAACATTAAAATAAGAATCTTTTTGAATCGCACCAAAAACAATAGGATCAAAAGTAGTTCCGAATTGTGTTTCATCCAATTGATTTTGAATAACTCCACCACTAATACCAAACGAAAGCTGATTTAAATCTATTTCATCTCTCGAAAACATAATATGATGTGCGTAAGTAAGTTTCAGCCCTTTTTGAGAATGATATCCGTTTTTATCATTAAAAACAATAATTCCGGCTCCTGATCTTTCGCCAATTCTTCCATTAAAACTTAACGTTTGAAGTGAAGGTGCATCATCCTGACCAAACCATTGCTTTCTAGCGGTCAATCTTATCTTGGCACAATTCGCCGCACCAGCCATCGAAGGGTGAATTAAATAATAATTATCCGACAAATAATCAGAATAAACAGGCAGCCCTTCTTGAGAATAACAAAAAAAAGAAGTTAAAAAGACCAAATATAAAACTCTGATTTTAAACATAATAAAGGTAGTCGTATCGAAATAAATTAGAGACTCTGGAATTTTAGTACGATTAATTTGAAAAGAGTCTTAATTATTTTATTAAAAAATCAAATATAGGTATTAGTAGAAAATAACTTTACTAAATTTGTAAAAATTTAAATCATGACGAAAATCACTATAAAGGAGACTCAAAATCCGACTATTTTAAAATTTGAATTTGAGGATTTTATTACCCAAAATCAAAATTTTGAATTCAAAAATATTGATGAAGCCCAGGCATCACCATTGGCACAGCAATTATTTTATTTGCCGTTTGTAAAAACGGTTTATATTTCCGGAAACTTTATAGCTATAGAAAGATATAGCATTGTAGAATGGGATGATGTAAAAGATGCTGTTGCGGAGCAAATTGAAGCTTTTGTAGAAAAAGGCGGCGTAATTATCAATATTGACGAAACCAAAACAAAAAAACAGCCCATTACGGTTTATGGAGAAACAACTCCAAACCCATCGGCATTAAAATTTGTGGTAAGCAGAATGTTGACTAAAAATCCGGTTGAATATAAAAATATCGATCAGACGGCTTCTTCTCCTTTAGCAAAAGAATTATTTAAATTTCCTTATGTAAAAGAAGTTTTTATCGATGAAAATTACATTTCGGTAACAAAATACGACATCAACGACTGGCAGGAAATTACATTAGAAGTAAGAACATTCATTAAACAATTTATTGAAAATGGAGGAACTGTTTTAGATGAAAATTTAATTGAAGTTACTACAAAAAATGATGTTACAAAAGATGAAAATTTTGATAAATTAGATGTTACTTCACAACAAATCATTAACATTTTAGAGGAATACGTAAAACCTGCAGTTGCTGCCGATGGCGGAAATATTGCATTTGACTCTTATAATGAAGATGATAAAACAGTAAAAGTAATTTTGCAGGGAGCTTGCAGCGGATGTCCATCCTCTACTTTTACTCTAAAAAGCGGAATCGAAAATATGCTGAAAAGCATGCTAAATGATGAAGCAATTAAAGTTGAAGCTATAAACGCATAATTATAACTATTATAGTTAGAAAAAAGCATCTCAATTGGGATGCTTTTTTATTTGTATCTATCTAATTATCAGTAAATTATTTTTAAATTAATATCATAGTGTAATAAAATTGGTTAATATTGTATTCTAAACTAATCAAAACCAGAAAACTATGGGATTAACTTCATTTTTTAAGAATTTATTTGGCTCAGCCAAAGAAACAAGTGTTGATTTAGCCAATAAAGCAGAAGACGCTTTTGAGCAGGCAAAAGAAGAAGCCGCCCCGTTAATCAATAAAGCGGAGACTTTTGCAGAAGAAACTTTCGCAAAAGCAAAAGAAGTTTCAGAACCAATAATTGATAGTGCTACAGAGTATGTCAGTCAGGCTAAAGATATTGCAAGCGAATTTGTTGAAAAAGCCTCTGAATCAATTAGTGATGTGATTGATTCTGTAAAAGAAAAAGCTAGTGAATTTACCAGTGAAGCCAAAACTACAACTACAAAAACTATTGTTGATTTAAGCGAAGAAACAACAACTACAACAGAAGAAATTATCAATAAGAAACCTGCGACAGAATAACAATCGACATTTATTTCTTATAAAAGGAAATATCTATATATTTGCAAAATCTAATACCACCTTCTCTTTTGGGAAGGTTTTTTTATTCTTATAAAATGGACATCAATTCGAACCAGATTGGCAATTACGCCACCAGATTTATCGAGGTATTACTCGACTATTCTCCTAAATTAATTTCAGCAATTTTAATCTTATTTGTTGGTTTGTACGCCATACGATTGATTAACCGAATCATTAGAAAGGTAATGATTAAGAGAAATCTAGACCCTACATTAACAAAATTTCTTGCTGATATATTGCTTTGGGCATTACGCGTTTTATTATTTATAACATTTATTTCAAAACTCGGAATTGAAACATCTTCATTTGTTGCTATTTTAGGAGCAATGGGTCTTGCGGTGGGTTTATCATTGCAAGGTTCGCTTTCTAATTTTGCCGGCGGAATGCTTATTATTCTCTTTAAACCTTTTAAAGTTGGGGACACTATTGAGGCACAAGGTGTTATTGCGACGGTTCTCGAAATTCAGATTTTTGTAACAAAAATGCTTACGGGGAATAACCAAACGGTTTTTGTGCCAAATGGCGCTTTATCCAACGGAACAATTATTAACTATTCAATGCAGGGGGAAAGAAGAGCAGATTTGACTTTTGCTGTTTCTTATGATTCTGACATAAAAAAAGCAAAAGATATTTTGTTAGATATTTTAAATAAAAACCCAAAAGTGCTAAAAATGCCCGCACCAGAAGTTTTTGTTAAAAATCTGACTACAAGTTCTGTAGAGTTTGCGGTACGCCCCTGGGCAACAAATGCAAATTACGGGGCTGTTTTTTCTGAAACTTTAGAAAATTGCAAAACAGCTTTGGACGAAGCAGGAATTGCAATCCAGCCGTTTACACTTCAAAAATAAAAAGGTTTTATTATTTTTTTGATGGAGGTGCCATCATAAAATCTTTTAAATAATAAGGTTCAAAATAAGCGACATCTACAGTGTCGCTTTTTTGATATTTATCAAAACTGATTTTACTCATAGCCGAAGCCGAAGGATATTTGATATCTTCTAAAAACACAAAATTCTCTTTTGTTAAAACCGATTTACATTTCTCGGCACAATCACCAACAAAATAAATGGTTTCAGTAAAAGCTGCAAATGAATTTTCGTCAATAACTTCTGCCTGAATTTCTCTTTCAATTTCCAAATTAGCATTAAAAATCTCGCTGTAAACCTCCATTCTTCTGGCATCAAGCATCGGGATTATTTTTCCATCAGAAACTTTGGCCTGAGACGCTAAAGTTTGCAAAGTATCAACAGCAATTAACGGGATATTTAAGGCAAAACACAATCCTTTTGCTGCCGAAACTCCAATTCGTAAACCAGTATAAGATCCCGGCCCCTGACTTACTGCAATTGCGGCTAAATCCTGAACTGAGATTTTGGCCTCTGCAATTATTTCTTCAATAAAAACGTGCAGTTTTTCGGCATGCGAATAGCCTTCTTCTGCAATTTCTTTACATAAAATAGTTTCCCCATTTTTTGCAATGGATACTGAGCAATTTTTTGTAGCTGTTTCGATATTGAGAATAAAAGACAATGTATTTATGTTTTAAAAGTTAATTATTATGTATGCTAGGCTGAAATATTTCCTGTATGGAACAAATATAATAGATTAATTTAAACACGAATTTCACAGATTTACACAAATTTTAATGGTTAGTTTGTGGAATTAATTTCACGAACGAATTAGTGACAATTCGTGAAATTCGTATTTGTTTTATACTGTATCCAGACGACAAAATCCTTTAAAGATGTTTATTTCTTAGGTGTTTCGGCTTTTTTAAGCTTTACTTTATCGCCAGAATTTAATTCTTTAGAAACAGTTGTATAAGGACCTGTAATAACAACATCTCCAGGTTTTAAACCAGACATTACTTCGATATTGGTATCATCCTGAATACCTGTTTTTATGATTTTAATTTTAGCTTTATCGCCTACTTTTACAAAAACACATTCGAATTTTTTATCGCTTTTCGGAGTTGCTTTTTTATCTTCGTTTGGATCTTCTACTTTAAAATCCTTAACTGCCGTTGTATCAGATTTTACTACAACAGAACTAATTGGCACTGCCAAAACATTCGTTTTTGTTTTTGTAATAATATCAACTGTAGCTGTCATTCCTGGTCTAAAAGGAGAATATGTATTTGGCTTACCTTCTAATAAATCCTGATATGATTCTTTTAAAATTCTAACTTTTACTTTAAAATTCGTAACCTGATCGGATGTTAAAGTTGTACTTGCAGAGTTAGAAATACTGGTTACAACACCTCTGAATTTCTTTTTTAAATAAGCATCCACTTCAACATTTGCTTCATCACCAATTTTGATTTTTACGATGTCATTTTCATTTACATCAACTTCAACTTCCATATTGTTTAGGTTGGCAACTCTTAAAAGTTCTGTTCCCGCCATTTGCTGCGTTCCTAAAACACGTTCGCCTAACTCAACATTTAATACTGAAATTGTTCCATCTGCAGGAGCGTAAATTGTTGTACGCCCAAGATTGTCTTTTGCTTCATTTACAGATGCTGAAGCACTTTGAACCGTAAAATAAGCATTCTGTTTAGTGGCTTTTGCAACTTCAAAAGAGGCTATGGCTTTATCCCAGTCAGATTTTGAAATAACACCTTTATCATATAATACCTTATTACGTTCGTAGCTTGCTTTTGCTTCTTTAAAAGATGCTTCAGACTGGCTTAATCCGGCTTTACTTCCAGATAAATTAGAAACTGAACGATTGTAACTTGAGGTATATAAATCCGGGTTTATTTTGACTAATAAATCGCCTTTTTTAACAACTTGACCCTCTTTTACATTTAATAAAATAATCTCACCTGAAACTTCAGGTGAGATTTTAACTTCGATTTCCGGTTGAATTTTACCTGTTGCCGAAACTGTTTCGACAATAGTTGAGGCAATTACTTTTGTAATTTCTACTTCTTTACCTTCATCTTTATTTCCTATTACTCCTGATTTCGAAAGACCAACTAATATTGCAATGACAACTATTGCTCCTCCGACTAAGAAATAAACTGTTTTTTTTGACATAATAAATTATTTTGCGATAATTGGAACAATTGGAATTCCAAAGTAAAATTCAAGTATTTTTATTTTGAACATGTAATCGTATTTCGTTCTGATAACATCTGACTGTGCGTTTGTTAACAATGTCTGTGCTTGTGTAAAATCAAATGAATTCATCAAACCTACATCATACTTTTCTTTTGCATAGTTATATGCCTGCTGTCTGGCTTCTAAAGTTACAGTAGAAGATTCATAAGCATTCAAAGCTCCTTTAGCATCTGTAAAAGCAGTATAAACGTTACGTTGCAAATCTAAACTTTTTTGCTCTAAATCTATTTTAGATTTCTCTAAAGTTACTTTACTTCTTTCAACATTATTTCTAACAGAAAATCCGTTAAAAATTGGAACATTCAATTGAAAACCAAAATTATGTCCTTTATTATCACTAAACTGATCCAAAACAGGATCCGGAGCTACATAAATAGGGTTATTATTGGCATCAACTCCCGTAAGTCTGTCACTATAACTGGCACTGGTACTAAATTGATAAAAACCTCTAAGTGTTGGCTGATAAGCTCCTCTTGCAATTGCAACACTTTTTTCTGCAATCTCAAGATTCGTTTGTGCTAATTTCACCTCGGTTCTTATTTCTTTGGCTTTATTGTAAATATCAATTGGGGTTTGTGCCATGATATTATTCTCATCCTTAGCATTTGTGTCGTCAATTACATCAAAATCTGCAAATTCTTTAAGTTGTAAAAGCTGAGCTAAACTTAATTTAGAAATTAACAAACTATTTTCGGCAACGATAATTGCCTGTTGATCTGTTGCAACTGTCGCTTTCAAATCAAACAAATCGCCACGCGGAATTGTTCCTGCGTTGACCATTTCTTCAGATCTTGCAAATCGTTTTTCATCAATCGCCAATTGTTCTTTTTTTACTTTTAAATTTTCTTTGTTGAAAAGAATTTCTAAAAACGCATTAGCAACATTCAACGAAATATCTTCCTGCATTTTCAACAATTGATATTGCGATGCAATTATGGAAAGTTTAGCTCTTCTATAAGCATTTTGATTTTGTAAACCTTTGTAAATATCAACACCAGCGTTTACGCCTAATGATGAATACTGTGTGGTTTGAGTTGTAGCAATATTGGTAACCGGGTTAACGTTCAAACCAATATTCCAAGAGTGTGAAGCACTCCCGCTTACTGATGGAAGATAGCTCCCTAAAGCACCTTTTTTATCAATATCAGCACTTTTTACATCTAACTCAGATAGTTTAATTGTGATATTATTGTCTAATGCATATCTCACGCATTCTTCAAGTGTCCATTGCTTTGGTTGTGTCTGAGCAGATAAACCTAACCCAAATAACAAAGCAACAATCAGACTATTATATTTATTTATTTTCATATTTTTAAGATGAAGCATAGCAAAGACACTACGCAAATTTAACATTTTTTAAAAACCAAAAGAACCTTTACACTTTCAGATTATTTTTTTTCTCCTTCGCCTTCAGTAATCAAACCCTGATTCCAGATTTTAATTTTATCCGAAGCTTTAATTCCGCTTTTAATCTGAACATAAATTCCATCACTAACTCCTAAAACTAAATCTCTTTTTTGAAATTTTTGTGGAGCAGTTTCTATTTCAACATAAGGTTTTTGTGTTTTTTTGTCAAATTGCACCAATGATTCTTTGATGGCCAAAACTTTATCTGCTTTTTCTAAAATAATAGAAGCATTTGCACTTAAGCCTGCTCTGATAAAAGTAGCATCTTTATTTTCTAAAGAGGCTTTAATTTCAAACTGAATAGCACCATTTTCTACTACTCCTTTTGGCGCAATATCAGTAAGAACAGCTGTAAATTTTTTGTTTTCAATAGCTCCAACTGTAATTTCAATTGGCATTTGAACTTTTATTTTTCCAACTTCAGATTCGTCAATTTTTCCAATAAAAATCATTCTTCCCACATCTGCAACGCTGGCAATCGTTGTTCCTTCGTTAAAGTTATTACTTTCAATAACCTGATTACCCACTTTTACAGGAACCGCCAAGACCATTCCGTTTACTGTTGAGCGAATTAAGGTATTTGCATAACTTCCTAAAGATGTTGTTGTCCCTGTTTTTACAATATCCAGACTTTGTCTTGCTGCCTGATAATTTTGTTTTGCCTGAGTGTAAGCCAATTGTGCAGCATCAAAATCATTGGCAGAAATAACATCTTTGTCAAACAATGTTTTTTGTCTTTTATAAATTTTCTCCTGATTGTCTAAAGCAATTTTCGCTGTCTGTACCTGATTTTGAGTAGAACTCACATTGGATACATTGGCAACAACCCTGATTTTTGCGATCATATCTCCGGCTTTGATTTTTTCGCCTGCTTTAATATAAACCTGCTCGATAATTCCTGAGATGTTTGGCTTGATTAGAACCTCTTCATCAGGCTGAATATTACCCGTCGCAATTGTACTTTTTACGATCGTTTTAATTTCTGCTTTCTCCGTTTTAAATACAATTGGAGACTCTTGATTCTTAGCGTATAAATAATACAGCGCGCCAAAGAAAACTATAGCAATAAAAATTAAAATGGTTACAGTTACTCCTTTTTTCATTTTGTTTTGGTTTAATTCGATTATTCTTGATTGATAATTTTATTCTGTTCGTAAAGCATCTACGGGCTTTACATTAATTGCGGTTTGAGCCGGAATAAATCCTGCCAATAAACCAGATCCCACTAATATTAATAAAGCAACAAATACAACTCCTAAATCGACACTTGGATTCGCAAACATCGTATCGTTGCCCGGTGGCATCGAATCTAATGCGATATTTAAAAGTGCTATAAGCCCGGTTGCAAAAGCAATTCCGAACATACCGGAAATAATAGTCAGGAATATAGATTCTGATAAAATTTGTCCGCGAATAGCCGCTGGCGTTGCTCCCAGAGCCCTGCGAATTCCAATTTCTTTAGTACGTTCTTTAACTACAATAAGCATGATATTCGAAATGCCAATCACTCCTGAAATCAACACTAAAGTTCCTACAAAATAAGCAATGATTTTTAATATATTAAACAAACTTTGCACTTTATTAAACTGCTCGTATAAATCAAAATTTCCAACGGCTCTGTCATCTGCAGGATTTACAGAATGCAGTGCTTTAATTAATTCTAAAATTTTGGGTTTTAGGTCTGTAATCGAAGTTTCATCTTTTGCTGTAATGGCCATCCAGCCTACTTTATCACCATAATTAAATGCTTGTTGAAAAGTAGTAAACGGAATAAAAATATTTTTTTGTTCCTGTTCTGCATTTCCGCCCTGCTGTTTAGAATTGTAAATTCCAACAACCATAAAATTGATGCCATTTATTTTTACATAACTGCCTATTGTTTCTTCTTCTTTACCATAAAGTTCACTAATAACTCCTTTACCAATAATGGCAACTTTTCTTTTATCATTAATATCCTGCTGATTTATAAAACGTCCTTTAATGATATCCATAGGCTGCTGTTTGATCAACTCCGGATAATCACCATAAATTGTAAAAGAAGAAGTTTTAGTTCCTCGCACCACATTATTAGTACCATTAAAATCTCCCAGCTGATTTCTTGGAGAAACATACAGCAAATCTGGCAACGCCGCTTTTAAAGCAGGAACATCGCTATTTCTAAAGTCAAAACGACGTGTTTTTGGTAATCCTTTATATGCTTTTGATGTTGTCTGACTCCACATAAACATGGTGTTTGTAGCAATTCCGTCAAAACCTTTTTTTACACCGTTTTCCAGCCCCTTACTTGCAGCCAATAAAATTACCAGGATAAATATTCCCCAAAAGACACCAAACGCAGTTAAAATCGTTCTGAAAACATTTGCTGTTAAAGCCTGTAAAATCTCGTCCCAATTATCTTTATTAAACATAGTTATTCGTCTCTAAGTGCTACAATAGGTTTTATTTTGGCTGCTCTGTATGCAGGAAAAAATCCAGCCAGTGCTCCTGCAAATACAAGTAAAACAAGTGTTGTTAAAGCCACACTAAAGTCTACTTCTGGATTTCTAAAATATTCGCTCTGCACCATCGGCCCTACAAACTCCAGCAATAACAAACTTGCCAATAAACCTGTAAAACCAGCAATAGTGGTTATAAAAATTGATTCGTGAAGTATCATAGAAATTATCGAAAATGGAGATGCCCCTAAGGCCTTACGAATACCTATTTCCTTTGTTCGTTCTTTTACAACAATAAGCATGATATTACTTACACCCACAACACCTGCAATTATGGTAAAAATACCAACCCACCAAAAAAACAATCTGATATATAAGTTTAAATCATAAAACTGTTTAGCGTCTTTAACCGAATTATAGGCATTTATTCCACCATCATCTTCCGGAGCAACAACATTTTTACTCTTAAGTAAATTTTTTAAATCCTGAGTGAATTTTTCAGATTGCGCCAAAGCCTCATCATAATTATTTGTCTTTTTTAAAGTAAAAAACAAATTGCTTATTTTATCTCCTCCGCCAAAAGTTCTCTGCACAGTCGTTTTAGGCAAATAAGCTCTTGTCTCTTCTCTCTCTCCACCCGGATCTGTAAAAACTCCTATTACTTTAAAGTTGATATTATTAATTAAAATTTCTTTTCCAATTGCATCACTGTCTTTAAACAGATCTGTTTTTACCTTCATTCCAATAGTCGCGACTTTTTCATTATTAGCCAGATCTTTGGCATTCACAAATCGTCCCTGAACAATTGTAAGATTTTCAATTCCGCCATAATCAGGATCTACACCTCTATATTGATAACTTCCTGATTCTTTACCATACGTAAAATTGGCACCCCAAAAATTAAAAGTCGACGCTCGCAAATCGAGTTTGTCATCAAATTTCTGAACTGATTGTGAATAATCACTATTGCGAAATTGAATTTGTCTTCCGGGATTTAAACCTTTATATTCTTTTGTAGTTGTACCAGACCAAACTTCAATGATTCCGGCTGCATCGCGCTCAAATTGTTTTTCAATTCCGTTTTGAAGTCCTTTTCCGGCTCCCAACAGAATCACCAAAATAAAAATACCCGAAGCCACAGAAATCCCGGTAAGAAATGTTCTTAACCGGTTTTTAGAGATTGCCTCAAATATTTCCTGCCAACGCTCTATATTAAACATAAGATGAAGCTCTAACTTGTTCTACCTTTTTATCATCGATAATTAATCCATCTTTCAGGACCACATTTCTTTTGCACATTGCAGCAATATCAGGTTCGTGGGTTACGATCAAAATGGTTTTACCCTCGTCGTTAATTCCCTGAATAAGTTCCATAACTTCATACGAAGTCTTAGTATCCAAAGCACCTGTTGGTTCATCTGCCAGCAAAACTTTTGGATTTGATGCCAGAGCCCTTGCAATCGCCACACGCTGTTTTTGCCCTCCGGAAAGTTCGTTTGGTAAATGGTGTGAGTGAGATCCTAAACCTACTTTCTCCAAATATTTCATGGCAATTTCGTAGCGTTCCTTTCTTTTTATTCCCTGATAATATAAAGGCATTGCTACATTATCAAGAGCAGTTTTATAATTAATCAGATTAAATGACTGAAAAACAAATCCTAAAAATTTATTTCGATATTTTGAAGCTATCGTTTCGTTTAGTTTTTTTATTGGTGTTTTGTCTAAAATATAACTACCAGAATCGGCCTCATCCAAAATCCCTAAAATATTAAGAAGCGTCGATTTTCCAGATCCCGAAGATCCCATAATCGCAACTAACTCGCCTTCTTCTATATTAAAGTTTATTCCTTTTAACACATGCAGCGTAGAACTTCCCATTTTATAGGACTTATGCAAATCTTTGATTTCGATCATGATATTGTTAAATTTTAAGACAATAATAATATTTTTATTAAGTATTTTATGGTAATAAAAAGTTAATAATTGTGCGATACTATTTCAATAAGACTCAATTTATTATCAAATGTTACACTTTTTCATAATAATATAATTGTTTTCTTAATTTTGCATTACTAAAAAAATCTTAACGATGAAGTTTTCTTCAATACTATCAGTATTTATAGCACTTACAACACTTGTTAGCTGTTCAACATCTCAAAAATTAGAAACATTAAAACCAGAACCAGACGACGCAAGTCCTTTAGTGTACGATGCAAACCCATCATTTATTAATTTACCAATAACAGTAAAACTTCATGATATCGAAAATCAGACGAATACACTTTTAAACGGATTAATTTTCGAAGACAATAATATTGAAGATGATGATATTGAAATGAAAATCTGGAAACAGGCTCCAATAAAAATTCAAAATGATGCAGCAAATCCCGATAAAAAAATAAAAACTATTTTACCCTTAAAAGCCACAATTAAATATCGCATTGGCACCAAAAAACTAGGGGTAGAACTTTATGATACACGCGAGTTCAACTTAAATGGGGTAATTACTTTATCAAGTGAAGTGGCTTTAACCAATTGGAAACTAAACACAAAAACAGAGTTTAAATCTCTCGATTGGAGTGAAAGCCCAACCATGACAGTTTTTGGAAAAAACATGCCTATTACCTATTTGGTAAATCCTGCAATTTCTATTTTCAAATCGAAAATTGAAAAAAGCATCGACGATGCCATCGAAAAATCTATGGATTTTAAACCTAATGTTTTATCTGCTTTAGAAAAAATCTGTACTCCATTTAAAATGAATGATACTTACGAAAGCTGGCTGCGCATTGTTCCGGTTGAAGTTTATTCGACCAATGCAAAGCTTAAAAACGATTTGTTTTTATTAGACATGGGAATGAAGTGCAACATGGAAACCATTATTGGAAAACAACCTGAATCTAAATTCAATGCCAGCAAAATTGTTTTAAAACCTGTAGCTAAAATTCCGAATCAAATTTCAGCTAATATTGCTGCCATTTCCACTTATGCCGATGCATCAAAAATAATGACAAACAATTTTGCCGGTCAGGAATTTGGTTCAGGAAGCAAAAAAATTACCGTTAAAAACGTTACTATCTGGCATAAAAATGGCAAAATGGTAATTGCATTAGATGTTTTAGGATCTGTAAATGGAACGCTTTATTTAAACGGAGTTCCTCAATATAATGTTCAAACCAAAGAAATTTACTTCGACAAATTAGATTATGTTTTAGACACCAAAAGCAAACTAATGCGTACTGCCAGTTGGTTAGGACAAGGTTATATCCTGAAAAAAATGGAAGAAAGCTGTCGTTATTCGATACAGCCAAATTTAGAAGAAGGCAAAAAAAACATGGCAGCTTATCTTAAAAACTATTCCCCTTTACCCGGAGTTTTTGTTAATGGAAAAATGGAAGATATTCAGTTTGATAAAATCCAGTTAACCAATCAGGCTATTATTGCTTTTATAAAGATAAACGGAACGGTAAATGTTTCGGTTGATGGATTGAAATAGAAATATCAAATAATCTAAAAAGAAAAAAGCAGTATAAATTTTATACTGCTTTTTTCTTTTTAGATTGATACATTCTGTAAATCAGATAACCTATAACAGCGACCAATAAATAAGGAACCACCATTAAATAAACGATTCCATCATTTACAGCTTCTGCTTTTTTAACATTTGAATCTCCTGCAAGCGCTGCACGACACATAGCGCATTGAGCGTTTGCACTCAGAGAAAAGAAAATAGAGAATAGAACATAGAGGCATTTTGATAAAAGAGAACTTTTAAATTTGCCTTCCACTCTATTTTCTTTATTCTTTATTCTATTTTCTATTTTATACATAATAAGGAGAAATCATTAAATAAACCACTACGCCTGTAACTGCAACATATAACCAAAGCGGGAAAGTGATTTTTGCTATTTTTCTATGTCTGTCAAAATTTTCTGCAAGTGCTCTTACATACGTTATTAACACCAAGGGAATAATTGCAATAGATAATAAAATGTGAGTTACTAAAATAAAGAAATATACGTATCTAATAACTCCTTCACCACCAAATTTAGTAGAATCAGAGGTCATATGATAAGCTACATACATAACTAAAAAAGCAACTGATAATGAAATGGCAAAAGTCATTAACCGTTCATGAAGTTTACGTTTTCCATTTTTGATTGCGATTACTGCCCAAACTAAAACGATAGCAGTAATACCATTCGTTGTAGCATAAATTGGAGGTAAAAAGGATAACGGTTCAACATTAAAACCAAAATCTTTTAATTTTACTCCAAATAAGATAGCAACCACTACCGGAATTATAATTGAAACCGCAACAATAAACTTGCTGAATTTTTTTTCTAATGAATAATCTTCCATTTCTATTCTTCTAATAATATTTTAATGTCTTGTTGAATGTCTCTAACGCCTTTTTTATCTAATCCATCATAATATAAAATTGGATTCCCAAATTCATCCTTACGACAACGAATATTTCCATCTTTATCAATTAAAGCAAATAGACCAGAATGTTCAAAACCTCCGTTTACTTTAGCATTTTCTCCTGCATATAAATTAAAACCTTTGTTAGACAAATCCATAATGACCGCTTTATCACCTGTCAGGAAATTCCAGTTTGAAGATTTAACACCTAATAATTTAGCATGGTCTTTTAAAACTTGCGGTGTATCATGATTAGGGTCAATTGTAATAGAAACAATTCCGAAGTTAGGATTTCCAAAAAAAGTCTTTTCGATTTCCAACATGCTCAAATTCATTTTTGGACAAATAGAAGGACATGTAGTAAAGAAAAACTCCAATACATAAACTTTTCCTTTATAGGTTTCATTTGAAACTTTAACGTTATCCTGATTCGTTAATTCAAATTTTGGAGCTGGACCAATCGTTAACAATTTTGCATCAGATTTATCTGTTTTCAAACCTACATTATCCAATCGGTTTCCTTTTACAACTTCGCCGTTTTTTATTCTGTCTACAATTTTTGGGACAGCATAAATTCCGAAAATTAAAATGATAAATGAAATTCCGATATATGACTTATTTTTAAACATTATGATTGCTATTTAAAGTTGTTTAGTGGCATTATGATTCTTTTTTAGAGCAGCACGATATTCGTATAAAATGATTTTAAAATCATCAAGCATTTCATTACTTAATTCAGATGGATGAAAAGTATCATATCCTTCCTTATACTCTTCCGTACTGTCTTTATTCTCTTTATTTGCTCCTTTTCTGCCTCTTAAGTTTCTTTCTTTATCAACTATATAAACATTTGAAGTCCCTAAATTAGCATCCAGCTTTCCTTTTAAATGTAACTGATTGTAGAATGTTTTGATTTCTTCCGGAGAAGCAAAAACAAAACTCCAGCCTTTTACATCTGTAAAAGGTTTTAATGCATCTAACACTTTTTGGGCTTGTTCTTCTGTTCCGACAGGGCAAAGTATTACAAACTGAAGATCTTCAAAACCATTGTAACGTTTGTATATTTTTTCATTTAAATTGAAATAGTTACCACGATTATTTAAAATTTCTGAACCTGAAAAACCTAAAACCGTTATCTTTTTATCAAGTGAGACTTTTTTTCCATTTAAAGATTTCCAATCACCAAAATCTGCAATCTTTGGAGTTATTGTAGGCAGTTTAGAAAAACTATTAACCCCGGAAGCAAAAAACAAATAGGCAACAATTGGCAGAACAAAAAGTACAAAGAGAACTATATTTTTTTTCATTGTATTAATGGAAGTTATTGAGATACAAAAATAAAAAAATCCCGATGTTATCGGGACTCTTTTCGAATTAATATCATGTTAAAAATTCCATTTAATAGTAGAATCTTTAAAAACCCCATAAATATAATGTCCTTCTGTCAACAGAATAAACAATAAATATAAAACTAGGAATATAACTGGAGAAACAACAGACCATCTAAGGCTGCTTTTTTCACCTTCCATGTGCATAAATGCCCATACTATATAATATGCTTTGAATATTGTCAGGATATAGAAAATCCAGTTTAACAAATTCAAACCAATAAAATGATTAAATTCTAATGATGCTGGTTTTAAAATACCAAGGATAACTTCTACTGTAGTTACTACTGATAATAGTCCGAAAACAAACCAGATTCTTTTTGTATTTGATACGTGCTCGTGTGACATAATGATAAAATCTAAAATTAAACTAAGTAGAAAACTGTAAATACAAATACCCAAACTAAATCGACAAAGTGCCAGTATAAACCAACTTTCTCTACCATTTCGTAGCTTCTTCTTTTCTCGTAAGTACCTAATAAAACATTAAAGAAAATAATGATATTAATAATAACCCCAGAAAATACGTGGAATCCGTGAAATCCTGTAATGAAGAAGAAGAAATCAGCAAACAATTTACTTCCGTATTCGTTTCTAGTTAAGTTTGCACCTTCTACAACGTATTTTGCAGTATTTAAACGAGACTCAGATTCTGCTCTTGTTAAAACTGTTTTTTTCTTTGCTGCGGTAAGCGTTTCAGTTCTTATCAACAGATCAGGATGTGCTTTAAAACCAGCCTGAATTTCAGCTACAGAATATGTTGGCTGCGTTTCAGCATCTTCCATAAACCATTTTTCTTTGCTTCTTGTTAAAGCTTCTCTTTGCTCCGGTAATTTTACAGCAAACTCCTCAAGAGCTACTCTTTTACCATCTTTATCGACGAATTGCAATAAACTTCCACCTGCAGTTTCAACCGCACCATATTCTCCTTTAATGAAGTTTTTCCATTCCCATGCTTGAGAACCAACGAAAATTAAACCTCCAATAATGGTTAAGAACATATATACAGCAACTTTTGTCTTTTTCAAGTGATGACCTGCATCAACAGCCAAAACCATTGTTACAGATGAGAAAATCAAAATAAAAGTCATTAAGGCTACATAATACATAGGAGCCGAAACGCCATGCATAAATGGGAAGTGAGTAAACACTTCATCAGCCAAAGGCCAGGTTTCGATAAATTTGAATCTAGAAAAACCATAAGCAGCAAGGAATCCAGAGAATGTAAGGGCATCTGATACGATAAAAAACCACATCATCATTTTACCATAACTTGCTCCTAATGGCTGGATATCTCCGCCTCCCCAAGTTTTTTCGTCGTTGTTTGCAGTTGTAACTGTCGCTTCCATAAAAGATATTCGTTAAAAAGTTCCCAAATTTACGTTTTTTTCTTATTTAAAGAAATATAAAAATAAAAATAAATATACCCATAATAAATCCAAAAAGTGCCAATACATCGCACCTAGTTCTATACCAAGAGTTTGAGTCGAATTGTATTTTTGTTTAAAATGATTATAAATTATAATTAAAAGTGAAATTAATCCTCCAGCCAAGTGCAATAAGTGCGTCACCGTTACTACATAAAGAAAAGTTGTAGTAATTGAGCTACCTTCTCCTGTAAAATAATATCCGCTTTCCACAATTTGTCCAAAACCTGCAAATTGCAAAACCACAAATAAAATCCCTAACGCTAATGTCCCTAAAAGAAAAGCTGTTGTTGCGCTTCTGTTATCTTTCTGAATCGCTTTTTTTGCCAAATAAAAAGTAACACTACAACCCAAAATTACAGCTGTGCTATAATAAAATGCGATTGGTAATTCAAAATTCTTCAACCAATCTGCTCTTGATTTACTTACTACAAATGCACTTGTAAGTCCAGCGAACATCATGGTCATACTTACCATTGCAAATAACAAAATCAGTTTTGCCGATTTTGATTTTTGTACCTGTTCTTCGCTTGTTGTCATTGTCATTTCCATAACTATCTTAAAAATTTATCTACTATAAACACAATTTGCAGCAACGAAATATACGAAACACTTACCAACATTAATGTTCTCGCAGCTTTTGCTGTTCGCAATTGATACAATCGTATTGCATAAAATAACATCCACAATCCCAATAAAAAAACCAAAACTGCCGCAATTGGCGTTATAAACAATTGTCCTGTATACCCTAAAACCGGCAACAATGACGCTATTATTAACCAAACGGTGTATAACATAATTTGCAATGCGGTCCCTTTATCTTTTTTACCTGTTGGAAGCATAAAGATTCCTGCCTTTTCATAATCTTCATATAAAAACCAGCCAATTGACCAGAAATGAGGGAATTGCCAAAAAAACTGAATTAAAAACAAAGTCCCAGCTTCTATTCCAAAATCTCCTGTAGCTGCAACCCATCCCAACATAAACGGAATTGCACCCGGAAATGCACCCATAAAAACCGATAACGAAGTTACTGTTTTTAAAGGTGTATAAATACTTGTATATAAAAATATTGAAATTGCTGCAAACATTGCCGACTTTGCATTAATGGTGTAAAGCAAAGCAATACCAATAACGGTAAGCAAACTTGCTACAATCAAAGCCATTGTTGGAGACATACGTCCTGAAGGAACCGGACGATTTTTTGTGCGATCCATCAAAGAATCGATATCTTTTTCTATTACCTGATTAAAAGCATTTGAAGCTCCAACCATGCAATATCCTCCAATAGACAAAACCAGCAAAACACTCCATTGAAAAGGGTGTTCCTCATTTACCCCTAATAAATATCCCGCAATTGAAGAAAACAAAACACTAATAGCTAAACCAGCTTTAGTGATCTCTTTGAAATCCAGAAATATCGATTTTAATGAAATTGTATTTTTTGTAGCGTTCAAACCTTGATTGTTTGTATATTTTTTGAGTGGTGCAAATGTACAAATTAGATTGTAGAATCCTGAACTATAAAATTAGATTTTTTCAATAAAAACCTTTACAAAATAAGGACTTGTACATTTTTAACACTATTATTTCGAAAAATCTTATTAAATGCTAGTAATCAAAATACCAATTAAAGACATCAGAACGTAATCCGATAGTAAACCATGTTGTACTTTGTTTAAAAGTAGTTGCTGTTTCTTGCGTTGGATCAAAGTTTCTGTAAATAAAACTTCCAAATAATTTTAAATTAGTCATCGGATTTATTAAGTATCCTCCTTGAATGTCAGCAATAAAAACACTTGTTTTATTACCTTGTCCTACTTTTACTCCAGTATCATATGGACGTTTCTCATCATAACTCTTATAAATATTCCCTCCATAATTAAAGCTGTCCTGTGCAGTATCAAAATCTAAGCCTCGTGTTCCCATTGTAAATTTAGCATCTCCAAAAATACGTCCTTTATGATAACGACCAATTGCTACTAATTCTTCAAAATTACCTCCCCATTGATGCCCGATACTTTGGTTATTATGACCATAGTTTGTAATAACAGCGCTATGCTCGTAAACGTAAGGACGCACATGATTATACTCAAGCTGTAACAATAAATCTTTAACTTTAAAAGCATTAAAATATTTAGCCCCAAGCTGATATCCGAATTTATTTTTCCAACTTTGCTCTCCCGCTCCCATATCAGAAACTGAAAATTCATCTAATAAAAACTGAGCGTAAAAATTAACATCATTATTCCATTTGTATTTAGCAGTCATACCTAAAAGCGCATTTCCACTTCTTGAAGAAGATGCAAACTCAACAGAACGATAAAATATGATAGGGTTTACAAAATTTACATCAAACCCTCTATTATTTGTATCTGTCCAAACTACTGATTCAAAGAAACCAAAATTCAGTTTATTTGAAACGTTCCAGCTTAAATAATGATTCGCCATATACTTAGACGCATAGGTTTTTTCTACAGTAACATCTGGGCGCACATCTTTAAGCCACATATAAGTATTGGTGTATTTTATTTTCCAGAAAGTGGTATTGATTTTAAAATACGGATAAGGGCTCGCTCCATCACTTTCAAGCAACGAACGATATCCGTCTCCAATAAAATTTCTTCCATAACCTAACTGAAAATCAAAAATTTTACTTGGCGCAAAAGTAATATTAGCTTCTGCTAAAGGAAAATCGTAAGCATCACTTTTAAATCTTTTCCCAATGCCCATTCCTGGAATAATAGCAGGATTCCCTCCTGAAGGCTTTAAGCTTTCTGCATAATCATTATAATAACCTGCAAATCGGCCCTGGCTTTCAAAAACAGTTGTTGTAAAATTAATTTGTTTTCCTAAACCTCCTCTAAAATTTAAAGCACGTGTATTTACAAAAGTATAAGAAGCATCAAGATCTGAAGCTTTACCCATTTGCAAATCAAGAATAGGATTTAGTGCTATCCAATAATCTTCACCCTGAATCTGAACTAAATTTTGATTCCAAAACTTTCTTCCCAACCAGGTCGAAACATTTTTTTGAAGTGATTCATTTACGGCTTTTAAATTATAATATTTTGAAACCTCAGCATAAGTATAAGGCTTTGAAGCAGTATGGTTGTTACTTCCAACCTGATTCATTGCGCCATCAAACTGCGCATAATAACTATGTGAAAACGGAATATTTAAATGACTTTCAAATTCAGGATTATTATATTTTTTATACACAATACTATCCAACTCAGTCATTGGTTTTTCTAGTGGTTTTTCAATTTCGGCTGCAGCCAAAGCTTCTGCTTCAATTTGATCGGCACTTTTTAAAGGAATGGCAATCGAAATTGTATATTTAGAATATGTTGGCTTTCCGCTATATGATGAAGGTTTAATTTTCGGAAATGTACCAAAAACACGTTTAGCTTCTTCTGATAAAGCTTCATTTTCTGCATTAACATAAATCACTTTAAATTCACCGTTAACATCTACTTCAAAAAGCACTTTTACTTCTCCCTGATAATTTGTTTGTTTTAAATTTTCAGGAATTTGAAAATTATGATAAACAAAATCCTGAACTTCTTTATAAAAACAATTTTCTAATTTTTTTGATTGCAAATTTTCACAATTGGGAAAAACAGGAAATTGCTCTGTTGCAAAACCAGGCTTAACAGAACTATTATTCCTTTCCTGAGAAAGGGCAACTAAGGAAGACAGGATAAGAATAAAAGATAAAAAATTCTTAACGGTGTAAAATTTAATTTTCATTTAATATTGATTTGGGGTATTTCCTCCGTCTACAATTGTTTTTGCTGCCGAAGTTCCAATTCGCTTAACTCCTAAACGAATCATTTCTATTGCTTCATTATATGTTCGAACACCTCCGGCTGCTTTTATCGGCAACGGTGAAGCATTTTCTAGCATCATAATTACCGTTGGAATTGTCGCTCCGTTTGGCAAATCATTTTCAGTTTTAAAAAAACCGGTGGAAGATTTTACAAAAACAGAAGCATAATTTTCTTCTTTGAAATTTGATATAACAATATTTTTTATCAAAGCCGAAAGCTGAATAATTTCTTTATCTGTCAAAGCAGCGACTTCAATAATCCATTTTACTGTTTTATTGTGTGCTAATCCAATTTGTGTACATAATAAAACTTCCTCTTTTACTAATGATAGATTTCCGTTTTTAAAAGCTTCATAATTACATACAAAGTCTAAATCGTCTGCTCCATTTTCAATTGCCGAGTTTGATTCTTTAATTTTGGTTTCGATATCTGATTTACCTTCCGGAAAATCGATAACTGTCCCCACAAGTAAAGCCGAATTTGCTTCTAGAATCATTTCTTTTGCCAAACTTACATATTCCGGACGAATCATGATCAGTTTAAAATTTTCGTTAATGGCTTCAGAAATTGCTTTTTTAACCACGATAAGATTTTCTGCTTCCGAAAGTCCGGCTTGAGAGGCAGTTTTTAAGTATGTTGAATCTAAATATTGCTTAACATTCATGATTTTTAGATACATGTGGAATTTCGACAAAAATACATTTAAAATTCAGAAAAAAAACCTCTTTTTGAATCTTGCCTTTTTTGCAATAAAAAAAACCCACCGAAGTGGGTCTTTATTTTTATATTCTATCGATTTGCTTTTTTAAAGCTATGGCTGTAAAAAGACCTATTGTAGCTCCAATCGTATTTGCTAAAATATCTCTAACATCTGCCGCTCTTGTTGTTGTAAAAACACTTTGCAAAATTTCGATTGTAATTCCGAAAAAAACCGAAAATATGAACGAAATCAAATAAGCTTTATAATCATCAGGAGCTTTCCCTTTTAATTCTTTTTTAAAGAATAAAATCCAGGAAATTGTAAATCCAAAATGAAAACAAAAATGTACAATTTTGTCAATATTTGGAATATTTGCTACTGCAGGAAGATTACTTGAATCTGTCAAACAAAAATAAGTGATAATTCCTGAACAAATAATTGCCCAAAGAAGCAATAGCTGTTTAGGCACCGATAAGTTGTTTATAAGCTTCGTCAGATAATAAAGTATCTATTTCTGACGCATCAGCAATTTTTATTTTAATCATCCATCCAGCTCCATAAGGATCAGAATTTACAGTTTCCGGAGCACTTTCTAAACTATCGTTAAAAGCAATAATTTCTCCTGTTAAAGGCAAAAACAAATCCGAAACTGTTTTTACAGCTTCAACAGTTCCAAAAACCTCGTCTTTATCAAGTGTCTGGTCTAAAGTCTCTACTTCAACATACACGATATCTCCTAATTCTTTTTGAGCAAAATGAGTAATTCCTACTGTTGCTACATCTCCTTCGATGCTAACCCATTCGTGATCTTTTGTGTACTTTAAATTTGCTGGTATGCTCATAATAGTATGTTTGAAAATTGATAATTTAATAATTTAGGCACAAATGTAATAATCTTCTAATGAAATCCCCTTTAGAAACTTAAAATTAATTTCCGAAATTATATCGAAGCGTAAAGCCTGAACGAATGTTCGTTAACGGAAACGATGTTGAAATTACCGCTTTCGAAAATGAATGATCATAATAGAATATTGCGGTTAAGTTTTTACTAAACGAATAATCAGCAGTAAGCTTTAAAGACCAAATATTTTGACCCGCTGCCAACTGATTGTTGTCGTAATCTAAATATCGAACCAAAGTTTCATTATTTCTAAAAGAAAAATCAGCTTTTATATTGATGTCACTTTTAATGATCCCGGTTGGATTATCTGCAAGTCTTGAAGAGAAAATTACATCTTTAAAACGATATCCTAATCCCACTACATATTCAATTCCTTTTACTTCCGTCAATAAATTATTATCAAAACTCATCGATAAAGCTCTGTCTTTTTTAATTTCAGTTAACAATCGTAAAGAACTTTTTAACTCAAAATCTACTCGGATAAGCGGACTAAACTGCTCTACCAAGTTGACGTTTGACATAATCGTTTTATTAAAGAAGTTTGTATTTACATCTTGAATCGGATTGAGTACAGGATCTGCTATTGCTTTATCATAATCAAAATTAGACCTAAACTGGTTTATCGTATACGAAGCTCTATAATTGTGCTGCAATGAGAAACGTTTGAATTTATCTTTAAAAAATTTGTATCTCATTAAACCGTTGTATTTTATACTCCAGTTTGGAATTGGGAAATTTCTAAAAATGCCTGTCGATGTCTTTTCAGCATCACCTCCTGTGTACGCAGCAAGGAAAGCCGGTAATAATACAGCCTGATTACTTTTTCCGTAGCCTATAGGATATCCTTGATTAGATTCATAAATCTCTCTCTGTTTTTTATACGGATCTTCTGCTGCCGGATCTGTTGGTGCCGCCGGAATATCATTAACATCATATCTAGGTATTGCATTTCCTGCCCCATAATGATCCTCTGCCAAACGATTTGCTATGATTAAACGATTACTTCTAAAATCATCAAATGCAGCAGATTGGGTTTCATTACTTGTAGAAAAAGCTGTTCCTATCATAACAGTCGAAATCGAAAACATTCCGTACGTATATGGAGACAGAGGTGTATAATTTCCATCTACCACGCTATATTGTTCTGATGAATTTTCAGAATAAGAACGATCCATCGTTAAATCGATTTTTAAGTCTGGCAACAAATCTATATTAGTTGTTACTTTTAATAGTTTGCTTGTTACTTGTGTAAAGTTTTGATTAAACTCATCATAAGTGGTTAACCATCCGTTTTTGGCAGCTTCATATCGCACATCATCCTGACTTCCAAAAACGAATCCTAAAGATGGTTTTGAAGTCCCTAAGAAACCAACACTTGGTGTGTATCCTGGTAAAACAGTACCACTATTTTTAGTGTAATTGATCTGAATGTTTTTTACACTTGTCAAAATACCAATTAAGCCATCATAAAAAGGGCTGCTGCTTGTAACAGGTTTTGCCGTATTCACAATTTTTTCTCCCGGTTTTGGTGGTGCTGCAGTTTTAGGTTTTGCCGTTTTTTTACCTCCTGGAGTCAAACCTAAATACTTATACAACGTATTCATATTTAATGTTGTTGTTAAAGTATTTGAATTCGCATTCTGGATAGTATTACCCAAATCAAATACATTACCATTATCATCAGTGTATTCAGAAAAAGCTGTTGAAGAACGCTGCCAATTATAGTCTGCTGTATAAGAATAACTAGCTTTTACAAAACTAAATATTGGAATTTTATTAATCGGAATATCATAATTCAAGACCAATTGCTGCATGTGTTGATTTGGTGTTCCGATATCCCAATAGTCATCCCAAATATTAAAATCTTCTTTTGGCGTATTATCATCATTTAAAAAATTCCTAACGATATTATTAGACGCTGCCGTATAATTTAATTTTAATGATTTTGTTAGGTTGTAACCAAAACCGTATTGATAATTAAACGCGAAATTTCTTCTGTAAAGCGGATCAAGACCAATTCCCTCAACTTCAACTTCTCTATATTGCTGGCGATTGCTTTGTCTTAAAATATTAGTATTAAAAGTAATATTAGAAGGCAAATAATTAAAATTGAAGTCACTTAAAATTTTCCAATACTCACTTTTCTTCATGAATTTGGTTTGTTTAAAAGGTACTACTTCTTTAGGCTGAAAAGTATAAGCATAGTTTATTGCCGTATTTGACTGTTCATCTTCGTAATCTTCTACTTCATAATCATGGCGTTCCACCTGATTGTAAGATTGTGAAAACGTTAAATTCTCAACATCATAAATATGCTGTTTTTGTTCTGGAGCCCTGTCTTTTCTTACTCCAATAAAGTTGATACTTTTTCTTTTGGTATAATCTACAGCACGTGTTCTGATATTATCTTTTTCTGCCTGATCGGTTGTTTCTCTTAACAATTGATCTAACTTAATATCCTGATTAAAAGGATCGTATTCTGGCGTAATAACCTCTTCTCCGATTGCGTAATTAAAAGGTAAATTAATTCCCCATTTTGGAGGAAGCAGTTTTCCTAAATTTAAATTAGTTACAATGTTATATTGTTGAATATCTTCACGATCTCTCTCGTTGGCACCTTGTTCTAATGATCCAAAACCAATAGTACTCTTTTTACCCGTTGCCGAAATAGTCGCAAAATCAGCCATATTGGTATCGATATTTAATATCGCAGCCATACCGCCTTTGTTATCCAAATCAGACATACGAAGTTCATTAAACCAAACTTCTCCTTTAATATCTTTATGATCTGCCCTACTTTTTACACCAACCATTAAATTTCGAACCAAACCAAAGTTAGGATTTCCTTTTATCCCTAATCGCAACGCACCATCTCCATCTCCTCCGTCAATTGTTGCATCATCATCTGGGTAATAGATTCCATTTATATCTCTCTTATCAGAATTAATATCGACACTCATTGCCTTAATTTTCATTCTGGTCAATAATTCAAGTGCAAGATCAATATCATTTTCTTCCAGCCAAACCTGATCTGCGCCTATTGAACATGATCCTCCGGTTCTTGTTACTTTTAAAGGAATTTCGACTTGGTAAAAGTTTTGAGTAAAGTCATTTCCAAAACGAATAAAACCAACCATTTCATCATCTAATAATGTATTTTCGTTTGGCAATGATTCAGCGTGTAAAAACATTTTTAGTTTTTTGTACTGACGCATATCAACACTTACATTTTTAAAAACTGCTCTTGAATCTTGGTATTGTAAACCTGAACCTGAAACTCGTAATGCTAATGATTGTTCGTTTTGATTGATAACTGTATTGTTATTGTATAATTGTTCTCTTTGTACTCCTGGTGGGATTACATAATTTACCGGACATTTTGTACCGTTTTCCTGAACGTTTACTGCTAAAACATCAAAGTCTGTACCGTCATCATCCTGATTTGTATCGTTTGCGTCAAGAGTACTTGTATATCTTCTCCACTCTCCTCTAACTAAATCTAAAGCTCCAAAACGAACTGTCATCTGATCATTAAAACCTGTCATGAACATACGCATAAATCGAATAGATCTAAAATCTGTAATGTTTCCGATTGTATTTTGAGGCTGAGCGACAGGAATTTTAAACTGAATCCATCTTGCATTTGTTGTAGCTCCATTTGGCAGCTCAATATTACTTACTTCACGAATATCGGTGATGTAGTTTTGTCCAACCTGCATTCCTGGTTTTAAATCAATACTATATTCATAATAAGCATTAATAGTGTTCATTGTATTATCACGGTTAATATCCTCAACATCCGGCAATGTTGTAGAACCACGATTTGGATCATCTATACTAACAGGAGAGTTCCCTTCTACTCCATTATATTTTTTATAACGATCCAGAACTCCTCCTTCGGTATTTAAATAATAGGTATAATCATCTGCCGCAGGGTCAGCTTCTCCTGCATAATTCGTGTACACAGATCCTTCTTTAGAATTTGGTAAACCATCCAGACCTACGTCTTGATTTTTACGATTATCGGCATTTGTATCAAACGCATAAATTAAGGATTGAGATGCCGGAACATCTCCCCAAATTGGCTGAGGGTTTACTAAAACCTGACCTGGGCCTAATCCGTTTTCATACTGTTTTCTTCCGTCTTTTAATACATCTTCAGAAACTTCACCTAAGTTGAAATAGATTTTACCGGTGTTATTTGTTTGTGCTTCACCATTTCCAACATAAGGATCCAGTACCCAAAACTGTATGTATTCAACATTTCCCTGCTCAAAATTAGTTGAGTTTAAAGAACGCATAATTCCACCAAAATTAGAAGTTGCCGGATCTGAACTAAAAGTTGGGTTATTGTTATATGGTCCTCTTTCAGAAGGATAATAACTTAAATCCAATGTGTTTATTACTTGTATCTGGCCTTGAGCAATATCTGTGTTTGGATATAATTCTCTACTGTATATTCTTCTTGTTGTATTTAATGATAAATCATCATTTGAAATACCAGATGGTTTTGAGGAATAAAACACTGGATCAATCGTATACCATGATAATTTTGCTCTTTTAAAACCATAATCTAATGTACTTGAACTGGCATTAAAAGTATTATCGTTTATTGAATTTAAAAATGGCGTAGAAGCTAAACTCCACGCATAAGCCGAACGCATATCAATAGTAGATTGTGACCCTTCAAAATCATCTATATAAATAGTGGCTTCTCCTTCAAAATCACTCGCTTTTGGAGCATCTGGTTTTAAAAATGCAATTTCTCCCCGAACAGAAAGATTAGAAGGAACATCTGTATCTATATTTGGAAGTTTATTTACTAATCTTGTAAAGAAAGGAACTTCGGTTGAAAAATTCCCATTAAAACCAAAAATGGTATTATTTACGGATTCCTGACCATAACTTGATTTTTGAGTAAATGGTCTTTCTGTCATTTTTAGGTAAGTTCCTCCAACAACAAAATTTTCCGAAATTTTATGTTCAATATTGAATCCCATAAATCTTCTGGTTTGTTGTCCAAAGATTGAATTGTTTTCTAAAGAAACTTCAATTGGTGTATTTGACGCCTGAAGTGAAGGATCAAGAATCTGAACTCTTCCTAATTGATAATCGACACTATAATCAATGCCTTCAACAAGAACTCTTCCTGCAGCCGTAACTACAACAGAACCCTGAGGAACATTGAATGCACCAATAGGAATACCATTACTTCCTGAAGATTTATATTTTCCTCTCAATAAAAACTTATTTTTATCACTGTCCTGTAAAGCTCCGGATTGTGTGTTTCTATACATATTTCTAAACACATATTTCTGCTGATTCGCATTATATGTACTTGGATCATTATAGTTTTCACCTGAACCTGTATTTTGTAGTTTTTTAAATATCAGTTCCCCAAATGGTTCTTTGGTGGTAAAAACAATTCGGCCATTTTGAACATCTACTGTTATTCCCGGAATATAATCAAAGAAACCATCACCTCCTGTTTGCGGATCATTATTATAATTTAATCGGTCAAGATTAAACACATTTAATAATGGTGTCTGGTCTACTTTGTTATCTCCAGTTGGATTTGAAGGAAAGTTAGTTCCCGCAACTGGTGATATATAATTTATAGGAGATGGATCTGTATAAAGAATATTCAACCTGAAATCGTCTTGTTTTATTTGATAGGCTTGTGGAATTTGATACACGTTTTTCATCATCAGGTTCCAAACCGGATTCTGAACGTTGGTCAAACTACTTTTCAGCATTTTTAAAATCAAACTCTGTGTAATAACGGCCTGATTAGAGGTGTTGTTTCCTGTAACCACAGTTGCATCAACACCATCACTACCAAATTCTCCAACTTGATACACCTGGCCTCCAACTGTATACTCAAAGGCTACCGCAAGAATTTCATCATTAGCCAAACGCTGTTGCAATGAAATATATCCTAATTGCGCATTAAAAGTATATTCGTTTGTAGTCAGCTTTCGGGCATTTTCTAAAACGGAATAATCTGTTCCTTCACTTACATTCGCATTATTGAAACCTGATTTTGCTGTTACAATTTCTCTAATGTTTGAATTTAAGAATGAACCTGCCTGCCCAATAAGTTCAGGGTCATATTTGTTGTTATTGTTATCTGTTGGCGAATCTATTGGATTGTTAAAAAATCCTGCTGTTGGATTTGTAACAACAATTTCATTATCAGGAATACCGGTTAATTGCCCTTCTCCTAAATCCTGAAGTGCAATAACATTTCTTAAGTTATTATTCGTTGTGCTTACCCTGTTTTGTTTATTGGTAACCCAAACTTCTAATCTGGTAATTTGAACACGGCTATCTATAAAAGGATAGTTCCTTAATGAGGCATCGTACTTGTTTCTAAAGTACTGCGAAAGGAAGAAATGTCGATCGTTATCATAGTCTAATGCATAAAGATCAAAATTTTGAACCGTTCCTCCACCTTCTGCAACTATACTTTTTGTTTGTGATTTTTGTTCTGAGAAAACTCCTGTAACTGTCGTCTTTCCAAATTGCAATTGCGTTTTCACACCAAATAAGCTCTGAGCCCCACGAATCAGGGAGCTGTTTAATGGCATGCTAACATTACCAACTTCTACTTTTTGAATAATATCATCTTCAGAAGGCGTGTAAGCTAATTTGAATAAGTTTTGAAAGGCAAATGTAGATTGTGTATCATAATTAGCATTTACTTCTAATCTGGTACCTACTTTACCCATTAAACTCATACTGATACGCTGATCAAAATCAAAAGTAAGACTTGATCTGTTTCTTGGAGAAAATGAAGGATTATCCTGCTTGGTATAACGAACACCCAAGTCCATTTCTACAGATCCTGTAGGTTTTACATCAATTGTATTACTACCGAAGATACTTTCGAAAAGACTTGAATTGATATAATATCTTGGCAGCAAATCTTTCTTAGCCGCCTCACTTCCAGTCTTTTTACCATCAATAGCATCGGATTTTTTTCTAAAATAATCTCTTCTTGATTCTTTTAGAACTAAATCTTCGTATTCTTTTGGTGTTAGAATAATAGGGTAATTTATAGAGAAACCATCTACAGAATTTGTATAAATATATCGATCTGTAATTGGATCGTATCTATATGCCGAAAGAATACTTGGAGGATCTGCGAGTTCTACTTTACCTGTAGAAAATTGAGTTTTAGTTGTATCTTGAACTGTTTGATTTACTTGCGCACGCAAAACATTCCCGCAAAACAAAACAAGTAAAAAAATACAAATTTTACGCATAGAATTAGTTTAACTTAATGAGTTTATAAGCTTTTTAACGCCTTTTTAATGATGGTTTCTACAGTAGCCTCAGGATCTTCTTTTACGATCTTCTCTACTACTTTTTCAGAAGTCTTTCGAACAAAACCTAAAACTTCCAAAGCAGATAACGCTTCATCTCGATTTGTATTGTTTTGAACTACCGAAACTTCATCTAAATCGTACAATTTTAACACTTTTTCTTTTAAATCAAGTATTACTCTTTGTGCTGTTTTGTTTCCAATTCCCTTAATAGACTGGATTATACCTACATCTCCTGAGGCAATTGCGTTTATAATTTGTCTTGGTTCTATAGATGATAACATTGTTCTGGCAATGTTCGCACCAATGCCTGAAACCGAAAGCAGCATTCTAAATATCTCACGTTCTGATTTTTCGACAAATCCGAATAAAGTATGCGCATCTTCTTTGATTAGAAGATGCGTATACAATTTTATAAAATCAGCATTAGGAAGTAGTGAAAAGGTATGTAAAGATATATTTATGTGATATCCTACACCTCCACAATCTATCACAACTTCGGTGGGATTCTTTTCCACCAATTTCCCTTGCAAATGTGTTATCATAATTTAATTTAAAGCCCCAAATATAACAATAATTGCAATAAAAATACGACAAAATTATTGTTAAATTAAAATATAGTTATTCTCTGGCAAGTTTGTTTTTTTTATTTTCTTTTTCCTGAGCATCAATTACTGCGATTGCAGCCATGTTAACCATTTCTTCTACGCTTGCACCTAATTGAAAAATATGGACAGGTTTGCCCATACCCATCATAATAGGGCCAATAGAATTTACTTTATATAATTCTTTTAATAACTTATAAGTAATATTTGCCGATTCTAAGTTAGGGAAAATTAAGGTATTAACTTTTTTACCTGCTAATTTAGAGAAAGGAAATTTTTCCTGAAGCATTTCCGGATTCAAAGCAAAATCTGCCTGAATTTCTCCATCAACAATCATTTCAGGATGATTTTTATGTAAATAAGCTACAGCTTCTCTTACTTTTGACGCTCCAGGACTTGTAGATGATCCAAAGTTTGAAAATGACACCATTGCAATCACTGGTTCTACACCAAACATTTTTGCTGTTTTTGCTGTCATAATAGCAATATTCACTAAATCCTCAGAAGATGGATTTATATTTATTGCTGTATCAGATAAAAACATTGGTCCGCGAGATGTTAACATCATGTTTGCGGTTGCGACAAGTGACGCTCCGTGTGCTTTGTCTATTAATTGCAACATTGGTTTTACAACACTTGGATAACTTCTTGTATGACCTGTTACCAAAGCATCTGCTTCGCCTGAGTTTACCATCATGGCTGCAAAATAGTTTCTTTCGCGCATGAATTTTTGAGAATCAAGAAGCGAAACTCCTCTTCTTTCTCTTGTTTCCCAATATAAAGTGGCAAATCTGTTTCTTCTTGCCTCTTCTTCAGTAGTTTTAGGATCAATGATTTCAATATCAGCATCAAAACCTAACTCTTTTTTAAGTCCTAAAATAATCTCTTTATCTCCTAATAAAATCGGAAAACCAATTCCGTCTTCATGAACAATCTGCGCTGCTTTAAGAACGTTTAACTGATCAGCCTCTGCAAAAACAATTCTTTTTGGATCCATTTTTGCACGGTTTGTCATTAAACGCACCATTTTATTATCGTTACCCATACGCTCACGAAGTGCATCTTCATAAGCTGCCCAGTCTGTAATAGGATTTTTTGCAACTCCTGATTCCATTGCAGCTCTTGCAACAGCTGGCGCTACGATAGTAATCAACCTTGGATCAAATGGTTTTGGAATGATATATTCCTGACCAAAACCTAATTTTGTTGCTCCGTAAGCTACGTTAACCTGCTCCGGAACTGGTTCTTTTGCCAAAATAGCCAAAGCCTTAACAGCAGCCATTTTCATCGCTTCGTTAATTTTTGTAGCTCTTACATCCAGCGCTCCTCTAAAAATATAAGGAAAACCAAGAACATTGTTTACCTGATTGGGAAAATCAGAACGTCCCGTAGCCATAATCACGTCTTTACGCGTTTCTACAGCTAAATTATAATCGATTTCCGGATTTGGATTTGCCATTGCAAAAACAATCGGATTGTCTTTCATTGTTAATAACATTGCCGGCGTTAAGATATCTCCCGAAGATAATCCGATGAAAACATCAGCTCCGTTTACGGCTTCTGCCAATTCAATTTTGGCACCGTCAACCGCGTATTTTAATTGTAATTCTGATAACGAAGGATTGTCTTTTGTTAAAAGTCCTTTACTATTAAACATCATTATATTCTCGACTTTTACGCCTAACAAAACATATAAATCAGTACATGCAATCGCAGCCGAACCTGCTCCTGAAACTACGACTTTTACATCTTCTGCTTTTTTTCCTGCCAATTCAAGCGCATTAATCAATGCTGCCGAAGAGATAATTGCCGTACCATGCTGATCATCGTGCATTACCGGAATATCCAATTCTTCTACCAATCTTCTTTCTATTTCAAAAGATTCCGGCGCTTTAATATCTTCCAGATTAATCCCTCCAAAAGTTGGGGCAATATTTTTTACAGTCTGAATAAATTCTTCAACATTTTCTGTATTTACTTCAATATCAAAAACGTCAATATCAGAGAATATTTTAAAAAGTAACCCTTTCCCTTCCATTACTGGTTTAGAAGCTTCCGGACCAATATTTCCTAATCCTAAAACAGCTGTACCGTTTGAGATAACGGCAACTAAGTTTCCTTTTGCTGTATATTTGTAAACGTCTTCTACGTTTGCTGCAATATCTAAACATGGCTCTGCAACTCCTGGCGAATAAGCCAAAGATAAATCTCTTTGTGTTGCATATTTTTTTGTTGGAACTACCTGAATTTTTCCTGGAGTTGGTTCTGAATGGTACAGTAACGCCTCTCTTCTTTTACTCTCTTTGTTCATTGTTTTTTGCTTTTATTCTAGCTTACAAAGATATAAGTCTTCACTTAAAATGGCGTGTTTTTATAGCTTTCTTTTGTTAAAAAGAAAATTGAGGTAATAAAAAAATAGCCCAAATTATGTTGGACTATTTAATTACTAGGTATCTTTTTTATTTATTTTATTGTGAAATATAAGAATTCAAGTGATTAATTGTGTCTTTTTGAATTTCTATAATTGCTTTAACAACGTCGCTTATAGAAATTATTCCGACTACAATTTCATTTTCTAAAACCGGTAAATGTCTGATTCTTTTTGTACTCATCAGTTCCATGCAATCTTCAATATTATTGGAGAGTTTGACAGAAAAAACATGGCTTTCCATAATTTCATGAACAAAAGTTTCTTTGGATGATTTGTCCTTTAAAACAATTTTTCGAGCATAATCCCTTTCAGACAAAATACCTTTTAAATCAGATCCGTCTATGACAAGAATAGCTCCGATATTTTTTTCGCCCATTACTTTCAATGCTTCAAAAACAGTTGTTGTTGAACGTACTGAATACACATTTCTCCCTTTTGTGTTTAATATTTGTTCTACAGTCATATCTGAAAAATTTAGTTCTATAAAGTTAGAAAAAAATAAACATAAAAATCATTCAGCCTCATTTTTTAACCCATAAATATCTCATTTTAAACATTATACATCGTATTTTTGAATTTAAGAATTTTCTAACAAAGAATAGAATCATTTTCAAAGTTTTTTTGCGAATAACACACCACTTTTGATCAAACTTAGTTTTTACAAATAAAAAAGCCCTTTTCTAAAAATTTAGAAAAGGACCTATATTGATAAATTTATTTACAAATAAGTAATAATAAATTCGCTTCGTCTGTTTTGCTGATGTTCTTGCTCGGTACATTTTACACCATCGGCGCAACGGTTTACCAATTTGGTTTCTCCGTATCCTTTTGCTGCTAATCGATTGCCGTCGATTCCTTTTTGAATCAGCCAATTTTTGGTAGATTGCGCTCTTTTTTCTGAAAGGATCATATTGTTTTCTGCAGATTGCCTACTGTCTGTATGAGAACGAATGTCTAATTTTAATGTTGGATACTGGTTTAAGATATCAACAATTTTCTGCAATTGTGGTTCTGAACTTTTTTTAATCGTCGCTTTACCCAAATCAAAAAAGTTCATCGGAATATGTAATAATTTTGCCAGATCTGTTCCTACTTTAATAGATTTAATTATTACAGGATTAACTTTAGTGGTTTTAACAACTACTTGTTTTGCAACCAAAGGTGTAAATTTCTTTTGGATAGCAATTGCCAAAGTGGTTTTTCCATTTATTCTTTTTAATGCTATTGGAACTTCCTTAATTTCATAATCTGTTTTGGATGTTTTTATGAAATATTTTTTACCGCATTTTACATTTGGAAAAATATAATTTCCGTTTTGATCTGAAACTACTTCTGCAACAAATTGATAGGCTTCATTAAATAATGACAATGTTACATTCGAAAGTGTTTGATTTGTTTCTGCATCAGTAACAGTTCCCATTAAATCCTGCTCACAAACTAGTTTTCGAATTTCTGTAAATCTGTAAACATCATCAAGTCCAAGACTATTTTCTCTGTTTGAAGAGAAAAAACCATTTCTGTTTTTACTATTAATTATAAATGCAAAATCATCTTGTTTACTATTTATTGGTTCTCCAAGGTTTTGTACTTCTTCAAATGAACCATCATTGTTTATTTTTGCAACAAAAACATCAAGTCCGCCTAAACCAGGACGGCCATCACTGGCAAAGTAAATTTCGTTATCGTTTGATATAAATGGAAATGTTTCTCTGCCTTCAGTATTGATATCTGCGCCTAAATTTTCGGGTTTCCCATAAGTTCCATCATTATTGATGCTTACTTTAAATAAATCAGACAAACCTAAAGTTCCCGGCATATCTGATGCAAAATACAAGATCTTTTCATCAAAACTCAATGCAGGATGCGCAACGCTGTATTGATCGCTATTAAAAGGAAGTTCCTGCACGTTGCTCCATTCATCATTAATTAAAATTGCTTTATAAAGCTTTAGCAATGTTACTTTATTTTCGCTTTGACCTCTTTTACCTTTTATAGAATTGTTTTTGGTAAAATACATCGTTTTTCCGTCTTTTGTAAAAACGGGTGTCGATTCGTTGAATCTTGTTTTTAAACCTTTTTTATGAAAAAATACAGGATTGCTAATACTTCCGTCTGGCATTAAGTCAACAGAATATAAAGCAGAAATAGATTTATTTGTCCATTTAAAGTTCTTTTTTATGATTCCGCCCGTATCTCTGGCAGAGGTAAAAACGAGTTTATTATCTATAAGAGCACTTCCGTAATCAGAATCTTTAGAATTAATTCCGGCATCGGCAATTTCATATCGCCCTGAATTTGCTTTAATATCATCTAAATAATTTCGGTTTTTCTTAAACAAAATTCCTCTTTTGTCCAAAGGCGCTTTTTCGCTAAAAATATTTAAAATTTCATCTGATTTAGTATAATTCCCAGCCGATTTTAAGCATTGAGAATATCTATACAAATACTCTGCTTCCTGATTTCGATTAATTACAAATAATTCCTGATAGCATTTTAAGGCTTGTTTCAAATCACCGGTAAAGTAATACGAGTTTCCCAGTTTCTGAAATACGTTTTCTTCGGTACTGCCTTCTTTTATTGCATTTTCGTATAATTTTATTGCATCAGCGTAAGCATAATTATTATACTTTTTATCTGCCTGCCTTACGCTTAAACTTTGAGCATTTGCATTAAGAAAAAAATTAAATAACAAAAAGGTATAAAGTAAATTTTTAATCTTCATATTTAAATTGCTTAAAAGAATCTTGGTGATGTCATTCTATTATAATTATTTAAAAAGTCAAAGCGCAGGAAAATTTCATGTGAACCTGAATTGTATTTTCGTAAATTAGTAGTTTCATGATCGTAACCATACCCGATGTACAAACCATTTGTAACCTGAAAACCTGCCAACGCACTTACTGAAGCGCTCCAGCGATAAGCAAGACCTACAACAAACTTATCATTAAACATAAAATTGCCCGAAACATCAACCTGCAAAGGCGCTCCTTCTACCATTTTTGTTAATATGGCAGGTTTGAATTTTATATACTCTAAACGATCTAAATTAAACACATAACCCGCTATAAAATAGTAGTTAATTTTGTCTTTAAAAATGGCAATATCATTATCATTATAGCGATTTGTCTGAATAAAATTAGGAACAGATAATCCTAAATATGCTTTATCAGAATGCCAATAAATACCGGCGCCCACATTTGGAGTAAACTTATTTTTTAAGTCTTGAAATTGCGGATCATTCTGATCTTCAAAACTTAATTTGTTTAAATCAATATTAAAAAGATTTGCTGTTCCTTTTATACCAAAGGAAAGTTTAGCCGATTCGGAAGTTTGAATACTATAAGAGAAATCAGCCGACAATGTATTTTCGTTTGTTGGCCCGATTTTATCATTTACCAATGAAACTCCCAACCCTAATTTCTTATTATTTAATGGTGTGTTTATAGAAAAAGTACTCGTTTCCGGAGCGCCATCAAGACCAACCCATTGCGTACGATATAAACCAAAAACACTTAAAACGCCACGTGATCCTGCATAAGCTGGATTAATTTCTATGGTATTGTACATGTATTGTGTATATTGTGCATCTTGTTGCGCTGAACACACAACTGAAAAAAACATAAAAACTAAAATTAATTTTTTCATTTAATAAGTTTTAAAACGGCTTAGCTAAACTAAGCCGCATATTTTTTTATTTATTGATATATAAGTAACCTGATTTTTCATGTTGATTTGACTCACTGTCTCTATATTTCAGAATATAGAAATAAGTTCCAACAGGTAATCCTTCTGATTGTTTCATGGTTGTTCGTCCTGCAGAATATCCAACGAAAGCTCTGTCTTCATTATTGTAATGATCGACATCAAAAACTAAAACTCCCCAACGGTTGTATATTTCAACTGTATTATCAGGATAACATTCTAAGCCCTGAATATAGAATCTCTCATTTTTACCATCTCCATTTGGAGAAAATCCATTAAGAACTATTATCTGACAACCATTTAATGGTAAAACCGTAGGTTTATCTTCCATGTTATTAGAATCATCCGATTTATCCTCAACTACAACTCCTGCTGCGCTTTTTCCTTGCACAATTGCCTGATTGCTTACACTTCCACCATTGATATCACTTTGGTTTATCTTATAAAGAGCTGTAAAATTATTTTCATCAGATTCGTTTACCCCTAAATCAATTGCATCTCCTGAAAGTATAATTCCTGGTAATAAATCCGAAACTATAATTTTCATTAAAGGAACATTCCCTGTATTTGTTATTTTAAATTTATAGGTAATTGTCTCTCCTGCATTTGCATATCCGTCTTTATTTTCGTCATTGAAAATTGCTGTTTTAATAATTGCAATTGCCGGAACTTCGACAAAAACACTTAATATTGCTGTAGTACAGTTTGTTGAATTTGCTTTTTCGCAGATTTGGTATGTTAATGTATAACTTCCTCCAGGTGTATTTGGCAATACATTTACCATTCCGTCTGAATTAAATTCAAAATAAGGATTTGGTGTATTTGAAATCACAACATCTGATTCATTTACAGGCAAACCGTTTAATAAGTCATTATCTAAAATATTGATGAAAGCTAATTGCCCATTAATTCCGTCTACAAAAACTTGTCCATCATTATTAGCAACAATTGACGTTGCAGGAGTAACTGGCATAACTGCATTAACTTTAACACGCACAACAGCCTGACTGCAGTTTTTTGGATCTAGTTTCTCACAGATTTGATAGGTAAGTTCATAAGTTCCTGAAGGTGCGTTTGCTCCTAAATTTACTATTCCATCAGCACCTACGGTTAAGAAACCTGTTGGATCTGCCGTTACAATTGTTAAGTTTAGATCATTTGGTACTACAGCAATTCCGTTGTTTGTATCATTTTCAAAAACATTCACAAGAACCTGAGGCAGTTTTGATTCCACAACTGAAGGAATTACATCAGGATTTGCCTGAAGTCCATCGCCTGTAACCACAATTATTGAAGTCGCACTATCACAGTTTGTCGGGTTATTGATCTCACAAATTTTGTATTCTACATTATAATTTCCTGCTGGAGTATTTGTCGGCACGGTTACGGTTCCATTTGCATTCAACACAAATCCTGTTGGAAGCGTTACTGCTGAAAGTTTCACTTCTCCAGGATTTGTTCCGATAATAACTGGGTTTCCGTTTAAGGTATCATTGGCAATTACCGATTCTGTTGTTCCACCAAGAACTCCATTAACTACAGCTGTTGTTGTTTCTTCAACGGCATTGATAACTGGTGTGCCAACTGTTACTTTTACTGAAGCCGAACTGCAATTTGCCGGATTTAGCTTCTCACAGATTTGGTAAACGATTTCATAAATTCCTGAAGGTGCGTTTGCCCCCAAGGTTACGGTTCCGTCAGGGTTTAAAGTTAAAAATCCTGTTGGATCTGCTGTTACTATTGTTAAGTTTAGGTCATTTGGTACAACAGCGATGCCGTTATTGGTATCATTATCAAAAACATTTATCACAGTTTGAGGCTGGTTTGTGGCTACTACAGATGCTACTGCATCAGGGTTTGCGATTAATACACCACCTGTAACAACAATTATTGAAGTTGCACTGTCACAGTTTGTAGGGTTATTGATCTCGCAAATTTTGTATTCTACATTATAATTTCCTGCCGGAGTATTTGTCGGCACGGTTACGGTTCCATCTGCATTCAACACAAATCCTGTTGGAAGCGTTACTCCTGAAAGTTTTATTTCTCCTGGATTTGTTCCGATAACAACTGGGTTTCCATTTAAGGTATCATTGGCAATTAACGATTCTGTTGTTCCGCCAACAACTCCATTAACTACAGCTGTTGTTGTTTCTTCAACTGCATTGATAACTGGTGTGCCAACTGTTACTTTTACTGAAGCCGAACTGCAATTTGAAGGGTTTAATTTCTCACAGATTTGGTAAACAATTTCGTAAGTTCCTGAAGGTGCATTTGCTCCCAAGGTTGCGGTTCCGTCAGGGTTTAAAGTTAAAAATCCAATTGGGTCTGCTGTTACAATTGTTAAGTTTAGGTCATTTGGTACAACAGCGATGCCGTTATTGGTATCATTGTCAAAAACATTTACCACAGTTTGTGGCTGGTTTGTGGCAACTACAGAAGCTACTGCATCAGGGTTTGCGATTAATACACCGCCTGTAACAGTAACAATACTTTTTACAACATCACAATTAGTTGGGTTTGTAATTTCACAGATACTATATTCTATTTCATAATCATTTTCCGGAGTATTCGCTGCAACCGTTACTGTTCCGTCTGAGTTTAAGGTTAATCCTGTTGGAACGGTGATTCCGGTTAATTTAACTTCTCCTGGATTTGTTCCGATTACAATAGGATTTCCGTTTAAAGTATCATTTGTAATTACTGATTCTGCTGTCGTTCCGCCTGCATTTCCATTGATTGAAGCCATAGTTTCGGTTACCGCATCAATGGTTGGTTTTCCAACTACAACCACCGAGATTACAGAATCACAGTTTGTTGGGTTAGTAATCTCGCAGATGCTATATTCAACATTATAGTTTCCGGCAGCGGTATTGGCTGCAACAGTTACTGTTCCGTCTGCGTTTAAGGTTAATCCTGTTGGAACGGTGATTCCCGTTAGTTTTACTTCTCCAGGGTTGGTTCCGATAACAACCGGGTTTCCGTTTAGAGTATCATTATTTACAAGTGGAATTGTTGTTCCTCCTGCATTTCCGTTGATTGAAGCCGTAGTTTCAGTTACCGCGTCAATGGTTGGTTTTCCTACCACAACCACTGAAATTACAGAATCACAGTTTGTTGGGTTGGTAATCTCACAGATGCTGTATTCTACGTTATAGTTTCCGGCAGCAGTGTTCGCTGCAACTGTTACTGTTCCGTCTGCGTTTAAGGTTAATCCTGTTGGAACGGTGATTCCGGTTAATTTAACTTCGCCGGGATTTGTTCCGATAACTACAGGATTTCCGTTTAAAGTATCATTTGTAATTACTGATTCTGCTGTCGTTCCGCCTGCATTTCCATTGATTGAAGCCGTAGTTTCGGTTACCGCATCAATGGCTGGTTTTCCAACTACAACCACCGAGATTACAGAATCACAGTTTGTTGGGTTGGTAATCTCGCAGATGCTGTATTCCACATTGTAGTTTCCGGCAGCGGTATTGGCTGCAACTGTTACTGTTCCGTTTGCGTTTAATGTCAATCCTGTTGGAACCGTGACACTTGTTAGTTTTACTTCTCCGGGATTTGTGCCGATTACAACCGGGTTTCCGTTTAAAGTATCATTTGTAATTACTGATTCTGCTGTCGTTCCGCCTGCATTTCCATTGATTGAAGCTGTAGTTTCAGTTACCGCGTCGATGGCTGGTTTTCCTACCACAACCACTGAAATTACAGAATCACAGTTTGTCGGGTTGGTGATCTCGCAGATGCTGTATTCTACGTTATAGTTTCCGGCAGCAGTGTTCGCTGCAACCGTTACTGTTCCGTCTGCGTTTAAGGTTAATCCTGTTGGAACAGTAATTCCGGTTAGTTTTACTTCTCCTGGATTGGTTCCGATTACAATAGGATTTCCGTTTAAAGTATCATTTGTAATTACTGATTCTGCTGTCGTTCCGCCTGCATTTCCATTGATTGAAGCCATAGTTTCGGTTACCGCATCAATGGTTGGTTTTCCAACTACAACCACCGAGATTACAGAATCACAGTTTGTTGGGTTAGTAATCTCGCAGATGCTGTATTCCACATTATAGTTTCCTGCCGGAGTATTTGCCGGAACAGTTACTGTTCCGTCTGCATTTAATACAAATCCTGTTGGAACGGTGATTCCGGTTAATTTAACTTCACCGGGATTGGTTCCGATAACAACCGGATTTCCGTTTAAAGTATCATTATTTACAAGTGAAATTGTTGTTCCGCCAGTATTTCCATTGATTGAAGCTGTAGTTTCAGTTACCGCGTCGATAACTGGAGCAACAACTGTAATTTTAACTGATGCTGTACTGCAATTAGTTGTATTTGATTTTTCACAAATCGTATAATCAAATAAATAAGTACCAGCAGGAGTTTTTGGATTAACTGTTACTGATCCAGTAGTCGTATTAAAAGTTAAAACAGAAGGTAAAGTACTTGCTAAAGTAAGATTCACATCGCTTGTAATTGCAGCGTTACAGTTTAAAAGATCATTACTTAAAACATTTGAAACAGCAACTCCTCCTGAAAATCCATTAAATGAAGATATAATATCATCATTTGCTTTAATTGGACCTACTACTTTTACCATTTGTGTACACGTTTGTGTATTTCCCGAAGCATCTTTTGCTGTCCAGGTTACTGTTGTAACGCCAATTGGAAAGCTCGATGGTGCATTATTGGTAACTGTGATTGCTCCTGTGCAATTGTCCGTTGTTGTTGGTGTTCCCAAAACAACTCCCGTAGCAGCACATGAATTAACATCGGCTACAGCCGTAACATTCGACGGACAGGTAATTGTTGGTTTTTGGGTATCGCTTACTGTTACCGTTTGTGTACACGTTTGCGTATTTCCAGCAGCATCTTTTGCT